>CP174359.1:0-721362 GCA_045401115.1 Candidatus Phycocordibacter aenigmaticus | reverse complement strand
TTTGAAAAATAACGCCAATGACACCACCACCGGCACACTTACTGCCAATAGCTTTGAGCTTGGTGACGAGGACTATATCGGTATTGGCTCCGCGTTAGAGCGTATCGTCTTTGATACAGCGGGTGATATTACAGTACAAGGAGCTAACTTCGGCATCGGCACCACCTCACCCGCAGCAGCCCTCGCGGTCGTCGGCGACATATACAACACCGGCGACATCGTCGTCGGCAACGGCCTCGGCAAGATCACCGTGGGTACCATCGACCCGGTATACACCATCGAAGGTGTCGACTACTCAACCTACGTAGCCGGCATGATCGGTCTCAAAGAAGAAACCACCGGTGTCGCCACCATCAACACCGAAACCACCGATAGCAACGGCAATATCGGCTACACCCACACCATCGACTTTGACACCCAAGAGGCGGGAAGTGACCTCTGGCTCTTTGCCAAAGCAACACAACTTGAAAAGAACATCGATCAACTTGTCGTACTCCTCACCCCAGAAGGCAACTCAAAGGTATGGTACAGCCTCCACAAAGCAGAGAACAAACTCATTCTCATCTCTGACCAACCAACCACCGTGTCATACCGCCTCACCGCACCACGCTTTGACTATGAACAATGGACCAACTACAACCATGACAATGTCCAAGGGTTCAACCCTCCTGACACGGATGATGAGTACTTCACTGATGCGGCACCGGTGCTTTCGTTTAATGAGAATAGTCAGCTGACGGAATTCATAGGTGCTGTGTTCACTAAACTAAATGAGTTCGGCGTCACTTTTGTAAATGGTGTTACTCATATTACACAAGCGGTTATTGGTACATTAACTATTGGTTCATCGGAAAAACCATCAGGTATTACACTCTATGATGAAGTAACCGGTGATCCGTACTGTTTGAAGATTCGAAATGGTGCCGCGCTACCGTTTGCAGGCGAGTGTGGTAGTGAAGCGTCTGAACCAATCGAAGGAACTACGTCAGTAGAAACTAGCACCCCAATTGAAATACTCATCAATGGCAACAACCCAGCCACCATCACCACCGGCACCACCTACAACGACCTCGGCGCCATCGCCTCATCAACCGACCAAACACTCACCGCGCTTGGCGTCCGCACCTTCTACCAAGGTGAAGAAGTACAAAGCGTGAACATTGACACTGCTACTTCATCAACCCACACCATCCACTACAAAGTCATCGATGGGGAAGGCACCACCCTTGCTGAGGCAATCCGAGAAGTGATCGTAGGCGAAACAACTACCGATACCACCACCGAAGAGGATACTGCCACTACCACTGAAGAAACCACAGAAGGAACCGTGGATGAGGCTGATACAGCTACTAACACTGAAAATGAGACAGAGAGTGTAAACGAAGAGGATGAGGCTGACAGTGACTCAAGCAATGATAGCGGCACCGAGGACCCAACCTCTGAGACAATAGAAGGTGATACAGTGAATACAGATGGAAGTGAGAATGAAGAAGAAACAGTAGCTCCTGAAGAGGGTGAGACAGATACTACTGAAAATGATGATGCATCTCAAACAGATGAATCATAGATACCTTTATATGAACACTATTTTGTTTAATGCAGTGGCAAAAACAGTAATTCAGCGATACACTGAAGGGACACATACTATGTCTCGTTTTTTAATTATCGGGTTGTTTTTTGCCGCTACTTTTTTTCTTTCTCCGCTTGCTACACACGCGCAGGTGTTGAGTCTCACTCAAAACTTAGAACGAGGAGATTCCAGTGAAGAAGTAGAGCTGCTACAAGAATGGCTCGGTGTTGAGATAACAGGGTTTTTTGGTCCACAAACAGAAGCTGCGGTGCAAGAGTACCAGCAAGGTGTTGGATTCATTGCTGCAAAAGTGCAACCCGGCGCTGTAGGTCCGTTAACTCGCGCAACTTTAAATACCACCCATGGTTCGTCGCAGGGAGGAAGTGCGTGGATTGAGGGGGAGTATGATGCTATTCAAAATTGGGACGGTAGTGAATTTACTCCGCTTTCTCGTACTTCTTCTGTGTCACAAGAAGAAGTACGGCCGCTTTCGTTCTGGTTATTTGTCACAGAAAATGCAACCGGTAATCGTTTACTCTTTGGTACCCGAGAACATAAAGTGCGCATCAAAGACGGAGCGTTGGTCATCGTGCGTGACAATGAAGAGGTCACATTCGATACGCTTACGCTAGCGCCAAATACTTGGCAACACCTCTCACTTAGTTTTTCTCCCGATGAGGCGACGGTGGTGGTAAATAATAAAAAATTACACTCTGCCGCCTTTAAGAAACAAAAAACAACCTTCCGTTGGTCTCTGTTTGATTCTCTTTATAATATAGTCACACTCTTTCGTGGCCCGTCTGAATTAAACGAACAAACACGTGTTCAAGCTCAACGAGAGGTTGAAGAGGCACCTGCGCTTTTTGATAAAATACGCACCTTTTTTGATAACATTTTTGAACCAGAAACATCACGCACTGCACAGCCCTCAGTGCCTGATAGGCCACTAGTCTTACGTCCACAGACTACACAAGATAGTGAAAGTGAAACACCACGTACTGACACGAGTGAACCTAACGATACACAAGATGACGAGAGAGACGATGAGACTCCACGTGAACCTGGGCTCACGCAACCAACAACACCTGCTCAACCGACGGAAGACTCTAATGATCAACCTAATGAGGTTGAAGATACACCAGACACCACTGAACCTGATGAAGATGAACTCACGCCGGAAGATACGGCGACCAGCACACCCCAAGATGATACTGACGTAGACACTGATTCTGACACCACAGATACGGGCACTGACGATACGCAAGACACTACCACGCCATCAAGTTCAGGAGGTGGAGGCGGTGGCAGTGCTCCTTCTACCACCCTCGGTGGCGCAGTAACCACTCCAGAGCCTACAAACCAAGCGCCAACAATTACGCTCACCGGAAGTGATTATGTAGCAATTACTGCTGGCACGAATTATACCGATCCGGGAGTTGAAGCTACTGACCCCGAAGATGGTGATATTACCGATGACGTCGTAGTGAGCGGAGATACAGTCAATACATTTTCTACAGGTTCATACGTTATCCGTTACAATGTTGCTGATTCAGAAGGGGAAGCTGCAACCGAAAAAACACGTACAGTAGAAGTGGTAGCACCGGACTCACTCAGTTCAGAGGCACAAGAACCTGAATACACACTTGCACCGGCAGGAGAAAACGCAAACTTATCTGTTTCTTCAGGTAAGAAAGATCCGCGTTTTATTAGTGCCAACATTAACCCACTCCATGTATATGTTGGAGAGAACCAAACACTTCGGGTGAAGGTTAGCTCTTCAGCTGACATCACTTCAGTGGTTGCCCGCACTGAGTTGGATAATCAGACGATTACGCTTGACCTAGAAGAAGTAAGTTCTGATGCGTATGGAACTACTTATGAAACCTCTTGGACTGTTTTCGATACACATGTAAGGAAATACCACACAACGTTTACTGCCGAAAATAGTAATGGCGAGACTAATTCAATTACTCTTGCGTGGTCTGACCCGTGTCCAGGATTAAGCCAAGGAACTAACTCAGATCTTTCATCAAACTGTGCTGTTTCGGCGGTCGCAGGTCTTGACGGTGCTAATCTAACTATCCCAAGCGGAAAGACGCTTACATTAAACAGCGGCGCTACATGGGCATGGAATCCCGGCACCTCTATTACTATTAATGGTGCAATTGTACTCAATGGTTCCGCACAACTGCGTAAAGGGTATCTATATTACGAGGGCGCGGATAATGCATCAGCTGATCCGACCGAAATGTTCTTCTCTACAAGTAGCACCGCTCCAGATGGATATGTTGGTGTAGCATCATATTCACAGTCAACATACTATTCACAAGGTTACTACTATAGCCAGGGCTACTACTACACCCAAGGCTATTACTACAGCCAGGGCTATTACCAGGGCTACTACTACTCACAAGGCTACTACTACACCCAAGGCTATTACTACAGCCAGGGCTATTACCAGGGCTACTACTACTCACAAGGCTACTACTACACCCAAGGCTACTACTACGGCCAGGGCTATTACCAGGGCTACTACTACTCACAAGGCTACTACTACACCCAAGGCTACTACTACGGCCAGGGCTATTACCAGGGCTACTACTACTCACAAGGCTACTACTACACCCAAGGCTACTACTACGGCCAGGGGTACTACTATGGTCAAGGCTACTATCAAGGTTACTACTACAGCCAGGGCTACTATCAAGGTTACTATTACTCCCAGGGTTATTACCAAGGCTATTACTACTCACAAGGTTACTACTACAGCCAGGGCTACTACTACAGCCAGGGCTACTACTACAGCCAAGGTTACTACTACGGTCAGGGTTACTACCAGGGAACGTATTATTATCAGCTCTACTATCAGGGCTACTATACTGGTAATCCACTTAACTAATACACGCTTCTATGAAGTTGTATAAAGCAGGAGTTAAAAAGGCTTCAAAAATTTTACTCCTCTCCCTGTTCATTTTCTCCGTACTCTTGTTTGGGTATAGTACTGTTGTGCATTATTCTGGTGCGACACATGTTATTGAAATGAATGCAGAAAGATTTTCTCCGAGTCAGATCCAAATCTTACAAGGAGATACGGTAGTTTTTAAGAATATCGATTCATTTACTCATTGGCCTGCTTCAAATTTCCACCCCACACACGCTGCATATCCTGGTTCAGATATACGTCGTTGCGGCTCTCTTATTGAAGAATACGTATTTGACGCGTGCGAACCGATACCTCCCAACGGTAAATATACGTTTACGTTCCGAGAACCCGGCTTTTGGAATTTTCATGATCATCTCTCGTTACAATCTTCAGGCACTGTAGTAGTGAACCCCAATAGTGAGTATGTTGGTTCGGTGATATATCATATAACGAAAGCAGTACGATATTTTTTACACGCTATCATACGTACAGAATCAAATACCATCCCAGGCCTCGCATCTATTAGAAGCGGTTCCGAGGGGTTGTTGCTTGGTACTGTCTTAGACAAAGAAGATCTTTTTTCAGATAAAAATTATGAAGCAGAAAGGGTATACCATTATGCACCCGATGATATTGAGATCCGTCGTGTAGTGTTTCAGATTGGTCCACGTCGTACGATAGAAAAAATTTCAGAAGAAAGTGGAGAAGGTTCAAATTTTAGTTGCCATAGTGCGGCTCACTATGTTGGGCGAGCAGCATATGATGTATTCGGAAAGGAAATTCTTAAAGATGGCAGTTCAGCGTGTCATTCCGGTTTTTACCACGGCTTCATTGAAGCGTTTTTTTGGGAAGTGGGTTCCGGAAGTTTTAAAGAAGAACTCAATGCTTTATGTACTTCTCTTAAAGTTCCATTTGAACGTAATCAGTGTTTCCATGGCGCGGGACACGGACTTATGGCATTTCTTGATTATGATTTACCAAAAGCTCTTTCAGCGTGCCGTTCGTTTTCTGAAAAAGAAAAAACAGATTTTTGTTATGGTGGGGTATTTATGGAAAATGTAACCACAGCATTAGGTTTTTCCGCCGGCATTAATGGGCATTATACGAATTGGGTTAGTACTGATAATCTTTATTATCCTTGTGACACGGTTGAGGATCATACTGCTAAACGGAAGTGTTATCAAATGCAGACTTCTTGGATGTTTGCGGTAGTTACCCGTGATTACCAGGAAGTAATTGATGTATGTCTGGGAGCGGAAGAAGGTTTTGTTGATGCGTGTTTTAACAGCATAGGTCGTGATACCAGTAGTAATACGTTACGTAATGCTCAAGAAGTAGAACGCACCTGTTCGCTCATGCCTCGTGCGTATTACAAATCATGTATTATAGGTGCTTTTGATGCAGCGTTTGATTATTGGGGTGTTGAGCCATCTATTAAAGTAAGTAGTTTTTGTGTAGATTTAGGTACAGAGGAATCGTCCGCAATATGTTTTGAGAGATATATTAATCGTATTGCCGAACTTTATTCGACTGAAAAGACACAAACAGCATTATGCGCTACCATGCCTGATAAGTATAAAGAAGAATGTTTGAATGATGCAAAAGAACAATAATCAGTCTGATATTAGAAAAAGATTTGTACTTGGTGCTTTTCTATTCTTAGTATTTTTTCTGAGCTACAGTGCGGTCACTTTGGTCGCTTCTATTATACAAAGTGACGGAAGTGGTGGGGTTGAGGGATATGCTAAAGAAATTCTAAAAGTGTGTGCCGAAAGTAACTACGCCCCGACTTGTTATGATGAAGAAGTGCCAAAATTATTACAACGAGGCATTTCAATGGAAGAGGCGTTTGAGGTAACTGCGCTTATACAAAAAGAGGATCCACGTTATTACTATTGTCACGTGTTAGGACACAATCTTTCCGCTAAAGAAGCTGCAAAAGACCTTTCGCAATGGACTGATGTGGTAGCACGATGCCCGGTCGGCCAATGTTCAAATGGCTGCTTACACGGTGCATTTCAGGAAAGGTTTCGAGATGAAAATGTTTCTTCAGAAGAGTTAGGTGTGTTAAAACCAAAATTAAAAACTATTTGTGAAGATACTGCAACTCGAACATTTACTGAGCTTGAGCGAACCAGTTGTTACCATGCGATTGGACATCTTACGATGTATATTCACGATGCAGACGCTAAAGCTTCAGTAAATTTATGTGACTCGGTGGTCACACGGAGTGAACCATATGAGTTTGTGCGTAATTGTTACGATGGGGTTTTTATGCAAATTTTCCAACCACTTGAACCTGAAGACATCGCGCTTATTGCTGATCGAGCACCGCGAACACAAACGGAAGCGCGTGATTTTTGTGCACAATTTGATCGTATTCCAAGAGAATCATGTAATAGTGAATCCTGGCCACTTTTTTTGGAAGATATAAAAACCATAAAAGGAATGGATCGGTTCTGTGGTGTATACACTACAGAACGTGGGATTCAAGGTTGTTATAATACTATCTTTTATGTACTCACGGCACATTTTGAATTTAACCAAGACAGGCTAGAGGCGATTTGTTTAGGTCTTTCTGATGAACGTATGGCTCAATGTTATGCAAATATTAGTTCTCGTTTTTTAGAGATTGATGATGATTTTCTTGAACAATCAATTGAATTTTGTGAGCGGGCAGAAAAAACAGGTGTGGGGAAGCGATGTTGGGATGAATTGTTATTTTATTCATCGTTTAGTACGGTTCCGGGCACTGAACGCTTTGAACATTTTTGTGGACTCTTGCCGCACTCATATAAAGAACGCTGCCAGGCAGGTGAAGGATCTAACCTCTCTATTTTTGATCTGTAAGAATGTATTGGTGAGGATTCTGATATACTAAGTACGTTTTATGTCTGATATTGTGACACATATGAAGAAAATAAAATCCGTTTTATTTGTAGTGGGCATCATGGTGTTGGTTGGTGTGGGCTATATAGTCACTGATTCATTCGCACAGCCGCATCGTGAAGTTGCTGATTTGAAAGGAAACCCACTTTCTTTTGACGAGTACGCTGATTTTTTTGAGAATCTTGCTGAGGAAAAAGGAGGGGCGTATGCGTTTCAAGCGCTGCTCCAGGCGGACATTGCACCAGGAACGGATCTTCACCTGTTAGGTCATGTGGTGGGTGACATATTATATAAACAAAAAGGGATAGACGGTATTTATGATTGTACTCCCGATTTTCGTAATGCCTGTTCACACTCAATAGTGGTCGGACTTTTTTCTGAAGAAGGGAAGGGGGCGCTCAATGAAATAGCTGAGGCATGCAGTAATGCGCCAGGCGGCTCGGGTGCCTATACAATGTGTTTTCACGGACTTGGACATGGCATACTCGCGTATGCAAATTATAATTTTGAACAGGCAATTGAGATGTGTGCGCAAACCGGTAGTGAAGCGCGCCAAAATCGTGAGTATGTTGAATGTGTCGGCGGGGCAACAATGGAAATGTTTGCTGGTGTCCATGATCGAAACGCATGGGAGTTAGAGAAAGATAATTATTTTAAAGAGGATGATCCACTTGCGCCATGCAACGCATCGTTTATGCCTGAACTTGTACGCCCGATTTGTTACACCTATCTTACTCCACACCTTTTTGTCAGCGCCGGTGCCGATCTCGCCCGCCCGCAACCTGAAGACTATGAGAAAGCGTTTACCTACTGTGATGAAATACCAAAAAAGAACAGAGCTGAATGGGAGGCGTGTTACGGAGGGTTCGGTAAGGAATTTCTCGTGCTTGCGCAGGACAGGGATATACGCGACATCGGGTCTGCTCCGAAAGAGTCATTGCAACGGATACGGGAGTGGTGTGCGCTTACCGATAATGAGGCGGGTAGAATGGCGTGTAATGCAAGTGCCTTAGGATCGTTGTTTTGGGGAGGTGAAAATAACCCTGATGCCTCTTTTACTTTTTGCGCTATTGCCGAAGATGAACGAGAACGGAATGCCTGCTACCGACACCTTTCAGAGACAATTGTTTATTTCATGCGCAACACTAAATCAGCAGCGCCTTTGTGTAACCGCCTTCCGGAAGGTCCGCACCGTAATTTCTGTTTAAATAATACATAAAGGTATGAAAAAGAATGCCTTGTTTCTATTTGTGGTGATTCTGGCAGGAATTTTTTTATGGTTTTTTATACATTCCTTTATTAAGCCATCTATACCAAATACAGAAGACACATTAGTTGCCGATAGAGGAGGATATGGAGTAGATCCGGCACAGGTGCGGACGCGCATAACAGATCTTCTTTCGACTCAGGGTCCTCAGAAGGCATATGCTCGTTTTGTTACTGATTATCAACATGCTGATTTTGGAACACAACATAATGCTGCGCATATTTTTGGGGAAGAGTTACTTGTTTCGGAGGGAATAGAAGGAGTGCGATATTGTGACCCACAGTTTGCGTTTGGTTGTTATCATGGTTTTTTTACCAACGCAGTTTCTTTTGAAGGAATTAGTAGTATTACAAAATTAGATGAGGCGTGTAGCGCAGTAACATATGGTGACCCATCTGCATGTCGGCATGGCATTGGTCACGGATTGGTGGAATATTTTGGTGGTGGACAATTAGCAAAAGCGCTTGAGTTATGTAAAAAAACAACCCAACCGAACCCGATAGCTGGTTGTACCGGCGGTGTGTTTATGGAATACAACACACCGCTACGCTATTCTGACGAAGGAGTCTTCTTTACTGAACCTCGGCCTCTTAATCCAGAGAACCCCTATGCGCCATGTGACACTGTTGCGGTGGAATTTAGGGATTCGTGTTATCACGAATTACCACAGTGGTGGGGGCAGGTATATAACTATGATTTTGAAAAGATTGGCGCGCTTTGTGCCGGGTCTCCTTTAGAAAGCTATGTACGAAATTGTTACCATGGATTAGGTGGTGTTGTGGCTCCAAGTGTTAATTTTGATCCGTATAAAGTAAATGAAGGGTGTGGGCTCATGCCTACAGAAAAAGGTAGATATTTATGTCGCGCGTCAGCCGCGTGGAGCGTTATGTTTGATGGTGCTGGATATGAAGATGCTGCATTAGTATGTAGTGAGAGTATTTCTGAATACTATTCTCCCTGTCCAACTGAAGATGCTGATATTATGTAACTATGAGACGTTTTGCAATATTTGGAGTACTTATCATTGTCGGTATGTTTATCGGCACATTTTTAACCGCTGACTCACATCCAATCTATTCAATAGAGAGTGAGTCCTATAATCGTGCGTATTGGGATACACGCATTAATAAAGTAGGTGCGCAGGATGCATTTTCTGAATTTAAAAAGAAGAATCAAGTCGCACCCTTTGAGAGGCGACATCTTTCAACACATATTATCGGAGAGCTTTTTTATGAACATGAAGGTGTTGCGGGTATCCGTTACTGTGATGCAAGTTTTAGTTTCGGTTGTTTCCATGGGTTTTTTGGGCGAGCAATTAGTGAAGAAGGTGTTTCTGTAATCAGTGAGCTTGATACACAATGTGTTAATGCGTACTCAGTCTTAGGTACCGGGTGCCAACATGGTATCGGTCACGGTATTATGGAATATGTCGGATATGAGAGTGTCTCTAAAGCACTTGAGTTATGTGCAAAAACTACTCAAGTCACCCAACTTTTAGGCTGTACTTCAGGAGTGTTTATGGAGTACAACACTCCACTTGTTGTTGGTCCTGATGGAGAAATACCGAAACCCCGGGAGTTTAATAAAAATGACCCATATACTCCCTGCACTGAAGTCGATGAGGTTTTTCGAGAGTCTTGCTATTTTGAACTTGGTCAGTGGTTTTTGCGGATGTTGAATAACAACATTCAGCAACAAAAAGCTGTATGTGGTGATATTGCGTCGTCTATCTATCGTGAGCGATGTTTTATGGGTATTGGATCTAATTTAGCACCGAGTACTGAATACAACGCGCCGCGTGTACGTGAACATTGCGCTGCGTTTGGTTCCCTTGGGGAGGTGGCGTGTCTAGCGGGAGCGTCATGGAGTTTCTATGCTTTAGATGAGCTTCGCGATGAACCAGAACAATTTTGCGTGTTAGTATCTCCACAGGAGAGAGATCGATGTCTGAGATTAGCTGATTTAACCGAAGGCATTGAAGATCGTCCATAAATTGTATGCAAAAAAAGAAAAATATTTTTATAATCAGTATTTTAGTTCTTATTGTTATAGGCTATGCAGCTGCAGGGCAGCTGCAGGGCTTGTTTGTAGATACTGTCGGTACGTCTGGTAAAACCTTTGCAGAGCTCGCTGACGAGGTGATGGAAGCGTGTGCGGAAGAAAATAATGCGCCTCATTGTTACGATACCGAGATACCGCGTCTTATGGATAAAGGACTTACTATGGAGGAAGCGTTTCAAGTAACAGTTAAAGTACAGGAACGTGACCCTAGTTATTTTTATTGCCATGTACTTGGTCATAACTTATCTGCTAAAGAAGCAGCTAAGGACCTTTCTAAATGGACTGAAGTTATTGCGCGTGCACCGACCGGTGTTTGTTCAAACGGTGCTATTCACGGTGCATTTCAAGAGCGTTTCCGCGATAAGGTTTTTGTAGGTGAAGAACTTCAAGAACTCATTCCTCAACTTGATACTATCTGTGAAAATAGTGAAGCAAAAACGTTTACTGGTCTTGAACAGGCAAGTTGTTACCACGCTCTAGGACATCTTTCTATGTATATTACTGATGCTCATATCAGTGAGGCAACCGGAGTATGTGATCAAGTGGCAAAAAAAGGCGAGCGCGATTATACACAAACATGTTATGAGGGCGCCTACATGCAGATTTTTCAACCGCTTGAGCCTGAGGATTTCGCCCTCGTTGAGGATATAGAGCCGGAAACCCAAGCAGAAGCCGAAGCGTTTTGCAGAACATTTTCTGGCGAGCGTCGTGCGGCATGTCATCGAGAAAGTTGGCCGCTCTATCGCGAGGAGCTTAGTGACCCGAACTTACTCCAGCGATTTTGTAATCTTGTACCTGATGGGCAGTCAATGCATCGTTGTTACAATGCGATGTTCTATGTGTTAACAGCTCAATTTAATTTTGATGCGAGCCGGATTGTTCCGATTTGTGAAGGATTGCCGCAAGAGCGACAAGGGCAGTGTTTTGCAAATTCAGCATCGCGGTTTATTGAAACCGATTATCGCCTTGCCTCGCGCGCGGTTGATTTGTGTGAAATAGCTGAAGAGCATGGTGTTGGTCAGCGGTGCTACGATGAACTGTTATTCTATTCAACGTTTAACTTTATACCGGATTCAGAGCCATTTAAAACGTTTTGCCGAACACTACCTGAACCATGGAGTACGCAGTGTTTAAACAAAGAAGGATATAATATTCAACCAAACGCTAATGATATACAATAAAAAGACTCCATGAAAATTTCAGCACCTCTTTCCGCTTTTATTATCATTAGCATTCTCGCACTCGCGTTTCTCGTAGGCGGAATCGTGGTGTCTAACTATACACCTGTGGGACCAAACACAGTTGTTTTTAAAGATGGTGGTTTTCATCCCTCGCGAATAGCAATTCAAGTGGGGGAGACGGTAACATTTATAAATAAAGGCTCATTTTCATTTTGGCCTGCTTCTGATAATCATCCTCAGCATACTTTATATACGGAGTTTGATGCAGGACATCCACTTGAGAAAAATGAATCGTGGACGTTTACTTTTGAAAAAGAGGGAGTCTGGTGGTATCACGACCATCTGCGCCCTTACTACAACGGAAAAGTGGTGGTGGGTAATGCCGACGAATCAAAGAGTTGTCTCGATGAACTCGAAGGAGCGTCAATTGAGGATAAACAGTCGTGCTGGGAGCGAGAGCTTGCAAACGAACTTAAGGAACATGGAACCACAGCTTCGTTCGAATTATTTACTGAACTGTATAATACAGATAAAGATTTTACTACTATTGGATGTCACTGGATGGCGCATAAAATTGGTGAGGTTGAGTATAGCGAATTCCTAACCCATAAAGATCTTTCTCGTTTAGAATTTCCTCCGGAGACATCGTATTGTGGATACGGCTACTATCATGGATTTCTGGAGCATTACCTACGTGACGACCCTGATTACGATGCCGCCAACCAGTTCTGTCAAACACTCATTACCAGACTTGAAGATAGAATCCCACGAATTCGCTTGAACTGCTATCATGCGGTCGGTCACGGATTTGTTCCTGAGCCGGATGATGTTGAAGTGTGGGGAGACCCACGGAAAATGGTTGCTCCGGCGTTAGACGCATGTGAGAGAATGAGCCGTGACGACGAGCGTCACGAATGTTATCAAGGGACGTTTAATGTAATTGGTGATTGGATGTGGAATAACCAATTTGGTTTGTACTACCCAGAAGATAAACCTCTTGCTCTCTGCGCATCTTTTGATGATCATGAAAAGAAGTCTGCGTGTTATTACGAGGTGTCAATGCGACTGAACCCGAGTGTTGATAATAATATTGTGCGTGCATATAATAAATACATATCTCATATACCCGATGAAGCTATTGCAGGTATGGTGCTGAGTTCTGTTGCAGCGAGCGCTCTTGGTCAAGACATTCTCAACAACGACTTTTCCCGTTTTGTGTATGAGTGCAGGCAGATACCAGAATTCTTACAGACAGACTGCATGAAAGGATTATCTGCAGCATTTATGGCTGCTGGTGAACCAGAGAACGAATACAAAAAAGCAATTGATTTTTGTAATTTGGATATACTATCTGAAGAAGAGAGAGATATTTGTTACTGGAATATTGTCCGTACATTTGAAGCAGTGTATCTAAAAGATAAAATGGAAAAAGTGTGCGCACTGATTGCGGCACCGTATCAAAAATATTGTACGTATGAATAACGCAGTATATACAGTGAGGAGAATAACATCACTATGAATATTTTTTTACGACCCAGTATTATCATCAGTATTCTTGCTTTCGCATTTTTCGCGGCCGGAATCGTGGTCTCCAATTATGAATCCTTAGCACCAAACACAGTCGTACTGAAAGATGGTGGTTTTTCACCAAAGAAACTCGTGGTTGACTCAGGGGGTACAGTGACTTTTTTAAACAAGAGCAGTCATTCGTTATGGGTTGCATCCGACAACCATCCACAACATGACATCTATACTGAATTTGATATAGGCAGGCCCATACAGCCCGGCGAGAGTTGGGAGTTCACATTCGAGAACGACGGTGTGTGGTGGTACCACGACCATCTCCGTCCCTACTTTCGCGGCCAGGTTCTTGTAGGTGATGTCACTGAAGTGGTGAGTTGTATTGAACGCTCCGACGAGTTGAATACATCACAGAAGCAAGCATGTTGGGAGCGGGAACTTGCCAATACCCTGGAAATTGAAGGGGTGAAGGAATCATTTGTACTCTTTAAAAAATTATACGAGAGTGAGCCTGAGTTTAGTCAAATTGGATGTCACTGGATGGCACACAAACTCGGTGAAGTTGAGTATGGCGTTTACCTTGGCCACAAAGACATGAGTAAATTGGAGTTCCCGCCGGAAACTTCGTACTGTGGTTACGGCTACTACCATGGATTCCTTGAGCATTTCCTGCGCGATGAACCGGACTACGATCTCGCACTTGAAATTTGTGAGAATCTTACCGGCCGTGAAGATGAATTGCCACGCATACGGTTGAATTGCTACCACGCCATAGGACACGGCTTTGTTCCCGAACCACTCGATATTGAAGAGTGGGGGAAGCCAAAAGAGCTGGTAGCACCTGCACTGAATGCGTGTAATCGGCTTGACGAGCAGGCACTTCGTGTTGAATGTCTCCAAGGTGCCTTCAATGTCATCGCTGACTGGATGTGGAATAACCAATTTGGTTTGTATTTCCCAGACGACACACCACTTGAAATATGTGCTCTTTTTGAAGATACGTATACATCAGAAGCGTGTTACTACGAAGTGGCAATGAAGTTAAATCCAAAGGTTGATAACGATGTCATATTGGCGCATGAGAAATATGTTTCTGATATACCAAACGAAAGAATCGCAGGTATGGTCATTAATTCATTTATGGCAACTACACTTGGCGCACGTATTCTTGAAGATGATTTTTCCGATTTAGTATATGACTGCCGGCGCTTACCGCAGTTTTTACAAACAGATTGTATGAAAGGATTAACGGGTGCATTTGTGGCATACGGCGAGCCAAATCGTGAATATGAAAAGGCAATAGATTTTTGCAGTATGAATATACTTACAGAGAAAGAAAGAGACACATGTTACTGGAATATTACCCGCACCTTTAAAGGGGTTTATACAAAAGAGAAAATGGCAGAGGTATGTACCAATATTGCAGAGCCATATAAAGAATACTGCTCTTATGAATACTCATATGAATAGCGCAGTACATATATCGAGCATGTAAGAGTACGCTATGAATATTTTTTTACGACCCGCTCTCATCATTATTAGCATTCTCGCACTCACGTTTCTTGTGGGAGGATTGGCATTGTCTCAGTATCAGCCGTTAACGCCAAACACAGTCGTTCTAAAAGACAGTGGCTTCTCGCCAAAGAAACTCGTGATTGATTCAGGGGACACAGTTACTTTTTTAAACAAGAGTAGTCATTCGTTGTGGGTCGCATCCGACAACCATCCACTACATGAAATATACAGCGAGTTTGATGTGGGTAGGCCGATAAAACCGGGTGAGCGTTGGGAGTTTACGTTTAAAAAAGATGGTGTGTGGTGGTACCACGACCATCTCCGTCCCTACTTTCGAGGCCAGATTCTTGTAGGTGATGTCACTGAAGTGGTGAGTTGTATTGAACGTTCTGATGAATTAAGCGCGTCAGAAAAACAGGCATGTTGGGAACGGGAACTTGCCAATACGTTAGAAACTGAGGGAGTAAAAGAGTCGTTCGCACTCTTCGAAGAGCTGTATGAAAACGAACCCGAATTTAGTTCTATCGGATGTCACTGGATGGCACACAAACTCGGTGAAGTTGAGTATGGTTTGTATCTTGGTCACAAAGACATGAGTAAATTGGAGTTCCCGCCGGAAACTTCGTACTGTGGCTACGGTTACTACCATGGATTCCTTGAGCATTTCCTGCGCGATGAACCGGACTACGATCTCGCACTTGAAATTTGTGAGAACCTTACCGGACGTGAAGATGAATTGCCATGGATACAATTAAACTGCTATCACGCCATTGGGCACGGCTTTGTCCCTGAACCCCTTAATATTGAAGATTGGGGAAATACAGAAAAGTTAGTTGCTCCCGCCCTCACCGCGTGTGATCGACTTAAAGAGACTCCGCTGCGTGAACAATGCCTCCAAGGCGCCTTTAATGTCATCGCTGACTGGATGTGGAACAATCAATTTGGATTACATTATTCTGATGATAAACCGTTTATATTATGCGCTTCATTTGAAAGTGATGAAATTGCACGTGCGTGCTACTACGAAGTCGCAATGAAACTCAATACTGAGGTAAATATTGATATGGGAATGATATATGAGAAACACATCTCCACTATTCCTGACGATTTGATTGCCGGTACGATTATTAATTCATTTGCTGCTGGTGCACTTGGCGCACGTATTCTTGAAGATGATTTTTCCGATTTAGTATATGACTGCCGGCGCTTACCGCAGTTTTTACAAACAGATTGTATGAAAGGATTAACGGGTGCATTTGCAGCCTTTGGCGAGCCAAATCGTGAATATGAAAAAGCTTTGGATTTTTGTCGTACCGACATACTCACTGCTCATGAACGGGACGTATGCTACTGGAATATTACTCGCACCTTTAAGGGGATTTATACAAAAGAGAAGGTAGCGGATATATGTAATACTATTGAGGAACCGTATCAGAAATATTGCTCATACGATTTTGTTTATGAATAAAAATAAAAAAGGAGTATTGGTTGGAGTTGGGAGCGTTATAATGATAACGGGCTTGGTGTTACTTATCAATCTGATAGTAACACCGCCGCGTACTGTGCTGCTCACTGAAAATGGTTTTTCACCAACTGAGATTACGGTTGCTGTGGGGGAGACAGTGACATTTGTTAATAGAAGTAACAAATATTTTTGGCCGGCTTCTGATTTTCATCCAACACACGAAGCATATCCCGAGTTTGATACGCAACAAGCACTGCCGCCAGGAGCCACGTGGGAGTTTACCTTCACGGAATCAGGTCTTTTTAAATATCATGACCATCTCGCACCATTTTATTTTGGTATCGTACGCGTCACTGGTGTAGATGGTGAATTAACAGATAGTTGTATTTCTCGGGGAGGTAATCTTGCGTGCTGGCAGGACGATATTTTTCTTGCACTTGCTGAAGATGGGCTTGGCGCAGCGTATGACAAAGTGGCTGAACTCTATGAAAGCGAACCTGAGTTTGCGCAGTCTTGTCACTACATTGCGCATAATATTGGCTTGGCAAGTTATGGATTTTATCGTAAAGACTCAAATTCAATCATGACACCAAAAGCGTCAGCATGTGCTTCAGGCTTCCATCATGGTTTTATGGAAGCATATCTTGGTGCCACCGATGATATTGCGAGTGCCGGCGGTGTGTGTGAAGCGATTGGCGAAGCAGTGGGGCGGGATGCGCCCGATGCACGTTTGCAGTGTTATCACGGCATTGGCCATGGGGTGATGGAAACTTTTATTGCGAATACAGGAGAATTTGGCAGCGTATCGGCAGTAATAGATGCGGCACTTGCGCAATGTGAAGTTGCGTCAGAGGGGGAGGAAGAACGATTCCGTTGTGCGTCAGGTTTATTTAACGGCATTGCAAATTTATATATTAATAATGAGTATGGATTGGATGTGTCAAAAGAAAACCCGGTTACTCTGTGCGCTGCACAAGAAGGACAGTATGCTGAATCATGCTACGGTAACATGAACTCGGTTATTTTCTGGATGGCCGATAATCAATTCCTCCCTGCAGCTCAAGCAGTGCTTTCAGGCACAAAAGAACCGCATTTGAATGTGGCCCTTGAATATCTTGCAGGTTTGTATGCGTACAATGAATTGCCGTCTTTCAATAGTGCTGAGGTTGTTGATGTATGTCGTCGACTTGGTACACACCAAAACCGGTGTATCGCTGGTTTTGCTCACGGTCTCCTTGAACATGGAATTCCAGAAAAAGAATATGAAGCCGCGCTTGATTTTTGTGCAGATGCGACCCTTTCAGTGACCCATAAGGATGCTTGCTATACAGAAGTTCTTGGTGATTTAGATGGATGGTATAGCGTGGAGAAAACAAGACGTATCTGCAACACGCTTACTCCTGAGCTGGCTGCATACTGTCCGCAAGACGTGATATAATTTTTTTATTCTATGGGTGATAAACGTGTACTCGGTGTTGTTATAGTGCTCCTAGCTGTACTTGCAGGGGCGGTGTTTTTCTTTTCCCAAAACAACTCATCAAAAGAGGAAGTAAATAATCAACCAATTACTAACGCCACTGGTGTTATTCACACCATCACACTTACTGAAACCGGATATGTCCCAGAAGAACTCGAGATAGAGGAAGGGGATACTGTGGTGTTTAATACGGAACTTAAAAAACCACATTGGCCGGCATCTAACCTTCATCCATCACATCGTGACTATCCTGAGTTTGATCCAAAACGACCAGTATCGGCGGAAGAAACGTGGGAATTCACATTCGGTCAAACAGGAGAGTGGGATTTCCACGATCACCTTGCGCCATACTTCACTGGTGTTATCATAGTTAAATGATGAAATTTGTAGCTACTTTCCTCGTCACGTTTCTATTTTTACTCGCTCCTGGTGTGGTAGGTGCTCATTCATGGGGGACATCCCACGAAGATGAGGTGAATGGATATGCGCTTGATATTGGATACAGTTCTCCGGCACCGGAGGTCGGTGAAGCAGTTATCTTTGATTTTGAGATTTTACGTAATCAAGAACGTTTTCATGATTTTTCCGATGTGTGGGTGCGTATTGAAGGAGAACGCGGCACGACATTAGCAACTGGTGTGCATAACGCCGAATTCGGTGGGTCACGTTTGAGTTATGTGTTTCCGTATGCTGGAGAATACACAGTGAGTGCCCGTTATCAAAATGAAGATGAAGCAATAGCAAGTACTGAATTCACACTCACTGTCGTTGGTGGTGCAGTTGCAAATACGAACAGTGGCGGTGGTTTCTTCAGCTCTTCAAACCTTATTGGTATTGCTGTCGGGCTTGTTATTGGGTTCGTCGTGACATCGCTGGTCTACGGAAGGCGATCTTAAATAATACGTGGTAGGTGGAAGATAAAACATAAACGGCTCAATACATTGAGCCGTTTATGTTTTATGGGTTACCACCCCTTGGTCAACACCCGGGTGTTGACCAAGGGGTGTATAGAGCATTTTCAGCATTCTTAACCCATAACTCACTATTAGTGGCGATAACGAGATGTGGAGAGGGGGTATAAATGATGCGCTACAATGTGGATATGAAAAAATTAAACGTAGCTATTAATGGATTCGGTAGAATTGGGCGTGCATTCTATCGACTCGCACACGCCAATCCCAATATTACTATTGTCGCCATCAATGACCTCGCTGATCCTGAGAACCTGGCCTATCTACTGAGCTATGACACAGTTTATGGTCGATTTCCGGAACGTGTTGTTGCTGGGGAGAATGAGCTTACTGTTGGTTCGGATACAATTCCACTCTATGCAGAGCGTGATCCAGCACAGTTGCCATGGGAAAAACACGATGTAGATGTGGTGGTTGAAGCAACAGGTGTCTTCGCTAGTTATGAAAAATCAAAAGCGCATCTCACTGCCGGCGCAAAACGCGTCGTGGTCAGTGCTCCAGTTAAAGATGATCCGAAACAGGCAGGGGTTTCTGGCGCTACAGTATTAATGGGAGTGAATGACGATACACTCAAGACGTGTGACATTTCATCAAACGCATCATGTACGACAAACGCTGGTACGCCGCTTATGGCTATTCTTGACGAAACACTCGGTGTGGAAAAAGCATTACTTAATACCGTACACGGATACACTGCCTCACAAGCACTGATTGATGGGCCATCAAAAAAAGACCCACGACGTGGTCGTGCAGCAGCAGCGAATATTGTCCCCTCTACTACTGGCGCTGCGTTGGCAACCACACAAGCACTGACGCAACTCTCGGATAAATTTGATGGTGTGGCTATGCGCGTGCCGGTACCAGTTGGTTCGCTTGTTGATATTACTTTTGTATCAAAACGCGATACCTCAACAGAAGAAGTGAATGATATCTTGCGCGCAGCCGCTCAAGAGAAGCGCTGGCACGGTATTTTCCGAGTGAACGAAGACCCAATCGTCTCCAGCGACATTATTGGTGATACGCATGCCTCAATTGCAGATCTTGATTTTACTCGTGTGGTAGGTGGTAATTTAGTAAAGGTGTTCTCGTGGTACGACAATGAAATGGGCTACGCCAACACACTGGTCACGCACGTCACTAAGACCGGCTCCCATATTTAATCTATGAAGGTATACATTGGCGCAGATCACAGAGGGTACCAAGACAAAGAGGTGCTCAAGCAATATCTTATTGAATCGGGATATACCGTTGAAGATATGGGCGCGTTTGAAGAAGATTCAACTGATGATTATCCTGATTTTGCGTACCCCGTAGCGCAGGCAGTCGCTCGCGATAGTGAGGCACGCGGTATCTTATTATGTGGCTCTGGTATGGGTATGGATGTGGTTGCTAATAAGGTGCGCGGCGTGCGCGCTACCGTAGGTTATTCAAAAGAATCAGTTCATCACGCTCGCGCACACGACGATATAAACGTAATTACACTCGCTGCCGATGTTCTTAATGAGAGCGAGGTGCGTGAGTATGCTGATGTATTTCTTGCCACTGAACGTGATCCCGCAGAGAGGCATCAACGACGACTGGATAAAATAACTCGTATTGAACATGAAGAATGTTGAGGTGCTGCCTGCTATTTTAGTGCCTACTCTTAAGGAAATAGAGGGGCATCTTGCGCGTGTACAAGGCATAGCGCCATACGTACAACTTGATGTATGTGACGGTGTGTTCGTGCCAATGCGTACGTGGCCAATGCATGCGGGTGACACAGAAGAATTTACACGTATCGTCGAGGGACACGAAGGACTTCCGTTCCAAGAGGTGTTTAATTTCGAAGTTGATTTAATGGTGCATCAACCGGAAGTATTACTTGAACAGTGGAGTAGGCTCGGTATTACTCGGGCAATTTTTCACATAAACGCGACCCACGATTTGAATGCGCTTAAGCGTATTGCATTTGACAACGACATTGAGCTTGGCGTAGCAGTGATGCCAGACACAGATATGGCACAGCTTGCTCTATATATGCATCATGTTGATTATGTGCAGGTTATGGGTATTGAACATATTGGCAAACAAGGTGAGCCATTTTCAGAAAAAACTATTTCCACGGTGCGTTCAATTCGAGAAGCGTATCCTAATGCTATTATTCAAATAGACGGTGGTGTAAATGCAGAAGTTGCACCAAGTCTTATAACAGCTGGCGCAAATCGTCTTGCATCCGGTTCGTTTATTTTTTCCTCAAATGATCCTGCTGCCGCAATAACACAACTTACTCATGTCTAAAACGATTACTGACAAAGAAGTCACGCATCTACAAGAAAAAGCGCGTGCTGTGCGCGAAACTATTATTGAAATGCTGACTGAAGCGGGGAGTGGTCATACCGCAGGTCCT
This sequence comes from Candidatus Phycocordibacter aenigmaticus, assembly GCA_045401115.1. Classification (GTDB taxonomy): domain Bacteria; phylum Patescibacteriota; class Minisyncoccia; order Phycocordibacterales; family Phycocordibacteraceae; genus Phycocordibacter; species Phycocordibacter aenigmaticus. Next base: position 700,133 of record CP174359.1, on the reverse strand, counting down.
CTTGGTATGGCTGATATTTTTACCGCGCTCTATTTTCATATAATGAACCATAAACCGGAGGATCCTGAATGGGAGGAACGTGACCGTTTAGTGCTTTCAAACGGACATATTGTGCCGGTGCGTTACGCGGCTATGGCACATGCCGGCTATTTTCCCATTGAAGAGTGTTTAACGCTCCGTAAATTCGGTACACGTCTACAGGGGCACCCAGAGCGTACGCGCTTGCCTGGTATGGAAACCACTTCTGGTCCATTGGGAAGTGGTCTTTCACAAGCCGCCGGTATGGCATATGCAGCACGTATGGATGGTAAGAAACATCGCATATACTGTGCTATGAGTGATGGTGAACAACAAGCAGGAAATATTTGGGAAGCAGCAATGTTTGCGGGTAACAATCGTCTTTCAAATATTACTGCAATAATGGACCGTAACAACATCCAGATTAACGGCATGACGGAGGAGGTAATGCCGCTTGAACCGATTCGAGATAAATATGAAGCATTCGGGTGGCATGTTATCGAAATTGACGGTCACAATATGGAAGAAATAGTTGACGCGTCTAACGAAGCGCACGCTATTTATGAAAAACCAACACTGCTTTTGGCGCACACCATTCCTGGTAAAGGAGTGCCGGAAATAGAATTCGACTACACGTGGCACGGCAAGCCGCCAAACAAAGAAGAAGCACAAAAATTCTTAAAAATTATCCGTTCTCTTGATGGAAAAATAGAATGTGGCGATAGTGAATAATATGATAAATCCAAATATACATTTGAATAAAAAACTTTTTGAAGAAGATACAGATCGTGCACCGACTCGTAATGGTTTTGGTGAGGGGGTAGTCGAAGCTGGTAAGGAAGATAAGAACGTGGTGGTGCTCTGTGCTGATCTTGCTGATTCAACCCGAGCGAGTTGGTTTCAAAAAGAGTTTCCTGATAGATATGTTGAACTTGGTGTAGCTGAACAAAATTTAGTAAGTGTCGGCAGTGGCTTTGCTGCCGCCGGAAAAATTCCGTTTGTGGCATCATATGCAGCTTTTAATCCCGGGAGGAACTATGAGCAAATCCGCACCACTGTTGCGCTCAATGAGCAACCGGTAAAAATCTGCGGGATGCACGCGGGAGTGTCGGTGGGGCCTGACGGTGCGACACACCAAATGTTAGAAGACATTGGACTAATGCGTATGTTGCCCAATATGGTGGTGCTGTATCCGGCAGATGCCGAGGAAGCACGGAAGGCAGTTATTGCCGCCGCGCAGAATGGTAAACCAACCTACCTGCGCTTTGCCCGCGAGAAAACACCACTCATGACCACTAACGACACCCCATTTTCTATTGGAACTTCGTATATGATGTGGGAAAGTTCCAAACCAGATGTTGCGATTATTGGTTGCGGACCTCTGCTTCATGAAGCGTTAAAAGCGGCGCGTATGCTTGAAGAAAAAGGAATCGCGGTGTCAGTTCTAAACAGTCACACAATAAAACCGCTCGACGAGAAGAGTGTACTTGAAGCAGCGCAAACAGCAGGTGCTGTGGTGACAGTTGAAGAGCACCAAGCAGCAGGCGGATTTGGTAGTGTGGTTGCTGAATTTTTAAGCAGTACGCATCCGGTTCCAATTGAGCGTGTCGGGGTGCAGGATATATTTGGTCAGTCAGGCGACCCGGAAGAACTTATTACTCAGTACGGGCTTGATGCTACAGCGATTGTTGCAGCTGTAGAACGCGCTCAGTCACGTAAGTAATTTTCATTTCCTACTTTTTTAAAACAGCGTATCGGGCTGTGTTAGAATAATGCGACTATGACACAGGCTGCGGTTGCTATACATAATCTACAAAAAACGTACGCGACCGGTACGGTAGCGCTTAATGACGTATCACTCTCCATTCCTCAGGGTGAGTTCTTTGGGCTCTTAGGACCTAACGGAGCAGGGAAGTCAACAACCATCCACTGCTTAACCGGTATTGCGATGCCCACAGGCGGCACACTTGAAGTGTTCGGTATTGATGTGGTGAATGACTACCGCCAGGCACGTAAAAAGGTAGGGCTTTCTCCGCAAGATTTTAACGTCGATATCTTTGCACGAGTGTGGCAGATTCTTGACTATAATGCTGGTTTTTTTGGTATGCCAAAAGAACAACGTAAAGAACGTATCACTGAATTATTGAAGCAATTTAATCTTGAGTCGCATGCTACAAAACAGTTTCAACACCTCTCAGGAGGGCTAAAACGCCGCGTTATGTTGGCGCGTGCCATGGTGCATGACCCTGACCTCCTTATCCTTGATGAGCCGACGGCTGGCGTGGATGTAGAGTTTCGTCATGAGTTATGGGACCATCTACAGCGCATTAATGAGGCAGGGAAGACCATTATCTTAACGAGTCACTATCTTGAAGAAGTTGAGCGTCTGTGTTCACGTATTGGCATTATTAATAATGGGACCATTGTTGCTGAGGCGGATCGCGCTGAGTTTATGAAAGACGGTGATCGACTTGAGACGATGTATCTGAAATTAACTAAAGGAGAAGGACGCTAATTAATCCCGTATGAACAAAGAAAGTAACAAACTAACATTTCGCTACGGAATCAACTGGATAGGCCTTAGAACACTGATTCGAAAGGAGATGAACCGTATTTTACGGGTGAAGGTGCAAACGTTCGCGGCACCACTTATTTCCGCGACTCTCTTTATTTTTATCTTCGGGTTTGTGTTGGGTAAGAGAATAGACTTGATTAGCGGTGTGTCATATATGGCATTTGTGTTTCCAGGTATTCTTACTATGAACATTCTCACCAGTTCTTTTGAACACACCGCAAGTTCGGTGTACTTCGGTCGGTGGGTCAAGAGTATTCACGAAGTGTTAGTGGCGCCGTTCTCGTACATCGAAATGCTCATTGGTTTTGTCGCAAGCGCCGTACTGCGTGCGCTATTCGTCGGCAGCGGTATCTTAATTATTGGATTGTTCTTTGGTGCGGTATCTATTGTGCATCCGTTTGTATTCCTTTTGACGGTTATCGCTATCTCTATTATTTTTGCCTTACTCGGTATCTTAGTGGGGCTCTGGGCAAACGGTTTTGAACAACTTGGCATTCTCAATACGTTCATTATCTCGCCACTCACCATGCTCGGTGGCATGTTTTACTCTATAACATTCCTGCCAGAGTTGGTGCAAAACATTACCCGTGCGAACCCATTTTTCTACTTCATCGACATGATGCGCTTCGCCACCATTGGCATTCACGAGTTGAACCTACTTATTGGCGCGTCAATGATACTTGGGCTTATCGTCGTGCTCTCACTCCTTGTAGTACATCTCTTCCGCACTGGCTGGCGCATCCGAGAGTAGGGCACCTAAAAACTCCCACCACCTCCCTGGTCAACACCCGGGTGTTGACCAAAAATGCGGTAAAAAATAAACGGCTCAGTCATTGAGCCGTTTATTTTTTGTTTTTTCTATGCTTCTTATTTGAGTTTTTCTTCGATTGCTTCACGAGTGAGTAGTCCTTCCTGTGCGCCGGTTTTTTGTACGACATATGCACTATTGATAGTGCCACGTTTCATCGCATCTTTAAGAGAGAAACCTTCTGTTACTAACGCTGCGGTGGTTGACGAGAACGCATCACCAGCACCGGTGCGCTCTTTCGGAGGCGCTGGGTCGGGGAACATTGATACGTGTTCAATTCCTTCTTCAGTCAGCGCATAGGCGCCGTTTCGTCCGTCGGTAAGAATAGGAGTATCAGGACCGAGTTCTTTCATTTCTTGTAGAAGCGCTTCAACATCATCACTCTTCGATTCAAGAATGCGTTGGTATTCTTCTTTGTTTGCAAACACCATGTTCGCGCGAGCGTAGATACGCTTGAGGCGCTCTTTGCCAAGTTTCATTTGGAAGGTGCCAGGTTGGAATGCAAAAAGTATATCGGGGTGCGCTTCAACATAATCCGCAATAGCGTCATGATATTCCTCAGTGCCTTCTCCGATAGAAGAGAAATACAGTGTTTTGGGTGGTTCAATATGAGAAAGTGCGTATGGGTAGGCTTGATGTTTAATGAGAATAGTACGTTCTGCATTGTGTGACAGCACAAAATGATAATTCGTAGGAATATTGTCATGGACCCGTACATACTCAGTGTTGAGCCCTTCTCCAGCAAAGTATTCAAGAATTTCCTTACCAAACGTATCACCACCAATATCGGTTACCAGAGCGGTGTTGAGTCCAAGTCTATGGGCAGAGACTGCCGCGTTTGCAGCATTACCCACACCTGGGGTGATGGTCAGTTCTTCATACGGTAGTTTGTCGCCAAAACGGAAACAAATTTCATCTTGCCCTTGATCCTCAGGGTCAGGATCGGTATCAATGCGAATATCTTCTAAGGTAATAAATGCGTCAGTAACAGTGTCGCCAATAGCTAAAAAATCTATATTGTTCATATGTTGTTTTAGTGTACCACCGTTCAAAAGAGGCAATGTAATTATTGGGGAGATGTAGTTTTTTCTCGCCACGAAGTGGTGTGGATTGAACGGTTCCTGTGGATGAGTTCATCATTACGTACTGATTGGAAAAAATCGTACTGCGTCCTAAATTCACGGCCATACCATGAGAGAAACTCGCTCTCAATAGGTTTACTCTTGAGTGATTCTTCGTTTTGTTTGAGAAATTCATCATACTGTTCAAGAGCATGATTCTCAAAAAGGTAGTTCAACTCAAGTGACCATCGTGGTTTAAAGAGATAAATAAGGTAACTGACCCAGTAATAAAAGAGCGCAAACATCAGTGGGATAATGGTATGAGTAATAACGTTGCCACGCTCTTCATTTTCAGTAAGTGTTGAAATAACCACCACATGCATTGTCTCGTTCTCTTGGGAGAGGCGCGCAAATTCTCCATCGGCACAGAGTACCAACGCGCGTTTCTCATCTTTATAGAATCGAGTAAGTAACGTGTGACTAACTGCAACCCATGAATGGTAGGGTACGCGCGCAATAACTTCTACGGCGCGAAATTTAAGATATGACGGCTTTTTCCCGTAGAGCGTGTTGCCGGCGGCAATAAGAAAGTGTCCGAGTATATGAGGGAGAAAAGAAACCGGCTGATTATCACAGGATTCTTTGTATTTTTTGAATGTTTCAGGGTCATTGAGAGCTTCTACGAGATCTTCGTGTTTACGGTGCTCTTCTCCTGCGTGCACAAAAGCCATGGTGTGTAGTATACCACTGGGTTTTAGACATCCTGTATCAAGTAGTGGGGTACAGAAACTATTAAATATTTCACGTGAGTTATAATAATAAGCATGAGTTTAGCTGATGAATTACGTACCGTTGTTCGTGGAGATGTTGATGATTCCTCAGAAACACGAGAGAAGTTTAGTCGAGACGCAAGTCTATTTGTACTCAAACCGACGGTAGTGGTGGCACCGCGAGATACCGCTGACGTACAGGCGCTGGTGGATTTTGTAAATACTAAACGAGACGCAGGCGAAGAGATAAGTATTACCGCGCGGTCTGCCGGTACTGATATGAGTGGTGGGCCACTGAGTGACTCAATTGTGATTGACATGCTTCCGCATTTCAACACTGTGTGTGAGGTGGGGGAAGACGCTGACGGCGGGTATGCAGTAGTTGAACCAGGGGTGTTTTATCGTGATTTTGATGTGCGGACGCGCGAAAAAGGTTTTATTTTGCCGAGCTATACCGCTTCCCGGGAGTTGTGTACTGTCGGTGGTATGGCAGCGAACGACTCTGGTGGAGAACGTAATTTAAAATACGGAAAAACTGCGCGCTATGTAGAAGAACTTGAGATGGTACTTGCTGACGGCAACGTGTATACGCTCAAAGCGCTCTCAGGCGAGGCACTGATGAAAAAAATGTCTGAAGATTCATTCGAAGGAGAAATGTATCGCAGGATCGGTTCATTAGTAAAAGAAAACAGTGACATTATAAAAGAGAAAAAACCACATGTTGAGAAAAACTCATCTGGGTATGCATTGTGGGATATTGGCGACGGAATCACGAGTTTAAATTTGGCGCGTTTAATGGTGGGCTCACAAGGCACTATGGGTATTATCACTAAAATAAAGTTTCGTTTGGTAGAGCCAAAACCATACGCAGCTATGGCGGTGCTATTTGTGGATTCTATTGATGATCTCGGCACACTGGTTCCCACCGTGCTTGCGCATAAGCCGAATAGTTTTGAATCGTATGACGATAACACATTCTCTCTAGCAGTACGGTATTTTCCGGAATTTGCGTTGAGTATGAAATCAAATATTTTTCAACTTGGAATATCGTTTTTGCCTGAAATATGGCGTCTCCTTACCGGGGGAGTTCCTAAGCTGGTGCTGCTTGTTGAATTTCGTGCACAAGAGCAAGCTGAAGCACTAAAACAAGCTGAAGCACTTATTGCTGAAGTAAAAATGGAACATGGGGACGCTGTCGACACGTTCCTTGCAAAGAATGAAAAAGAGGCGCGTAAATATTGGACGGTGCGCCGCGAGAGCTTTAACCTGCTGCGTAGTAAGGTGCGCAATAAACGCACTGCACCGTTTATTGATGATTTCGTGGTGCCACCGCAATCATTACCTGAATTTTTACCAAAACTTAATGCCATTCTGAAAGAATATGATCTTATCTATACTATTGCTGGACACGTAGGAGACGGTAATTTTCATATCATCCCACTGCTTGATCCAAATCGACCTGATGCAAAAAAACTTATTACGGAACTGTCTGACCGAGTATATGAACTGGTGTTGTCTTATAAAGGTTCGATTTCCGGTGAACATAACGATGGATTCGTGCGTACCCCGTATGTTGAGCGTATGTTTGGTCCACGCATGACGGAACTTTTTAACCGTGTCGAGGAAACTTTTGACCCACAGGACATTTTTAATCCCGGCAAGAAGGTCATTCGGGGTGATTATGAACCCTTTGCTCATCTTGATTTTAAATAGGTTTTATTCGGAATAGATTATTGCCATTTATAAGACCACGGGTTATACTCCCATGCATATATGGAACTTAATGCCCAAAAACGATCAATAACAGGAAAAGGCGTACAAACACTCCGTGCGGAAGGTCGTATGCCAGCTGTGGTGTATGGTGCACAGGAAGATTCGATTGCAATCGAAGTTGCTACGTCTGATTTTACTCGTGTATTCAAAGACGCAGGTGAATCAACTATTATCAAATTATCTATTGATGGTGAGGTAAAAAATGTGCTGATCCATGAGATTGATATTGACCCATTGGCAAATGAGCCACGTCATGCAGATTTCTATATCGTAAAGAAAGGACAGAAAGTAGAGGTGGAGATTCCTATTGAATTTACTGGAGAATCTTCAGCGGTCAAAGAGCTTGGTGCGAATGTTATCAAGGCACTTCATGAAATCACTATTGAAGCTGAAGCAACCAACTTGCCGCATGAGTTTGTGGTTGATATTTCTAGCCTCAAGACACTTGACGATACCATTTCTGCAGGAGACATTTCACTTCCTGCCGGAGTGACGTTAATTACTGATCCTGAAGAAACAGTGGTAACGCTTGCAATGCCTGAAGAGGAGACAGAGGAATCAGCTGAAGAGCCTGATATGGATGCTATTGGTATTTCAGAGGATCGTGGCAAGAAAGAAGAAGAGGGTGATAGTGAAGAGAGTGATTCTGAAAAACAAGAAGACTAGTTTAGACATCATATTTTCAAAAATATAAAACCCGACTCGTCGGGTTTTATTAGTACCCAGTGTAATTATGGGAGGAGTGCGTCACACTTGCTATACTAAAGGGGACACTATGAGAATTGTTGTTGCGACACTTGCACTACTGATACTTCTTCCGCTTGGCACCATCCAAGCGGTTGGTGCCGATGATGTCGCTGAACGTCGTGAGCAACTAAAGCGTGACCTTGCTGCGCTTGAAGCAGAAATTGAAAATCAATCGGTTTTTTTGGAAGAGAAACAACGAGAACGTGTTTCGCTGGAACGAGACATCGCTATTCTTGATGCTGAGATAGAAAAAGCGCAACTTTCCATACGCGCCCGTGACCTCTCTATCAGATCACTCACGAATGATATTGGCGAAAAATCAGAGACCATCACTGAGCTTGATAAAAAGCTTGCCCGAGAAAAGGAATCACTGGCAAATATTTTACGAAAAACAAACGAAATTGATGATCATACACTAGCTGAATTCGTGTTAGCTTCAAAGAACGTATCTGATTTTTTTGCCGATGTTGATGCGTTTGCCGTTATTAAAGCCTCCTTACGAGAATCATTTTACGATATTGAAGATACAAAAGACGTGACTGCTGAAGAACGGAGCGCCCTTGAGGCTCGACGCATTGAAGAGCAAGAGCTACGGACCCTTCAGGTACTTGAAAAACGCAAAATTGAGGAACGCCAAGCACAGCGAGCAGAAATTCTAAGGGTTACTCAAGGCGAAGAAGACGCATACCAAGAATTAATTAATTCAATTGAGAAAACCGCATCTGAGATTCGCGCAGAACTTTTCTCACTTCGTGATTCGGCGGCCATTCCGTTCGGACAAGCCCTCGACCATGCTGAACGTGCCGGGAGTGCAGTGGGGGTTCGCCCGGCACTGATTCTTGCAATTCTTAAACAGGAGACACGATTAGGAGAATTTCTTGGTACCGGTTCATGGCGTACTGACATGCACCCAACACGTGATCAACCGGTATTTACGTATATTATGGACACACTCGGCCTTGACCCTGACAGTGTGCCGGTTTCTCAAGCGCCAAGTTATGGCTGGGGAGGCGCTATGGGGCCGAGTCAGTTTATTCCGTCCACCTGGGTTTGTTATGGCGGGTTTATCAACGTTAAAACAGGTGACTGTAACAATGCTTCACGTTCTATGAGCTGGGATGCATTTTGGCAGGGTCCGTGGGAGTATCGGGCAAACAAAGACCGTATTCGTATTGCCCTTAAAGGCAACGACCCGTCAAATCCCTACAATAACGAAGACGCGTTTACGGCAACCGGTATGTTAATGGCGGACAATGGTGCGGGGAAAGAAACCTCCACATGTAAACTAACAAATGATCCAGAAAAGTGTGCCGCACTTCGCTACTTCGCTGGATGGAATAATGCTAATAAACCACAATACGCATTTTATGGAGATGGCGTGATGGGGTTTGCTGATGAATTCCAGCGACTTATTAATCAATTGGCGGGTTCTTAAGGAGAACAGAGTTCATTGCATTTCTGGTGTTTTTTGTTATAGTTTCTTCACATGAAAAAGGATATTCACCCAGATAACTACCGCAAGGTGATTTTTGAAGACCAGAGTTCTGGTACGCGTTTTCTTATTGGCTCAACAGTAGAGACCGAAGCAACAGCAAAGTGGGATGACGGAAACGAGTATCCTCTCTATACAATGGAAATTAGTTCAGCCTCACATCCGTTTTATACTGGTGTAAAGACTACTATTGACCGCGCTGGTCGCGTTGAGAAGTTTAAACAGCGTGCTGCGAAAGCAAAGAAATAACGCTTGATATACTATAAAGCAGTACACAGGTGCTGCTTTTTATCTATGGCTATAAACGAAACACAACTACACGAATACAAAGAGAACCCGCGCACTGCATTCTTTGCTGGTGAGTATGAGCGCATTTCCAAGGAGCTTGAACGAATTACCCATATGGTTGCCGAAGACCCTTCGATGGAGGAGCTTGCCGAGGAAGAACGAAAGGTGCTTGAAGAGCAACAAATCGCGCTTGAAAAAAACATGGCAGATATTGCTACTGAAGAGGTAAAGGAAGGAGAAAAGCCTGTTGCGGTGGTGATGGAAATTCGCGCTGGCGCAGGTGGCGATGAGGCGAATATTTTTGCTCATGATCTTTTTACCATGTATGAAAACTATGCCGGGCAACAAGGGTGGGACGTAAAACCGATTGACAGTCTTTCTGCCGAGATAAAAGGGAAGGGGGTATACGAGAAATTACGCTACGAGACTGGTGTACATCGTGTACAGCGTATACCTGAGACGGAAAAGTCAGGTCGTATTCATACATCAACCGCAAGTGTAGCAGTGCTTCCTATTCGTAAAAAACCAAAGATTGAACTTAAAACAGAAGATATTCATATGGAATTTTCCCGCTCCGGTGGCGCGGGTGGACAGAATGTGAACAAAGTTGAGACAGCAGTACGGTTAGTGCACATTCCAACTGGTATTGAGGTGCGGAGTGATTCGGCACGTAGTCAGCAAGCAAACCGTGAGAAAGCTATGGAAATTTTAACTGCAAAAGTTGAGTCGCAATTTGAAGAAGAAGAGGCACAAAAACATGCTGAAGTGCGTCGTAATCAAATTGGAACCGGTGACCGGAGTGAAAAAATTCGTACATACAACGTTCTTCAGGATAGGGTAACCGATCATCGTATTAAAAAGAGTTGGCATAATATCGAGGGTATTTTATTGGGCAATATAGAAGATATTCTTTCTGATGTGCAAGAAGCTGCAACGGCGCTTGAAAATGATGCGCAGGTGCAATAAGACCTATTCTATTGCCTAAACAAGCCACTCATGGTACATTTTTCGAACATGACCGATAGTCAAACAGAAGCTACTAAAGACACACCGAACTCACTACTCGGCGCACTTTTTAATGTGGGAGCTCACCTTGGATACTCACGTGCGCGTCGCCACGCATCAATGCGTGATTTTATCTTCGGGAGTAAGGGTAAAAACGATATTATTGATTTAACTAAAAGTTCTGAAAAACTTGAAGAGGCGCTTGCTTTTATGCGCTCTCTTGGAGCAGACGGAAAGAAGGTTCTTTTTGTTGGTGGTAAACCTGAAGTGCGTGAAAGCACTCGTGAAGCTGCCGATGCACTCGATATGCCGTATGTTGCTGGGCGTTGGATTGGCGGTACACTGACCAACTTTTCTGAAATCAAAAAGCGCGTACAACGACTCGCTGACCTCACCGAGGAACGTGAGACAGGAGTCCTTGCAAAGAAATATACAAAAAAAGAACGACTTTTGATTGGTCGGGAAATTGCTAAACTTGAAGAGACTTTTAGCGGTCTTTCAGGCATGGATTCTTTACCGCAGGCATTGATGGTAGTAGATACTCGTGCTGAGAGCATTGCGGTGAAAGAAGCGAATGACAGTGGTATTCCGGTTATTGGTATTCTTAACTCTGATTGTGACGTCACTAAAGTGCAACATCCAATTATTGGAAACGATGCATCACGGGCGAGTGTCCAATTCTTTCTTGATGAACTTGTCCGAGCATACCGCGATGGTATCTCTTCTGGTGCATCAGTGAAAAAAACTGAAACAACTTCCGCATAATACAAATAAAAAACACTAAAGAATTTTTTCCTATGGCAAGTACTGAAGATGTAAAAAAGTTACGAGATGCTACCGGTATTTCGGTAATGCAGTGTAAACAGGCGCTTGAAGAGGCGGGAGGTGATTATGATAAAGCACTTCAGATTCTTCAAGAAAAAGGTGCAGCTATTGCTGCAAAAAAAGCAGATCGAGACCTTGGTGCAGGAGCAGTATCAGCGTACATCCATAGTAACCGTGCTGCTGGTTCAATGGTGCTTCTTCTTTCAGAAACTGATTTCGTTTCTAACAATGAAGAATTTGTTGCATTAGCATACGATATTGCTATGCACATTACCGCTGCAAACCCAGCATACTTAAAACGTGATGATATCCCTGAAGAACGTCTTGCTGAAATTAACGCAATGTTTGATGAAGAGGTAGCTGATAAGCCTGATGATCTTAAAGAAAAGATTCGTCAGGGTAAAGTGGACGCGTATCTTAAGGGGATCGTGCTTATGGAACAAGAATTCATTAAGGATCCTGAGAAAACCATTCGTGACCTTATTGATAGCGCGACACAAAAATTTGGAGAACGTATAGAAGTAGGTGAATTTACGCGGTATAGTACTCGGTAGGGTATCTATGATCGCATTTATCTTGTTTAGCGTTGGCCTTGCGGGTATGATCGCGTTTATTACGTTTCGTATTATTGAAAGCGCGCATGGTGTGCGTGTGTTTGCCAAGACGCGTGATGCGCTTGACCGTGCGGTGACCAGGCTTTGGCGCACACTCGTGCTGGGTGATATACCGCGCACCTACCGTGTTTGGTTTTTTCAGGCAATACATCAAGCGACGCATACTCTTGTGGTGAGTAGCGCAAAAGCGCTTCGTAAGGCAGAGAAAACGCTTTCGCGCATTGGTCACCGTACACATCCTTCGCGAAGGTACAGTGCTGATCTTCGTAGTCCATCGCCATTTCTTAAAGATATTGGTGATTCAAAAAAGGATGGAAAAAAACACAATGATTCGGTATAGTAGTCTTGTTGGTGCATAGTAATTCTGCCACCTTAGCTCAGTTGGTTAGAGCGGCGCTCTTGTAAAGCGTAGGTCCCCAGTTCGAATCTGGGAGGTGGCTCACTCATTAATTATAGAGAGTAGTAATCAATGACGTATGAAAGTCATGCTACGGTTTATATAAGGGTATAACGTACGGTTTTAAGTTGATAGGAAAGGTGTGTGAAAAATATGGAAAAAAAACGCAGAAACGAGTATTTACATATTGGCCGGGCTTCTGACCTTTCTGGAAGCGATCGCACACTCTATCGTTTTTTTGAAACTATCCCCGGTATTTTGTCGGTTGGTACGCTCATAGTATTCATCATACTTTCATTCTTTATACCGAAGATCGTTGCATATTTTACTATTGGTTTTTCAGCTTATTGGCTTTTTAAAACTATTTTCCTCACTATTCATTTACGGCACAGTTTTCATCGCCTCAGACACAATTTAACTATTGACTGGAGTGAGCGGCTTACTAAACTACGAGCTGACGATGTGCATCATGTCGTTATTTTCCCTTTCTATAAAGAGCCTTATGAAGTGCTCTATGAGAGTGTGAGAGCGCTTGCTGAGTCACGTTTTAACACCAAGCAAATTGCAGTCGTGCTTGGCGCTGAAGAGCGTGCTGGCACAGAAGCATATGAAATAGCACAGCGTGTTCAAGAAGCTTTTCAAGACACATTTCTTGAAATTATTATTACGGTACATCCTGCAGACATTGTAGGAGAAATTGCCGGGAAGGGTTCAAACATTGCACACGCAGCGCGTGAGGCGACGAAACGTGTAGTTGATACACATGGTTTTGCATATGAGAACGTACTCGTATCTGCCTTCGATGCTGATACGGTGATTTATCCCGATTATTTTTCGTGTGTAACTTGGAATTTTTTAACCACAGAAGATGCGCAGCATGCATCGTTTCAACCTGTACCGCTCTATAACAATAATATTTGGTCATCACCGACTCTTTCTCGCATTTTGGCGTATTCTTCAACATTTTGGCAACTCATTCAACAAGAACGACCGGAACGTCTCTCAACATTTTCATCTCACGCTATTCCTCTAAAAGCGCTTGTTGAAGCTGATTATTGGCAACGTAATATGGTGAACGAAGATTCTCGCATTTTCTTTAATCTTTTTATGCACTACGACGGTAACTATAGGGTAGTCCCGATACTGTATCCGGTTTCTATGGATGCAAATGTCGGTCCTGGTTTCTTTAGTACGGCATCACGTTTATATAAACAACATTTGCGGTGGATGTATGGAAGCGCGGAAAATATTCCTTACCTTATGTTCCATTTTATAAAAAACTCACGTATTCCTCTGAGAAAAAAAATTCATTTGCTCGGCGTTCATATTGAGGGGGCGTGGTCGTTGGCGGTGCAACCACTTTTCCTGTTTGCGGTTGGGTGGCTTCCGTTATTAATCGGTGGTGCTGCGTTTAACGCAACAGTGCTTTCATATAACCTTCCGATTATTTCATCATGGTTTTTAACCGCCGCAATGCTCGGGTTGGTATTTTTAGCTATTTACGGTATGCGCCTAATGCCGGTACGTCCGAAAAACCACAGCCGGTTTGCTTTTGTGCGTTTATGGCTCCAATGGCTTTTAGTGCCATTTACTATGATTATTTTTAGTGCCATTCCCGGCATTGAAGCGCAACTTCGTTTGGCGTTTAAAAAATATATTGGTTTCTGGGTCACTCCAAAGTCGAGAGAGAACAATACAGAAGGTAATCCTTCTGTATTGTCGAACCGACGCATGGAGCAAACTTTATTTACTCCCAAGAGCAGAGAGGGAAATGTATGAAAGTAATCTTTTATACATTTCCGAACGCTCGCCGGGAGCAAGCTGTGCTTACCACCAAGATCAGAGAGGGTAGTGAAGAAGATAATTCTTCTTCACTACCGAACGCTCGCCGGGAGCAAACTTCGCTTTCTCCTAAGAGTAAGGACGATAAAACCCCATCCTTGCGGTAGAATAAGTGTATGGAACCGCTCTCTCTTAAAACGCGCCGTATCGTATCATTGCTATTTTTTGCGCTCTTTGCGCTCATTACGCCTATTGTAGTGCTTTATGCGTCAGGGTATCGTCTTGATGGCTTTTCGCTTGTTTCAAATGGAGGAGTATATCTTTCGGCACCAATCTCAGGAACTTCAATACACCTGAATGGTGAAGTGATTGGCCGTACAAGTCTTTTTTCAAAGTCTTTCTTTTTAGATAATATCGAACCGGGGTCGTATGTAGTGCAGGGGAGAAAAGACGGTTATCATACATGGTCAAAAGACATCGTTGTTGAGTCTCAGTTAGTGACTAATGCTTCAATGTTTGTGGTACCGCAACCCATTGAGATGAGGCTTGTACAGGTAGAGCAGGACCTTGAAATACATGCAACCACGACTAATGCGACATCGACCACACAGTATGTAAGTGAGCGAGAGTATATTCGCCTGCAAGAAGCATTTACAGTAAGCACTACCACTGATAATGATGTAAATACAGTCGCGTCAAGCACACAGCACGATACCGCTGAGCCATCACTACCTGTTGCAGAAAGTGACGGAGCAGCGTTGGTGATCAATAACGGTAATTTACTTTTAAAATGGACACGCAATACTGCACCACCAAGCTCATTTTGTACACGCCCATCCCTTTGTGTTTCCCATTTCTTTCTTGAGGAAGGCAAAAAAACAGTGACTCATGCGCAGTTCTTTGCCGGCGGGGTGCTATACCAAACTGAACACTCAGGCGTCTTTTTGGTTGAAGCAGACATACGTCAGCCCAGATTGCTCGTACAAGTTGCTACTGCGCCTCAAGCAGTATTCCGTGTTATTGACGGATCTCTGTATATTAAAGATGGCGAACTTTTTTATAGAGTGAGTGGGTTTTAAAAAACACCAGATACGTATCTGGTGTTTTAAGTAAAGTAAGAAGTGTTTTTTAGCGAACCTCGGCATCGAAGTGTTCTACTGTTGCCGCTTCAAGCTTCTTATGGAGCGCATCCACCTCTTCACTCGTGAGTGTGCGATCCAGAGAGCGATACACAATACGATATGCATAACTTAATTTACCAACACCAAACTTTTCTTCATTCTCATATTTATCAAGGAGTTCAACCTCTTCGACCATATCGTCGCCCACAGTATCACGCACCATATCAAAGTAATCATTTGGGGTGAAAGTATTCGGTACAATAAAAGAAATATCACGAATAACTGGTGGATATTTAGATACTTCTTGGAATTCTTGACCAAGTGTGAGCTGTTTTGTTACGCGTTCATCATCACTCCATAAAAGGCGAATATCAGGGAGTTTCATAGAAATAATAGCGAGACGCTCCAGACCGAAACCAAATGCCCAGCCGTTATATCCCTCAATGCCCATATTCTTAAGCACTGATTTTTTAGGCATACCGCCACCTAAAATCTCAATCCATTCACCGTTAATCTTCACCTCTACTTCAAGAGAGGGATCGGTGTAGGGGAATGTGTCTTCATTAAAACGATATTCAGCATCCTCTCCAAAAACACTTTCAACCACCTCAGAGAGCACTGCTTTGAGTGAGTCAAGCTCAAGAATACCTTCTGAGTCGGGCTGTAGAAACCAGCCGCCGAATTGATGAAACACATTCATATGGTGCCGGTCAATCTCATCTTTACGATATACCTTTCCGTAACAAACGGTGCCAAACGATTCACCGGCTTTAATTTTCTCTTGTACCTCAGGTAGGTGTAAGTAGTAGTACCAAAAGACCGTATCATGTGTGCGTAGGATATTTTCTTCATCAAGATAATACGTATCTGATTTTGAACGAGCGGGATGGTCGGCTGTGAAATCAAAGAGGTCAAAGCAGATGTTTGCTGGCACCACCTCAGGAATAGTAATATCATCAAAATCCTTAAGTGTAGGGACACTCTTTACTCGTTCCACCATATCAGCAAGAGGACTGCTCGGGGTACGGGAGAGGTCAGGCATACTAAGATAACGCTTAATACGTGCCGCCTCAGCGTCAGTGCGTTCGTCAAGTTTGTTGATAAGTGCGCGCTCTTCGTCACGAGGGATATTGATGTTGGTCATAGCCTCTAGTGTATGTAAAAATGAGCCTCCCGTCCATACCCATCAACCCCGTTGCGGGGATGAATCAGAGTGTATCGAGGAAAGAACGGGGACTATTGAAGTCCTGACGAGGGGGGTTATATGTGGGAGATTTTCACGCATACGGATGGTATAATATATGAGGCCCGCGAGGCGCCATTTTTAATGCTTATATAGATGCCTAATACACCTAAGAAAACGACCAAGAAAAGCGCTGCTAAAAAAGCACCAGCTGCTAAGAAAACCGCTAAAAAGGCGGCGGCAGGCTCATACGGCGCAGAGCAGATTTCAGTCCTTGAAGGACTCGAACCGGTACGTAAACGTCCCGGTATGTATATTGGCACCACTGGTCCGGATGGTCTGCACCACCTTATTTGGGAGGTTTTTGACAACTCACGTGACGAAGCGATGGGTGGCTTTGCTAATGATATCGAGGTGGCGCTTCTCCCTGGGAATCGTATTCGTGTAGTAGACAATGGCCGTGGTATTCCGGTTGATATACATAAACAAACAAAAGTTTCAGCACTTGAAACGATTATGACCACGCTTCACGCTGGTGGTAAATTCGGCGGTGATGAAAGTGGTTATAAAGTATCCGGTGGTCTTCATGGAGTTGGTGTGTCGGTCGTGAACGCGCTCTCAGTATATACGCGTGTCGATGTACATCGTGACGGTGCACATTACATGCAGGAATATGCACGTGGCAAGGCGAAGGCAAAAGTAAAAAAAGTGGGACCTTCAGATTTTACCGGTACCATTCTTACGTTTGAAGCTGACGAAGAAATCTTTAAAGAAGTTGTATATGAATGGAAGCGTATCGTTTCTCATCTACGTCAGCAGGCGTACTTAGTAAAAGGAACACGTATTGCGGTATGGGATTTGCGTGAACACACTGCAGTACCTGACTTAAGTGGGGAGTTATATCTACGTTTCCTTGGCTTGCAGGCACCATCACAAACGTTTTATTTCGAAGGAGGACTACGTTCTCTTGTGTCATTCAATAACCGTTCTCAAAAAGCGGTGCATAAAACAATTTTCTATATTGATAAAGAGGTTGAAGATGTTTCAGTAGAGATTGCCCTTCAGTATGTTGACGATATTTCTGGAAGGTTGACTGCATTTGCAAACAATATTCATACGCCGGAAGGGGGTATGCATGTAACTGGATTTAAGACAGCGCTCACGCGAACTTTAAATAGTTATGCCCGTAAAAATAAACTCGTAAAAGAAGGAGAAGAGAATTTCACTGGTGACGATGTGCTCGAGGGTATTACTGCCGTTATTTCGGTAAAGATGCCGGAAATTCAGTTTGAAGGACAGACCAAGGCAAAACTCGGCTCGGTTGAAGCACGTGGCGCGGTAGACACTGTGTTTGCAGAAAGTTTCGCGGACTTTTTGGAAACGCATCCTGATGAAGCACGGTCTATTTGTAGTAAGAGTTTACTTGCACTTAAAGCACGTAAAGCGGCAAAGGCAGCAAAAGACTCAGTACTGAGAAAGGGCGCGCTTGAGGGTATGACCTTACCGGGTAAACTTGCTGACTGTCAAAGTAGAAGTGCTGAAGAATCTGAGTTGTTCATCGTGGAGGGAGACTCTGCAGGTGGCTCAAGTAAGCAGGGTCGTGATCGTCGCACGCAAGCCATCTTGCCGCTTCGTGGAAAGATTTTAAACGTAGAGCGCGCACGACTTGACCGGATGCTCGCATCAAACGAAATCAAAGCGCTGGTCGTAGCACTCGGTACGGCAATCGGTGACTTATTTGATGTTTCAAAATTACGCTACCATAAAATTATTATTGCGACTGACGCAGATGTTGACGGTGCGCACATTCGCACTCTTCTTCTCACACTTTTCTATCGCTACTTCAAAGAAGTGGTAGAGGGTGGATATCTCTATATTGCTCAACCACCTCTTTTCAAAATTAAGAAAGGTAAAGAAGTATTCTACGCCTTCACTGAAGCTGAGAAGAATGCCATTGTTGGTAAACAAGATGTTGATGAAGTAGAAAATCTTGTCGAAGCTGAACAGGGTGAAAATGGAGATGAGGAAGAAGAGGAGACACCAGCAAAGAAAAAGCGTCAGAGTAAATTCTCACTACAACGATACAAAGGTCTCGGTGAAATGAATCCGGAAGAGCTTTGGGAAACCACCATGGATCCGGAACGTCGGGTATTGAAGCAGGTAACCATTAACGACGCACAAGAAGCCGACCGCATCTTTGACATCCTTATGGGCACTGATGTTCCTGCACGAAAATCATTTATCCAAAGTAATGCTAAAGCTGCTAATCTCGATATTTAATCAACTTTCTTTGAATATTTTATAAAAAACAGCACCTATAAGTAGGTGCTGTTTTAAGAGGATACAGTTATTAATTGATTAATCAATAACCGTAATAGGAGCGCGGAGGATGTTGTTATCCTTATTTGACTCATTGATACGTTGCGTTGGATCAACGTTCACAATAAGTACTCCTTCGTTGTCTTGCTCGAAAGAGTCAAATCCAAGCGTAAACTCAATACGGTCACCCGGGCCAAGTATCTGCTGGGTAGGGGAGCTGTAGATATGTGAAGGGTAGGTTGGAAGCACCGCGTTAAAGGTCCATTGATCACTGGTCTTAGTCCCGTTGTTTTCAATAGCAAACCGTGCCGCAACGCGTTTACCAATAACTGAACGACTTGGCGTTGAGCTTGCGGTAAATTCACCGGTAGCTTTATCAACGACACCCACCTCAATAAGACGTGCTGAGAGGTCAACAAAACCATTTGGATCACTTGCTGCTGGTCCAGTAGTATTAATCACATCAATAGTGGTTGTTTCTTCTCCACGAGTTGGTGTTGTTGGTCGTGTGGGAGTAGAGGTTTCGGTCACCGTAGGACTACCGGTAAGAGCGCTATTTTCAATAGTTATAAGTGTGTTAGCGGTTACTGTTGGTACACCTGCGCTTTGCGGAGTAAACGCGAGGGTAATCGGTAAGTCAACAAAGCGGTTTTGCGTTGACTTTACAGTTAACACGACCGAATTATTGGCGTTAAGAAATTCAACAGGAGTGTTACATGCAAATTCAGCAGATGCATTTTGTGTTGTCGGTCGATGCAC
Organism: Candidatus Phycocordibacter aenigmaticus; assembly: GCA_045401115.1. GTDB lineage: Bacteria > Patescibacteriota > Minisyncoccia > Phycocordibacterales > Phycocordibacteraceae > Phycocordibacter > Phycocordibacter aenigmaticus. Next base: position 680,596 of record CP174359.1, on the reverse strand, counting down.
TGTCACTCCCTCAACACATCCATAGCTTAATGTGTAACGTCCCTCGGTGCGTTTTTGTGTATGTTCCCAAGAAAGCACGAATGAATCACCTGATTGTACAGTTAAAGAGGGGACAGAAAGTGTGATTGTTTCATCTGCAGAGACAAACACTGACGTAACCGATACTAACGCAGATGCTATCGCGCTGAATGCATCAGGCATTGCTCGAGCAACAGACACACTTGCCCAGAGACCAAACGGAATTATCGCGATAAAGCCAATAACAGCAAACACACGGGTCACGGCTCGTGTCGCGCCGTTCTGATTTCGATTATTTTCTGTATTCATATGTAATGCATATATATAACATAAAAAAGGTTTTGTCAAGTTTTCTCGCAGCGTACTATACGTATGATTACCTATCATAAAATGACCTTTAGCCAAAGAGCGCGCAGTATATGGATGAATAATGAAAGACTTGACAAATCCTATTTTCATATATAGAATTGGTTCCAACCTGGAATAGGCCCAGGAGTCGCTGAATACCGATAAGAGACAGTTATTTGACAGCAGCGACACACAGATTATGACGCAAAGAGTATCAAATCGTGATATACACCCAATCCGTTTGTTAATGGTATTTTTCGGTGTATTTTTCATCACAGCAGTGATACTTTTTCTCGTTGACTTTGTACCAGAAGCACCGCAACAAGAGGAATCTGTTGCTGCTGAAACTGCATCAGAGGAAACCCCAGTGGAAATGCCTCAATATGTTGAGGCACCAACTCGTGTCGTAATACCGTCTATTGGTGTTGATACAAAGATTGAAAATCCTACATCAACAGCCATTACCGACCTTGATAATGCGCTACTTAACGGAGCAGTGCGATATCCAGGGTCGGCGCGTTTAGGGGAACGATCCACGATGTTCCTTTTTGGTCACCAAAGCGGTTTGCCTGTTGTACAAAACAAAGCTTTTAAAGCTTTTAACGGTCTTCAAAAACTTTCAGCCGGCGACGTGATCAAAGTATATTCAGATAACACTCTGTATGAGTATACTGTTCAGTCCGTATCATTAGTGCAGGCATCAGACGCATTGATTCCACTTAAAGAAAATTCACAAAACTTAATCCTTTCAACATGTAACTCATTTGGTGAACCAGGTGAACGTTATGTTGTTGAGGCGTTCTATAGTACCCATTCTATTCTATGATAAATAACAACGTATATAACACCATTGCTCGTTCATTTTTTATATTTATCCTGCTTTTTGCCGGGGCATGGTTTACAGTGGACCTTTCAGAAAGTGTTGTGGATCGAGGTATCAATACTGCCAACGCGATTATTAGTTGTCATACTTGTATTAAGCACGACGGCGGCGGTGGTGGTGGCGGCGGTTGGGGCGGCGGCGGTGGCACTATCGGCGGCGGTGGCGGTGATGGCGGTGGCGGCGGTGGCGGTCACATTACTCCAGTATGTACACTTACCGCGAACCCATCTTCTCTGTCTTTTGGTGACAGCACCAACCTGTCTTGGACGACCACGCGTGCAAGTACTGCAACTATTAATCAAAATATTGGGGCGGTAAATATCTCAAACGGTACCCGTTCAGTTACTCCTCCGGTCGGAAGTACCACATACACTATGACGGTAACGAGTGCTACTGGTCGCACCGCTACGTGTTCTGATACGGTCACTGTTGCTCCGCAAATCCAGCCACCTGTATGTACAATGTCCATCGCACCAAGTACTATTGAACTCGGCGAAGATGCTGATATTACGTGGGAAACACGCAACGCAACAAGTTTTTCTATTAATCGTGGAGTGGGAGCGCTCTCTCTTTGGACGAGTCCAATTGCAAATGGGACAAAATCTATAACACCAGGAAGTGCAGGTACGTTCGTATATACTGGTACTGTTCAAAACAGTGCCGGAGATACTGCCACCTGTACGGCAGCAATTACTGTTGAAACTCCTCCTCCAGCCCCTGGATGTATCCGTATTCTGAAAGAAACGTTTGATACTACCGGAGCACCGCTCACACCGGTTGCGCAGTTCACCTTTAAACTAGGTAGTCGAACTGTTACCTCAGACGCTAATGGACACGCACGTTTTGATAACGTCACTCCTGGACTACATACAGTGACTGAAGTGGACGCGGGTAGTTCATGGGATTTGATTTCAGTGACCCCATCAGGCGGTGTAGTGAATGTACCAAGTGGGTCTTCATGTGCCGCAGTCGTCTTTAAAAACAAACAGGTGGTGACTAACCCTCCAGTGTGTACTATTGATGCACCAGCAATTGCTATGGGTGAAACTACTACAGAATTGAGTTGGACTATTAGCAATGCTGCTGCCGCATTCCTTAACGGTGCTGGCATCACACCACAAGATGGTTCAAAGACCGTGGGCGCAGGTACCTACAACCTCAAAGTGAGAAATAGCGCCGGTGCTGAACGTACATGTTCTATTACTATTGATCCGCCGCCAATACCTCCAGCCCCTGGATGTATCCGTATTCTGAAAGAAACGTTTGATACTACCGGAGCACCGCTCACACCGGTTGCGCAGTTCACCTTTAAACTAGGTAGTCGAACTGTTACCTCAGACGCTAATGGACACGCACGTTTTGATAACGTCACTCCTGGACTACATACAGTGACTGAAGTGGACGCGGGTAGTTCATGGGATTTGATTTCAGTGACCCCATCAGGCGGTGTAGTGAATGTACCAAGTGGGTCTTCATGTGCCGCAGTCGTCTTTAAAAACAAACAGGTGGTGACTAACCCTCCAGTGTGTACTATTGATGCACCAGCAATTGCTATGGGTGAAACTACTACAGAATTGAGTTGGACTATTAGCAATGCTGCTGCCGCATTCCTTAACGGTGCTGGCATCACACCACAAGATGGTTCAAAGACCGTGGGCGCAGGTACCTACAACCTTAAAGTGAGAAACAGTGCTGGCGCAGAGCGTACGTGTTCTATTACTATTGATCCACCTCCTACACCTAATGCTCCAGTGTGTACACTCACCTCAAACCCAAGTGTGGTTGACCTCAATGCAACTTCAACACTCCAGTGGAGTACACAAAATGCCGTTTCTTTTGAAATTAATCAAGGTATCGGTTCAGTAAGTATTGGTAGTGGTTCAAAAGATACTGTTCCGCTGACAAGCACGAGAACATTTACTGGTGTTGCAAAAAACAGTGCAGGCGACACAACAAGCTGTAGCACTACAGTAACCGTGAATCAACCACCAGATCCAGTACCTGCGTGTACACTTACCGCATCTGATTCACAGATTGATACTGGTGACTCAATTACACTGACTTGGACCTCAGCGAACGTAACGAGCGGCAGCATTGATAATAATGTTGGTTCAATATCTCCGGTTGGAGGCGGCACAACTAATACATTGTTCCCATCAACTGATACTAATTACACTGCAACTTTCTCAGGTCCCCATGGTGATGTCACTTGTTCTGCGGAAGTTCGTGTTAATACCGGTTGTACTAATTGTGGTGGTGGTTTAAATCAGCCAAACGTCTCTTTGGCGAGTGCTCCAGGAGGTGAGGTGCTCGGCGCATCATTCGTATCACTGGCACAGGTTCCATATACTGGTTTTGAGGCAGGTCCATTCCTGACTATGCTCTTCTGGTTGGCAGTCGCGCTATGGAGTCTCGGCATTACCTATGTCCTTATTGGGCGCGGTAGTCTACGGTTCTTTGCAGAGCGTATTGGCATAGTGCCGCAAACATCTAATGCTCGTGATTACCACGACTATGAACCGCCATCATATGACAATACAACAGCAGCACCGCAGTTTAATGAAGCGGATGAGTTTGAGCGTGATGTAGAACCAGTTGCTGCTGCAACTATGGCGCCATCAGTAGCGCCGGCACCTCAAAGACACGCTGCACCGGCATCACGTCCGTCGGTAGTATACACACCAAATGCCGCAGGTGCGTTGCCTGAGTTAAGTGATGTTATTGAGTCACGTGCACACGCTGCAGGCATCCTCCTCTCACCAGAAGCTGTGATGGTTGCGACTCATTTACGTACCGAACGTGCCGAAACACTTAAAGCGTTTGGTGACGTACTGAATGAGGCCGTACGCACTATTCCACGTGAAGACGGATGGATCCATCTCTCAGGCACTCGTGTTCGTGAGTTAATCCGCGCGACCGAGTCAACAAACACTCCACAGGAGGAGTCAGTGGTAGAAGAGTCACCTGAAGCGCCGGCACACACATCTCATGCGCAGTCAGATGCAAAAGCTCCAGCACTTGAAGGTGAAGCAGTGAATCGATTTGTTGCCGCATTACTCTCAGGTAATCGTGACGAGGCGTTTACATTGCTTGCAAAGATAGAGTCTGAAGGAGTATCAGCAACACGGTTCGCAACAGCAATTGCCACCACACTTGACCGTCTCTGCCGATCGCGCAAAACAGGCACTGAGTTTAATGACTTGGATATTAAAGAAAAGGCAGCAACGGTTTCTGATGCGGCGCTTTCAGAACTGGTTGAGGTATTTGCTCACGCACTTGATACCAGTTACACCTCACAATTCACTAACCTCAAGATTGCGCTCGCACAAGCATTCGACGTCAGAGTTTCCTAAAAGAGCGTATTTCTTCGTTGCTCTCGGTACTTTTTCCGGCTCACCGTATCTAGCAGTACGGCTCACCGCAAAAAACCTCAGCGCCTTGAACTCCACCTCTTTTAGAAAACTCTTTAGGCTTACAATTAAAAATAAACGGCTCACCTCGGTGAGCCGTTTATTTTTTATATGAACGAGGGATCTATGAACGCTCTTTGATCTTTTCAGCGAGCATGGCAATCACCGCATCAACGTCCTGAGCTCCTTCATTGCCTCCACGCCCTTCTACAGTCACCGTTCCGGCCTCTACTTCTTTATCACCAATCACAAAGAAGTAGGGGACTTTCTCAATATTCGCCTGGCGGATACGTTTACCAAGGGATTCTTCGTTATCAAGTTCAGTGCGAATTCCTGCCTCAGCAAGTTTTTCCATAACGCTCTTAGCATACGCCTGGTGCGACTCAGACACTGGAAGCACTTTTACTTGTGTTGGCGCAAGCCAAAGAGGGAAGGCTCCAGCATAATGCTCAATCAGTACGCCCATAAAACGTTCAATAGATCCTGAGATAGCACGATGAATCACAACTGGCTGTTCTTTCTCTCCTTGTTCGTTAGTATATGCCAGTTTAAAGCGCTCAGGGAGGTTAAAGTCACATTGAATAGTTGCGAGTTGCCACTCACGACCAATCGCGTCTTTAAACATAAAGTCGAGCTTTGGTCCGTAGAATGCTGCTTCACCTTCAACACGTGTATAATTTAATTCATTTTTTTGAGCTGCTTCTTCAAGTGCAGTCTCTGCTTGATCCCATACTGCATCACCGCCGAGATACATACCCTCTGGGCCACGCACAGATAGACTCACCCAATAATCATCGAGTAATCCCACGGTTTCGTAGAATGCGCGAACAATAGAAATAATTTCCGATACCTCTTCGGTAATTTGCGAGACGCGACAGAACAAATGTCCGTCATCTTGAGTGATGGCGCGTACACGGGTAAGGCCGGAAAGTTGACCGGATTTTTCATAACGATATACTGTTGCGGGTTCAAAATAACGTACCGGCATATCACGGTATGAAAATTGGTCATCAGCAAAAATCTGCATATGGTGTGGGCAGTTCATTGGTTTTAAAGCGAAGTCTTCATCGCCTCCTTTAACACGGAACAGTTCTTCACCAAATTTTTCCGCATGCCCACTTGTCTCATAAAGTGACAAGTTTGTGATATGTGGTGTCCACACTCGGTCGTATCCCTTGTTTTTATGAAGTTCCCAGAGGTATTCTTCAATTTCTCGTCGGATAATCATACCTTTTGGTTTTAAAAGTGGCAGCCCTGATCCAACAAGCGGGGAAATAGTAAAGAGCCCAAGCTCTGCACCAAGTTTTTTATGGTCGCGTTTACGCGCCTCTTCACGTTGAGCAAGGTATGCATCTAGTTCTTCTTTGGTATCGAATGCGAGGCCATAGATGCGGGTGAGCATTGGGTTTTTTTCATCACCGCGCCAGTACGCGCCGGCAATACGATCAAGCATAAATGAATCAAGTGCAATTTCTTTTGCAGGATTCTCACTATGTCCACCACGACACAGGTCGGAAAAATTACCAATCGTATAGAGGGTAATTTTTTCATCACGCGCATCAATCTCATCAATGAGTTCTAATTTAAATTGGTTGCTCTCGAAATGTTCCTTAGCTTCCTCTTTACTCATTTCTTTATGAGTAAACTCTTTCCATGACGGAAGAAGTTTCCTCATTATTTTTTCAATTTTCTTCAGTTCTGCTTCACCAGGTTTTTCTCCTTCAGAAAAATCGATATCATAGTAAAATCCATCATCAATAGCGGGTCCGAGGGTGAGCTTTGCGTGCGGGTAAAGCTGTCCTACAGCCGCAGCTAAGAGGTGAGCGAGAGTGTGGCGTTTGTGTTCAAGTTCTTTGTTCATAGAGGTGGTGGTTAAGAATAATTTCTAAAGAATTAAAAAAGTCCGAGCATGGTAAAAGATGAGATTCTTTTACCATGCTCGGACGATTGTGCTCAACCGCGGTTCCACCGAGCTTCCGATGCTGCAAAGCAACACCGACACTTAGAGTCATTAGAGCATACCCTAAAAAACACTGCAACTACCCAAGTTTTTTGACCTTATCAATAAGTAGCGATGGCTCGTCATTGCGGTATGATATTTTACCTTTAGCAAGAATACATGTGCCTTCGGTTAGTATATCTTTTACCTCCTGATACGTTTTTGGAAACACCACTGCTTCTATTGAGTGAGTGCGGTCAGAGATAGTAAAGAAACCCATACGATCACCTTTTTTGGTCAAAATAAGTTTTGCGGTATCAATTACGCCACCAATGATTTGCGGGAACCCTTTTCGTTCATCGGCAATAGCATTTGCTATTGAGTCAGGATACGCTGCCAATTCTTCTTTAAAGCGGTCAACAGGATGTCCGGATACATAAATACCGAGTAGCGATTTTTCCCACTCAAGCTTGTCCGCAAGTGACGTCTCGTCGGTAGTCTTAATAGAGATTTCTGGAGCTTTTGCTTCAAAAGTAAAGAGCGCTGCTTGGTTTTCCGGTGCGGTGCTTTTACGGCTTTGTGCTGCCAAAATCTCGTCCATATGCGCAATCATATCGGTACGGTCACCAAATCGGTCAAAAGCTCCTGCCTTGATCAGCGCTTCAATGCCACGTTTATTCACACTGCCGCTGTCCATGCGAAATGCAAAATCACCCACACCAGTGAAGGGACCATTCGCGGTGCGCTCTTCAATAATTGCTTTTGCCGCGACGCCACCAAAGTTCTTTATGGAACCAAGTCCAAAACGAATTGTTTTTTCATCCACTACAGTGAAGTCAATAAAACACTCGTTCACATCAGGAGGGAGTACATCAATACCGAGTCGAACACATTCAGCAACATGAATGGCAATTTTTTCAGTATTACCTGAATCAGCGGACATGAGTGAAGCCATATAATCAGCGGTGTGATGGGCTTTCATGTATGCGGTTTGGTAGGCAACCATACCATAGCTGGCAGCGTGTGCTTTATTGAATCCATACGCTGCGAACGGCTCAATCAATTTCCATATTGATTCGGCTTTTGCAACAGAAAGTTTTCCATAATCAACACATCCGTCGATAAATTTTTCTTTTTGGGCTTCCATTTCTGCCGGAATTTTTTTACCCATTGCTTTACGTAGGATATCGGCTTCAAGCCAAGTATATCCAGCAAGTGTAATAGCAGTGAGCAAGACATCGTCTTGGTAGGTGATAATTCCATACGATCGGTCAAGAATCTTCTCAAGGCGTTGATCCGGATACGTAATTAATTCAGGATTTCGTTTACGTGCAATATATTGCGGGATTGATTCCATGGGTCCAGGTCGGTAGAGCGCAACCATAGCGTTAATATCATCAATAGATGTTGGTGCGAGTTCTTTGAGATAACGAGTCATACCGGCGCCACCGAGTTGGAATACACCTTCTGTTTCGCCGCGAGCGAGTATGGCAAAAACCGCAGGGTCATCAAGTGGAATATTTTCAATATCCACTTCTTCTTTTTTGCGTGTGCGCACGCGTTCAATGGCATCTCCGAGTACTGAAAGGTTTTTTAAACCAAGAAAGTCAAACTTAAGAAGCCCGGCATCCTCAACAGCGTGCATATCGTATTGAGTAACAATTGATTCTCCATGTGGATCCCATTGAAGCGGTGTAAAAGCAGTTGCTGGTCCGGCCGCGATAACCACACCGGCAGCATGCACACCCATATGTCGGGCATTTCCTTCTACTTTACGCGCAGTATTAATAATAATTTCTACGTCTTCATCAGATTGGTAAAGGCGTCGTAAATCTTCTTCTATCTCGAGTGCCTTTTCAATAGTCATAGGAAAACCCTGACTTCCAAAAGGAATAAGTTTTGCGATACGATCACCAACGCCATATGGGTATCCAAGGGCACGGGCAACATCGCGTACCGCAGCGCGTGCCATAAGTGTTCCGAACGTACCGATTTGTGCCACACTCTCAATGCCGTATTTTTGTCGCGCATATTCAATTACCTGGTCGCGCTTACTATCGGCAAAGTCCATATCGATGTCCGGCGCTTTTGGACGTTCTGGGTTTAAAAAACGCTCAAATGGGAGTTTGTATTTAATTGGGTCAATATTGGTAATACCGGTGAGGTAGGAAACCAACGAGCCGGCAGCAGAGCCGCGCGTGGTGGTAAGAATGTCGTGTTCTTTGGCAAAATTAAGAAGGTCGGCCACTGCAAGGAAGTATGGTGCGAACCCTTTAGTGTTGATAACCGAGAGTTCATATTCGAGCCGCTCTTCTACTTCTTTTGTTTTTTCCATACCACGCTCAACCAGACCTTCTTCGGTGGCGCGTCGTAATTCATCTTCGTACGTTGTGTCTTTTGGAATAGGGAAGTCGGGGAATGTCCATGAACCCAATTCTAATGTTACTGAGGTGCGCTCAATAACAGTATGTATATTTTCAAGTGCGTCTGGTTGTTCTCGATAACGCTCTTTAAATGTTTTTAAATCAATAAACGTCCGGTCTTTAGGATCAGGTTCTGCGCCCGGGTCGGCAATTTTTCGTACAATTTCTCGGGCGTTACTATCCTCGGAGTTAATATAAAAAATATCATCTGAAGCGATAAATGGGATACCTGCTTCAATAGCTAATGCGCGATGTTGAGCGCGCTCAGATTCACTACTGCTCCATTCCGCCCGCGCATATATTGCTTCTTTTGGAAATATTTCTTGCACCGCCTTTGCGAGTGTTATGCCACCGGCAGCAAAAGCGTCGCCTGGAATCAGCACTATCAACCCTTCGCTATACTGCATTAAACTCTCACGTGTAGCGTGCGGATCGCCTTTATGTGCAATATGCGCATCTGATACTAATGGTAGTAGATTCTGATAGCCGGTATTGTTTTCAGCAAGGAGAATAAGGCGCGTACGCACACCAAGGTCAATATCTAAGTCAACACCGATAATGGGTTTAATGTCATTCTTAGTACACGTTTTATAGAATTCAATAGCGCCATACAGATTGTTGCGGTCGGTAAGCGCGAGTGCGTTCATCCCATCTTTTTTTGCTTGTGTCACCAACACATCAATCTGTGGTAATCCATTAAGTAGGCTATAGTGTGAGTGTACTGAGAGGTGGGTGAGTTCCATATATCTAATACCTATAGCTTACCGCGCTCATCCACTCTCTGCTAGGGAAAACTATTATGAACACAACAGCACGTATTATTATTGGAATAGATGAAGTCGGCCGTGGTCCTATTGCAGGACCTGTTATGGTTGCAGCGGTTGGGTTAAACAAAACGTTTTCAGTATCTGATTTCCCTGGTATTAATGATTCAAAAAAACTGACACCCAAAAAACGTGATACCTTGCGCGCAATTATAGATGAAAGACGAGAAAGAGGTGAGCTGCGTGTAGGAGTGCACGCTGTTCCAGCAAACGATATTGATGAAAAGGGTATTGTACCAGCATTAGAATTAGCGGTGACAGAAGCGCTTACCGCGCTCGCCATAGACCCAAAAGTGTGTGATGTACGTCTTGATGGTTCACTTAAGGCACCAATAGGGTATGTACATCAACAAACAATAATTAAAGGCGACCAAAAAGAGCTTTCCATAATGCTTGCAAGTGTTTTTGCAAAGACTGAGCGTGACAGGGAGATGGAGCGCCACGCAATTCAATATCCGGAATATGGTTTTGAACGACACAAAGGTTATGGAACGAAAGCGCATTATGAAGCAATCACTCTGCACGGTGCGTGCCCTCTTCATAGGAAAACATGGCTTAAAACAAAGACAATTACGTAATATCTTTTGACTTTTTGAAACGCTTAGAGCATAGTAGTGCTATATGAATGACACAAATAATCACCACAATAATGATGTTGATACGGTAGAAGAAGCTGACGCTGCACCACAAGCCGATGCTGCACAGAAAGAGCTTGCTGGACAGGTAATGGGTATTTACCAACGTATTGATGAGACGTTGAACGAATTGCGTATCCCTGATAGGGACCGTAAAGAGGTAGAACAAAAATTAATGGAAGCAGTTGGTGCCGACCTTTTAGTGCGACTCAGTGAGAAGATGACCGACGAACAACGTGAAGAACTGATGGGAACAGTGGAGGCAGCGCAGGGTGGCGGGGGAAAACCAGATCTACCAGCAGTTGCGGCCTTTTTTAATGCAAATTTTGATCAGAAAGAATTACTAGAAATCCTTGCAGTTTCTACCGAAAGTGTATTAAATGACTTCATTAAGGAAATGGGTCCTGATGATGAATAAGTAAGCATAAGACATTACTATTCAAATTATGAAGCAGGAAATTATTCGTTCACCTGAGCGGGTGTCTGAGGAGATGACACATAAAACTGAAAGCAGTAAGGCGTTATTGCTCGCACTTTCAGGTCTCTTACTGTATCTCGTATATGAATCTATTGATGGGCCGGATTTTGGTCCTCTTGATCTCTTAAAAATAGGTGGCGGCGCAGTAACACTAGGAGGTATATGGTCTGCGCGTGCATATTTCCTCGGTCCTTCTATGGACCATTTAATGAATGAGTACGTGCACGCTAAAAGGTCTGAATATGCTCATAAGGTAAATTAATGAGAGGTGCGCTGTAGGAGTTGCTATTATGCGCCTTTTCATGTAATATTCTCGCCATATGGTAGTACGCATGCGCGCAACGCGCTCACACACAAAAAATCGCCGCAGTCATCATGCGCTTAAGGGCGAGCGTCTTTCTGTTGAAAAAAACAGCGGTTCAGTTCATCCACGTCACCGTGCATTGCTTGATGGCACCACATATCGTGGACGTTCAGTAATGGATAAAAACACGAAAGGAAAAACACAGGTAACAGACGCGCCTGTTGCTGAAGCAGAAGCAGAAGAGAAAACAGCACCAAAAAATACTAAAAAAGTGGCGCCAAAAAAGAAAACAAAAAAGGAAGAGAAATAATCCTCTCCACGCTCACTCCAGAGAAGTAAACAGTCATCGGTAACAGATGGCTTTTCTTTTTGGTATTTTGCTATAAGCTATGAGATATGTGTGCGGGTTTTCCGCACCGCAGTAGTTCTTTATGGCATCACGACATCTTTCACGTATTAGCGTATTACAAGCACTGTTTGCGGCAGATGTGTATGGTGACCTATCATGTGACACTGTTACTGAAACATTACAAAAGAACACTGCTGCTCTTCCGCATGAAGATGAAGATGCTGCTTTTTCTCTAAAGTTGGTACGCGGTATTACAGTAAAGCGAAGTGAAATTGATGCGGTTATTCGTAAAGCGGCACCGCAATGGCCAATTGAGAAAATCGCTGCTGTTGATCGGAATATTCTTCGTATCGGATTATTTGAGCTTCTCTTTGGCACATCAATTTCAGTACCTCCAAAAGTAGCTCTTAATGAAGCGATAGAACTTGCAAAAACATTTGGAGGAGATTCAAGTGGACGTTTTATAAATGGTGTATTGGGGGCGGTGTATCGTGATATGGGCAGTCCACGTAAAGAAGAGGCACCTGAAGAAAAGAAACATACCGAAGTTGAACATCTTGCTGGTGTCATGGTGTGTTCGTTTGAGAATGACACATTGTATGTAGCATTGGTCCTTGACCCGTTTAATGTATGGACGCTCCCTAAGACACACTATCAAGGTAAAGAACTTTCCGACGGAGCAGCAGTACGTGTTGCACAAGAGGAATTAGGTATAGAGTTGAAAAAAGTCACTGCTCCTATTGGTGAACATGAATATACAGCACATGATCCAGATGTCGGTGTAGTCACACGTCGTGTCGGATACTTTGTTGCGTGCAGTGCTAAAACCCCGTTACGTATTCAAAAAGAAGAAAATGTGACTGACGCGCAGTGGTTTACTGCCGAGGAATTAGAATCACTTGATTGTTATGAAGATTTGCGCGGTATCATGAATTTAGGTATGGTGGTGGCGCAGCAGAAATGTATATGAACAGTAACCCTCAGAGAGCCTTAGATGAGTTCCAGAATCGTATAGGTGTTTCTTTTAATGATATAGACTTACTTCGTACCGCCTTCACGCACCGGTCTTATGTAAACGAATCGAATATGCCAATTGAGCACAACGAGCGTCTCGAGTTTCTTGGCGACGCAGTGCTTGAGTTAGTGGTTACTGATTATATTTTTGAACATTACCCAGAGACTCCTGAAGGGGTGCTGACAGCGTATCGTGCCGCGTTAGTGAACACTTCAATGCTTGCTTCTGTAGCTGAATCTCTTTCCATGCATGAACCTCTCTTTCTTTCTCGTGGTGAAGCAAAAGATCTTGAACGTGCCCGTACCAGCCTTTTAGCGAATACCTTTGAAGCGGTAATTGGTGCGCTTTACCTTGATCAAGGGTATGAAACCGCTCGACAATTTATAACAAAGCATGTGGTAACACGTATTGATGAGGTGGTGGAAACAGGAGCATGGAAAGATGCTAAAAGTGCGTTTCAAGAATTAGCGCAAGCAAAATACGGCATGACACCACATTATGAGGTGGTACGTGCCGAGGGTCCTGATCACGATAAACATTTCATAGTTTCGCTCTCAGTGGGAGATATCGTAATTTGTAAAGGTGAAGGAAGGTCAAAACAAGACGCTGAACAAAAAGCTGCAGCGCGCGCTCTTTCTGAGGAAAAACACATAGCATAGTGTTGAGAAACCGTGGGCAAAATCTGTGGTGCCTTCACTCATGTGCAGGTATACTAAGTGAGTAATGAGCAAGATTACTTTCAATGAAAATACTGAATATAACGATCTAAGTATCGCGCGGCCCGAACCTAAAGGATTTGCCTATCAGTTAGCGCGTACTGGAATCATTAAAAATCCGTCTGATGCGGCAGTATTATTAGCAGTTGTTGCAATGGTATTAATTGGCGTCAGTATATACTTATTTGCACAATCTATCCCAGAACCAAAAACGCTCGGAGAAGATCAATTACGTCCCGGAGAGTCGGTTCCTGATTATGTTCGTTAATTATATGTATATGCGTTATCACTCACAGAATCATTCACATTTCTTATCAAAAGGTTTTACGATTATTGAGCTGCTTATTGTTGTCGCCATCATTGGATTACTGTCTTCGTTAGGCTTAGCAGCACTGACTGATGCGAGACTCGACGCGCGTGATAAACGACGTGTTGCTGATTTACGGCAGATTCATAAAGCGCTCGAATTATATTTTGTTGATAACCGTACGTTTCCTCTTGAGTCTGAAGGTGCAAACGGCAATATTGCTACCAATGAGACGTTTCGCAATCTTATTGAGCCGTATGTTGATGGAAGTTTAGCGGACCCTGCAGCAAATAGTAATGACTCGTATTATTATTACTATGATGGTTCTCATACCTGTGGTAATAGAACCTACGCAGTGTTGTTTGCAAGTCAAATGGATAAACCAGAAAACGCTAATTACGATGAATTTCGAAATGTAACTTGCGGAGGTGTGTTAGATGGGGAAGGTCGTGGGGGTGGCGCTGAATCGTATAACATTCGGTTAAATTAATAGGGAATCGGTATGAGTGGAATGCATCTCGCTAAGCTTGAAGTATCTGGCTTCAAATCGTTTGCCAAAAAAACATCGTTTGATTTTTCAAATTCTATTGTTGCGATTGTAGGTCCAAACGGTTCAGGAAAATCCAATGTTGCCGAAGCGATACGCTTCGTGCTTGGTGAGCAATCAATGAAATCAATGCGTGGTAAGCGTGGCGAAGATTTAATTTGGAATGGATCGAACACTATTGGCCGTGCCAACCGTGCCAGTGTTGCGCTTACATTTGATAATACTTCGCGGTTCCTTGATATTGATTTCGATGAGGTTTTAGTGGAGCGGGTAGTGAATCGTGATGGAAGTAATGAGTATCGTATTAACGGCGCTACGGTGCGCCTTAAAGATGTTTTTAATGTACTCGCGAATGCTAATATCGGACAATCGAGTCATCATATTATTTCGCAAGGTGAGGCAGACAAAATTCTGTCCGCTTCACCCAAAGAACGTCGGGAAATGCTTGAGGATTCACTCGGTCTGAAGGTATATCAATATAAAAAAGAAGAGAGCACTCGAAAACTTGAAAAAACTCAGGAGAATATACGACAGGTTGAGGCACTTCGTAGAGAAGTACAACCTCATCTTCGTTTTCTTAAACGTCAGGTAGATAAAATCAAAAAGACAGAAGATTTAAGACGAGACGCAGTAGACAAATTTCGGGTCTATTTTATGCGTGAAGATGCATATATACGTGTTGAAAAAGCGCGTCTTACGGATGCAAAAAAAGAGAAACAAGCAGCACTAGAGGCGGTGCGATTACAGGTACAAGAAGCACGTGCGGTTATTGCATCGAACACCGATAATATTCAATCACAAAAAATAGTTTCTCTCTCCGAAGAAATTGACACGGTGCGCGCGAGTAAGAGTGTTGCTGCCCAAGAAGCGGCACGTCTTTCAGGACAACTTGAAGCATTACGTAGTACTACACAGGAGGCTTCGGTTTCCAGTAGTGCACTTTCCGAAATGGTTGATACGCACGAGCAATCCCTTGAAGAACATACAGCGTCAGTAGATACACTTCGTGTTTTCGTTCAAAATGTATTTACACAACTTCGATCATTGATTACTCATGATGCGTCAGCCACGGAATCAATTGATAAACTTGCGGCAGAAAAGGAAACGTATGAAGTAAAGGCGCGTTCCCTTACTGAACAAGAAGCAGCGCTTACGCACGAACTCGATGCGCTGCGCAAAGAGCTTGATGAGGCGCGGACTGAAGAACGTCAGAAAGAACGTGAATTATTCACGCTTTCAGCAAAAGAGCGTGATATTGCCCATGAGGTCCAAACACTTAACGACCGTCTTTCACGATTGGCGCTTGAGGAGGAAGAGTTGAAACGCGAACTCGGTGAAGTTGGTGTGCTTGTTGGTTCTCAAGCAGTTACATATGAAGTGGATACTTCGTTAGCAACATCAGTCTCACGCACTGAACAAGAAGAAGAAAAACGAGCATTACAAAAAGTAAAAGTGCGTATCGAAGAAGCGGGCGCCGGAGGTGGTGACGATGTGCTTAAAGAATATGAAGAGGTGTCTGAGCGGGAACGTTTTCTCGAGACGGAAATAAAAGATCTTGAAGAATCAGCAGCCTCACTTCAACAGCTCATTGCGGATTTGGATACTGAGCTGAGTACTCGTTTTGAAAAAGGTATTATGTCCATTAATGCTGAGTTTTCTCGATTTTTTGGACTCATGTTTGATGGGGGAAGTGCAAAACTTGTTTTCACAAAAGAAACCCCTCGTAAAGCACGTGCTATAGCAAGTGATGAATTTAACCAGGACAATAAAGATGACAACGAAGAAGAACAATCGGTGGCCGGTGTTGATCTAGCACTTTCGGTGCCCCAAAAACGTATTAAGAGTTTAGTAATGCTTTCAGGAGGGGAACGTGCATTGACCTCAATCGCGCTTATTTTTGCTATGTCATCAGTCAACCCACCACCATTCTTAGTTCTTGATGAAACTGATGCCGCGCTCGACGAAGCAAATAGTCGTCGTTATGGTGATATGGTCTCCGCGCTTTCTGAAAAATCGCAACTGTTGCTGATTACCCATAACCGAGAAACGATGAGTCGAGCGGGTATTCTGTATGGTGTGACCATGGGCGGTGATGGAGTGTCAAAGGTACTTTCCGTTAAACTTGAAGAAGCGGTCAGTGTTGCGAAATAAAAAAGGAGCAGTATGCTAAAGGTATGAATGCCACCCTGCACCCATTTGATGAATACTGTGCACATATTGAGAGTGCTGCTGCACTTCTTAAACTCTCCGAAGCGGAGCGGATGTGCTTACTAACCCCGAATACTATTGAACATCGCATGCTTCAGGTAATGCATGACGGAGAAGAAGTATCACTGCCGGCATATCGTGTGCAATTTAATAATGCACGTGGCCCATACAAAGGTGGTATTCGTTTTCATCCAAAGGCAGATGAAGATGAGGTAAAAGCACTGAGTGCAATGATGGCGATAAAATGTGCAATTGTTGGCGTGCCACTCGGTGGAGGTAAAGGGGGAGTTATGTTTAACCCAAAAGAATATTCATCTGATGAAATTGATGCCGTTGCTCGCGCCTATGCTTCCGCGTTTTTTGATGTACTTGGTCCTGATAAAGATATCCCAGCACCTGATGTGTACACAAACGCACGTTTAATGGGGGTTATGCTAGACGCATATGAAGCTCGTGCTCAAAAAAACCTTCCTGCAACTTTCACCGGTAAACCACTTTCACTTGGCGGTATTCCTGGGCGTGATACAGCAACTGCGTTTGGTGGTGTGGTGGTATTAAATGCATACATAAAGGAAAAAGGTCTCAATCCACAAAACGTACGGGTAACAGTACATGGTTTTGGTAACGCAGGTGCCACTGCAGCATGTCTTCTGCATGAACAGGGGTACTGTATCGTGGGAGCTGCTGATTCCCAGGGATCTGTGCAGTGTAAAAGCGGACTTGACCCAAAACGCCTTGAGAAAATAAAAAAAGAAGGTGGCTCTCTCCATGATTTATGTGACGATGACGATATACAATGCGGAGAACCTGATGCAATACTTACGATGGACGCTGATATTTTAATACCCGCAGCACTTGATGGCGTTATTAATGACACAGTTGCTCAGGAGATGCGTGTCCATACAGTACTTGAACTTGCTAATGGTCCTACAACAGCTGCAGGTGACGCAGTTTTAAAAGAACGCAACATAGTTGTATTACCGGATATTTTGGCAAATGCTGGTGGAGTCACCGCGTCATATCTTGAATGGATTGCATCACGAACTGGTGAAATTATGACTCGTGAATCAGTGAATCAAAGGCTTACTGATGTGATGACTGAGGCGTGGCAGGTAGTCTCTCGTTTTGCATACAAACACGAAACTTCATTTCGCACAGCAGCATTTGCTGTGGGCGTAGAACGTATTATTGAAGCAGAGCGTGCTCGTGGTCGCATTAACAAACTACGTACATAACATATACATACTCAAGTCTGTAATAGGGGAATCTCGTTCTACTTGCTGTGCTTTGGATGTGCCTCTTTTAACTTAAAATCGATAGTGCGGTCATCAATATTCACGCCATCTACTACTACAGTTACTGGGTCACCGAGTTGGATTTTTTTTCCAGTTCGTTCTCCAATAACTGAAAATGTTTTACGGTCATGGGTGTAATGATCATCATTGAGTGTTGCGAGACGAATCATACCGTCGGCAGCGCTTTCATTGTCGCGTATATAAATACCCCAGTCAGTAACTCCTGACACAACTCCTTCTCGTGCTTCGCCAATATGGTTTGCAAAATACTCTACCTGTTTAAGTTTAACGCTCGTACGTTCAGCTTCAGTGGCAGCAGCTTCGCGGGCACTGGTATGAATGGCGCGTTCTGCTTGCACCGTAGGATCAATAGTAATCTTTTTACCTTCAATCAAATCGCCGAGTATACGATGCACAATAAGGTCGGGATAACGCCGAATAGGTGACGTAAAGTGAGTATAGTTTGCAAACGCGAGACCAAAGTGACCAATATTCTTAGTAGCATAGATTGCTTTTGACATTGTGCGTACAGTCGCTGTTTGGATAAGTTGCTCTTCGGGTGTTCCTTTGGCTTCCATTAATAGTTGATTGAGGTCTTGTACAGAAACTCCATCTTTCGACTGTTTTAGATTGTATCCAATAGCGCGTAGGAATACACTAAGTTCATCTAACCGATCAGTATCTGGAGTGTCATGAACGCGATATATGAAGAGTAAGTTTTTTTTGCCAAGTCGGTTAGTAACAAACGAAGCAACTTCTCGGTTTGCCAGAAGCATGAGCTCTTCAATCAACTGATGGCTCTCGGTGTATTCAGATGTTTTAAATCCGGATACCTCATTTTTCTCATTGAGTACCGGTTTAATTTCCGGCGTCTCAAACATGATAGCGCCTTCTTTTTTACGGTTTTCGCGCAGTGTGCGGGCAAGATCCCATAAGCGGTTTAGTTCTTTATGGTAGGGAATTTCGGCGTCCTTAAGTGCAATATCAGCGTCGTCATATACAAATCGTTTTTGTGAGCGAATAATGCCACGGACAAAACGTCGGTCCACTACTTCGTTGTCTGTATTGATGGTAAAAATTGCCGAGAAAGCGAGACGGTCAACCTCGGGACGTAAGCTACAAAGGTCCTCTGAGAGTTGTGGCGGCAGCATAGGGATGGTGCGGTCAACAAGGTATACGGAAGTGCCACGGTCATATGCTTCGCGGTCGATTGCACCGCCTGGCTGAACAAAATGAGATACGTCAGCAATATGCACACCTACCTCGAATGAACCGTCGGGGAGTTCTTTAAGGGAGATAGCGTCATCGAAGTCCTTAGCATCCTCAGGGTCAATAGTGAGTGTGCATGTGTCTCTAAAATCTTCACGTGTAGCGATTTCTTTTTCATCCCATGCATTTTCATATAATTCATCAGCCGCTTTTTTAACTGAAGGTGGGAAGTCACTTTCGAAGCCACGCTCAACGAGAATTGCGTGCATCTCGGTTTCATGGTCACCAGCCGGGCCAAGCACGCGCTCTATTTTGACGCGTGGTGGTGTTGACTCCCACTCAACAACAGAGCCGACGACTTTATTACCAACGCCTGTTCCTGGTGTTCCTTCAATAGCAAAATTAAAATGGATGCGGCCATTGTCAGGTTTCAGCTGTACACCTTTTGGTGTATTTACTAATTCACCAACAAAAGACGAGGTCTTTCGTTCAATGACACGCACTACGCGCCCCATGAGTTTTCCGTATTTACGTTGTCGTGCTATTTCAACCACGTCACCAGAAAGGGCAGTATGTACCCATTCTTGCGGAATCTCAATATCATCTGTATCGCTTTGCAAGAGAAAACCCTTACCGCTTTTAGTAACCTGAATCACGCCACTTAATTTCCCCTGTGAGTCTGTATGTTTTGTATTCACTACCTTGCACTATACCCTTACACTTCTTTTGACACAATAAATACCACATAGAATTCCTCTTTTGTTTTTTCCGTAGCTCAATCTGCAGTGGGGATACTGAGTGGGGAATGGGGTTGTCATTTTTCCATAAACAGGCTATAGTTCTCGGCACATGTTAAAGATTCGATTTCAACGTACTGGTAGGCGTAATGACCCCGCATTTCGTATTGTGGTTGCTGAACATACTGCATCTCCACGTGCTGGTCGCAATGTTGCTGTAGTTGGTTCACATCATCCAAAAACAAAACAAACTTCTATTGACGCTGAAGCGGTTCAACATTGGCTTTCACACGGCGCCAAGGCTTCAGGCACAGTCCATAATTTATTGGTTTCTCAAGGAATCATTAAAGGAGAAAAGGTGAACGTGCTTCCTAAGAAGACTCCTATCGTAAAAGAAGAAGTAGAAGAAGAACAGGATCCTTCTGATGCTACTGAGTCAGAATCATCAGAAGCAGATGAAGGTGCAGCTGATACATCATCAGAAGAAGCGTCTACTCCTGCTGCTGAAGAAGAAAAAACAGAAGAGGCGGCACCTGAGGATGATCAGCCTTCAGAAGAGGCAGAAAAGACAGCATCATAACACTCCTGTAACATAGCGCTACACATAACACTACAAATCACGTAGTGTTTTTATATGACGGACGTCCGACGTCCGTCATCAGTACCGGTGGCTCGGTCAGCTGTGCATTCGTATACACTTTGACTTTTTTTGTTTTTCACGGCATACTCCAGTTATTATCCCTTAAACAGAAAAGCTATTACAGATATGCAAGACCAAGAATTTCTTGAATACGTTGTTAAAACGTTGGTTGATAATCCGGACGATGTAAAGGTAAAACGCCAAGTAGATGAAATGGGAGTCCTTTTAACGCTCGATGTTAATCCTGCCGATATGGGTAAAGTTATTGGTCGTTCAGGCAACACTGCCAAAGCGATCCGCATCCTTCTTCGTGTGGTAGGTATGAAGCACAATGCACGCGTTAATCTCAAAATTAGTGAACCTGAAGGTGGTACTGGACACGCAAGTCACCCGTCAGCTTCAAAGAGTGTTGATGAGGCACTTGAAGATCTCAAGCTCTAAAGATTGCGCTGAAAAGTTGAAAAGAACAACTTAAAACCCTCGCCGCGGCGAGGGTTTTTCTTTCTACCTACCACCGACCACTTTTCACCTTCTACCTTCTACTTACTATCTACTATATACTGTCCCTATGCACTTCCACGTCGTCACACTGTTTCCAGAATCGTTTGATTCGTATATAGGTACATCCATTATTGGTAGAGCAATTACCGATAAGAAAATAAAAGTTTCTTTTTATAATCCACGGGATTTTACCAAGGATAAACATCGCCGTGTTGACCAAAAACCTTATGGTGGTGGTCCCGGTATGGTGCTCGAAGCGGAAAGCGTATTACGGGCGGTTGATAAAGCGCTCGGTAGGAAGGATAGAAAAAATGTAGAAATTATTTTCTTCGATGCCTCTGGTGAGGATTTTTCAAATGTCTATGCGCGGAAATTAGTAGGGAAGAAGAAACATATTATTCTTATTTGTGGTAGGTATGAAGGCGTAGATGCGCGTGTGCAAAAGATTCTCAAAGCACGTAAGCTTTCTATTGGTTCATATACACTCACTGGTGGCGAGTTGCCGGCACTGGTGGTTATTGATGTAATAAGCCGTCAGATTCCCGGAGTATTAGGAAAATTTGAGTCGGTGGAAGAAGAAAGAGTTGCTTCGTCGGAAACGTATACTCGTCCCGAGATTCTCATATGGAAAGGAAAAAAGTACGCAGTCCCTCAGGTACTCCTTTCTGGGAACCATGCCGAAATAGATCGTTGGCGTCGGGAAGCGGGTGAACAGTAGGTTGGTTATGTATCCACATTCTCGTTGCTTGACGGGAATAGATATGCCACGTATGATAGGCTTCATACACAGATTCGATTGAGTTCCGGGGGAGAGAGCAGTTTAAATCACGAGTTATTCATAAATTTATACAAAGGCGCAGGCCCGCGAGTGGGGGCTTTATGCGTTTTCTCTTGCGTTATGGGAAAAAATATTACACAAAAGCGCTTTAAGCGCTATCGAGAGGCCCGGGTGCCAATGCCAGACCTCGTTGCTCCGCAGGTAGAGAGTTTTAATACCTTTTTAGGTGAAGGTATTCCAAATCTTCTTAAAGAGTTCTCTCCGGTTGACGATTACTCAAAGAAAAAATTCCAACTTGCCTTTACTGGTTATGAGGTTGGTGAACCAAAGGTAGATGAATACACTGCCAAGGAAAATAAGATGACCTACGACGCTCCAGTGAAAGCGACGGTTAAACTTATTAATAAACAACTTGGTACGGAAAAAGAACAATCGGTATTCTTAGCTGACATTCCGATGATGACAAGTCATGGAACATTCATCATTAACGGTGTTGAGCGTATTATTGTGCCGCAGCTTGCCCGTTCATTCGGTGTGTTCTTTACGGTACAAGAAGTAAAAGGAACGCGTTGTTTTGGTGCAAAGATTATTCCTGCGCGCGGCGCATGGATTGAACTTGAGTCAGAGCCTGATGGTGCAATCTTCATCAAAATTGACCGTAAGCGAAAATTCCCCGCAACATCATTGCTTCGTATTCTCGGCGCAACCTATGACCGAGACATTCTTTCACTGTTTGACCGTGTGCCACATGGTAAAGCGGCAATTCAAGCAACGCTTGAAAAAGACTCAGCTGAAACGCAAGGAGAGGCTTTTATTGAGATCTATAAACGTCTTCGTGATGGCGACTTAGCGACCCCTGATACTGCACGTGATTACGTACTTGGACTCTTCTCAAAAGAGCGATATGACATTTCGTATCCTGGTCGACATCGTTTCAATCAACGATTTGATCTTCCTATGGATGAGAAATCACTCGACAGACGTACTCTTTCTCTTGAAGACATGATCACTATTATCGGTCATATCGTTGAATTGAATAATACGCCGCATGCTGAGCCAGATGATATTGACCATCTTGGTTTTCGTCGTGTTCGCCAAATCGGTGAACTTATGGAAACACGTGTTCGTGTTGGTCTCTCACGTATGAAGCGCAACATTCAAGACAGAATGTCGACTATCGACGTGGAAACTTCACTTCCGATTCAGATTGTAAACCCGCGCCCACTTGCTGCGGCAATTAAAGAATTCTTTACTGCAAACTCACTTTCACAACTCGGTAAACAGCAAAACATTCTTGAGGAACTTGAAGAACTTCGTACTGTTTCAGCGCTTGGACCCGGTGGTCTCACACGTGAACGTGCCGGTTTTGAAGTACGTGACGTACACACATCACACTATGGTCGTCTTTGTCCAATCCAGACTCCAGAAGGACAAAACATTGGTTTGATCCTTCGTTTGACCGCGTATGCTGAAATTAATGAATTCGGTATTATTGAAACACCATACGCAAAAGTAGAAAATGGTGTGGTTACCGACAAGATTGAGTATCTTAATGCATTTGAAGAGGAACGTGTTTCGATTGCGCATGCTGCAGTTCCAATGAATGAAAAAGGTGAACTTATTGGTGACACTATTGAGGCACGACGCAACGGTGAACCAACGCTCACTCCTAAAAAAGAAGTGGAATATATTGATGTCGCTACTAATCAAATGTTTTCAATTGCCACATCGCTTATCCCGTTTGTTGAAAACGACGATGCAAACCGCGCGCTCATGGGTTCAAACATGCAGAAGCAGGCAACACCATGTGTGGTTGCCGAAGCACCGCTTGTAGCAACTGGTATGGAAGAAACAGCAGCACGTGACACAGGTCGTTTGGTATATGCCGACGAAGCAGGTACGGTCACTGCAGTTGATGCAAATCATGTTGCGGTTAAGAACGAAAAAGGTAAAACCCGTGAGTATCGCTTACAGCCATTCTCAATGACGAATGAATTCTCAGCGTTTTATCATCGTCCTGCCGTATCATTGGATCAAAAAGTAAAACGTGGCGAATTGCTTGCTGACGGCTCATCAACTGATCGTGGACAGCTTGCGCTTGGACAAAATGTTCGAGTAGCATTTATGAGTTGGGCAGGTGCCAACTATGAAGACGCTATTATTATTTCTGAGCGTTTGGTTCGTGAGAGTAAATTCTCAACCATTCACATGGAGGAATTTGAAGTCGCGGTGCGTGACACCAAACTTGGTCCGGAAATGACCACTCCTGATATCCCTAATGTTTCTGAAACACGCTTACGGAACCTTGATGAAGAGGGTGTTGTGCGTATCGGTGCAGAAGTGCGTACTGGAGACATTCTTGTAGGTAAAGTTACACCAAAAGGAGAAACGCAACTCACACCAGAAGAACGTCTTCTTCGTTCTATCTTCGGTGAGAAGGCAAAAGATGTAAAAGACACAAGTTTACGTTTAGAAGGTGGTAAACGTGGTCGTGTTGTTGGTGTAAAAGTATTCTCACGTGAGCGTGGTGATTCACTTGAATCAGGAACCATCAAGAAGATTTATGTGACAGTAGCGCAAGTACGTAACGTGACAGTGGGTGATAAGCTTGCTGGTCGTCACGGTAACAAAGGTGTTATTTCAAAAGTGCTTCCTATTGAAGATATGCCATATACCGAAGATGGTGAACCGGTGGACATCATTTTAACTCCATTGGGTGTGCCAAGTCGTATGAACCTTGGGCAAATTCTCGAAGTTCACTTGGGTCTTGCCGCACACACGCTTGGTTACCAAGCAGTTGTACCGCCGTTCGCTGGTGCTACTGAAGAGGAGATTCGCAGTGAATTAGTAGAGGCAGGATTTGATCCAAGCGGTACTGTACCGTTGTATGACGGACGTACAGGTTCAGCGTTTGAACAAAACGTTACTGTCGGTTACATGTATGTTCTAAAACTTCACCACATGGTTGAAGATAAAATTCACATGCGCTCTATTGGTCCGTACTCTCTCATTACACAGCAACCTCTCGGAGGTAAGGCTCAAAACGGAGGGCAACGGTTTGGAGAAATGGAAGTCTGGGCGCTTCTTGGATATGGCGCGGCTTATACGCTGCGAGAAATGCTCACTATTAAGTCAGACGACATTCAAGGTCGGAGTGCCGCGTTTGACGCCATTGTAAAAGGTAAGACTATTGAACATGTACATACACCGGCATCGTTCAATGTGCTCTTAAACCAACTTCGTGGTCTTTGTTTGAACGTTGTTCTTGGTAAGAATGACGAACATGAGGATACACAAAGTCGCAGTAATTAGTCGCCAAAGATAAAAAAAGTATTATGGAACAAAAACGAGGATCAATACCGGATACATCAGACTTCGATTGGATGCAACTCCTATTGGCAAGTCCTGAACGTATTCTTGACTGGTCGTGGGGTGAAGTACGAAAACCAGAAACAATCAACTATCGAACACAACGATCTGAAAAAGACGGTCTGTTCGACGAACGCATCTTTGGTCCGGACAAGGATTTCGAATGTTACTGTGGCAAATACAAAGGAGTACGTTTCCGCGGCATTATTTGTGAAAAATGTGGTGTCGAGGTAACGCGCTCAGTGGTACGTCGTGAACGCATGGCGCACATTGAACTCATTACTCCCGTAGCGCACATTTGGTTCCTTCGCAGTGTACCGAGTCGTATCGCCCTTATTCTTGGTGTCACCGCAGCTGATGCTGAAAAAGTGATTTACTTTGCCGGCTACATTGTAACCAAGGTGAACGAAGGTGAACGTAATCGTTTAGTTAAAGAGCTTGAAAGCGAATACAAAACCAAGCTAAAGACTATAACGAATGAAAAGGCACAGGCAGAGCTCAAGAAGCGCATGCTTGAAGCAAAGTCAGACATTGAATCAATTCGTGAAGGTATCGTGCTTGATGAGATTGATTACCACCGCTTCTCAGTGAAGTACGGCACATTCTTTGAAGCAGGTATTGGTGCAGAAGCGATTTATGAACTCTTTAAGAAAATTGATTTCGATAAGTTCATTGGGAAACTTGAAGAGCGTCTTGAAAAAGCAGGTGCTGCTGAGCGTGAAAAGTTGAACAAACGACTCACGTTAGTGCGCTCAATGCACGCAGCAGGAGTACGTCCTGAATGGATGTTCCTTACCCGGATTCCTGTAACCCCACCAGCACTTCGTCCTATGGTGGCGCTTGACTCAGGTCGCCATGCAACAAGTGACGTGAACGACCTCTACCGTCGTGTTATTAACCGTAACAACCGACTCACCAAGCTTCGTGACATTCACGCGCCTGACGTTATTTTGCGTAACGAAAAGCGTATCTTGCAGGAAGCGGTTGATGCCCTGCTTGATAATTCTATTCGCCGTGGCGGTAGTGCATTCTCACCGGGCTCATCAGCGCAGAAGCGACCACTGAAATCACTCGCCGATTATCTTAAAGGTAAACAGGGATACTTCCGTTTCAACTTGCTTGGTAAGCGTGTTGACTACTCAGGCCGCTCAGTCATTGTCGTTGGTCCGGAACTTTCACTTGACGAGTGTGGTCTACCAAAACACATGGCGCTTGAACTCTTCCGTCCGTTTGTTATCTCACGTCTAATTGCGCGCGATCTTGCACATAATATTCGTGGAGCAGGACGCCTTATTGAAGAAGGCATCCCCGAAGTATGGGCGATTCTTGAAGAGGTGATTGAAGGTAAATACGTACTTCTAAACCGTGCACCGACACTTCACCGCCAAGGTATCCAAGCATTCCGTCCAATCCTGATTGAAGGTAATGCTATTCAACTACATCCACTCGTTTGTCCGGCGTTTAACGCTGACTTTGATGGTGACCAAATGGCGGTACACGTGCCTCTTTCTGAAGAAGCACAGCTTGAAGCAAAGACTATCATGTCCGCGAATCGTAACGTGCTCAAGCCGGGATCAGGAGATCCGGTTGTCGCCACAAGTCATGACATCGCACTTGGTGTGTACTGGATGACCCGTATTGTTGAAGGAGTAAAAGGTGAAGGAAAATACTTTGCGACTCCTAACAACACCATCCTCGCGCATGACTTTGGTGATATCGCCCTTCAAGCAAAAGTATGGGTACAGCCATCTCAAACAAAACGCTACGACATATTTAACGGCGAACGATTTGAAACATCGGTTGGACGTCTGCTCTTTAACTCGATCCTACCGTCTGATTATCCGTACGTGAACGAAGAGATTACTAAAGGTAAATTATCTGCATTGGTAAACGACCTTATTAAGAAATACGGTTTGGAAGAAATTCCTGCAATTCTCGATAAGATTAAAACGTTTGGTTTCCGATTTGCAACGCATTCGGGTATTAGTTGGAGTATCGATGATCTTAAGACTCCGAAAGAGAAACAAGATATTATCGACAAAGCGTTCGAAGAAGTGAAGTCAATTAGAGAGCAGTATGACCAAGGTTTGCTGACAAAAGAAGAGCGTGTACGTCTCTCAATTGAACTTTGGATGAAAGCGAAAACCGATCTTGAGCAACACGTGGTTCCATCTATGGATCCACATTCATCGGTCGCGACCATCATTCAGTCAGGTGCTCGTGGTTCAACTGGTAACTTGGTGCAGATGACCGGTATGAAGGGTCTTATGAACAACACCCGAGGTGAAGTCATCGAGTTCCCAATTGTCTCCGGTATGAAAGAGGGGCTTACCCCAACCGAGTACTTTACGACCACACACGGTTCACGAAAAGGTCTTTCAGACACCGCACTTAAGACAGCATCAGCTGGATATTTGACACGTCGTTTGTTTGACGTCGCGCAAGATGTCGTGGTGTCTCAGCATGACTGTGGTACGAAAGAAGGTGTCTCAATTAAGAAAGTTCGGCCAAGCGGTATGGAAGCCGATCTTGCAAAACTTATCTTCGGTCGTGTGCTTGCAAAAGCGATCGATGAAAAAGGTGTATCGTTCAAACGAGGTACATTGATTACCCAGGAAATTGCGCAAGAAATTCGTGACGCGGGTATTGAAGAAATCTTTGCACGGTCACCAATGACGTGTGAATCAAATCGCGGTATTTGTCAGCTTTGTTACGGTATTGATTTAACAAACCGTAATCTTATCGACCTTGGTGAAGCGGTGGGTACTGTTGCTGCTCAGGCTATTGGTGAGCCGGGTACACAGCTTACTATGCGTACGTTCCACTCTGGTGGTACTGCAACAGCTGGTGGTGACATCACCCATGGTTTGCCGCGTGTTGAAGAACTCTTCGACAAACGACCACCGAAGGGTTCAGGTATCGTGTCACAAGTATCAGGAGAAGTGTCAGAAATTCGCACCGAAGACAATACAAAGGTTGTGGTTATACTTCCTGATGAACAATCAGATAAAAACGATAAAGTGGAATACGAAGTTCCATATCGTCGAACATGCCTCGTGAAAGTTGGCTCTCGGGTATCAGCTGGAGGTATGATTACTGACGGTTCAGCAAACCTTGAAGAGCTCTTCAAGTCAGGTGGTGTTGAGCGCGTACAGGAATATATCATTGATGAAATTTCAAAGATTTACGACCTGCAGGGTGCGCCAATCTCACACAAACACATGGAAATTATCATCCGCCAGATGTTCTCTCGCGGAAAGGTAGTTGAATCAGGTGATGGTCCAGCGGTTATTGGTGAAGTGGTTGAAATGGCTGATGTACGTGACATCAACAAGCAACTCAAAGAGGCGGGTAAAGAGCCTATGAAAGTAGCACCATTAGTGCTCGGTATCACCGAAGTGTCATTGAACCGCAAGAGCTTCCTCTCAGCAGCATCATTCCAACACACAACCCGTACACTTATTCAGGCATCTCTTAAGGGAAGTACTGATGACCTTATCGGTCTTAAGGAAAACGTTATTGTGGGTCGCCTTATTCCAGCAGGTACCGGTTTTGAAGGGAGCGGAAAGCATGCGCGTATTGCCGAATTCCAAGCAGAACGCACTGAACGCCTCAAACGTGAAGCTGCTGAATCTGACGAAACAGAGAGAGACTAATACCGCGTTTTCTACTTATTTTTTACCAAAACACCCCGGCACGCCGGGGTGTTTTGCAATAAAAGAAGGCGGAGTAGGGTAGTTGACAAAAAGTACAGTATTGGTATAATACTTCAGTAATAAAATATCTATATGTCACTGGAACAAAACGAAACAATTCCTGAAGTTTTTGACTATAACTACGAAGGGCCAAGTGACTGGCTACTTACTTCTGCAGCAGGCCTTACTCTTTTTGCTGTAGCATTCGCTGCGTATGCAATATGGGATTCACGCAGAGAACGAAAAGAGGTAGCAAACAACAACCCCTGGGAAGGATTTATGTCACCACCACCTTCTTCTGAACCACGAAGAAAAAGGTTTTCTACTAGAGGAGGAGAGTAATAAATAGTCAACATCCGGATGTTGACCATTTTATAAACGGCTCAGTGCACTGAGCCGTTTATTTTAATATATAAAGGACAGTCCTTTATATCTCCACAAAAGCAAAAGTTCGCTCACGAGGGCACAATACTCTATACTGTAGAGATATATGTCAGATACCGTCGAGCAGATTAAAGACCGACTAGGGGTGGTGGAAGTACTCGCACCATACGTCAAACTCACCAAAGCAGGGCGGTACCATAAAGGGCTCTGTCCCTTCCATAATGAGAAAACACCATCGTTTATGGTGAACCCTGAGCGTGGGTTCTATCATTGTTTTGGATGCAACAAAGGAGGAGATATTTTTAGTTTTATTCAAGAAATTGAAGGGCTTGATTTTCGCGGAGCGCTTAAATTACTTGCTGAAAAAGCAGGTGTTGAGATCACTAACGAACGTCCAGAGAATCGTGATCGTAAAGAAAAACTTTTTACTATTCTTGCTGATGCGCAACGTTTCTTTACTGACACACTCACGCGTCATATTGAGGCAAAGGAGTATATACAAAGTCGCGGTATCACCACAGAGAACGGTGATCGGTGGCAACTTGGATACGCGCCGCAGGCGTGGCAGGACACACTGGACCACCTTACCGAGAAAGGGCATGACCCTGCATTGATTGAGCTTGCTGGTCTAGCAAAGCAGCCAGATGCTGCTGATAAAGACACGCAAAAAGAAGGGGTGGACACGCCACGGCGTTATGACCGGTTTCGTGGAAGGGTTATGTTTCCTATTCGTGATATCTCAGGACGTGTCATTGGTTTTTCAGGTCGTATATTCCCAGAAACTACACAAGAGCAAGCAAAGTATCTCAATAGCCCCGAAACCCCAGTATTTGATAAGTCACGTATTCTTTATGGACTTGATTTTGCTCGCGAAGCAATACGTAAATATAACTTCGCCATTCTTGTTGAAGGACAACTCGATGTGCTTCTTGCACATCAAACATCATATACAAACACTGTCGCGCTTTCAGGAACGGCTTTTACTGCTGCACATGCACAACTCATAAAACGATATACAGAAAACCTCGTACTCGCTTTTGATGGTGACCGTGCCGGTGTGTCTGCTTCGGGAAGGGCTGCGGCGATTGCTCTTGAAACGGGTTTGAATGTAAAAATAGCGACACTTCCGTCAGGAGAAGACCCGGCTGATATTAT
The DNA here is from genome assembly GCA_045401115.1 of Candidatus Phycocordibacter aenigmaticus. Lineage (GTDB taxonomy): Bacteria > Patescibacteriota > Minisyncoccia > Phycocordibacterales > Phycocordibacteraceae > Phycocordibacter > Phycocordibacter aenigmaticus. The sequence goes on along the minus strand of CP174359.1, from coordinate 650,429 downwards.
TAATCGGGACATAGATGCGTGGAAATCAGTTATTAAAGGAGCGGAGCATGTGGTTGATTTCTATCTTTCCTACTTAGAAAGCTTAGGGTATGATGAGCGTCGTTTTAAACTCGAAGTTTCTCGGGTCGTCCTACCATATGTTGCGCGTATTCCAAACGCTATTGATCAAGCGCATTTTGTCGGACGGGTAGCAAAAGCGCTCGCTATTCCAGAGGATGCTGTTGTTGCTGAGTTAGAAAAAATCAAACCATCCACGACTCACACAACGTCTCGTGCAACACAAGAAGCTACCACTACATCGCCACAAAACGATGAGTCACCAGAACACGCTGCGCCGTTTCTTTCACGCGGCGATTCTATTGAACGGCTTCTCATTGGATTGGTGCAGGCACTTGATCAACGCGACCATGAATTACATGAAACCGTATTAATGCGCCTCACTGATCTCTTAGGAAAAGAACGTATAGACACCCTTGTAAATGCTCCTGATGAAAGTCGAGTCGCCTTAATAGAAGGGGATCTGTTTCTTGATGAACATGAAGGAAAAGGAGAACTTATGCTCGTTATTGATGAACTTTTTGACGATTTTAAGAAAGAATTAGCTCGGATTGCCTATCGTGATGCGGTGATGCAACTCAAAGCAGCAGAGGATAACGGCAACGCAAAAGAGGTAGAAGCGGCGCTTCAACGTCTTAATACCCTTGCTCAAGCGCTTTCAGAGTAGGATTTTTAAGAAAGCGACTTTTCCCCAAGGTAATAGAAAAGACTTGTTTTTATTTAATTTTACTTTACAATAGGGTGATAAGCGTAGAGAGCCGCCGTTTTAGGTGGCTTTGTTGCGTGTTTATTTTTATATACTCCTCCTACATGCCAAAAAAAGTTAAAAAAACAGCTAAAAAAACCACAAAAAAAGTGGCAAAGAAAGCAGCGCCTAAAAAAGCAGTAAAAAAGAAAACAGCTAAAAAAACCGCAACACGTTCAAAAAAAACCGCTACCAAAAAAACCGCAAAAAAAGCGTCAGCTAAAAAAGCGACAACAAAGAAAACAGCAAAGAGAACAGCTAAAAAAACGACAGCTAAAAAGACTGCAAAGAAAACCGTAAAGAAAACAGTACGTCGTTCAAGAAAACGTGATCAACTTGAAACAAAAGCTGATGCAATTTTAGCGCAAGGTAAGGAGCGAGGTTATATTACCTATAACGAAATCCTAAAAATATTCCCGAATATTGAAGAAGAAGTAGATTTTCTTGAAGAACTTTACGATCGATTCTCTACTTCAGGTATTGATGTGCTTGAATCAGGCGGCATGCTTGAAGATGTGCCAGATGAAGTGGTTATGCGTGGCGGCTATCGTGGTGAAGGTGGTGCACATGATTCTATTCAAATGTATCTACGTGAGATTGGACAATACCCACTTCTCACTGCTCAGGAAGAGCGTGACCTTGCAAAACGAATTACTGAGGGAGATATGGAGGCAAAGAATTTATTGGCTCGCGCAAACCTGCGTTTAGTGGTTTCTATTGCCAAGAAGTATGTTGGCCGCTCAAGCGACCTCACTCTGCTTGACTTGATTCAAGAAGGTAACCTCGGTCTTTTCAAAGCAGTTGATAAGTTTGATTTCACGAAAGGATTTAAGTTTTCAACGTATGCCACATGGTGGATTCGTCAAGCGATTACTCGTGCGTTAGCAGACCAATCTCGTACGATTCGTATTCCTGTGCATATGGTTGAAACAATCGCGAAGTACAAGCAGGTGGTGCGTCGCTTGGAACAAGCACTCGGACGTGACCCAATGCCTGAAGAGGTATCTGCTGAAATGAATGTTGACCTTGAGAAAATTTACCAAATTGAGCAGATTAATCAGGAAACACTCTCTCTTGAAGCACCTATTTCATCATCTGGAGGAGGTGATGATGATGCATCGCAACGTGCTGATTTTGTAGCTGATCCTAACGTACCTGCCCCTGATCAACAGACCGCACATCGTATTTTAGTTGAACAACTACACAGTATCCTTGATGATTTAACACCAAAAGAAAGAAAAATCCTTGCTATGCGTCATGGGCTTGAGGATGGTGTATATCACACCCTAGAAGAGGTGGGACAGGAGTTCGGTGTTACACGTGAGCGTATTCGTCAAATTGAAGCGAAGGCATTAGACAAAATTCGTACTCACCAGAACGCTAAACGATTAAGAAGCTATTAGTAGCTTCTTAATCGTTTAGTCCCGCCGCAACTTTGCTTTTTTATAAAAAAAGAGCCGGTCACACCACCGGCTTTTTTCTTTGTTCTGTGAGGTGCGGGTGCGAATAGCACATCCCTTTTGCGCGAAGCGCCTCACCGCTTTCCTGTTTTGCAAAGTTGCGGCTGTGGGCAAAATAACTTCGGTCTTCATTACAACCCTAGAGTGGGGTCTCGCATTTCATCGATTTGAATAACTTCTCTTAAGGATGTCAGCGGTTTTTTTTAGATACACAACTCCCTCAGGGGGTTGTTTTTAATAGATACGGTTAAACGGTACAATAGAGGCATGGCACGAAAAAAGAAGAGTACGTATCCTATCGAGCATTGGAGCTACTCATCCTTACTCTCGTTCTTACGTAATCCATTAGCGTGGCATAAACGATATGTAGAGCGTATCTATGATATTCCAGCTGGACCTGCCGCAGCAATTGGACGTGCAGGTCACAAAGCACTAGAACATTTCTATTCAACCAAAAATCCAACACGTGCTGATAAGGAACGAGCAATCGGCATGGGACTAGCATACTTACAAGCCATTCCTGATTTTGAAATTAATTTTGGGGTTGCCAAGAGTCTTCGTGCACAGAAGGTTAAACGTAAAAAAATGGAAGAAGAGTATCTTCGGGCGATTGGCTACTATCTTAAACGTGCACCACGACATGACGTGCGAGGAGTCGAAGTAATGGGTTTAGCAAAGGTGCCCGGCATTCCGCTTCCTATTAAAGCGGTCTCCGACTTGGTGGTCACTTCGCCTAGTAACCCCGGCGCTCTTGATATTATTGACCATAAATTTGTTGATTCTTTTAGTGAATTAGGCGGCGCAAATCCACTGTTTACCTTACAGGCACTTTTTAACTACTACACAGTGCAAAGCGAATACGAAATGCCGATTAAGCGTTTTATTTTTCAGGAGTGTAAGAAAAAGAAAAATAGGAATGGGAAAAGCCAAATGCGGCGGCATGTGATTCACTTCGATGAGTGTCAGGATGATTTCGCGCTCTTTCATCGGCTCCTTAAGGATGCAACAGATGAAATTGGGCGCCCGCGCGCCTATCTTCCAAACCCGTCTGATATGTTTGAAGGAAAAGATTCTTTTGAAATTTATCGCATGGATCTTATTAACCCATCTACGACATAAAAAAACTCCACGAAAAACGCGGAGTTTTTAATTCGTTACGTACTCGCTTGTATTAACGTGTTTCAGCAAGGATGGTATCAATGACATTCTTCACGGTCCCATACTCTTGTGCACCAGCCATTTCTACTGTGTCGCCGTTCTTCATAAGAATAATATTATGTGGCGTACCTTGAGCGCCCGCAGTGCGTGCGTCATCAAACTGTTGCGCCACTATATCTTGGTACGTATTGCTTGCCAGACATGTGTCAAATGCCGCTTCATCAACGCCAACGTTTCCTGCAGTTTCGGTTAACTGGTCCATAGGGAAGCGTGCCTGTCCTGGAGCAAGCACAAAGATTTCATCAATAAAGTCCCAGAATGCTGTATCACCTCCAAGTTCAGCAACACATTCACTTGCTTCAGCAAGGCGTGGTGCGTTTGGATGGAGCTGGGTAATGGGGAAGTGGCGGTATACCCATGCAACATCTCCTGATTCTCCATACTCACGCATAATACGCTTCATGGTTGTATGGAATTCTTTACAGAATGGACATTCAAGGTCAGAGTATTCAATAATAACAACCTCTGCATCAGGGTTGCCAAGAATATGATCGGCAGCAGTTATTGCAGGTACGTCTATATTAGTCCGTGCCTGTTGTTGGTTTTGATTTTCAGTGGGGTTTGCAGCTCTACCACCAAGGAAGAGTGCGCCGGCCACTAAAGCAGCCGCTATAATTATGGCGACGGGGATAGCAATGTTTTGATTCATATACGATGAGTTACGGTGTGGTAATCTGAGAAGCATAATACCATAATTATGATCGACTTTTTTCAATTTATTACTCTTGGTGTAGTACAAGGACTAACTGAATTTATTCCAGTATCATCCACTGGTCATTTAATCTTGGCACGCTCAGTGTTGGGTATTAACCCTGAGTATGGACTTGCGGTAGATGCGGTGCTTCACCTCGCCACTGCATTAGCGGTATTGGTGTATTTTAGAAAAGATATTGCACGTTTAATACGGACGTTTTTTGTATTCTTTACTGGAGGAGTGGTGGCACGTGAAGATAAGATACTTATGTTTGCACTCATGCTCGGTTCCATACCAGTGGTGATAGGGGGTTTATTTTTTAAGGATTATATTGAACATGTACTCCGTGGCCCGGCGTTTGTTGCGTATGGTCTTATTGCTGGTTCAGTACTTTTCTTTGTTGCTGAGCGTTTTGCTACACAAGCAAAAAAACTTTCAGTCTCTTCAGGTTTTGTGATTGGTTTATTTCAAGCACTCGCACTTATTCCCGGTATGTCACGCAGTGGTGCTACCATTTCAGGCGGGTTGTTACTCGGACTTTCACGTGAGAAAGCCGCGCGCTTCTCTTTCCTCCTTGCGTTTCCGGTCATCGTCGGCGCTGGAGCGGTGCAGTTTATCGGCCTCTCTGGTTCAGATATGTTTGCTGCGCAGAGTAGCGCACTGTTTACCGGTGCCATCGCGGCATTTGTGAGTGGTCTTGCCGCAATACACTTCCTTATTACATTCTTACGGCACCACAGCTTGAATGTGTTTATTGTGTACCGTTTAATTTTAGCTTTGATTATTCTCGGTATTATTTGGTTTTAAAAACACTCCAATGTAATTGGAATGTTTTTAAAATGGCAGGGTATGATTCATTGCGGTACTTTCTTCCAGGGTCCACGGCGTTGTATCAATAGGGAATGTTTTCTTCTCTTTAAAATCCATATATTTCAGTTTTTCGTGTTTGATTGCATATTCATATACTTCTTTAGTAATACGTACATCGTCTAGACAGTAGGCACGTACTTTATCAACTTTTCCTTCTTTCCACCACGTTACCGCGTCTAATCCATGACCGGTTTTTTTCTTTCCAAGCGTTGCTTCAGCAATTGAATCTAGTTTAAGCCGACGTCCTAATGATTCACGTACACTCACTAGTATGTCGATACTTTTAATCTGCGTTAGGTCACCGGGATAATATTTATCAAGGATAGGTATATCAAAATGGTCTGAGTTATAACCAATCAGCGCGTCAGAGGTTTCTAGAATAGGCCAAAGACGGGGAGCTCTTCTTGAGTAAATGAATCATATGTATCAGTCTTTGAATCGTGAATACAAATAATGGCAAGCTCCATAGTGTTTGGATCAATACGGCCAGGTGCCGCGTCAGTGGTTTCGATATCAAAAGTTATTTTTCTCATATAATACTCATAGGGTATCCGGCACCATAGCGTCGTTTTTTAGCGGGGACATTCTTTGTGGTTACACGTCTCGATAGACTACACGGGGGACATCTTCAAGGGTCACTTCTTGCTCCTCTTTGGTGTGAAGATCTTTGACACGTAGCATGCCGCTTTTAGCTTCGTCTTCTCCGTACACAATTAAGTAGGGGATGGCGAGTTTTCGAGCAGCTTTAGCATGCGCAGCTATTGTATCGTGATGTATTCCAAGTGCAACATTCACTCCTTTTTCACGCCAAAAAGCAGCAACACCAGCTGCGTGTTCGACATCCGCCTCAGAAATTGGTGCGAGGTATATATCAGCGGTAGCCCGATCTTCAGGTAGGAGGTTATGGGTAATAAGGAAATCCTGTGTGGTCATGTCACCCATACCAAAACCAACTGCCGGTACATGATCGCCGCCGTACTCTTCTACGAGATAATCGTAGCGACCTCCGCCAAAGATTGAGCGAAGATTTTCACCGCTTGTATCAAATATCTCAAACACCACACCAGTGTAGTAATCAAATCCGCGTACGATAGACGGGTCAAACTCTACATTAGTAACCCCTCGCGCGTGAAGTGTCTCCACTAAGTCACGTACAGCGCACTCTGCTTCTTTAACGCTGTCATCAGTGCCTTCAATAAGCGCGATAGGGTCAGTATCGGTAATCTTTGCCGACGCTTCTTTAAATTCGCTGTCAGACAATTTTCGTTTTTTATCGAGTAGCTGTCGGTATGCTTTTTTCTGTTCTTTATCCATACCAACAGCATCAAAAGCAGTTTCAAGGAGTACTCGATCAGCAACTTTAATGGTGAACATATCATCCGTTGCTCCGTAATTCTTTAAGATACTGTAGGCAAGTTCAATAATTTCAGCATCAGCAGTCATACCTTCAACACCGAAGAGGTCAACGTTCAATTGCCAGAATTCTCGGCCACGACCCTTTTGTGGACGTTCATAACGGAAACAGTTAGGAATAGAATACCAACGCAGAGGAAATCCAAGTTCGCGTCGTTTTTGCGCAACCATACGCGCTACTGTAGGAGTCATTTCGGGACGGAGTGTTACTGAACGTCCACCTCGGTCGGTAAATGTATAGGTCTGCTCAGTGATAATTTCTTCACTGGTTTTTGTAGTATATAGTTCTGTCGGTTCAAGTAATGATGCATCATACGCTTCATAACCAAACGACTCAGCTGTTTTCTCCATAATAGAAAAAAGGTATTGTTGAAACCTTTTTTCACGTGGGTAAAAATCACGAACGCCTTTATATGGTTGGTATTGCTGTGCCATAGGTATGATTATTTTTTATGAAGTCCAAGATAACGTTCTTGTGCTTTTCTAATAACCGCTTCAACATTTCGTGGATTCGAGACACTTTCAAAAATAAATTCACGTTTTGCCGCAGCAGTTTGTATCTGTACACTACCAAAATTAAGAAATGTACCGATAACTGATTTTACATGGGTGGTGATATCTTCAATGTGTTCAAAGTTAAGTAATGTTGCAATGTTGCGGCTATAAAAACCGTTTTGATCAATATCAATAATGCGCCAGTTAGTGACAATCCACACGTCGTAGTAATAATCAGTCCATCGCGCAAAGAGCATTTGCCACAAAATAAGTGCCCAGAGGGATGCAAAGAAGAACCCAAGACCATTTGGAATATCAACGCCACCTGATGTGATGAAGAGACTCAGAATTGGCACGGCAAAAAACGGAATAAAAAGAGAAGCATGAGTCCAATGATTTGTCTGAAGAATACAAACCAATGTCGTCGCACCACAATAAGCACGTGTTCGTCAGGTTTAAAATCTTTTAGGCGAATTTCTTTTTTCATATATTACATACTTACACGGCAGCAATACCGGCGATCATGGCGCCAATCAATATCACTGTGCCAATCGCGTATATTGGCAAAGCAGCCCACACAAGGGGGTACATAGATCCGAAACGTATCCAGTGATACAACAAAGAAAAGCCATAGAAAAGCACCGCCACCATACCGAGCCAGAAAAACGGCCATAACACCATTGCAATGTTGAATTCGTTCATAAGATATATCTATTATGCCATATGTCGTAATATCGTGTAGCGTTTAATGTTGTATTGATCGGTATGCGTTGTTGCGGAAAAACCGTGTGTAGCGGCAACCTGAGTAATACGTGTTGCTTGAAATGGTTCGTGTTCAATCCAGGCAGTTCCTCCTTTATGTATATGTGATGGTAAGTCGTGCAAAAATTGCTCAATCAATGCAAACCCATCATCGTCAGCAAAGAGTGCTTCGTGTGGTTCATATCCAATAACGTCTTCTGACGCAGTAGCACGTTCTCTGGAAATATAGGGCGGGTTTGCGAGTACCACATCAAATGCTCCGGAAATACTGCTCCACACATCGCTTTCTATAAACGTAACGCGCGCTGAATCAATTCCATTGAGCGTTATACTTTTTTGGATAGTGGGGAAGTGTCGTGCTTCTTTATCTGCAAACGTGACGTGTGCACCTGGAATGTGGGCGAGCACTGCAAGTCCAATGCAACCACTACCACTAAACAAATCCAACACCTGACATGTTCGGTGTCCGACGCCGGACATGTCAGTGATGGCTTGTTCAGTCCAATATTCGGTTTCAGTGCGGGGGATGAGCGGTTTTGAATCAAGACGTACTGTTACGCCAAGAAAAGGTATTTCACCACGTGCGTAATCTTCTTGCGGGTCAGTAATCATAAAGGTTGTTTCAGAATACTATGTTTTATAGGAAAACGAAGTGATTGAGAGGTTACTCATTCAATCGCGTAGTCCCGCCGCAACATTGCTTTCTTGCTTTAAAAAAATTGCATGGTACGAATATTTTGTAAGGTGCGTGCGCGACAAGCGCCTTTTTGGGCGCAGCGCCTCTCCGAGGCACATTTTTGTAAGGTTGCGGCTGTGGGCGGAGAGAATAGAGTACATGGTATTATTGCGGGAAGTATAATAAACAATATATATGATTGAAGACAGTGAACAAGTAACACAAGTGCGTCGTCGTATTGACTGGTGGAATTTATTTTTTATTTTCTTTTTTGTGTATTTGATGTACCTCGGCTTTCGTCTTGTCGAGGCATCAAGTGGCGCACTCGCTACTATCTCTGTATGGGACACCATTATCATGGCATTAGCAATATTCCGTCTCACACGTCTTGCTGTGTATGATTCCATTACACAATGGATCCGCGATTTATTTGAGGATGGTGCGCCGCGTACATTTTTAGGAACAATTAAAACGCTTATAAATTGTCCATGGTGTGCCGGTCTTTGGTTTGCGTTGGTGGTTGTCGTTGCGTACGTTACTTCTCCGTTCTTGTGGTTCTTTATCTTTGTGCTTGCATTGAGTGGACTTGCCACATTTATGCAACTCCTGACTAATTTTGTAGGGTGGAGTGCGGAGTATAAAAAACAGCAGGTGCGGAATAATAAATAGCGTACGACGTTTGTATTACGGTGTGCGTTTTAAATACGTATGGGATATCGGTATCCACGATTATCAAAATATAAAACAAAAGCACGGCGCGGCATTTCTGGGGTAGGGCTTTTTGCTATGGAAGACATACCTCGCGGGTCGTTTATTATTGAATATTGGGGAGATATTGTTTCAGAAGATGAGGCTAATGATGTTGGTGGAAAATATCTTTTTCGTCTTGAAAACGGCGACACGATACTTGGAAATCATAAAGAAAATACAGCACGTTTTCTTAACCATTCCTGTCGACCTAACTGTGAGGCTGAAATGGATGGACGACGTATATTTATCTACACCAAACGCGCCGTTAAGGAAGGTGAAGAGCTCACATACCATTACGGGAAAGAATATTTTGAAGACCAGATCAAACCGTACGGCTGTCGTTGTATAAAATGTAACGAGTAATCGTTTATGTTTATATCAAAATCCTAAATAGTTTTTGGTATAGTGGAAGTATATGAATAAAACATTTGCGTCACGATCGCATGAAGAAATGAAGGAGGTATTACTATATCCGGATGCACCAGGACCGGAGGCACACTACCACATGATGCGTGGCGATGTTGAAGATCGCAATATTACAGTATGGGAGTCGGGCACTGTTGGCGGTGAGTTTATTAAAACGTATGGTCACTATCATCATGGTGACCAAGATGAAACGTATTGGATTCTTTTTGGTCGCGGCATTGCGATTCTGCAAAAACGGGCGGAGAAGAACGGTGAACCACTTTCTGATGTGATCGAAGAGGTTCGTGTTGTACCTATCAACCACGGCGATGTGCTTTTTGTACCACCACACTTTGGACATTGTTTAGTAAATTGCGGACCTTCTTTTATGGTTACGGCAGATAATAATGTTACTGATGTACGTGAAGGTTCAGCTGGTGCTCCTACACCAAATGACTATGAACCTATTCGTGATATGCATGGTTTCGCCTACTACATTATTGAAAAAGACGGAGAGCCGGCGCTGGTTAGGAATTCTCATTACACACATATCGAAAAAGAGGACTTAGCCGGCTTACCGGTAGTAGAGGAGTAAAGGTGCGTTATGTTAAAATTGAGTTATGTATAATCTAGAACAAGAAAATGTTGCATCTAAAGATTTCACACCTTTCTCATTCCTTTGGGGATCAGTCGGGTCGCTTGCTGGGGCAGGAGTGATTGGTGCGGTTGAACCGTTTGAATCATTTGAGTATATGGATGAAATGCTCTCCGGTGCTCTTACACTAGCTGCAGCTGCATTGCTCGTTGGGGGACTCAGGGCATTACAAAAAACAAGTAACGAGTAAACAGAGAACAATCTATTATTTTAGTTCTGGTATCCTATAAATAGATGACGTTTCCAAAAGATTTTCTCTGGGGTGCCTCCACATCTTCATACCAAGTAGAGGGGGGTATTGAAAATAATGACTGGGCCGAGGCGGCGCGAGAAGGTCGCGTACCTGAGGCAGGTCTCGCGTGCGACCATTACAATCGATTTGAGGAAGATTTTGATATTGCCAAATCACTTGGACACTCTGCGCACCGTTTTTCTATAGAATGGGCACGTATTGAGCCTGAAGAGGGAGTATTTGATGAGAAAGAGCTTGATCATTATAAGGCGGTGGTCGCAGCGCTTCGTGCGCGTGGTATCGAGCCGTTTGTGACCATTTGGCACTGGACGATGCCAACATGGCTTTCTGAGAAGGGTGGAATCACGTATAAAGAATGGCCGGAACTTTTAGCGCGCTATGCTGCGCGCGTTGCGGAACATCTTGGTGATGATGTGACATTTTATATCACCATCAATGAGCCGATGGTGGTAACAGGCGTTGGGTATCTTGCGGGTACGTGGCCGCCGTTTAGAAAAAACCTTTTTGCATATTTGCGTTCTGTTTCGCATGTGATTAGCGGTCATATCAAATCATATGCTGCAATTAAAAATATTGCGCCACACACAAAAATTGGTGTATCAAAAAATATTATTCCTTTTCACGGCTCAAATCCTGTCGGGACAATTTTCGCTGCAATTGGTTCATGGTGGTATAACAATCGTTACCTCAATCACATCAAAGGTTTCCAAGATTTTATTGCGGTTAATCATTATTTCGATATTGTTTTTTGGGAGAATAAAAAGAAAAAAGCAACATATCCTAAAAGTGATTTTGGATGGAAGCTGTCCCCATTATCAATGTACACGTCGTTGCTTTCTTTAAAAAAATATACAGTACCGGTGTATGTCACTGAACATGGCCTTGCTGATGCTGAGGATACATACCGTGCGTGGTTTATTGAAGAATCCCTGAAAGGGGTTGAACAAGCTATTAACGAAGGTGTTGATGTACGCGGCTATATGCATTGGTCGCTCCTTGATAATTATGAATGGGCGGAAGGATACACAATGCGTTTTGGGTTAGTACATGTTGATCACGAGGGTGATCGGGAGCGTACCATTCGTGAGAGTGCGAAGCGCTATGCGGAAATCATTGCAAAACACGCAAATGAGTAAGGTATACTAAAAAATAATGTTTACGTGGATTGCCATCGCTGTGTTTTCTCAGTTTGTATCCGCGCTCACGGTGTTTATTGATAAATACGTCCTTGTTTCTAAGGAAGGTATTAAGCACCCAGCAGCGTTTGCGTTCTACACCATGATGCTCTCTGGTGTGATTGTGATACTTCTCCCATTTGGAGTGGTGTCACTGCCAAGCACGAATGTATTTCTTTTTTCTCTACTCTCCGCACTCTTCTATATGAGTGGATTGTTATTTTTGTACCGCGCGTTACGCGAACTTTCAGTTACTGACGTTATTCCTATTACTGCGGCGTTTGGGGCTATGACCACAGGAATTTTAGCGTCGCTTTTCCTCACACATGACCTTACAGTAAACGCACTCCCCGGATTCATTCTCTTAATTATCGGAACGGTACTTATTTACTGTTTTTGTTTCTCATGGCGTCTTTTCTTTCTTACCGTATCTGCTGGTGTATTTATCGGCGCGTCAACATTTGCCGTGAAGTTAGTGTTTGAAGCAACTGGTGTCGCGAACGCACTCTTCTGGCCACTTATTATGAATGTGTTGGTGGCGCTCGTGGTACTTGCGCCGACGCGTTTTTTTGCCATTAAAGACGGTATTACTTCTTCATCATCGGGTGCGAAGTGGATGGTGATAATAAGTAAGGCACTTGGCGGGTTGTCATTTTTCCTCACCTTTATTGCTATTTACCTTGGCAGTGTTTCCATCGTGAGCGCTATTGGAGGACTGCAGTTGATTTTCCTCTTTATGCTCACGCCATTAGTTACTCGTCGTATCGGTATATTCCAAGGTGAACTATCAAGGCGCACAGTAGTGTTAAAAGTAACCGGCACTCTTGCGATTGTACTCGGGCTCGCAGCTTTGTTTATTTTGTAAGCAGTATGAAATTATTTCGCCATATTGTGTTTACACTGCTACTCCTCATCGTGTTTATCGGTATCGTTTTTAACGTATTAGCAGCTATCCCGTCAATACCTGAGAAAGTAACGTATGGAGTTACGTTTAGTAAGTTTCGTGCCGATGAACTCAATCTTCCGTGGAAAGACACGTATCGTGCATTACTTGAAGATCTCGGTGTACGACATTTTCGACTCGTCGCGCATTGGCAAATGATTGAGCCTGAACAGGGGAGTTTCAATTTTGATGAACTTGATTATCAAATGCGTCTTGCTGAAGAGTATGGCGCTGAGGTTGTGCTTGCCGTCGGTCGGCGATTGCCGAGTTGGCCTGAATGTCATGAACCGTCGTGGATTAAAGATGAGTCACTTGAAGAGCAAAAAGATGATGTGCGTGCCTACATTACTGCTGTTGTAGAGCGTTATAAAGATTCACCGGCACTGAAAGAATGGCAAGTAGAGAACGAACCGTTTATTATCGGCTTTGCGCTTGGGCAGTGTGGCGCGCTTGATATTGAGTTTCTTGAGGAAGAAGTTGCATTGGTGCGCACCTTAGATCCGGCACATCCGGTGTTATTGACTGCTTCAGGTGAATTAGGTTTTTGGAATAATACATGGGTTCGTGGTGATGTGTTTGGTACTACGTTGTATCGCGAAGTATGGAATCGTGACCTGGACGCATTTGTGAGCTACCCAACTACTCCGGCATTTTTCCGGGCGAAACGTGCGTTCACCGAACTTACGACGCTTGAGCGCAAACCGGCAATCATCGCTGAACTTGCCGCCGAGCCGTGGGTTGAAAAACCGATAGTAGACACACCTCTTGAAGAGCAGCTGTACCGTATGAATATTGAAAAATTACATGAAACCATCACATTTGCGAAGCGAACAAGTTTTGAAAGGCAATACTTGTGGGGAGCAGAGTGGTGGTATTACCTCAAAGAAATACAGAACTACGATGCAGTATGGGAGTGGGCACGCCCGTTATTTGAAGAAAAATAGATCAACGTGTACCTACGGAACAGGGATGTAATAACTATATAAAGCATGAAATTATTAATTGCAATATCTGTTGGTGCGGTGGTAGCAATCATTGTAGGAGTTATTGCGGTAGGTCATTATTCTGCTATAGAGTTAGAAGAGACCCGCTACACTGAGGAAGCATATTGGCAAGAGCGCATACACGTTGTTGGTTCAGTTGATGCGTATCAAGAGCTTCGCGCAGCTGCACACACATTAGATCCATCTGATCAGCATTTACTTGGCCATATTTTCGGTTCCGCATTATATACTCACGACCCGCAAAAAGGACTGCTTGAGTGCGGAACGCATCTTGCTCGGGGGTGTATGCATGAATTTGTTGGGCGAAGTATTAGCGATGGTGGTCTCACCGTTATTAAAGATTTAAATAAAACGTGTACCCGTATTAATGATATTGGTGGTTGCCAACACGGTATTGGACACGGACTTGTGGGATATCTTGGGTATGACGAGGACGCATTTCAGCAATCTATTGCACTTTGTGAATCATTGGAGAACGCGGATGCATTCCATGGATGCCAAGCCGGCGTGTTTATGGAATATAATAGCCGAACGATACTTGCGGTTACTAACAACGTACCGCCTCGTACGCTCGTGAACAATGATTGGTATTCACCCTGTGAAGGATTGTCAGGGCATACAAAAGAAGCGTGTGCATTGTGGCGCACCCAATGGTGGAATGAGCTGATGCTTCTGGAAGGTATACCGTTGCAAGAGCGGGTACAACGTGGATTTTTATTATGTGAGAATGACGACTATGATGTACGTGACTTCTGTTTTGCTGGTATGGGCCGCGTTGCTGTGCAAGGTGACCCTGCAGACAGTGCGCAACGTGCAGTATCGATCTGCGAAGATGCGTCACCAGTGAGACGTGAACAACTGATTTGCCGGGCGTTTGCGGTAAGTGTGGTCATCAGCACGTTAGGTTTTGATGCTGCCTATGGTATGTGCTCTGATTTAAAAGATGAAGAGTATGTATACTGCCATGCTTTTGAAGTAGGTGAAAAAACTGAAGCAGATATTGTAAGTTACCAACCTCCTGCGTATTAATTTTTATAAAGAATGGTAAACCGTTACTGATGTATAAGTAATGATACTATTGAAAGGATTATAGGTATGGAGCAAGGCGTACAGATTGTATTTGATATTGGAGGCACTAAAACACGTGTGGCGGCAGTTGTTGAAGGAGTCTCGCTGCGCGATGTCACTATTTTTGAAACACCACCTGAACCTGAGGTTGGATTGTTAAAAATACTCAGCTCCATAGAGCGTATCGTGGGTGGTTTTCCGGTGAGTGCCGTGTGTGGAGGAGTAAAAGGAGTTATTAGTGATGGGGTTATGTATAAACCGCCACATATTGTTGCATGGAATGGATTTCCGTTGGGTGAAAAACTTAAGCAAGCACTCGGCGCTCCAGTCTTTTTATTAAATGATACTGAGTTGGTGGCACTTGGTGAGTATTATCATGGGGCAGGGAAAGGGGAATCAAATATGCTGTACGTTACTGTTTCCACGGGGGTTGGTGGTGCACATGTGGTGAACGGAGAGATTATACGTGGAAAGTATAATGCGGAAGTAGGTCACCAAATGGTTGACGGAGCATCTCTTGAAAGTCTCGTATCAGGCACAGCGGTGCAGAAAAAATACGGCGTGTCACCGAAGGATTTAGATGATGAAGCAGCACGTAATGAACTTGCTGATATATTGGCGCGCGGACTGTATGACAATGTGTTGCATTGGTCGCCCGAAGTCATCGTACTTGGTGGCTCTATGATTGTCGGCAAGAACGCAATTCCTATTAAGCGCGTTGAACAGACACTACGCACGCTGATTATGAAACAGTATCCGGATGCACCACGCATTACTATGGCGCAGTTGGGTGATAAAGGAGGGTTGTATGGTGGCGTTGCCTACCTTAAGCGCGTCGAACATTAGGATCTGCTCACCAAGTCTTTAGACGCAAATGGTATACTAGGTACATACTATAAACATGCACCCACTATATGGATCTCAGTAAAGTACCAAAACAATTTTGTGAAAATATTACCGTCGCGCATTCTCAAGAGTCGTTCTTTATGGGAATTTTAAATGGAGAAAACGCTACATTTTATGCGCTCACTCCGCAACACATGAAGCGCCTTTCTCAGTACCTCACTAATCAGGTTGCTGAGTATGAAAAACGATTCGGCGAGATTGATGCCGAGTGGAAGCCGGGTATTGAAAGCCCGATGCAGTCAAAAGACATCACATCTTAAAAAGACTGATACCACAGCGGTAAGCGTCGTAAGCGTTTGCCGATTTTTGTACGTGTAATAGAGAAAGCAAGTCCGTTCGTTTCAAGTCGTTTTGCTATTTCTTCGGCAAGAGTACGCATATAGGTTCCTGAAGATGCTTCACAGTACACGGTGGCGACTGGGTAATGGGTAATAGTGCTCCCTGTAAAGAGTTCACTCCACCGCGCGCGAGTTTCTGTTCGGCGGAAATCTTGCCCCAATGCTTTACGTGGATCGAGTACCTCAGGAAATGAATTTATTTTTTTAAAAATGGTTTCTTGTACGGTGTCAGCAGGGAGCATTACCAACTCCTTCAGTGCCAAATGGTAGATAGTCGAACGTTTTGTAGGGATAGTGATCTCGTGTAGTCTTTCTTCAAGAGTCCATTCATGAAGAGGTTTTCCATCTACTGTCTTGGCAGAGAAACGAGGATAGGGGAATTCTTGATCTCCTATAAGTGTAGAAAGCGTATTTTTGAGTTCTACAGGGGTAAAGTCGGGAATATGAGGTGAAGGCTCTGCGAGGCCTAAAACGTCTCCTGAGTCGCTTTTAAAGCCAAATAAAACCCTAAATTCATATGCTTTGTCTAAATTAAAGTAGCGTTCTTGCTTTTTACACTCATCTCCTACGAGAATAAGTAATTTCCCTTCAGCCATAGGATCAAGTCGCCCGGCGTAGGCAAGCGGTACCTCGTCGTCTAAATTCGCTTCAGCGCGGTACCTCTCTAATACCTCAAGAGGGGTTTCTCCTATTGATTTATATCGGGTAACCCAAGTGTCCATATGTGTATTGTATGCGAAATAGCTCATAATATAAAACGGCTCACTGTAGTGAGCCGTTTTATATTCTCTAATATGAGACAGGAACCCTATGAAAGATGTGCTGAAACAAGTTTAGTCATTTCAAACATAGTAACCTCATCCTTGCCGCCGAATACTGGTTTCAGTTTTTCATCGGCAATAATGTTGCGTTTGTTCTCAGGATTTTGAAGATCGTGTTTTTTAATATATTCCCACATCTTCTTAACTACCTGTGAGCGAGGAAGTGGACCTTTACCGATCACTGCTTCGAGTTCCGGTGAGAGTTCCATCGGCTTTAAGAGAGCCGAATTTGCTTTTTGTGCCATAAATATCGTGTTAAATAGTAATTTTTGCGTTGTTATATGCAACGGGGACACTATATCCCAGATATTCCCCTAAGGGAATAGGGTTATCAACGCTGTATGTACGCCCCAAAATCTGCTGTATCAGACCGTATATGCGCCTGAACGAACAGTAGTTTCTAATCTTTAAAGATATCAACTCCTACTGCGCGTTTGGTAAGTAGGCGAAGCTTATCAAGACCCGCATCCTCTGGTGAGGTTAGATCAGGAATAGTAAGCACTACCGGTAGGTCACGGCTTGTTGCTTCCTCATACTGCGCATCGGTCATGTTTGAGACAATTGACTCAACAATAAAGACGATTGCATATGATTCCTTACTGGTATGAATAGCATGCAGCGCATTAAACGCGTCTTCCGGGGTATTACTGTGGTATACCTGCGCACCAAACAACTGAAGACCTCCAAGCAGCTCTCGGGGACCAATTGCCGCCACACGCATTGTTTGTTGAGTATTAGTAGACATAGGCATTGTATGAGTTACGGATCAGTGTGCGTAGAAGTGTTTCGTCCAACCCTACGTATTTTGCGGTCGCGACAGTACGTATAAACTGCACGTTTTCTTGCACTACTCTAAAGTAGGCAAAAATAGGCGCCAGTGAATGCACTGTCACACTTTCGCGTTTGAGCCAGTGCATCAGGTAGTCATCTGCCGCTTTATCAATGAGCGTAAAGTCTCCGTTTTCTTCGTAGGTTGCGATCGCATCTCTCCAAAATGATTCACCACCAAATCGTGCAAGGCGATGCAAGACATCGTCTTTTTTCTCTAAACTAGTCGCTGGAATAGTGCCGCCGGTAGTCACCACAGTGTCGAGAGAGGTAGATGCACCGTTTTCTTCAGAAAGGAGCACGCGTAGTCGGGTGCGCAGATTAAAGAGGTCAATAATAAGCGCTACGTAGTTATTAACGAATGGGTCTTCAGTGCGCGCTGCATATTCTGCTGCAGCAGTCAGGTAGTGTCGGTCCATAATCACATCAAGAGATGCGCGGGTATTCTTTTTACTTTCACGTACTGCCGCTGAAAGTGCTGGTGGCAGTGTCGTAAAATTCCCCGATTGCACCACTCTCTCAAGTGCCTCCGGTGAAAGTGTCCCGAGTGGCGATTGAGTGCGTTTAATATCAGCGCTCCGTTCCTGTGCTTCTTGCTTCATCAGCACCTTAAGGTTGTAGAAGTCATAACGGAGCCATATAAAAGTGAAGAGTTCAGAGTTGGGAAGTAGTCGTTCAATTTCACGCTTCGCGTTAAGCGTTGCGCGGTCAAGTGCCTGAGTAAGCGCTTCACTGTCAGCACCTTCACTATCCATATAGACACCGAGAAATGTTTCGCGAAGTGACTGCAGAAATGCATCATAGTTTTCCGCACCCAAAAGAAGCTCGCGCTGTGTTTCGCTGAGCAATTTTTGAAGCAGTACGTACGCGTGTGTTCCGGCGTATATATGAGCAGAGTCCATAGGTAAGTGAATGTTACGCAAAGAGTCCTCGCGATACCGCGATCTCTTTTTCAAGTCGAGCTTGCTTTATAAGTGAGGCAAACGAGAAATCAAATTCTTGACGTGGTGTTTCCGCTACAAAGCCGCCACACAATACACCCTGTGGTGCTGCAGTAATTGCGTCTGATGAGGCACCGGCTTTGGTTAACAATGCCACTGTTTCTTTTTCACGTTCTGAAGCAACACGGTATGTTGCTTCATGTACTGCGTCACCCATCTGTTCTATTGATTGGGTAATGTATGTGCGGTAGGCATCGTCGCTGAGGGCGATGAGTTTTTTCTCAACCGCCGCGAAGACTTCATCGATGAGGTTATTTTTGAATGATTCACGGATGAATTTTGCTTCGTGACGGGCGGCAGAGATAATACGCTCCGCTGCTTTGCCTGCACGGCGTTCGCGGTCACGCTTTGCCTGTTCCTCAAAAGCGTTAGTCGCAGTGGCTCCCTCAGACTCAATCTCACGCATTCGCGTTTTTGCGTCGCTGACAATACGCTCAGCTTCTTGCTGTGCATCCGCCTCTATTTTTTTGATGATATCTGCAAGTGCCATAAAGCAAGACTAGGTTTAGATGATAGTAAGAAGAATGAAGCCGACCAAGACACCAAAGATAGCCCAAGTTTCAACCATAGCGGCCATCACAATTGCTTGCGCGGTAAGTGAATCATCTTTCGCAATTGCAGCGATACCGGTTGCCGCAACAGAACCCTGGTACATACCTGAGAAAAGTCCTGAAAGACCGATAGGAAGACCAACTACGAGGTACTGCAAACCTTGTGAGATCGTGATTGGGTCAGTTGCTCCTCCACCAAGAAGGCCTGAGAAGGAAAGAATAAGAAAGGCACCGACAAGGCCGTAAATACCCTGTGAGCCGGGAAGTGCCTGCATAAGAAGGATGCGACCGAAAAGTTCCGGACGTTCCGCTACTACTGCACCTCCGGCGCGACCTGCGTAGCCCATACCGATTGCTGAACCGATAAAACCAAGCAAACCGGACAACGCGGCGCCGATAAAGATGTATACTTCTGGTGTGATAATTTCCATAAATGTTGTGGTTAATTTACTAAACTACTAATGAACTCTTCCTGCGCGCCTTCATGTTGGCGAATCAGGAAGCATAATAACATTGCGTTCTTTTTTACTGAAACGCGTAAAGACGCGCCCAGTGCCGGTTAAGAACTTACCGAAGAACTCTACAAACTGCAGACGCGCGCTATGAATGAATGCGCCCAGTGTACTGAGTGTGATATTGAGGGCATGGCCGAGGATAACGATAACAACGGCAAAGAACGTGCCAATACCGAGTTCTTCGCCACCTATGAATCCAGCAATAAGGTTCACTGAAAAGGCGAGTGCTCCTGTTGCCAAACCGAGTGCGAGGAGACGTGAGTAGGAGAGAAGGTCAGAGAAGTAGTTTACTCCGCCATAGAGTGCGAGTACGCCTTTGAGTGCTTTATCAAAGATATTTACGCCGTATCTACCACGGGTAATCATAATAGCTACTGCTGCAGCAATAGCGGCTTTGCCCCACCACGCAATAATAACTGTATTAACCGATTCAGCGAAAATGCCGACACTCGCCAAAAGAAAGGCAAGAAATACCATAAACATCGCCAACCATGGCACATTGTCGAGAAGTCCACGCACCGGCTCTTTTGCTTTAAATGTACGCGCAATATCAAGGATGATACCAAACACGATTTGTACAAAACCAAAGGCAAGTGCGAGGTAGAACACAGGCAACGGGTTATTAATTGGATCAAACAACTGCAAGACACTGAGCGCTGGATGAATAGCGCCAGGGTTAATACCAAGGTATCCACCAAAGAGCACACCAAAGAGGAGAGACCCGACACCACCAAAGAAAAGCATGGTAAGTAACTGCTTCATGCCACGGTCAATCTTGTATCGTAAAAGAACAGTTCCCGTAAGCGTCATTAATATTGCGCCATATCCCACATCACTGAGTGACATACCAAAGAAAAGGAAAAAGAATACTGCAAGAAATGGCGTCGGATCGATGTCCTTATGTGTAGGCACGCCGTACAGACGAGTAATCGTTTCAAACGAGTTGAAAAAACCACTATTTTCAACCTCAACTGGTGGTTCCTCGCCTTCAGTTAACTCAAGAGTTTCGAGCGCTGATTCAGGAAGGGTATCAGTTAACCGTCGTTCTAATTCAGGAAGGAAACGAGTAGGCACCCATGCTTCTACTACTTGGGTAAACGTAGTACCGGGACGAGTACCAGCAAGGTCACGTTCCTGCATATTCCAGAATACGTAGTCAGCCCATTTTTTAAGAGTCACTAATTCTTTTTCAGCAAGGAGCGTCGCCTTTTGCGTAATATGTTCAGATTCTTGCCGCAGTTCAGCGCGGGTAGCGCCAATAGCGTTAAGCTCTTCTTGGGCGGTCTTTCCGGTTTTAGGAAGACGCACGATTTCAAGATCGTACGTTTCAGCTAGGTTTTGTACTGTATCAATAACGTCTTTGTGTGCCACTGCAAGGTAGGTGGTTTCTGACACTTTATCGAGCGCTACCAAAGATGTTTCTTTCTCAAGGTCTGTCTTCAATGATTCAAATGCGTACACAGCGCCACGAAGGGGAACGGTGCAGACGTTGCGTGTTTCAACCACATCAGAAAGGAGGTAGGAGAGTCGTTTCCATTCAAGAAGTTCTTGTTCACGTTCGTTCAGTTCGTTCTCTTTTTTAGTCAGGGCGTTGCGGTCACGTTGTAGTTGGTGTGCCTCATTGAGTGTCGGTTCCGGATCGTATGACTCGGCAAGTGTTTGTATTTCGCTGGGGGTAGTGTACGCACGGTTACCTTCAAAGAGTCCACGGAAAAAGCTGCCTTTATGATATTCCAAAAGAAAATGCACCGCCTCGTCAACGCGTGCTGATGCATGACGATGCTCAAAGCGTGTCAGCTCATTCGGGGTAAGTGTGTCGTCTTGCGTATTGTCAATAATCTCCACACCACCAAAGTCATGGAGCAATGTCATCAGCCTCTCCGTATCATGACGGGTTACAAAGAGACGAATTTTTTGCATTGCTAAGAGTGACATACTGTAATTATGAAATGAGATCGTCTACTACCGAATTGGCAATGGTAGTTACCTGTGTTTTTGCATCTTTTGCGCTGTCCACTTCACGTTGAGCGTCTGTAACAATATCGGCAGCTTCATCCTGTGCTTTTTGCTCCGCTTCTTGTATAAGCTTTTTCTCTGCCTCGTGTGCTTTTTGTTCAGCACTGTGTTGTGCTGTAGCAACACGTTGACGCGCATCGTGAAGCAGTGTTTCTGCTTCTTCTTTGGCTTTCTGTATCGTGTTTAGTGCCTCTTCTTCAGCTTTTTTGATTTCGTTAAGCATAGTATTCAATTAATTTCCTTTGGTGATAAGTGCTTTTACGCGCATGGTTGATACCACGGCATCACGTGCCTGTTCCTCAAGACGTAAATAAATGGTACGAATAGTGTTGGTTAACAATGGAATGCGAATATTTTCAAGCGCACTCGCGCGGCGACGCGTACGCTCAATTTCGCGCGCCAGTCTCTCAACAGATGATTCAAGCTCCGCCAGTTTAATGAGTCGCGGGTATACATGCTTCAGTTTATGCATCGCCGTATCAAGGTTTCCATACGACTCAAGGTATCCATACGGCAATGATACTTCTTCTCGCTCAAGTGGCGTGAATGAAGGAATACTCACTGACATAACCTGACGGACATCTATATCTACACCGCCGACGCTCGTGTCATAGTGTGTGAAAGCATTATTAAGTACATGCTCGTCCATAAGCGCGCTGGCACTAATGTAGCCTTCAAAGGCACGAATTAACTCACTATTTACTTCTTTACGCAGAGCGCGTACATCCTTCACCGCAGCCATGAATTCACGCATCAAACCATCACGCTTGTCTTTAAGCAGTTTATGACCCCGCTTTGCCACCTTTAGCTCAGCCTTGAGTTTAAGGAGGTTGATACGTGTTGGATTGACTTTAAGTTCTGCCATAAGCTACTACAAAGTGAGGGAATATTACTCAGTGTCTTCAGTTGGCGTTTTCTCTTCCGGTCCCAAATGTTCTTCAATAAGCGCTGGTTTAAGGCGTTTCAATGAAGAGCGGGGAAGTACACGAAGCAATTCCCATCCAATATCAAGGGACTCAATAACACTACGCTCTACGTCGCTGCCTTGGTTAATGAATTCTTTCTCAAAGCGGTTTGCGAAGATAAGGTGTGCGCGGTCGGTATCGGTAAGCGACGCTTCTCCGAGCACCACGGCAAGTTCACGCACCTCTTTTCCGGTTGCGTATGACGCAAAGAGTTGGTCTTTAAGTGCGGAATGGTCTTCACGAGTCTTACCTTCACCTACACCTGCTGACCACAAACGAGATAGTGATCCTTGCACGTCAACTGGTGCAAAAATACCTTTTGAATGGAGGTCGCGGGAAAGTACGAACTGACCCTCAGTAATGTATCCGGTAAGGTCGGGGATTGGATGCGTCTTATCATCATCCGGCATCGAGAGAATAGGGAGTTGGGTGATCGTACCTTTCTTACCCTTTAATCTGCCGGCACGTTCATACAATGTTGAGAGGTCGGTGTACATGTATCCCGGATATCCACGACGTCCTGGAACTTCTTTACGAGCACTCGATACCTCACGCAGTGCTTCACAGTAGTTTGTGATATCAGTCATGATAACGAGCACATGCATATCATGCTCAAAGGCAAGATATTCAGCAGTGGTAAGTGCAAGCCGTGGCGTTGAGATACGTTCAACTACCGGGTCAGATGCAGTGTTAATGAAGAGCACTGATCGCTCAAGTGCGCCAGTCTCTTCAAATTGGAGACGGAAATATTCCGCTTCATCAAATGGCACACCCATAGTGGCAAACACGATAGCGAACTCTTCACCTCCGGTTACTTTTGCTTGACGTGCAATCTGCGCGGCAAATTTAGCGTGTGGCAAACCTGAACCTGAGAAAATAGGCAACTTTTGTCCACGTACCAACGTGTTCATCACATCAATAGAAGAGATACCGGTCTGAATAAAGTCGTTCGGGAATTGACGGCTGTATGGGTTCATCGGCAAACCGTTAATGTTACGCTCTTCCTCAGGAATAAGCGCCGGCCCGTTATCAATCACGTTACCGCCTCCAGAGAACACACGACCGAGCATGTCAGGGGAAAGTTGCATTTTTTGTCCCTCACCTAAGAAGCGCGCCTTAGTTCCTTCGGTTTGTGCACCCTTGGTTGGCTCAAACATCTGCACTACCGCTTTATCAGTGTGCACGTCGAGTACTTTACCGAGGCGTGTTCTTGTCTCGCCTGGTACGGTTACCTCCACAAGTTCGTCATAACCAACACCACTAACTCCTTCTACGACAACGAGTGGCCCATTGATCTCACTTACTGTTTTATAGCTTTTGTTTGTTTCCATATACTCTTTACGTGTTGTTTGCACTACTAATGGCTGCGGTGACTCGCTTTCTAAAGTCTTCAAATGCACCGGTGTCGTCAGCGGAAATGTCTTTAAGTGCTCCCAGTTCTTTTAGTTCGGGAATTGCGGCGAATTGTGCGTAGGTGAGTTCACCGTTTTCAAGTGCCTGTTTTGCCGCATTGTTTACCGTGATAATACTCTTAATGATTTGGTACTGCTTTAAGAGTGGGGTATACGCGTCATCTTTATCAAACGCATTCTGGAAGAGGAAATCGTCAGTGAGTGACTTGGCGATATCAAGGGTGATGCGTTCCTCATCAGATACTGATTCAACACCCACCAAGCGTACAATTTCCATCAATTTCGATTCTTGTTGGAGGATGGTCATTGCGTGCTGGCGAATTTCAGCAAAATCTTCAGCGACTTGCGTAGCCCAGTAGTTTTTAATGTTGTCTACGTACAATGAGTAGGACGTAAGCCAGTTAATAGCAGGGAAGTGCTTCTTATAGGCAAGTGCTGAATCAAGACCCCAGAACACTTTCGTCACGCGAAGTGTTGCCTGACTCACTGGTTCAGAAAGGTCACCACCAGGAGGCGATACCGCACCAATAACAGTAAGTGCACCTTCTCTGTCTTCACTGCTCTGGAGTTTTGCAACACCAGCGCGCTCATAAAATTCAGCAGTACGTGAGGCAAGGTACGCAGGATATCCTTCTTCACCAGGCATTTCCTCCATACGGCCTGAAATCTCACGCATCGCCTCAGCCCAACGACTGGTTGAGTCTGCCATCAGCGCCACTGAGTAGCCCATGTCGCGATAGTACTCGGCAATAGTGATGCCGGTGTACACACTCGCTTCACGCGCTGCTACTGGCATGTTTGATGTGTTGGCAATAAGAATGGTGCGCTTCATAAGCGGCTCTCCAGTGTTTGGATCAATAAGGTGTGGGAACTCGTCGAGCACTTCAGTCATTTCATTACCACGCTCACCGCAACCGATGTATACAATCACCTGTGCGTCACAGTATTTTGCCAATCCTTGCTGGGTCACCGTTTTACCACTACCGAATGGACCAGGAATTGCAGCAACACCACCTTTGGCAACAGGGAAAAGGGTATCAATTGAACGAATACCGGTAATCAGTGGTTCAGAAGGGAAGATTTTTTGTTTTGTAGGACGCGGGTTACGAATCGGCCATTTTTGCAAAAGTGCAATAGGATGCTCTATCCCATCTTCGTCTACGATAGTCGCAATAGTGTCTTCTACTTTATAGATTCCTGAATCAATTGATTTGAGCGTTCCTGAAATATGCGGTGGCACCATTACTTTATGAGTAATAAGTGTTGTTTCTGGAACAGTGCCGATAATATCGCCACCTGAAACCGTAGCACCTGCTTTTGCGGTTGCGGTAAATTCCCACTGACGTTCGCGGTCAATACCATGCGCTTCAATACCGCGCTCAATAAAAGAACTGCCACTTTTTTCAGCAATTGCTGAGAGGGGACGTTGAATACCGTCATAGACTGACTCGAGAAGTCCCGGAGCAAGTTCAACGGACATTGTGTTTCCTGTGCGGAATACAGGGTCACCTGGCTGTACGCCCGCGGTATCTTCATATACTTGAATAGAAGCAATGCCGTTGTTCAAACCAATGACTTCACCAAGGAGTTTTTCGTTTGAAACCTGCACCACTTCAAACATTTGTGCTGATTCCATACCGCTTGCTTCCACCAACGGACCACTCACTCGTGTGATTTTTTCTCCGCCTGTCGTGTGTGTGTTATCTGTAGACATACGTTTTATTTTTTTGATGACTCCTCTGTTAGTGGAGTATCTAACCGGTTTTATCCTCGTAAAAAGTAATAGTAAAAATTTCGACGTACTTTCATCGCCGCGTACAAAGAGGTGACTGTCCTTATATCCTCTCTGCCATGCTAGAAAAAAGTGAAGGATCGCCTATGTATTCTAGTGACTCTCAGTTGCCGAATAAAAAATACCTTCCAAAATAGTATACGTACTACTTAAGATAGGCTTCTTTTTGTCCGATATCCTCTATCGGCAACCGAAAGCCGTCTCTACGCCCAAGCGGTCACATATAAGGACGCTCTCGTGCATAAAGACACGTCTAGTGTAACACCGTTATTCTATTTGTACATATCACCTCAGTGGGTGAGTCTGAATATATCTTACAAGGATATAACCCTCATATTTTCTAATCCTGTAGCGAGGACCGACCTCGCTACAGAGTATTTTAGTGATATTCACCCCCACTTTTTTGAGAAAACACCTTTCTTACTTTTACTATAATGATAAACTCCATGGGTATGTTAAAAAGTGCAATTGACGCGGGGAAGCGTGAATTCAGACGATCAAAACGTCAATTTGTACGTTTTTCTGCTGTAGGTATTTCAAACGGCATTGTTGATTTTGCCGTATACCTTCTCCTGACCCGCGTTATTTTTGACGGGCTTGGCTTTATTGTCGTAGCAAAAGCTATCGCATCCATCGTTGCGACAACATGGAGTTTTTTCATGAACCGCTATATCACGTTTGGACTTCGCGATAAGTGGAATTGGCAAGAACTCATTCACTTTTTGGTAGGTATGGGGCCGCTGCTCAATATCGCTACCCACTACATTGCCGTGTATGTGTTTGATATTCACGACTTGATAGGTGTGGTGTTGGCGGCGGGTGCAAGTGCAACATGGGGGTTTGCGTTTTCAAAATATTACGTATTTAAAAAATACAAAAAACAACTTCAGGATGATGAGGTGTAGTGGTCGCGCTTGTTTTTGTTTATAGTGTCACTATGGACGCCGATATTGTACTCGTTGATAAACCGAAAGGTATTACGTCGTTTGATGTAATACGGCGATTACGTCGTGAACTCAATATCAAAAAAATGGGTCACGCTGGCACGCTTGACCCGCAAGCGTCTGGGCTGATGATTATTGGTATAGAACGTGGTACCAAAAAATTAGAGGCGTATCTTAAACTCCCAAAAACATATCTCGCACGTATCGTAGTGGGTGAGCGGCGCGATACTGGTGACTTAGAAGGAGAGATAGTGGAAGAGGTAAAAGTGTCACATCTTGAAGCGGATGCGGTAGAAGAGGTGCTACACGATATGGTGGGTACACTTGAGTTACCGGTCCCGGTATATTCGGCAATAAAACGTGATGGTCAGGCACTGTATAAACGCGCACGCCGCGGCGAAGACGTAGTACCTCCTGTAAAGGCTATGATTGTGCGTGCTGCTACTCTTGAAAATATAACGCAACAAGGAAATCGCATGCATGTGACTGTCACTTTTGATGTTGCCTCGGGCACCTACATTCGCTCACTCGCCGAAGAATTTGGCCGCAGGCTTGGCTATCCGGCAACACTCGGTGATCTGCGTCGCACCTCCATCGGTGATTTTTCTGTTGAAGATGCGCGAAGTATCTAGGCGACAGATTTAATTGATACAATACTTATATGGCAAACGTATTTGTAACACGCGAGATTCCTGATGAGGGATTGACGCTGCTTAAAGAATCAGGACATTCTGTTACGATTTCTCAAAAAGACGGACCACTTACTGCGGACGAACTTATTAAGGTGTTGCAGGATGCGGAGTATGACGCGGTGCTCTCTACGCTTAACAACGCGTACACGGCCGAGGTCATGGACGCGGCGCCGTCGGTAAAGATTATCGCGAACTATGCGGTTGGGTTTAATAATATCGATATCGACGCCGCGCGTGAGCGTGGCATTACGGTGACCAACACCCCCGGTGTGCTCACGGATGCCGTTGCAGAACACACCATGGCACTCGTATTTTCTTTAGCGCGGCGTGTGGTGGAAGCAGATCGCTTCACTCGCGCCGGAAAGTACATCGGTTGGGCTCCAAAGCTTCTTCTGGGAACACAGGTCAAAGATAAAACACTTGGTATTGTCGGTGCGGGTCGTATTGGTTCACGCGTAGCTGAGATAGCTACTGCTATGGGCATACACGTTATATATAACGACATCAAACAAAATAACGCTTTTGAAGAAGCGTGTGGTGCTGCGTTTGTGCCGGAGCTCAATGAACTTTTAAATCGTTCGGATATTGTCTCACTCCACGTGCCGCTTCTGGATGCCACGCATCACCTCATTAATGCAGAGCGTTTAAAACACATGAAAAAAGACGCATTACTTATTAATACTGCTCGCGGTCCAGTGGTAGATGAAAAGGCGTTAGTCGAGGCATTAAAAAACGGGTCCCTACAGGGCGCCGCACTTGATGTGTTTGAAGAAGAGCCAGCACTGACTCCTGGTTTGGTCGAGTTAGAGAATGTGATTCTCACGCCGCATATTGCTTCAGCTACCATAGAGGCGCGGCAGGCAATGAGCCGCCTTGCTGGACAAAGTATTATTGATTTCTTTGCTGGCAAAACACCGACGCACGTAGTCACGTAATTTTATTTAGTATATTGTGAGCGCTTCCTCAAGTAGTCTCGGCGGAATAGGTTCTGCGTTTTGTATCCAATTGAGTACCATAGCGGTGTCCTCTTCAGTTATATAGCGATTCAGTTCGTTAAAAAAGTTCGTCGCTTCACCGGAGTGAATGCGAGTGAGTATTCGCTCTACATTCATTTGCGTCGCACGTTCATTAAGAAGGCCGTCAATAGCAATAAAAATAAGTGGCGCAAGAATATAATGATTGTACTGGATATCAATCTCAGATGCATCGTGATAGACCGGTAAACGTGGGTTTATATTCATAAAAGCTTCACGGTCATCAAACGGGGGACCAGGAATAGCTTCAAAATTCTTGTTCAGAACAGCGGAATGTACAGTGTAAAGATATTCCACACGGTTGGCACGGTTTTTCTCATTGGTGTTAAAAGCCGTTTCTGCCCACGTTGCTTCAAATTCTTGTATATCTCCTTCGTTGAGTGGCGCTTGGTTATGTTGATATGTGGTATTAATTGGCGCAAAACGGTTGTATACATGAACCACAGCATGGATGAATAATTCTTCTGATCTTGGGTCATCCAATTCACGAACAAAGATAGTGAGGTTTTCACGAGGATCAGGATAGATGAGTTCATTAGCAACACCAGCGGTAATTAGTACCGTGTGTTGTGTTCGTTCGTATGCATCGGTATCGTTAAACAGTGCACCAACACGGTTGAATGTATTTTCAATCACACGCGCATACCGCAGACGTTCTGCTTCAGAAAAGTTTTGCGGATAGAGGACGAAGAGGGAATAGTGTGTGTTGTTTGGGGTGATAGTGAATGATGCAAAAGTGTCATCAGCGACCATTACGCCAGTTTGATTAGATGCAAAACGTGCCCATCCTTCACCAACCTCTGTTGCGCCGATAGCGCGCCATCCTTCAGGAATGCAATGTTTTTTATCACGATGATAAAAACTTTTAATATGTTCCCCGTACCATGTTTGGAATCCTTGAGATCCTTCTTTGGGTACACGTTCTTGTATCTCAAAACACTCAGGAGCAAACACATATCGTCCTATAGCGATACATATCACTAGCACAATAAACACTGCAGGCAGTAGAAAGATTTTTTTTGTATGTAAAACACGAGTGATTATTGAAAGCATAACTATTTGATTGTACCGTGAAATTTAAAATATCCCGTAGTGTGTTTTTTAAGTAATTCTAGAGAAGAGTATTCTATATTTTCACAACTATTTTATTATCTAGTCAATACTTTTGCACATTGACACAACTCGCTGTATGCTGAAGGCAGTAAAGTTATTTTAAAGAAAGATATATGAACGAAAACAATACGAAAGATATAGTGCTACAACAGCGCATACATCCTATATTGCCTTTTATTGCCGGCGTTGCCATTGGTGTGGTTTTAGTTGGGTTGATATGGCTATTTACAGGTCAAGGTAGTAATGCTGAAGTGCCAAACGATGCTACTCAGCAACAACAGGATATTCAAAATGAAAACAATAACACCGTGCTTGAGCAAAACGAAGCAGGTGTATTACCAACACGCGCCGCACAAGGCGAATCAATTTCACTTCGTGATCAGGTTGCTGGTAATGTAGTACTCGTTGATTCAGCGCAATTTTCAGGTTCAGTATGGGTGACAGTGCGCACCGCAGACAGTACTCGTATTTTAGGAGCGGCTCGTCGTGACGATGGAGGTACCACTATTCCAGTGCGTCTCCTTGCACCGACCGAATCAGGTACGCAATATGAAGTTGTTTTGTATGCCGACGATGGTGACGGTGAATTTGATCACACCAAAGATATTCTCGTTCGCGGTGTTTCCGCATCGTTTATGGCACTGTAGAGAGGCAACGGTTTATTGTAGAAAAAGATCTGAACCAGTAGATTCAGTAAAATATATATAACCAACTCCGCTGCAAATAGCGACAAGCACTATAAGAGCAACTCCTCGTGTTAACACAGGATTATATCTCTCTCTTCCGTTCATACAATAAGCGCTACTTTATAACAAGTAGCGCTTATTGTATAGAATACGGTTGTTGAAAACTAACACAATCACAATAGTTGTAACTAAAAAGGAGGTACATCGGTTCTTATTTTAGAAACTATGTGTGGCATTGTCGGATACGTTGGAAAACAAAAAGCATCACCTATATTATTGCAGGGACTTTTTACACTTGAATATCGTGGGTACGACTCGGCAGGGATCAAGGTGTTGGGTGAGCCGATATATAAAACAGCTGGGCCAGTAAGTAACCTGGCTGAAATTTTACATACAGAAAGTGTTGCGCAGGTTGGTATCGCGCATACACGCTGGGCAACGCATGGTCCTCCTACAAAAGAGAATGCACACCCACACTGTGGTGTAAATAAAAAAGTGTGGCTCGTCCATAACGGCATTATTGAGAATTATCGCGAGTTGAAAAAAGAATTAGAAGCGTCTGGGTGCACGCTGGTATCCGATACTGATTCTGAGGTGCTCGCGCAACTTATTGAGCGTGAATATACTGATGATATTCCACTCAGTCTGGCAGTGCGTCGCGCGCTGACACAAGTAACAGGTGCATATGGTGTTGTTGTTTTTTCTGAAAAAGAACCGGATACGTTGATTGCTGCACGGATGGGAAGCCCATTACTGCTTGGTGTAGGAGAAGGTGAGTATCTCATTGCCTCAGACGCTTCTGCGGTACTGAAACATACAAGTGATGTTATTTATCTTGAAGATGGGGAACTTGCAGTGATTACGAAGGATGAGCATCACATAGAAACGTTGGATGGTGTCATGTGCAATCGCGCTTCAACGCGCATAGAACATGCACTAGAAGATATACAAAAAGATGGGTACCCGCATTTTATGCTTAAAGAAATACACGAGGCACCGACTGTAGTAGAAAATACACTCCGCGGACGCATAAGCGCCGAACATCCAGAAGTGCGCCTCGGTGGTCTTGATGACGTACAGGATGCACTACGCCACGCAACCCGTATTCATGTCGTTGGCTGTGGTAGTGCGTATTATGCCGGTCTGTATGGAAAATACATCTTAGAAGAACTCACTGGTATTCCAGTGAGTGTTGATTTGGCATCGGAGTTTCGTTACCGTGATCCAATATTACACAAAGGAGAAATAGTGCTTGCTATTTCTCAATCAGGAGAAACCGCCGATACTCTTGAGGCGATTCGTGAAGCAAAACGCAAAGGTATTCTTACACTCGGTATAGTGAATGTAGTTGGTTCAAGTATCGCGCGTGAAGTGGATGCTGGTGTATATAATCATGCAGGTCCTGAAGTAAGCGTCGCCTCTACTAAAGCCTTTATTTCACAGATGGTTGTACTAAATCTTATTGGACTTTATATTAGTGCACGTCGTTCTCTTTCGAAATCAGTGCAGACGCAGTGTATCGGTGAGCTGCTCGCGTTACCAAAGAAGATTCACACTCTGCTTGAAAACGTTGATTCAATTAAAACGCATGCACTCCGCTATGACGACGCGACAAATGCACTCTTTCTGGGGCGAAAGTACCATTTTCCGATAGCGCTTGAGGGTGCGCTTAAACTCAAAGAAGTTTCCTATATCCACGCAGAAGGCTACGCTGCCGGTGAAATGAAGCATGGTCCACTGGCGCTCATTGATGAACATTTCCCAGTCATTGCACTAGCGCCGGGGGATAGTGTGTATGAAAAAATGCGCTCTAATATAGAAGAAGTACGTGCTCGCGGCGGCCGCGTGCTCGTAATATCCGATAGACAGGATGGGGCACCTACTAATGATCTAATTGTGGTGCCACAGACTATTGAACAGCTTGCTCCTATTCTCCACCTTATTCCATTGCAATTGCTTGCATATTACGTTGCAGCCGCGCGTGGGGTAAACGTAGACCGTCCGCGTAACTTAGCAAAGTCAGTGACGGTTGAATAACAAAAAAGCCCACACTTGTGGGCTTTGTTTATATACCGAAGTGGACACCGAGATAATAGGGCCAAAGCAAGAGAGCAAGTAAACCTTTTAAAACGGTGAGTTGTAGAAAACCAATAGTAAAAAGCCATCCAGTTAACCACGCACCGCCGCCCATAAGACCTCCACGTTCACACGTATGTTTTTTATTACAATGAGTACATTTATTTTCAGTCATATATAAATTTTAGCATTAAAATAAACGGCTCACTGGGTGAGCCGTTTATAAAAACAAAGCTCCGTTTTTATTTTAGAATGTAGTACACATTCCGTCCCGACGTGCCCACTTGTGTTATACGGTCTTCTATTTCAAGTTCTTCAAGGTAACGTGTTGCGGTCGCATCTGAAACTCCCAAAAGTTCCTCCACGTCATTATTGCGTATTTCGTGGTGTTTTCTTAGGTAAGTGATAATTCTATCTTTACCTTCTTCCTTTTCTTCAGATGGTCCCAAAATAGGTGCACGTCTGTCTCCACGTGCTTTGCGGAATATAAAAGCAAAAGATGCGCCAATAAGTGCTGCCGCGATAAGTGTCATAATATCCATATGTTTCTACTTTACCATTTTAAAAATAAATAGGAGATTTTATACATTTTAAATGTGTAATATTGCATTTTTTTAAAAAAAGAATACTGTGCACACTATGTCGCACGAAGGCACCCATGATGAAACAGAGATTCCCGAGGATCTGAGTGATCTCGGTATTTCTGAAGATGATATTGCTGACCTTAATGAATCAAAGCGTAGGAATTTTTTTAGTCTTGCAAAGGCATTAATGCATACCTTTTGGCAAGTATTAAAAATAAAAGGCGGTGCAGAATCTCCAACCGCACGTCGCGATACTGAGGAAACACTTAGTCGGTTTATTGAAACGCAAATATCAGATAAACCCATTCAAAATATACTTATGAGGGTTTTACATCTCCTGACACTTAATGCTTTTAAAGATTCAGGCGGTCTTACAGAGGTTGATAGTAAAAAAGAATAATCTGTGTGCGAGATGTAAAGATTCTTGTGGTTTAGTCTAAAAAAGAAAAGGGGTTTGCATACCGTGAAAAATTGGCTAAAATAGCACAAGCTCTCTATAGAGGGCCGTTCCGTGAAAAAACAATCCGCGATCTCATTTGAGCTCTCGCGGATGAAGAAATTGAAAACAGAATAATCCGCGATAGCTCAATGGTAGAGCAGCTCGCTGTCACAAGGCAGCCGCTAGGGGAAACCCTAGTGCGCAAACGAGGTGAATTGTTCCGGTTTTATTTTTGCCAAGCAAATTAAAAAACCGTGAATGCCGTCAAGCGTAAGCTTGTTTTCGGTACTGGAAACCCACACTCTCTATAAGAGAACGGGCAATCAGCAGCCAAGCTTTGAGATATTTTCTCAAGGAAGGTTCAGAGACTATCCTTCGGGAGTACTAGAACAGAGATGTTCTGGGAAGCGCCTCGCACCCTCACTACTTTATGTAGCGGGTGATGATATAGTCCATGCCCTTTGGAAACATTGGGATCACATGTAACGAGTTGGTTGTAGGTTCGAGTCCTACTCGCGGAGCAGAGTGGGACAAACCGAAGCGAAAGCTTCGGTTTGTTCTTTATTTGCTTGATACTTTTCAGGTTCGAACATAGGATTTTTGAGTTTTGCTTCATAAAGCCCTCTTTCAATTGCCCGATACAGAATTGTCTTGCTAATACTAATCTTTTCTCTGGTTATCGTTAGGTTCGAACCCATTAAGGAGAGTGCCTCAATCTTCTCCTCATAGTCTCCATTTTTAATTACATCTGCAAATTCCGTTAATATATCGAACTTACGTTGTAGTTCCTTCATATCTATCTTCTTACGCACTATGGGGTCTATTTTTGCTGTCAGAGTATCAACCTTATCCTGTATTTCAGCTTTCTTTGCTTTGTATTCCTCATTATCAATGAGGTTGTTTAGATGAGCATCAAGTAGTTTCTCCTGCTTGGATTTGTATTCTTCCAGTTTCACTAGCCATGTTTTTTCTATTTTTTTACCCTCCTTTTTCTCTTTCTGTTCTAATATACCTATGCTATCTAAACACCATTCTTTTAAGGCGGGTGATATTGCCAATTTCTGGGCATAATCTTCTAGAAGCTTATTTGTTAAAGTGGTCTCAGTTTTACTACCTTCTACCGACTTGCAGTTCGTATTTCTGTTACAACAACGGTAATACGTTATATCTATAATGGTCTTTTTCTTGATGTTGTATATATCTCTGCCACACCCGTTGCAAACATTGTTCTGCAGAATTGACGTTTTCTTTTTGCAGTCAAAACAATACACCTGATTTTTTCTTTCAGCAGTGACCGATCCGCCACAAGATCCACATTTCAAGAATTGTTTGAACGGGTATTCGTCTACATGTGACCACGGGCGTGGGTTTCCGTTTCTTTTCAGGAGTGAAATTACTTTCTTGTGTTGAGTTTCCGTTATCATTCGTGGTACTGATTTATGTACTTCGTATCGCACCATTTCATTCTCTGCATTCTTGCCATAGAAGAAGCCTGCATATATTGGATTTCTTAACATTCCATAAAAAGCAGTTTTACTTATTGGGGTCCCACCAATAGACTTTCTTGGCACTGACGTAAGTCCTAATTCATCTCTGGCATGTATATGTAGTTGTCTCGCACTATATTTTCTAGTGAGATACATCTGGAACAGTTGTTTAACTACTTCAAATCTTTCAGGATCTGGATAGATTGTTCTATATCCCTTTTCTCCTGAGTCGTTTAAGTAACCGACGCCTACACCATGTGGCGGGTAACCCATCTCTCTTTTCTTTATGAGTCCTCTTTTCACACCCTCACCTTTATGATCATTCTCAACCTTTGCCTGCATGCAGTAGAAATTGAGCATCATTTTATCGTTTGGTAGGTTTTTAAATGTCTGTTGAGGAGTTATGACATACTTTAGTTTTTCTTCATCAATTAGATCAATTACTTGACCTGCATCACCAGCGTTTCTAGATATTCGATCTATATTCCAGACTATAATCCCATGAATTTTTCCTTTCCGTATGTTGCCTAATAGTTTGTTAAACTCGGGTCTCATTCCAGATTTTTTCGCTGACTTTGATTCCTCAATTATGTTCTCAGGTTTAATTTTTATATCGTAGTATTCTGCTGTTTGCTGATTTCTTTCTCTTTGTGATTCGATTGAGAGAGCTTGTCTTTCATCGCTTTCACTTGATTTCCTGTTATACATAGCAAACTCATACTCTTTGTAATTATCGTGATAATTCATGTTGTCGCTTTTAGTTTTGTAATTGTTATATGTGACACAACAAATACCCGAAGGTTCGAACTATATCCAGTTCCTAGGTGTTAACATGTTTTTGTAAGTTTTTGTTTAGGTTTTTCTGAGCAAGATATGTCATGCGTGACAATTGCTCAGCAATCTTTCTCAATTCAGCATCATTAAAACTTCCTCCATAATCTTTTTGAAGTATCGACTCAAGTTTCTTTAGGTGTGCTTTAGAGAAATTCATAAACATTCACCCCTCGGCAAGGCGACTAACCAAGGGGTGATTATCTACGAATTAGTCGCCTTCAGATCATCAAAAAAGATGATCATGTGACCATCTTATTGGAGTGAGGTTTTTTGTAATCCTTGTTTTAAGTTGCTTACTTAAACTGGGACTTTTTTGTTTTGGCTATTATGTTTTTTAGTGTCTTGATAGTTAACTCGTCACCAAATTCTTCAACAACAATCCTTTTGATTAGACGAAGTTTTTTCTCTTGTCCCGGGATATTATCTTTTATATCCAAAAGATCTTCCAACTCTTCTGTGCTTGTTTGTGACAGTTTTAGAATTGCCATGTCACGATCAAGTTTCTT
Organism: Candidatus Phycocordibacter aenigmaticus; assembly: GCA_045401115.1. GTDB lineage: Bacteria > Patescibacteriota > Minisyncoccia > Phycocordibacterales > Phycocordibacteraceae > Phycocordibacter > Phycocordibacter aenigmaticus. Next base: position 614,246 of record CP174359.1, on the reverse strand, counting down.
GTCTTCTTTATGTTTTGTCACCTCACTTTTCTTTAGAGACACTTCTGTTACACCCCAAAATAAATCTAAGTATTTGTTTATAGACTCTCTGGTAGCATCTTCAGATATGTATAAGGTCTTGAATTCTTTATTTCCCTGAATCCACCTATTGCTGACTTCTGTTTTAGATTGACCTAGTCCTGAATCTGGGTCAAATTCACAAGTTCCGTTATTGTCCTTAGTCATGGATTTACAGAGACTTTCTCCGACTAAATACGTAGTCATGTGATGATAGTATGCGTGTGGCAGACTATATTTATCAATCAGTGCTATTGCTTCTGCAGTTATTTCATCGATACTACTTGGTCCCTTACCAAAGTAGCGAGAAAGTGCTTCGGTCATATTTTTATATCCATGTTCAGGAATTTCCAGTCTTTTTCTAGCATCACAAAGATCAGTACTGAATTGCTCATCGTGACTCAATTTCTGTATATCAATATATGCCTTGTTTATCATATGTCGCCTTGATTTTCATTCTACATTTATTTTAGTACTGATTCTATTTATGCATCATGCGATAATTGAATCATGATATTAAAACTGTCCAACAAGCAATGGGATATCATAAAACCCTTGATTCCTAAGATCTCTACTCTTGAAACTCGTGGTCGCAAACGTAAGGATGAAAAACATGTGTTTGAAATGTGCCTCTTCATGTTTGTGTTTGGGAGCACTAGCGGGTACACATGGCGTGACCTAAATTACCCTGGAGCACCCTCATTTCAGACATGTAACAGACGATATCATGAGTGGAATGATTGTGGTCTTTTCTATAATGTAATTGAAGTTCTTGCAAGAGACTTAGAGAACCGTGGTAATACAAAGCTTCGATCATGTTTCAAAGATAAGCTTTATGCAAAGGGATACTTCCTGTTTCTGGAACAGGATTTTAATGCTACCGACACAAAAGATTGGATCGGTCATACTAAAGATTTTTTTGAATCAATAAATGTCTGGGAGTTACTTTTGAAATCTAAGTCTAAGTGGGTTCAGGCAAGGCTTCCAGATGATCTGTATAACCGAGTACATCATCCTTATTTTTAAAGGTTTATTTTGAGACAACTGTGTGTTTTTTCAATCTTTCAAGTTTTTTTAATTTCTACACAGAGCAATATACTCATCATAAAATGGTTTTAGTTCACTCAACCAATCACCCCTCCAAGCGTATCCTTCATCCCACTCTTCCCTATATTCTGATTCTGAAACAGCATCTTCTCCTTCTTCTGACACATATTCCGCATACGAATCCTCAAAGGATACGTTGTGCTGTCTGGTAAGAGCTTCATACATTTCATCGATTGGTTGTTTTGTAGTTACTCTTCTGGGACCGCCAAATTTTAGTTCTGCACACTTTCTATCGATATCAGCTTGTTCAGCCTGTTTCTGTAACTCATCTTTCAATGCTGTATTTTTATTTCTAACAGAATCAAGATCAGCAACTGCTTCACTGAGCTCTTGTACGAATTCATCTTGCCGAGTTTCTGTCTCTTCAAGTTTCTGTTCTGTGATAATTTGCTTTTCCTCGACCACTTCAACTCTGCCTATCAAACGGTCGAGTTCAGTTGCGATAATTTCAACGGCTTCTGCTGGCGTTTTTCCTTGGATGAGCGAGTAAGTAAATGTTCCCCCAAGAGCTATTGTCGGCAAAGACAGTGCCGTAAGCACCACTAGCAGTATTTTTGTTTTCATATTCTATGCAAATATATGGTTAATCTAATCATTCCACTCTTTTGAATAACCCGATTTTGCATACTTTCCTTGCATACACTCCAAACCTTCCACAAAAGCTCTTACAATCGCATTTATTGGTGTTGGGTGCTGTATAAACATGCGTCAGCTAGATGTTATCTCTCTTGCATCCAGTAAGAAACCTTTTGAGCGCATACAAGACACATAATATGGTTCGTACAACGTGACCATACCTCCTCGTGAGCCTGCTTGCTCTATCGCATAAGAGTTACACTCTTCTCCAGCAATACTCTCATTTCCTTTATGTGAAAGGTATCCGAGTATGACCGCTAATGCTAATACTGTAACTACTCCGTAGCCGAGTGCTTTTTTATTCATAATTCTAGCGTGGGTTATTTTTAGAGTACGATCTCATGTACACAAACGACCGCACAAGACCGACGACAGCGACCTTTCGGAAGCTATCCCACACTCTTTCGGATGTGAACCCACGCTAGTAAGTGCCGACTTATACGGTCGTTTCTACTAGCGTGGGATTTTGTGCACCATGTCTCTTTCGAGGGTTAGGTGTTGTATATCACTGAGTGATAAGTTCCATTTTACTCCTTTTTCTTATTGAATGCTATTTAAGAGAACTCTTGAAAAGGAATCCAACCAAATCTGGTGTTGCTCTGTGCGGAAAGACAGATGCGAAGAAGGCAGTAAAGTCAGGGAATCTTTGCAGAGTTTTAGGTAATGAGGATCCGTCATAGGAGGTCGCTTCCTCAGTGAGCTCTTGCCAACTCGCTTCTTTTTTCTGCAGTGTCGTGCGACTTTCACCACTTTCAGTTCGCCATAAATAGACATCAATTGAATCACTGGGAATGAACTCTTCTAGTCGGATGAATGATATTTCACGCCATCTTTCACTAACAAACTCTTTTTCTCCAAATCGAATAAGTGCGTCTAGAAGTGGCTTAATCATGTAGGAACTTTGTTTACAATCATCTTCTACGTTTATTGATTCCAATCCATACATGACCCTAACAGAGTATCCAACATCCCAATATGGAGGCTTGAAAGCTTTTTTATCCTTGTTCTTTCTGCCGTTGTGGTCGATGATCGTATCTACACAGTTTTGAATAACTTTAATTGCTCCTGACTTTGTCTGATTTTGACTTGCGAAAATGCATGCAATAAAGATTAGCGGAACGAAAGAAGCTTCGCTCCATACTGAAACTGACTTCTGATACTTAGAAGATATTGATGGATCTAGCATACTTTGCCAAGCATCATCGTCATTTACATGTTGAGCTAGCTTAAGTGGGTACACAATCGATACAGCACTATGCTTCCTGTATGGAATAAGATCAGCATCAAAGACATCAACAAACGAAGCTTCGAATCCCTCGCTGTTGATCTCTTCTTCCAGCTGTTTTGCAACCAATAGTAGGTCACCCCATATAATCTTGTACGAGTTCAACCAGTACTTGTCTTCCAGTTGATATTTATCAACCAAGTGAAACATAAGGGCAATAAACGCAGTCTGAATTCTTACAACAGATCCATGGTTTTTGCGATGTCGGTAGGGTCCAATTATCATCTGGAGATATAGCATCGAGGCGGCAATGTCTCGACCTCTTTGAGCTTTAGGCGTCTTGTCATTTTCTATATTCAGCAACCCATACAAAAACGATTGTATTTCTCCTATGTTTGGCAAACCAGAACCATCGGCAAATATCAAATCCATTAAGCGTTTGTACGCAACAGCATCTTTGGGAAGAATACCCTCAGCAATATCTTGGAATCCGGTTAAAAGATCTCCACGAGTGTATATTTTCAGCGGTGTTTCTTTCCAGCGTCCTTGATTTAGTCCAACGATATCTTCTCGAACACTGTCGTCTATTTCTCCATTTGTAACCAAATAGGATACATGCGGTTTTGTTGCATCAATATCTGGGTGTTTAATTGGGATTTCTATTAACGCCTCAATTTCTGGTTTAACTTCTGATCTCCATCGTTTAAGACTTATGTTTCCACCCTTAAGTTGATATCCATGTGCTACGCCGTCGGGTGATACAGCCACAACATCTTTACCTTGCTCAAAACTTGTGTCTTTTATGGAGTATTTAAGAACGTACCCACGAGTTGTCAGCCATTCACAAAACAAGGGTTGATATCCAAGTTCGTTTGATAAATCCAGCCAGTGTTCAACAGCTCTTTGGAGGAAAGGATCACGATACTTATTTATTTCTTGGGTTTCTTTTTCCATATACTAATCAACAATCTTTCTTGAATTAACGTCATCCATATATTCCTTGTATTTTCTATCAAGGATAACTTTCTCTTTTTCGTGAAAAGCTTGTCTGTCTTCTTCGGTCTCTGCTTCCATAAGCTGTTTTATTTTCTTACTTTGTTCAGGGCTAACCACCATGAACGGTCTGATAGGTTTGTTACGATCATCATCTTCAAACTCGGCTGGTAACTTTTCGAGCATGGCAAGCATCATTTCTTGTGAAAACTCGCCATCTGACTTGATGACATTTCCACTTTTTTCTGTTGCTTCAAACATTGTATTTAACAGACCTCTTTCCATCTGGCTTACCATTTCTTCCGAAACAGCATCAACCTTTTCTAATAGCTTTCCTCCTGTCATTTCAGGAATTTCCTTATGTTCAACAGTAAAGCTACTTTCAGCATGTTGAAGATCACTCACTTCATGTTTGCCGTCTTCTTGCACAACTCCCATTTTGTCGCCCTCATATAGAACCCTGTTGTTAACAAGGTTTCCGACCACTGTCTTTTGTCGCACCTCGTTCTGAAGAACCTTGTTTAGAGCTTCTTGAGCTTGTTTTTTTGCTTCAGGAAAATCTGTGATCATATATCCATTTTATCATTTTGTGTTTCCATGGTCATTTAAGGTCATTTTCGATATACTTTGTAAATGCAAAAGTCTGAGAAATTCTCTAATAAACCTAAAAAGTTCTGGGCACAAGTAAAACTCATTTCAATGAAGTTGGGCTACTCAAAGGGTGATGAAATCAAAAAGCATTCAGCTGAGGATATTGTTAAATGTCTAGAAACTATTGGTTTAGATGGTAGTCATATCATTAAAAACGGAAAAGTTACCAACGAGGGACAGGACCTGGTTGATTACTTTAAATTTAGGTCAGATTTTCTTGCCAAGAATGCAGAAAAGAACCTCATGAATAGAGATCAAGCGAAAGAAGTTTTTGATAAGCTTAGAGCTGAATCAAAGATTGATGTACCTCTCCCTCTTAATAAGCAGAAAGGAGAAAAGCGTCACCATGCTTATTTAACGGGTATAGTAAATATGCTCACAGCCAAGGCTCTGGGTAATGCAGATTTCGATCATGACCCTAGAAGTCTAATAGTAATTACTAATGGTGATAGTCCTATACAAACGCTAAGTAGGAGGGTTGATGGTGCATATCCCTCGACTACAAATCCAAGGGCAATATGGGAGATTAAGGAATACTATGGTACAACCACGTTTGGGAGTCGTGTCGCTGATGGTGTTTATGAAACTCTGCTTGATGGCTACGAGCTTGATGATCTTCGATCTTCTGATGACATCAAGGTCGGACATTATCTAATCGTTGATGACTACTACACATGGTGGAGTTGCGGTAAATCATATCTATGTAGAATGGTCGACATGATGCATGCTGGTTTTGTAGATGAAGTTATTTTTGGTAAAGAAATTTTAGATAGGTGGTCTAAAATTGTAAGATCTTGGAAATAACTAACTTGTGATTAGAAGTCTATCGTGCACATCTTCTCCTTCCATTGTTTGATCTTTCTTTTGGAAGCGACGAAGCATTGAAGATCCAAGTTCTATAAAGACTTCTTTCTCAAATAGTCCCTCAGGTATATCGAGTTCTATTGTTTTATTTCCAGATTTTTTCTTCCCATCAATAGAAACAGCAACGAATGCTCCCCGTTTTTTTGCTTTAGCAATTTCTTCCCACATTTTCTTAATATCAAATGCCTGAGCACCATATAAGATACTTTGTGAATCTACGTATGGCGGATCACAATAGACAACATCATTCTCTTTAGCCATGCCTATAAGCTCTTCGAATGATTTATTGTAGAAATCTGTATTTTGGATTCTCTGTCTCCATAGATACATACGTTCGTAGAACGATTCTGGTGAAATTGGATTATGGGGTCCGAGAGGAGTGCTCATCCGACCTTGTTTTGTGAATCGTACAATTCCTCCATAACAGCTTCTTGTAATAAACACTAAATCCAAAGGGTTCGGGTTATCGTTGTATGAATCAAGTAGTTTTTTATATACAGTTTTTCTGTCTTCTTGTTGGAATTGTTGCCACAAATCTTCATAGTGCTTGTAGATCGACTCTGGGTCGTTCTTCAACAGATCCCACATTTCGATTAGAGGTGACATTGTATCTCCGGCAATACCTTTTTTGGGCGCTACAGTTGCCAGAATAGCCCCAGATCCAACAAATGGTTCTATGTATCGATTATATTCGTGTGGGAATTGAGAGACTATTTGTGTTGCGTATCTCTGTTTATTTCCAACCCATTTCAAAAGTTGCTTGGGCGGTTTGATTTCTGTATTTATATGCTCCGCCAATTTCCATCTGGCTTGAGAATCATTTGTGAACGGAATTGAATTTACCTGACTCATATCTATATCTTACCAAATTACTCCAATCACATCGATTTCTGAGTCAATTAACCCCTAGATGCAGGTTCTAACTTCGTTCAGCATGCGGAGCATACGAGTGAAATGAATAGCCCCTTCTGGGGGCTTTTTCATTTCCGAGGATGCGACCGCGGGCAACCTGAGTTACTCGCGGAGCAAAGAAAAATAGTGCAAAAGACAGAATTAAAATTGCAATGCTACAATTTTTATATGATTTTCTTTGAGCCAATAAAAGATTGGTTAGATTTAGAGATGAAAGTTTCACAAGTATTTTTAGATATTGGATATGAAACTGAACATTCAAAAAATTTACAAACGGTTCGAGGGCCTGTGCAGGTAGATGTGTGTGCGACAGATATATCTTCTGAACCTAATACAATTTATATTTGCGAATGCAAAAATTGGCAACGCCCAGTTTCAAGATCAGTTGTTGCTGACTTAAGAACAGTTATACATGATGTCGGGGTAAATTTTGGAATTATAATCTCTTCTCAAGGTTTTCAGCCAGGAGCCATAGCTTCTGCCCAAAATACTAATATTTATTTGTATACATGGGAGCAGTTCCAACAAACTTATGCCCATAGGTGGTTTAAGTTTAAAACTAAAAGTTTACATGATAATTTTAGACTCTTACTTGATTGCACTGAGATGATTGTGGGGGTAAATCTTGGTAGGCTACTAGATCAATTAGATCAGAATAAAATGCAAAAATTTATGAACCTGCGAGAAAAGTATTCGCAGGTTGGTTTGACGATACTTTATGCGGGTAGCCAAGCCCCCGTTGGAGATTTTCTAGATAGGTATCCAAACCCAACACAAAACCCAATACCTTACCTCAATAAATCTTTTAGTGCCTATGGTGATTTTCTAGAAAATATACTTCGAGATGCAACTCAAGCCCAGGAAGAATTCTTAAACATATTAAGGTAGTTAATTTCGACCCAATTAGTAGGGAGTAGTGGGGATGGTTTTACATCTCTACAAGCCCTTCATGCACCTCTGCATGGCAATTTGCGCAAAGCAAAGTGCATTTATCAATTTCCTTCTTAATCTTCTCCCAGGAACGTGTAAGGCCGCGAGCGGATAGCCCAAAATCTTTTTGAGTTGGATCTCTGTGATGAAAGGTGAGTGCATAGATGGATTTTTTATACCCACATAAATTACATTTACCGCCACCATATTCAATAGCCATTCGTCGCAACTTTCTTCTTCGTTCTGTAACTGCTTTCTTTAGATATTCAGCTCTATCACGATACGTACGTGCATCTGCCATATAAACGTATTATATCAAAAATAAGTACCCAAATTATCCCTAATGTGGAAAATTATTTTACACTGTTTACTCCCTATCACAAGACATCCACTGCCAACTTTCGTACTTAAGTAAGATTCTTGGTCGCGGAAACCTCACTCTTCAGTCTCTTGACTAGCGTCAGCTTTCAGCACCATTTCCATTTCTGGAATGTGTGGAGGTTTTTTATATTCCTTTACTTTTCCTGTTGGTACAAAACCTTGTCGTGTATAGAAATCAATAGCTTTCTGATTATATGTTGCGACACCAAGGTATGTATCTTTACTGCTATCTAAGCTTGTTTGTATTTTTGAAAACAAAAGATACCCAAGAGATTTATCTTGATGGTCAGGATCTATGTAAAGTGAGTGTAATGTATTGTTGTCATCATAGGTTGCACCACGAGCCACACCAACTATTTCATTATCAACTTTCACTACATACATTTTTGTATTTGGCGGTATCCGTTCAATACCTCTTGCCATACTCTGTATCCCTTCCTCTGAAAGACGATGAGCAAAATATTCCTCTATTTGTTCTTCAGTAATCCCTAACTCTTCGTTTGGATAAGTATCCATCCACGTTTTATACAGAAGTGTTGTGATTGATCGGGCATCTTCAGGTTGTGCTTCTTCTATTGAAGCAGGCGCTTTCTCCTTATCTTCTCCGGGGTTCTTTTCTATAACCTTCTTATGCGTAGTGAGTCGGCCAGATTGAGTTCTTTCATCATTACTGCCTTCAAGGTCATCAGGTCTTTCGGAATTCATATAAATTAATCTTACTATAATTTACCAAAAAGCAATTAAATAATTATGTAACGAGTCAGTAGTAAGATTCCTAATCGCCAACTTCAACCCTCAATCTTTGCTATACTCAGTGTATGAATTTTTTAAAAAAGTTTTACATATGGGAGAAAAAGCAGATGCAAAAACCTGAATCACTACTCGGTGTTTGGATTGCTATCGGCGTTCTGTTGGGAGTAGGTATGGATAATGTTGGTGTAGGTATTGCCATCGGCGTCGCTATCGGGGTTGCTATGTATACAAGCGCAAAGAAGAAGAAAGATAAGGAGTAATGCATAAGTATTGCCTTAATTTTTTACGTAGTATCTAAAAAATAAAAGCGGCTTGGTTTGTTTGCTATAGTATTTATATGACTATCATACAAATTATCTCACTCTACGCGCTCACGATCCCGGTATTTTTTCTTATCGACATGGTGTGGTTGGGAGTGATTGCAAAAAACTTCTATAGCAATCAAATTGGTTTTTTAATGGGGGAGGTGAATTGGGTAGCAGCAATAGTGTTCTACCTACTGTTTATTGTTGGTATTTTGGTATTTGCGGTACTCCCGGCGCTTGAATCTGGTTCACTGATGCGCGCCGTGATGCTTGGGGCGTTCTTTGGGTTTATTGCGTACGCAACGTACGACCTCACAAACTTAGCGGTGGTAAAAGATTGGCCTATTTTAGTGACAGTGGTTGATATGGCGTGGGGCGCAGTGCTCAGTGGTTCAGTCGCTACGATCAGTTACCTTATTGGAACATGGTTGCTCTCGTAAGTATCGCCGCGTTAGCGGTGTTGGATATTACTCTTTTCGTCCAAACTCTTTTGCGAGCAAGTAGCGCTGATATGTCTCTTCGTACCGCGCAAACAACACTGCCGGTGCATCTTTGTTTGTTGTAGAAAGCGAGACTCCTCTACCAAAAGTGCCGTACCCTTCAGAAAGTTCTTCTGAGAGATTTGTTTTTATAGTTGCTGGAGATTTCCCTTCTTCTCTTTGTTCAATATAAAGTAGCGCTCCTCCGGCAAAATCAGTTGCACTTGCTTCTTTTGCAACCTCAATAACTGCCTTTGCAGGCACGTTGCCAAGTGTCGGTGTTTTTATTTGGCCACTCAGTTTTTCATATGCCTTCTCAATATCTTTTTCTCGTTGGTTTTGTGCATCGTTTAAAACTTCACGAGCAATTTCTCTTTGAAGTTCTTTATCTCCATCTTTCAATTTTGTGCGGAATGAGAATATACCAGTGAATCCTTCCCATGCGTCGCCAACGGTGTTCACCATATTACTGAAACCTTCCTGTGAATGCGCAGCATCATATGCGTTATCATAAAAATGTTTTCCATCGGATGTATACCGTTCAATGCCGTATGGATCAACTATTTTGGCTATTTTTGTGCCATCGTCATCCGGCCACTTTTCTGTACGAAATTCATTAAAACCAGTTGCCTCTATGCTGTGGTCTTCAAAATCCTCCTCTGTGAGTTCATCGTCTCCAGCGTTTCCAATTATCGGTATATTATTTTTTATTGTATTTCCAAAATTTCCAATTTTTTCTTTTGTTCCGGTAATTACACCCCCTACTTTTTCTCCCAAAATATCTCTTATAACTGCTACTATTCTTTTGGTAATGTATTGAATCTCGCCAGAATCAATACCGTCCTCAGTATTGATTTCGTTTTCTATTCCCTCTAATCTGTTACGAACTTCTTTTTCAATATCGGTGCCCATGAACTGATCAATATCAACACCAAGTTGGTCCTCTATTTGATCCTTACCTTCTTTTTCTATAGCATTTCTTTTTTCATGTGCCTCTGGGTTATTTGAGCGCTGTACAATAACATCTGCACACACACGGGGTATGTCGCTTCTATTCAGACACTCGCTAGAACAAAAGTTAGGCACACCAGAGCCTGAGTATTTTTTGTCATAAATCTGACAACGATGTGTAAAATTTAAATAATCACGACACGTAACGTCATCGCGCATTGATGCTTTAACTGAAACTTGGCACTCGTAGTATTCTTGTGCGTGTGTAGTAAAAGGAATAGTAAAAACAAAGAGACCTAATAACACAGTAGATATATATAGTGTATGTTTATTGCTTTTCATATTACCAGTATGCCATGTGTATTATGTATTTTGGAGCTCTTTTATACAGCTTGATCTAGGGTGGCGGCAGATTGCTATTGCGCACTGTTAGGTACTATTACCGGTTACATGCATTGAGTTGAAGAATTAATCGTAACGTTGTGCACCAGACGTATCACACGCAATAAGTCTATTGTCAGTAAGATAGTTGAAAATGTCCTCAGCTATTTTTACGTGGCCGGCAGGGCTCGGATGTCCGTCGGGGATTCGATAGCGTGTGTCGCTGTATATATCAACCGGGTCTTCAAGAAAATAAACTCGATCGTTCTGTGCTGCAACCTCGTTAAGCAGTTCATTGTTTTCTCTATGTGTTTGAATATCGGCAAATAATACCCACTGGCCGGCTATCGCATCAATCGTAGTCAATAAATAACCCGACTGGTAGTCAATGATGTCCTGAAAACTTTTACGTTTTTCCAGTTCCTGTCCTACCTGGATAGAGCAGGTATGTATTACAGACCCATCAGGCTGCACACTGTTGTATTCTTCCTCAGGGGTGTTGTTAGCACATTCGTTGTTTAGGTGTATAACAATCTCGTTCCATTTATGGAATGGATTGTTTAAGTACCACACAAAAAGATCCGGTTCATACTGAGCTCCTCTGTTTTTAAGACGTTCACTTGTATACGCAACGTCATAGCCGGGTACTCCCGCGTTTATTACTTCAAACCGTTGTCCATCACTTCGGCATGAGTTATTAAGCATATCCTCAAGTTGCTCAGAATAGTTCTCTTCAGTGTTTACATACATACCGTACGTGAATGAATCGCCCAGCGTCATGATGCGGAACACATCTTTTGGTTTTTTTACTGTGTATTCGAAACGTTCATTAAACCCATCTTTGGTTATAGTTTGCCGCGCCGTCTTGGGCAGCCACGGGTACTCATCCACTACCTCATCTCCCGGCTCAAGCTCATAAAATAATGCTAATTGTTCTGATTCCGTGGCAACAAAATGTTCCCGCGAGAGCGGACTTACCGAAAAAGGCACTGCGTTCCAACGCAAAAATATACTTACAAGCACAAGTATCAATACGATAAACAAAAAGATGTTTATGTACATGGCTATTTTCTGTCCAAGCATAACCCTATTAGAATACTATAAAAACACAATCGGCCCTTATTTCGTATGGTTTTGGTATACTTTGGAGCATGGAAAATGGTCCTAAAATTATAATGATTCAAGGAAAGAATCCAGGGAAAACACTCGCTGTTTTTTGTGGTGTGCATGGTAATGAAAGGGTGGGGATAGATGCTGTAAATGAAGTACTAGAAGAGGTTGATATAAAAAATGGGACCGTCTACTTTGTTTTTGCTAATACTAAAGCAATAAAACAAAATACTAGATTCATAGAAAAAAACCTTAACAGGTGTTTTATTGAAGGTAACAATGGTCAAACCTATGAAGATTGTATTGCTAGGGAGCTTTTACCTATTCTTGATAAGTCAGACACTCTTTTAGATATTCACGCGAGTAATACAAAAAATACGACACCTTTTGTAATCCACGGAGGCCTCGATTCAGATTTTGTTAAAGAGTTAGATTTTGAAATAATCTCAACAGGTTGGGATGAAATTGAACCAGGAGCAACAGAAGGATACATGTTGCACCAAAACAAGCCGGGAGTGTGTGTGGAGTGTGGATATACAGAGGACAGTGAATCGTATACTGGGCTTGCAAAAGATTCACTCTATAAATTTCTCAAATACAACGGAGCTATTTCTGTCTCAACTGAGAGAACAGAAAGAAAACAAAAACACCTATTTGTCTATCGTGTTGTAATGAAAGATGTTGAAGACTTTGAGCTCACTAAAAATTTTGATGATTTTGAAGAGCTGAAAAAAGGCACTTGTTTTGCACAAGATAATACTAAAAAATATATTGTTGATAGGGATTCCGTCATTTTGTTTGCAAAGAAGGGTAAACCGGTTGGAGTAGAAGCGTGCGTCTTAGGGTACTGGAAATAAAGTTCATGAAAAACTCAGATATTCCCAACGAGAAACCAGAAGTCTTCAAAGGAGTAATCACATATAGAGGAGAGCGGTGCGATATTCACCATGTCGCTGCTAACAATTTTGACGACATACCGGACGAGTTAAAAATAAAAGCCCACGCCTTGTGCCTGCATAACGGTCAAATAGTGCTAGTACATCTCACTAAGTGGAATATATGGAGCATCCCCGGCGGCACGCGCGAGCCGGGGGAATCTATTGAGGAGACGCTTCATAGGGAAGTGCGGGAAGAAACAAACTGCGCCGTAGTAGACTACGCGCCGATTGCCTATCAAAAGGTCATGAGCCCTTCAGGAGATATCCGCCACTATCGTTTGGTGTATAGGTGTAACGTGGTTCCCGAGGGAGATTTTACCGAAGACCCAGCCGGCCATGTCAGAAAAATAGCGTGGGTTCCGCCGCACGAGGCTGAAGCGCACGTTGAAGACAAAGATTTTAAAAAGGTAGTGTTTCGCAGTGCACTGGATTTAAAGGATGATAAAGAGTAAAAGATAGGTCTTTAACTATGAATAACCAAAAACTCATCATCATACGCGGGAACTCAGGCTCCGGGAAAAGTGCCGTAGCAGAATGCCTACGGGAAAAACTCAACGGAAAAGTAGCGGTTGTCGGCCAGGACGCCCTGCGCCGCGGTATCTTAATGGAGAAAGATTCACAGGAAAATACGGATATTATTGGTCTATTAGAACAAACGGTTACCTACTGCCTAGAGAAAGGCTACACAGTCATTCTTGAGGGCATTCTCTCAAAACCTAAATACAAAGAAGTATTAATGCGCCTGATGGAACGCGCTCACTGTCCTGTAAGGGTGTTCTATATCGATGTTCCCTTAGAGGAAACAATCAGAAGACATAAGACAAAATCCGTAGCAGATGAATTCGGCGAAGAAGAAATGAAATCGTGGTACCAACCGAAGAATTATCTGGATGTACCCGGCGAAATCATAATCGGCGAAGATTCCACTTTAGAAGAAACAGTCGCGCTCATACAGCGCGAAACAGGGGAGTAGAGCGTGTTTTTCATGTGGGGTATACTGAAGAATAATGACGGAAGAGCAAAAGAAACTTCTTGAAAAACAGTTGTGGGCTGTTGCTAATACACTCCGCGGTCGTATGAATGCGGATGAGTATAAGGTGTATATTCTTGGGTTTATTTTCTATAAATACCTTTCAGAAAAACTAGAGCTGTATGTAAATGAAAAACTTCTCGCTCGTGAAGATTTTGCATACGCTGATATCAACCCAAGCACCAAAGAAGGTAAAGAGCAGCTTGGTGCAATTAAAGATCTCGCCATTGAACATCTTGGTTTTTTCCTTCGCCCGCAGGAACTGTTTTCATACCTCGTAACGAAAGGGAAGGGTGAGATTAATGAGAATGATACCTTTATTCTCGAAGACCTTCAAAACGTTCTTGACACCATTGAACGCACTGCAATGGGTACCGATAGTGAGGACGACTTCAAAGGCTTGTTTGATGATGTAGACCTGTCCTCAAGTAAGCTTGGACGAACTGAAAAAGATAAGAACGACACTGTAGTAGAAGTTCTCTCTCACTTGGCTGGTATCGACTTTAAACTAGCAGATAGCAAAAGCGATTTACTCGGTGACGCATACGAATATCTAATTGGTGAATTTGCAGCTGGTGCTGGAAAGAAAGGTGGTGAGTTTTATACACCAGCTCAGGTATCGCGCTTGCTCTCTATGATTGTCACAGAAGGCAAGAAGACTATTAAATCTGCCTATGACCCCACCTGTGGTTCTGGCTCATTACTCTTGCGTCTTTCTGACTACGCAGAAATCAAGCACTACTACGGACAAGAGCTTAATCAGACTACGTACAACCTTGCTCGGATGAACATGATTCTCCATGATGTGCGCTTTGATCGTTTTGATATTCGCCAAGGCGATACGCTTAGAGATGATCAGCACTCTGACTTACAAGCAGAGGTTATTGTGGCCAACCCGCCATTCTCCGCTAAATGGAAAGGTGATACTGACCCAATACTCGCTCAAGATGATCGCTTTACACAATATGGCCGCCTGGCACCAAAAAGCGCTGCGGATTATGCTTTTGTAACCCACATGCTTCATCACTTGGCTGATAACGGCACCATGGCGGTGGTATTGCCGCATGGCGCACTATTTCGTGGGGGGGCAGAAGGAACTATTCGTCAGTACATCGTTGAGAAATTAAATTATCTCGATGCGGTTATTGGTCTTCCGCAAAATCTTTTTTATGGAACGACAATTCCCGCGACTATTCTCGTATTCAAGAAGTGCCGTGAAAAAGATGACAGCATTTTGTTTATTGAAGCATCGAGAGAATTTTATAAAGGAAAAAATCAAAACCACTTAGAAGATAAAGACATAGTTAAGGTTTTTGACACTTATAAAAATCGTAAGGAGGTTGAAAAATATTCTCACAACGCGTCACTGGATGAAATCAGAGAAAACGACTTCAATTTAAACATCCCCCGTTACATAGATACATTTGAGGAAGAAAACCCTGTCGATATTGATACTATCGCAGAAGAGCTGAATAAATTAAAAGCAGGTGAAGAGAAACTTGAAAAAGCTATTGTCGAATTCTGTAACGAGTTGGGTATAAAAAAACCGTTTTAATTTAACTATGAATACAGCGACTACAAAAAAGAATACACCCGAACTGCGGTTCCCTGGATTTTTAGGCGAGTGGAGTATATACGAGTTTGGCGATGTAGTTAAACTTGGTAAAGAGAAATTTGACCCCCAGAAATCAAAAAAATATCCTCACTCAATAGAGCTAGAAAGCATCGAAAAGGATACAGGCGAGGTTATTAAATATATCCCAACCCAAGAACTAAAGAGTATTAAAAATGTATACCAATTGGGCGATGTGTTGTATGGAAAATTACGACCCTATCTAAGAAAATTCGTACATGCAAAATCTGATGGTGTATGTACTACTGAAATATGGGTTTTTAAAACAAAAAAAGTAGAGCCTTCATTTCTGTTTTATTTTATACAAGGCTCTAGATTTAACTATTTTGCAAATGTAAGTGCTGGCTCAAAAATGCCAAGAGCTGAATGGGACTTTGTATCAGCATCTCCAATTCACTTTCCAAAAGGAGTAGATGAGCAAGCACAAATCGCTAATTTCTTAGAGAGTGTAGATAAACTAATCAAATCATTCAAAACCCAAAAAGAAAAACTTGAAGAATACAAGCGCGGAATAATGCAAAAAATCTTCTCGCAAGAAGTGCGATTTAAGGATGAAGACGGGAAATACTTCCCTGAGTGGCAAAAAATGCCTGTCGGTCACTTTCTCAAAGAGAGGAAAGAATATTCAACCAAAGGAAACGGGTATCCTCATATCTCATTAACTACAGCAGGTGTGGTTCCAAAGTCGGAACGTTACCATAGGGATTTCTTAGTAAAAGATGATAAATCAAAAAAATACAAAATCACTAGACTAAATGATTTATGTTACAACCCAGCCAATTTAAAATTCAATGTAATAGATATTAACAGACTAGGTGACGGAATATTCTCTCCTATTTACATAACATATGAAATTACCGAACAGGATATTGATTTTGTTGGATATTACTTAACTCATTCAAGTTTTATTAACAAAGCAAGACGGTTTGAAGAAGGAACTGTTTACGAAAGAATGGCAGTAAAGCCTGATGATTTTGTAAGGGTCGAAATTGCAATGCCAAGTGTTGACGAGCAGAAAAGAATTGCTAACTTTCTATCGGATATTGATGAGTTAATCACTGCAAAGTCCAAGCAAATTGAAAAAGCAGAAGCTTGGAAAAAGGGGCTGCTTCAAAAAATGTTTGTGTAGAAATACTATGATAAAAAAAGTTTCAATTAAAAATTATAAGAGCATAAAAGATTCAGGAGATATTATCTTTTCTGAGAGTATGTTTGTATTGGCTGGGCAAAATGAATCAGGGAAAAGTTCAATACTAGAAGCACTTAATGCCTACGAAAGTGAAGAATTTGAAAGGGATTCATTAAATTTTGAAGAAGAGCAGGCAGAAAATTTTACACAGGAAATCTCGTGTACTTACTTAGTGGATGATTCTGATGATTTGGCTAATTCTCTAATTAAGAAATTTCGCAAAACTTTTTCAATTGGCGATGAGGATGATTTTTTTGATAAAGGTAAACTAAAATCAGTAAAAGAATACACAATTACAAAACAATTCAATCTTGAATCAAATACTTTAGAGATGTCGTTAACGGACTCTGTTTTCGGTATCGTTCGAGGTGCTATCAAAAATAAGGAGGTTGTTGAAACGAACACCGATGGAAAGGAGGTTAAGAACAAAACTCCCTGGATAGATTTAGAAGGAAAGGAAAAAGAAGTTGCAGAAGTATTTTTTGGTATCTCTCCTGAAATTGTTTTGTTTAACGCTTTCAGCGATTTGTTGCCAGATAAAATAAAAATCTCAGACCTTGAATCAAGAAATACGGAAGCAGAAGGATACAATGCCGTTAAAAATCTCGAAGAGTTGCTAGATAAGGATTTTGTTTCGATATCTAAATTGTCGAACAGTCACCAGACATCTGTGACATCCACTAATGTAACGAAATTGTCTACTAAATTCCAAAAAGCATGGAAACAAAGAATATACTCAGAGGGTGATTTGTATATAAAATTTCAAATAAACAATGAAAGTGTAAACAGTCAGGCCGTTCCAACTGTATTTTTCTATATAGAAACAAAAGATAATGTGCTTCTAGAGCCGAGAAAAAGAAGCAAAGGAATGATTTGGTTTTTATCTGCGTGGTTGGAGCTTAAATCAATGGAACACGGCCGAAAGCGAGTTATTTTGTATGACGAACCTGGATTGCACCTCCATGTTAAAGCACATAAAGACATACTGAACGTGTTCGACGAATTGATTAAAAAGAACCACCAGGTAATTTACTCAACTCATTCTCCTTCGCTAATTAACACAGAATTGCTTTATAATATTGGACTAGTTATAAATACCAAGGACAATGGAACCATTGTTGAAGGATTGACTACCACCAAGTTAGATACGACCTACAAACAAGAGGCATTGCAACCTATTGCAGAAGCAATGGGCTTAGAGCCACTTAAGGACTTCTCTGTTCTTTCTAGAAAGAATGTATTACTAGAAGGTCTGTCTGATTTTTGGTATTTCAAATCAATGGCAAAAATCCTTGATAAAGAAATTGACTACAAGTTTGTTCCAGGTATTGGCATTAAAGGAAACCATATTTATCACCTTATATCTTTTTGTATAGGCTATGGCTTAGATTGGTTGCTTGTTATGGACAATGGTGAGAATCCAAAAATGACAAAAGAAGATTTAAAGGAGCGAATTTTTAATGGTGATGATAATGAGACAAACAAGAAAATTAAGCTGATATCTAAAAGCGAAATTGAAAATTTGTTTACAGTTAAGGACTTTTCTCTGGTTGATAAAAAGATTAAAACTGATGATAAACGAAAACCTTCTACAATCATTGGTAGGAGAAAAATATTGTTTGCTAGAGAGTTTGCTTCTAAGGTAGAGCGAGAAGAAATTAAGAAAGAAAACTTGTCTAATGAGGCAGTACAAAGCTTTGAAGTTATTTTCAAGTGGATTGACGATAACCTTTCAACAACAACATGACCCATCAATCCGAAGCACAACTAGAAAAATCACTGATCGAGCGATTAACGCGCTTGGGGTTTGAGCCGGTTGTAGTCGAAGAATCTGCTGCTTTTGAAGCTAACCTCCGTTCCCAACTAGAGAAATTTAACAACACCACATTCTCAGATGATGAGTGGTCTCGCATCATGAATTATCTCATGAAAGGTGACCGCTTCCATAAAGCCAAGACCCTGCGTGACCGTTTCTCCCTAAAGCGTGACGATGAAACCACTATCTGGATTCAGTTCTTCAACATGGACCAGTGGTGCAAAAACGAGTATCAGGTAACCCAGCAAATCACACAAGTCGGCAAGTATGAGAATCGTTATGACGTAACGCTATTAATTAACGGACTACCTCTAGTTCAGATCGAACTAAAGCGTCGCGGTATTGAAATGAAGGAAGCGTTTAATCAAATACAGCGATACCACAAACATTCATTTACGGGCACGCTTTTTGAATACGTACAGATCTTTGTCATCTCCAATGGCGTAAATACTAAGTACTTTTCTAATAATCCAAAGCAAACATTCGAGCAGACCTTTTATTGGACTGATGTCGATAATAAGAAAATCACCAAGCTTGAAGATTTCACTGATATTTTCCTAGAGAAGTGTGCGGTATCAGAAATGATAGCGGAGCATACAGTATTAGCAGAGGCAGAACAAATACCAATGGTGCTCCGGCCATATCAGTATTACGCAGTGAAAGCCTTGGAGAAGCAGGTAAATGAATCAAATAAGAATGGCTACATCTGGCACACAACCGGGGCGGGGAAGACCTTGACAGCATTCAAGACTAGCCAGATTCTTGCCCGAAATCCTGATATTAAGAAAGTAATGTTCGTGGTAGACCGTAAGGACTTAGACATTAAGACCACTGAAGAGTTTAATTCATTTTCTGATGGCTCAGTTGATGGCACAAATAATACTAGTGCTCTAGTGAAGCAGTTAGCCGATCCAAATCGCAAGCTCATTGTTACTACTATCCAAAAGCTTGATATTGCGATTGGGAGAGGGCCATATTTGAAGCAATTTGAATATCTAAAGGATGAAAAGGTAGTGATTATTTTTGATGAGTGCCACAGAAGTCAATTTGGGAAAACACACACACGTATTAAAAGTTTCTTTAATAAAGCACAACTGTTTGGTTTTACTGGCACACCTATTTTTGCGGAGAATCATATTGGCAAGGTTACAACTAAAGATGTCTTTACTGATTGTTTACATAAATACATCATCACCAACGCTATTAGTGATAACAACGTACTCGGGTTCTCAGTAGAATATGTTGGTAAATATAAGCAAAAAGATCCCGACGTACTTGATGCAGACATTTTTTCAGACGCAATGGTGGAGGGAATTGATACGAAGGAAGTGCTTGAAAGCCAGGATCGTCTTGAAAAAATCACCGACTACGTACTCCACGACTGGAAAAAGAAAACAAAGGCTGGAAAATTCAACGCTCTATTTGCAGTAACCAGCATTGATGTTCTCAAGCGCTACTACACACTATTTAAAGAAAGGGCCCCTGAGGATATGAAGATTGCTACTATTTTCACCTATCATGCCAATGAGTCTGATGATGAGAATGCAGACTTAGATAATGATCCTTTGGAAACGGAAGGCGTTAGCGTGAATCAGCATTCTCGTGATTTTCTAGAGAATTGTATTAAAGACTACAACGCTATCTATAGCACGAACTACAGTACGGATAAGTTTTATGATTACTATAAAGATATCCAGAAGCGAATTAAAAACAAACAAGTAGATCTAGTTCTAGTAGTGAATATGTTCCTGACCGGGTTTGATAGCAAACGGCTCAATACGCTCTATGTAGACAAGAACTTGCGCTATCACGGACTCATTCAGGCCTATTCTCGAACCAATCGTCTTTTGAACTCCGATAAGCCGCACGGCAATATTGTTTCATTCCGAAACCTTAAGGAAGCGACCGACAAGGCCTTGGCCCTTTACGGTGATGAGAATGCGAAGGAGGTAGTGTTTAAAAAGCCTTATGAGGAGCAGAAGAAAGAATTTAAAGAAAAGTTAGATGAGCTTCGAGAAAAAGTAACGAATCCAGACTCCGTTGATTCTCTGCAAGGCGAGCAAGAGAAAGCGGACTTTGTTCAGTCATTTCGTGATCTGCTTCGTATCAAATCGTCGCTAGAAACTTTTGCCGAATTCTCTTTTGATGACCTTGGTATTACAGAACAAGAGTTCTATGACTATCAGAGTAAGTACCTTGATATATATGCTGAAAGTAAAACAATAGATAAGGAAAAAGAATCAATTCTTGATCAAATTGATTTTGAGCTTGAGCTAACCGTTCGAGATCTTGTTAACTTCGACTACATCATCCAACTCATTGCTGGCCTAAAGAACATTACTTCTGATGCAGCGCGAGCTAAGAAGACAGAAGATATTTTGAAAGTATTCGATCGTGACGTAAACCTTCGTAAGAAGAAAGACTTAGTAAGGAAGTTTATTGAAGAAAATCTTCCTCAAGTATCACGCTCTGAAGATGTTGAAGCTGCATTTTCTGAATTTTGGGCAAGTGAACGCTCTACAACATTGCGACACCTCACAGAAACTGAAAACATCTCAATGGAAGATGTTGAGGTTTTAATTGGTGAGTATCTATACACAGACCGACTTCCAAGTGGTGAAGACATTGTCGAGCGCTTGCCAGAACGCCCTCGACTCATGGAGCATAAGTCTGTGGTTAATCGCATCCGCGAAGCAATTAAAGATATTGTAGATATTTTTGAGTGGTAGAAAATAACCCAGTGATACAATGGGAATTATGAAAAGCTACTACAGAGTGATGCAGGGTGCTAAAAGTGCACACATACAAGACGCACTAAACGAGAGCTTTATTGGTGCTGGTTGGCTGCCAGACATTGATTTGAATGGCAAAATCCCGGAAGCATGGCGAGATTTTAATAAAGAATTTATACCGGTTTACATTGAGCAGAATCCAGAAAAATCAAAAGTAGCGGCTGGTTTAGCGTGCGGGATGCTCCATACAATTATAAAAGGTGTTAGTGTTGGTGACGTTGTTCTTTCTCCGAGCGGTGATGGTAAATATCACATTGCAGAAGTGGTCGGTGATTATGAATATCACCCAGGTAAGGTTTTGCCGCATCGTCGACCTGTTAAGTGGTATAAGCAAACAATTGCTCGAGAAGACATGAGTGAATCATTACGTAATTCAGCAGGTTCGATTGGAACAGTGAGTAACGTTTCAGCTCATGCTGAAGAATTGAAATTACTCCTAGAAGGTAAGGCTCCAGCCACTATCGTTTCAGCCGATGCCACAATTGAAGACCCAAGCGTATTTGCCTTAGAGAAGCATCTAGAAGACTTCCTAGAACATAACTGGACTCACATGGAGCTTGGTGAGAAATATGATATCTATGAGGTAGATGGCGAAAGGGTTGGAAGGCAGTACCCCAGTGATACCGGCCCTATAGACATTCTTGCAATCAGTAAAGATAAAAGGAACCTGTTAGTTGTAGAACTTAAACGTGGTCGAGTTACTGACACCGTGGTGGGCCAGATTCAACGTTATATGGGCTATGTAAAAGAAGAACTTGCGGAGCCAGGACAAACAGTGCGCGGCGCTATTATTGGATTTGAGGATGATGTAAAAATACACCGAGCGTTATCTGTTGCCCCTAATATCGACTTTTATACTTACAAAATTCAGTTCACACTACAAAAGCAAAACCGTACTGAGTCATAGGAGAAATTTCATAAATATAAGACAAAAATAAACAGCTCAACCCATTGAGCTGTTTATTTTTAAAATAGCGAGGACCGACCTCGTTATCTGGTATCATAAACATATGAAAAAAGAACACCAACTACCAGAGGAGGATGGACATATTGTTTCGTTTTCTGAATACGGAAACCCTGAGGGGCCGGCGATACTGTCCTTTCATGGCGGGCCAGGTTCACGCAGCAAGCCGCGCTATGCAAAATCATATGATTTGAATACCTACCGCGTTATTCTCTTTGACCAGCGCGGATGTGGGAAAAGCACGCCAAGCGGGGAGTTGGAACACAATACTACCGACCACCTTCTTCATGACGCCGAGAGAATCAGAGAACAGCTTGGTATTGAAAAGTGGTTTGTTTCAGGTGGAAGTTGGGGTTCAACACTGGCACTGCTGTATGCCATTAAACACCCAGAGAAGGTACGTGGCATTTTGATTACCGCAGTATTCCTTGCAGACCGCGATTCAATTGCTTGGTGTATGGAAGACACCAAGGGTGTCGCGCGTCTTATGCCTGATGTGTGGGAGAAACGCATGAAGTTCTTTGAGCGCTTCAACATTAACGTGGAATCGCAGAACAAGGACATACTCAAAGCGTTTGATGAGGCGACTCCGGAACAGCAAAGAGAACTTGCCGCAGAGGTGCAAGACTGGGAAGGAAACTTATTCTCAACACTTTCCGCCGTATCATACCAGGACCCTGAAGAGGTGACTGAAGACGATATCGCATCAGTGCGCATTTTCCTTCACTATGAAATGAATCATGAGTTCATTCCGGACAATTATATTCTCAACAACGTCGATAAGATCGCAGACATACCGGCAGTGATAGTGCATGGCCGCTACGACATACTCTGCCCGCTGCAGAAAGCATACGAACTCGCCGGAAAAATGAATAATGCAGAGCTGGTCATCGCCCAATCAAGCGGTCACAGTCTTACAGCTGAGGGAGACACCATTCGAAAGATGGCCTTTGACCACTTCTTAGAAAAACACACCTAACCCCTTAAAACAAAAAAAATCTCAAGGACTGGTCTTGAGAAATTTTTATACATAACCACTAAAAATAGCGAGGACCGACCTCGCTATTTTTAGTGTAAATAGGGAAGTGTGATGTCGTTTACACCCCTTGTATTACCATTCCTTAGCAATATCAAGCTTGAGCTTCACGATGCCACCAATCACCATGATGGTAAGAATGAGCTGCACTAATCCACCAATGAATGGAACAAAACCAAGAAGCATATACACCAGAACACCAAGGAGAATACTCTTCCAGTTCACCACATATTCAGGTTGGCGGTCAGTCCATTTCATTAGCAAACTGCCAAGTGCAATCGGAGTCAGAATAGCGCCCATCAACATGAGTCCAGCAAAGGCAATCAAGCCTAAACCTGCAAACGGTAAACCAATGATAGTGAAGAGGAGGATAATGGAGATAATAGGGAGCACGATAGCGGCACTCAATCCATACCCAAGAGATGCGAGAGGACGCGTAAGGGCGTGTGTCACAACAGTGGTGGTGTAGCGACGGAACACAAGACCAATCACCAGACCGGCGACTAACCACATTAAGAAGGCAATAAGTGTCACCACAGAGAAAATAGTGGCAACCGTTGAAACATCAACCATGTCTTTAGGTGTTGTTTGTTCGTAGGAGATCTCTCCGTTTACTACTGCGCCATCTTTCATAATCACTTCGTTTGGTGATTGATAGGTCAAGGTGCCAGTGATAGACGCATCGCTGCCGAGAATAAGTGTGTCACCGTAAAACTCTACGCTACCTTCAATAGGTGCATTAATAATTACTTCACCGCCACCGAGGCGTACATTACCGGCAACCGGTGCGTTGAGTTGCAACATACCGCCGCCCCATACAAGATCGCCGCCGATGCCTTCACCGCTGATGTGTAGTTGCCCGGTACCCGCCACCACATCACCGCCAATAGCACCGGTAATAGTTACTGCACCACCGGCAACACGCAGGTCGTCGCCAACAGCGCCAGTGATGGTCACTGAACCTCCAGAAGTTATTAAGTCCTCAGAAATGGAACCATCGATAAGTACATTACCGCCACCGGCAACCAGGTCACCGGTTATATCCGCTGCAGAATGCACATTGCCTCCTGCCATGTAGACGTCATCAATAATGGCGCCAGTGGGAAGCGATGGTTGTTCACCTACTTCAAACTGTGCTGCCAGGGCGGTGCTTGGCAGTGCGGTCACAACAAGTAAACAAAGGGTAAGAAAGAGGCTTATTTTCTGTATCATAATTTTAAAACAAGTGAATTAAAGAATACTACTAACTCTACGTATCGTATCACAACGCACCCTTTCCCACCTGTCTCAAGGACCGACCGTGAGACAGGGTATTTATTTAAGAAAAAACCAATAACGCATGAGTCTCTTTGCAGCACTAACGAATTCTTCAGTGTCTAAGTCGTATGCTTCAGCAATCGTTTTTAGTTTTTCTATTTTCTTTGGGTTGCGTACTTCACGAATGTTTAAATTTTTATCAAATTGATAACCGAGTTTTTGAAAAAATTTCCAACGCAAAGTGTACTTTGGAAACATGTACAGCGCGCCTATATAAAAGGATAATTTTGAAAAAGGAAAAATGATGTTGGTATGGTTAGACCATTTTGCACGAGTATAGGTATACACAACATCAGACAATTCACTCCATGTATCTATTAAGCCGTGCGCTTCTTTATATTCAGCCAGCTCATCCGCCATATCTTTCCTGTGCCACGCCTCATCATGTTTTGGCATATTGAGCATAGTGTGCCATGCGTGGAATATATCCATGTTATGTATCATAACAAACTAAGGATCTGTAAACGGTACGTAACCTATAGGCAAGGCGAGGGGTATGGTTAGGTAATGACTGAAAAAATAAGCTTATGGATGTTTTGGAGCGCAATGCTCATTTGTGCCGTCTCTGTGCTTGCTATGATTTGGCTGGAACCGGTTTCATTTGAGAAAATTCCCGTAACCTTTTTTATAATTGGCTTAGCCAGCTTTTTAATCTGGGTACCGCTCGTGATATACCGCTTCTTAGCAAAACTATCTTAACTCGCCACACATTTTTTCAAGGACCGACCTTGCCACTAAACCCTTGCTATAATCAGCACTGAAGTGTTCTTATAATCTAACCCCTACATACTATGTTCATGCGCCACTCAAAACACAAAAATATCCTCCTTGCTATCGCAGCAGTAGTGCTACTTGGGGGTGCTTTTATGCTATACGGATTACAAAAAGACGATACTGCTCAGGCACCGGTAGTTACTGCTTCTGATTATAAAAATATAGAATACAGTATTGATGGACAGAACGTGATGCTTAAAAACGGTATTGCCGAAACGGACACAGGTTCCAATGCTGAATCAAAAACAGTCACTCGTTATTTTGGCAATGAATTTGTGACTGACCTTAACGATGATGGCCGTGATGATGTGGTGTTCTTGCTTACCCAGGAGACCGGCGGAAGTGGCACATTCTACTATGCAGTTGCCGCACTAAACACTGAAGACGGCTATGTCGGCTCAGACGGCTACTTACTCGGTGATCGTGTTGCTCCACAAACAATTGGGGAGAGTCCCAACCCGCGTCACGTAAATGTGGTGGTAGTGAATTATGTCGATCGCGCGCCGGGTGAACCGATGACAACACAACCAAGTATTGGAAAAAGTGCGTATCTGAAACTCGACCTTGAGCGCATGCAGTGGGGTATTGTGGTGCCTGATTTTGAAGGGGAGAGTGCCCTCTAACGCATTAATAAATATTATAATTAAATATATGAACTGGATTAAAAAATTTGTCGCCTATTATAAAGACAATCCCGAAGAGTATTGGTTTAAACGGAAGGTGTTCGGTTGGGGTTGGACACCGGTGACCTGGCAGGGGTGGTTGGTAGTGCTCGCTGCTGTTGCGGTGTTGGTACTCGCCGCGCAGTTTTTACTTGTCGAAGAGAAGGTGCTTGAATACTTCGCCATCCTTATTGTTATGGTAGCGATAATTATTGCCATTGGATATTGGAAAGGGGAGCCGCCAAAATGGCAGTGGGGATTTCCAAAGGATAAAGATACATCTCAGTAGGGTGCTATACTACGCTCGAACTTATATACGTATATGTCAAAAGGACAAGATAGACGAAAAGAAAAAAAGAAACCTAAAAAGGAAAAACCTAAAGGCGCTACTGCATAAAGATACGGCGCACGATGTTTGAATTTTCTGTAGCGAGGTCGGTCCTTGCTACAGATACATTTGGCGGCTTAAAACAAGACCCAGTCAAGGGATGTCCTTGACACACAACAGAGGTTACATTTGAGAGAGTCTGTAATTCACAGAATTATTTATATGTTCATAAAAAAAACATCTTCTACCGTATACTGCGTGTAATGAGAAGTTTTTTGCAGAAGGTATTTTATGAGCCAACAGCTCGTTATTTTACACCTACCAATAATTTTCTTGCAGCAATCACACTTTTGTCTGTTGCTGGCATTGTGCTTGAAACAGTACAATCGTTAGCATCATATCAACCGTTTTTTACCGCAGTTGAATACTTCACTGTATTTTTCTTTTCTCTAGAATACATTGGTCGCGTACTTGCCCATAAAAACCCACTGCGTTATATGATTAGTTTTTTTGGCATTATTGATTTACTTGCCATTATACCTACCTACACAGGACTCACGAACCTTACCTTTCTTAAAACAGCGCGTATGGTCCGTATTCTTCGCTTTTTACGTGTACTGCGATTGGCAAAACTGACGCGTGCGGTGAAGGAAAATAAAGATGCTCCTTCCGAAGAAGAGGAAGATCTTCTACATAGCTATAAATTGCGTATCTACGTACTGACGCTTTTTTCTTCTGTGATAATTTTTGCCAGTCTTATGTACATCACAGAAGGTACACGGGAAGCTTTTTCAAGCATTCCTCAGGCAATGATTTGGTCAGCAAAGATAATCCTCGGCGGTATACCGCAAACGGTACCAGTGACGATATGGGGAGAGTTGATTACCATCAGCGCTCGGTTTACCGGTCTCCTTCTTTTTGGGCTACTGATTAGTATTGTGGGTAGTGGTGTGCAGCGCTTACTTTTTGGAAAGATACACCACTAAATATTAGTACCGCCAACCCAATAAGGGTTTTTTGATGTGTAATAGGGGTTGGTATACTGAACAGAGATGAAGCGTTTTTCTCTTGATGTTTTTGGACTCACCTTAGTTGCTATTGGGTTGCTCTTATTTCCACTTCCAGTCCCAGTTGGGCTATTACTTATCGCGTTGGGTGCGTTGGTGCTTGCTATTTCAGAGCCTTGGATGCAGCGTCTTATTAAGACACAACGTCTTGCGCGCCCAGGCTTTGAAAGCACCATCCGTGCCTTATACAAACGTCTGCCGAAATCACTCCAACACATCATTGAGGTGACTGATCCGCATAAATAAATATTATGGCAACAGTACGACTTCTATAGAGAATGGTATACTGCTCAAAAATAAATAAAAAGAAAAACGTAATATGAAAACAGTAATAATGAAAACATCAATGGGGGACATTACCATTGAACTTAATGATACAGATGCACCACATACAGTTGAGAATTTTATAAAACTTGCTACAGAAGGTTTCTATAATGGGGTGAAATTTCACCGTATTATTCCTGGGTTTATGATTCAAGGAGGGGACCCATTAACTAAAGATGATACTGCGCAGGAAATGTGGGGAACTGGTGGTCCTGGCTATAGTTTTGCCGACGAGATTCATGAACACAACAGAAATGAAGTGGGCACTATTGCTATGGCAAACGCCGGGCCTGATACGAACGGAAGTCAGTTCTTTATTAATGTTGCCGATAATAATTTCCTTGATGATAAACATACGGTGTTTGGAAAGGTGACAGAAGGTATGGATATTGTAGAAGCGATTCAAGTAGTACCAACAGAAGCACAAGATCGTCCTGTGGACCCAGTGGTAATAAAGGAAATTGTACCGGTTGTAGAATAAGTGATTCTAAAATTACATACTATTGACCTCACATAAACAGCTCACCTAGGTGAGCTGTTTATTCGTACTTTATTATAGTGAAAATTGACATATATATTATATATGTCATAGTTATATACTCTTAATGTTGCAACATTGTGTATGCGGAATGGTAATTATGAAAAACCAATAAGTTTTCTGAGGCCTCAATTTCCTATGACTGAGGCGCGGGTTATTCCAGAAAGCGATCATGAATATACACTTTGTAGTTCTGCAGAATCACGACTCTTCACTTCAATGAGAGAAGGATTCACAATTATTGTTGATGATTGTTTAGTACTTAAATTTGAGGGACGCATGGCAGCGCTTTGCACACATGATTTTGTTGCTGCAGATGGTTCTGAATTTAAAGCCGGTTATTGGTATGCGCCATACAAACAAACACGGTTAGACTTTAAGGATGCATATGAATCTGGTGTGACGCGGGTAAATGATATGTCCTATGGTGAGTGGGTTTGTATACGTGAATGTAGAGATGCGTATGACGTGAATGATGACGAGTATAAGTGTACGCCTTCAGCTGAGGTGGTTGAGCAAGCTGCGGAGTATGCGGAAACAGTTTCAGGAGAGCGTTTGAGTGAAGAAGAAGCAGAACGTCGCGTGCATAATACATATAATGAACGCTCTAATATCGATAGAGATAGTGAAAACCAGATGATAGAGTAATAATATCTATGAACAAAACCGCCGGCTTCCTTCCTTATAAAGAAATAGACGGGGAGCACTTTTTGTATTTACAGATGCGTACACAGGACGCACCACATAACCCTGGTATGTATGGTCTTTTTGGCGGTTCTTGTGAGAGAGGGGAATCGGCTGAGGATGCATTGGTGCGCGAGATACAAGAAGAACTGTCTATTACTATTGAGCCTGCTCAGTGTAGGTATTTTGGTGAATTTGAGGAATATGTTTCAGTAGTATCTTTATTTGGTAAAGAAGTAGATGAAGACTTTGAGTCGTTGGTAAACGTACAAGAAGGAGAGTATGGTGCGTTTGTGTCTGAGCACGATATTGTAAATAATCCTTTAATTAGAGGTAAACATCAAGAAATTTTTTTACGAGTGATCAAGTTGTTAAAATGCGCTTCGTAATAATTTTGTAGCTATGTATTTAGATGAACGTGTACAGGATTATGGTCAGAGCCAGTCGTATTTTTCTCTACCCATGCCTGTTCTATAGTGGTGTGTTCGCTTACTAATATATGATCGAGCTGTGAGCGAGTGAACCAGTGTGTCATACATCCACGCAGTGGGTTACTGAGGTGATGTGTACTAAATACGTCTTCAAACAGAGCACGTTCATTTTTAAATAAACTACCACCCATAATCCAGTTAATGATTTTTACATGTGGTTGCTCAAGAATATTTAAATCACCGCAAATAATATGCGGTTGTGTGGCATCAATTGTTGCGATACTTTTTGTAAATTCATTGATGCGGACATTTTCATGCACGAACACGACACTTAAATGCATGTTCAATATTTGCAGTGGCGCATCATTAATGGTGGTTGTTACTAAAAGCGCCGCTCTATCTTGATACGGCTGATGCCATCCGATACAGCTACCAAGTAGGCGTGCGAATAGCGACGGGCGTTTGTACCACTCGCTTGGAAATGCAATACTTTTTTGTGATGTAATTTTATGCCGCGAGAGCGTTACTAAGTATATATGTTCGCCGGTATTGGTAGTAAAAGTGTGTTGGTGTGCCATATGATATGGCAATGTATCGAGATGAGGTAATGCGTGTTCAGGTACCTCTTGTAGACAGATAATGTCATTGGTACTGCGCGCCAAGTGTATAATTACATCGTCCAAGCGTTTATTTTTATAAAAAATATTCCAAGAGGTGATACGCATACCGTTCTATTATATTCTAGTTCGTTACTTCTTTTTTTAGCTTTTTATATATCTCCACCATAGCGAGTGTGTCGAGCGCACAGTACTTAAGAAGATTTTCCCGAGTACTGCCTTTTTGTTCATCATCCAGCGCCCCTTTAATCATTTTCTCCCATTCACTTAGCGCCATAGTGCCGTTTTGAATTTCAAGAGATTTATAGGAGAGTTCCGGCAATAACACTGGCAAAACATTTTTAATAGACGCGCTGCCGCGAAATTCAGGGTGTAAGTAGTCTTTTTTAAATACTTTCATAAGATCAAACACTCGACTATTCATGTCGAGAAGAAAATCTTTATATTCAGGGTGAAGTTCTGCGAGCTCAAGATTGCGTCCTTTTTCAAACGACTCATACCAGACAACTATGTTTCCAGTAGCGCCGATAGTTTTTTTGAGTGTTTGCATAAGTTCCTTAGTGGCATATTCAAGAGTATCAGCAAGATATTCAGCGTGTTCAAGGATGCCATCTTCATGCAGTGTATGTATAGATACTTGGAACACTACTTGTTGGTTTGGTTTGTATCCATCAAGGAGGGGGATAGGTGAACCGTAGGTTTCATAATCAAGGAAATAAAGTGGGAACTGGAGATCGTTGAGAGTTTTGCGAATACGCTCCGTGTCTATCTGCGGCTTGCCGGTTTTTTGTAAGACCACTTTGTTTTGTTGTATATCAGTGAGAGGGAAATCTTCAGGTATATCGGTCACTTCCAGAACTCCGTCGTCTAACAGTTGCATTAATTTTTTACCGGTGAGGATGTGATGAACCGAATATTCGGGCACTTGAGGATTGAATTCACTAAACATATCGCATCGTTGGCCGTGACTCTTATACAAACAGTCACACCCTTTCAGTGACACTTCGTCTCGTGTAAGCATCTCGAGGGCGACCTTAATTTCTTGCGCTACCTGTGGTTTCTGTTCGACTACTGTTTCGGTTATATCTTCTACTATAAAAAGACTGTGCGGGTTTACTTCGCCATCGCGTCGATAATCACGGTTGATATATACCATGTATGTTTTATCTATCGGCACCCCTGCTTCTTCCACCAACATAGTTTGAAATACAGCGTCTTTAATATGGTTATGTTTAATATCAGTTTTTATTTCAGAGGAGGCTTTGATCTCGTAGAGGTCCCACTTCTTAGTACCTTCGTTATAGGCAAGGATGTCAACTTTGGCAAAACGGCCGTCAGGGAGTGCGAACGTTGCTTGAAACATGGTTTGTTTCTTCGTCAAATGTTGTTGGGTTTTTTCAAGGAGTGTTTCTTTATCGCCGTTAAGCGCTACACCGTCTGGGAAGAGTGTTTGCACGTAACGTTCCGCTTCATAACCGTCTTTGATAAGTTTTTGTAAAAAGAGTGAAAACTCACCAGGGACATATTCGTCCGGTTTTTTCTTTTTGAACCACAAACATTTACTGCAGAGGAGGAACTCTTTAAAGTCAGTTTTGGTGAGTTGCATATTCCTCTACTGTACGTAACGATGGCGGTAAAAGCAAAAAAGATATAGACAGATACAACTGATTGACAATGTGGTGTTGCGGAGTATAAAATCCGCAGATTACAATAAACGAATCAAGATTTGACTGACAAAAAAACATCAGAGCTACGACAGTTGCTCAATCAATTACGTTCTGATATTTATACAGAGCTTGATTCTCGTATTACCAGTATAGAATCCCAACTTGATTCTATTGCTGAAGATATAGGAAAGGGTGGTACGAGCGAAGTTGAAAATCTTACAGAAGATATCGCGAGTATTGTCTCTGATGATATCGAAGAATATATTGCCGATGAAGTAACAGAAAAACTTGAAGAACGCATTGACGAACATTTTGCTGAACAGGAAAAGTTGAGTAAAAAGAAATTAAAAGAAGAATTAAAGAAAGTTACGTCATACATTCAACTGAAGACATTGTTCTGGGGCGTTGCGGTAGTATTAGGTGGTTGGCTTACTTGGTATGGTGCTTGGGGAATTATTGGTACAGTGCCGTTTCTACAGAATCCATCTGTTGCGCTGTTAGTGGGTATCGTGTTGCTGATTTCCACCGGCGCGGTGCACCGTAAACTCATCGGATAGGGTAGTATACTTTATATTTAATGACGATTAATTTAATTTTAAAAATCTACACGATATGACACATGCCCCACAGCACCAAGGAAAACGAAAACGGGTAAAAGTACATTGTGAACCATATCCACACCCAAACCCACTTATTCGTGGACTGGATTACTTGATGATGCTTTTCGGATTTATTATTGCGTTTGGCACTATCCCGCAAGCATGGATTATTTGGAGTACACAGGATGCAAGTAATCTATCGCTGGTGACATGGAGTATATTCACTCTTAATGCAATGGTGTACTTTGTGTATGCGCTGGTGCATAAAGAATATCCAATTTTATTTGGTTCCTCGTTCTTAATTTTCATCGACGCGTTTATTGTGTTAGGTATTCTTATATATTAAAAAAACGGACATCGTAATGTCCGTTTTTTGAATAACGTGTTGTATCACCTAACTCGCGTTTTCCTTAAGATATTCAAGCATTGTATCTGCGTCTGATGTCTCAAACGGATCGTCAGGATGGTTATCATTTTTACCTGGCTCAATGAACATCTTTTTAATTTCTCCATCTTCAACATACATAGCGTAACGCCATGAACGATCGCCAAAGCCGAGATTCTCTTTCTTAACAAGCATATCCATGCCACGGGTAAAGTCTGCATTTCCATCAGGAAGCATGTATACCTTTTTAATACCAAGGTCGTCAGCCCACTTTTTCATAACGAACGCATCGTTTACTGAAAGACAGATAACTTCATCAATGCCTAGCTGCTTAAATTCGTCATACTTTGCTTCGTAGCCCGGTGCGTGTGTTGATGAACATGTTGGAGTAAATGCTCCTGGAAGTGCAAATACAACTACCTTTTTGTCGCCAAAGATATCAGCACTGGTTTTATCTTCCCAACGATATGGGTTTTCACCTGGTACTGATTCATCACGAACACGGGTTTTAAACACTACATCGGGGATGCGATTTCCTTCTTTCATATTGTTTTTTTGTTAGTGAGTAATATATGTGTGTCCCTTAGTATAACGAGAAAGTAAATGAGAAAGCAAGTGAGGCGATGTGATACACTATGCTCCGTATGATTACACTTTATGTAAAACCACATTGTCCTTATTCACGAAAAGTACTTCGTGCCGTAGAAGAGCTCGGTGTTGAGGCAACAATTAAAGAAATTTCTGAGGAAGCGAATCTTGATGAACTACTACACCTCGGAGGCGTGCGCCAAGTGCCATTTTTAGTGGACGATGAAAATGATTTTTCCACCTATGAATCTGACGCTATTGTAGAATATTTATGTAAAAAGTTTACCGGCGACTCTTCTCGCTTTAAGGACACAACAACTCATATCTGCGATCTATAGTGGAATGTATATTGCAGTGAAAGTCACCCCGGGTGCTAAAAAAGAGCACATTATTGTTGAGGATGAAACAATGCTCAGTATTTCGGTACGTGAACCACCTGTTGCCAACGCGGCAAATAAACGAGTACGAGAAGTTATTGCTTTGCATTATAAGGTTTCCTTAGGCGATGTGCGTCTGGTTAGTGGCCACCGGTCACGAAAAAAGGTCTTTTCGGTATCTATAAACACCCCAAATAATGGGCAGGAAAATGATAGTGCGGTATCATAAGAATAATGCAAATAAAAATAAAAACGACCGGTTCAGTCACGCTTAATGAGGAACTTACTACACTTATTGAAAAGAAAGTCAGCAAACTTGAGGTGTTTGTAAAAGGTGATGATTCAGCACTCGCACAGGTTGAGGTAGGCACCACCACTGAAGGGCAGAAGTCAGGTGATGTATTTCGTGGTGAAATTCATCTTACATTCGCCGGCGGCGATTTGTATGCTGATGCGGTGAATGAGACACTCCGTAATGCTATTGACGAGACAGTGAAAGAGATGCGGCGGGAATTAAAAAAGACACGCGAGAAAAAACGTGATCTTGCACGTCGTGGTGGAAAACAAATTAAAGATTTCTTTAGAAACTTTGGACGGAAAGGTTAGGCACTACTACCGACATTATTAAGAAACGTTGTATATTCCGTTTCTTTTTTACCTTCAGGAACTACCAAGCGTGGTATGAATGCGCCATCTTCAAACGTGGCGTCGGTGATTTTTACACGTATCATGTCCCCGTCATTTTTTATATGCCTAAAAAAGGTTCCTGGCCAGCCGGAGTAGGCACAATACTTTAGATAGTTTTGATACCCGTCGTCAGTAAGATCAATTTCTCCATCTGCTTTTTCTATTTTACGTGTATATGTTGCTTTGTCATGATTTTGCGCTTCAGGAGTTATTTCGCCAGCAATCCATGTAGGGATAGTTTCAGTGAGAAGTTCACCGCCAACATGGCCAAGAAGCTCATCAAGAAGCGGGGCAGTAAGTGGCCACTCTTCAGGAGTAACCGATGCTTGAGCAAGTACAGGACCATGATCAAGTTCCTCATCCATAAGCATGATAGTAACTCCAGTGTTCTGCTCGTTTTCTAATATCTGACTTTCAATAGGAGAGGCGCCACGAAAACGGGGAAGTAGTGAAGGATGTACATTTAATGTGCCATGAGCTGGTAGGTCAATAATAGCTTTTGGTAGAATTTTACCGTATGCCGATACGATAAAGAGGTCCCACTCTGAGTTATAAAGTAAATCAAGCGTTTCGCTGTCTTTTTTTAAGCTTTCTGGTTCCAATACAGGAATCTCCCGATCTTCCGCCCACTCTTTAACAGGTGAAGGTTTTAAAAGAAGACCGCGCCCAGCAGGTTTATCAGGGGCGGTGATAACGATGTCGGGGAGTAGCTGCGCTGCTTCTAGCGCTTCAAGTGTCTGCACTGCAAAGTGAGGGGTACCAAAAAATACGATAGTAGGTTTGTTATTCATGTGTTTTTAGAGTTGATTCATTATCTTCTTCTTCATCATTATCAGTGGGTTTTTTTATTTCTTCACGTAAATTAACTGCCTTATCAATAAATAAAATACCATCAAGGTGCTCAATTTCATGTTCATAGATTTCCGCGATTAAACCACTACCGCCACGCTCAAATTTTTTCCCTTGTGCATCGTAAGCTTGTACAGCTACTTTTTCATGTCTTACGACGGTGCCATAAATATGAGGCACCGAGAGACATCCTTCCCCGTCAATTTCAATAGTTGCTTTTGAAGTGCGAACAATAGTTGGATTAATGAATACAACATCTTCATCTTCATCATTTTTTTCATTATTCTGCATAACGAAACCACGGACCAAAAATATACGGTACGATACGCCAATTTGTGGTGCGGCAATAGCAACTCCGTATTCGGTATTACGCAGTGCACGTTGCATATTAGCAATGATGTCATAGAGTTTTTTGCTGCCAAAAAGGTCACGGGGGACCTCTTTAGCTATAGCTCTGAGCACCGGATCACCTTCGAAAACAATCTCCTTTTCCATAATGTGCAGTATAACTGAAAACAGTATTCTATGCTTTTAGGTATGTTCTAAATAATATCGTCAGGATTGACGGTAACGGTGATGGTGCGTGGTAGGTTTTTAATAATCCGAACTAATTCAGGATGAGGCCATGAGTCTTTTGGTACACGAATTACCGCACGTGCGAGATACTGATTTTTTTTGATGGCACGGGGAGGAAGAGGACCAACCACATCCCATTGAGCTAAAGGTTCTTTTAATTCTTCTCCGATCGTCGTGACTGTTTTTTCAGTACCGGTCCACGTGAGGCCAATAAAGAGGGAGAATGGTGGATAGCCAAATTTTTTTCTCTCTGCGAGTTCAGTGCGGATAAAATCAGTAGGATTTCCGTTTACCATGGCATGCATTACTGGATGATCGGGAAGTCGGGTTTGTATGAGAAGACGGTCTTGTGTACGATCGCTAATATAAAAAAGAGTTGCAAGCGCATATTCATGTGCCCGCCATGCAGAAATTGAGAGAAGAGAATCAATAGAGGTCACTACAGAGAGTTCAGTGGGTTCGTTGAGATAAGGAAGAGCTCGTTCGGTGCCTACTAATATTGCACCGGGTGTATTAAAGAAGTAGCTTTGTATTTTTTTTGCTTTCGCGTGTGTTGGTGCTGTATCAGCAGTAAGTGAAAACAATGGCGCATTTTCAAACAGTTTCTCTACCTCTTCAATAACGCGCTGCACACCAATACCAAGAGACACAAGGTTCCAACTCCCGCAATCTCTACAAGAAATATTTGACGGCATTATCGCACCTGAGTAAAAAGAGAGAAATACATTGCCTTCATTTGTTTTATGAAGGGTCATTGGACTGCCGGTGGCAGGGTCAGTCACTGGAGTGCCACAATCATTACATACAGTTACCGGCGCCAGGCCGCGTCGGGTTGCATAGAGAAAGACGCGCCCACCGCGTGCAAGTTCTTGAGTAATCGCTTCACGTGCGGCATCGGTAAATACAGAGAATTGTTTTCGGCGACGCATTTCCTTTTTAACCGCTTCTACGTCTGCTGGGATATTTTTCTTTTCTTTTGCGTCAATTATCTGTATTTGTCCGGTGCTTTGTGACGATACTTGAAGACGTGTTAGTTCTTCTAATTCACCTGACTCAAGTCGTGCGCGTGTTTCAACACGTACCGGAAAGTCGGCAAAAATAATACGAGTATTACTTGCTTGAGCAATATATTCTGCGGCAACGCGTGTATCGATACGTGGGTGTTCACGTGCCGTATAGCTACGGGCATTTTCATGTTCAATAATAATTGCATTAAAATCATTACGTGGCAGCGCTACAAATGAATACGTAGCGATGATGAGTACTGGTTGCGTGCTATTTATTGCACGCTCCCATGTTGTGATTAATTTCTTTTTAGTCAGTGCACTCGTGAGGATAATTACTGATTCTTCGATGCCGCGGTGCAGTTTCTCGTAGAGTATTTCAGTTTCGGCAATAGTGGGTGTAATAATCATCAAAGACTCGTTACGCGCAAAGGCTTCACGTGCCAATGAGCGATACATCCGCATACGCTCGTCAAGGTTTGCTTGGAGCACTAATGTTTCTGATGCAGGAGCATGTGCGTCAGTAAGGTCTACTTCTTCAACTGGAGTTTTTACGGGAGCAGTAAGTACAGCTTTTGGTGAAAAATGAGCAAGCACTTCACCGAGACCAACTGCGTGCCACTCAGCTGTCTTACGAAATGCTGCAATAATATGTGCAGGAAAAATAGTGCGGATACTTTTCGGTGCTATTTTTTTAAGTGAAAAAGAACTACCGCGAAGTAATAATTTTTCATCACGCGCATCAACACTGGCAATAACCAGTGCGGGTGTAGGTTTACCACGGACAGGTACATCAATAACTGCTCCTTCAGGGATATCTTTTTTTGAAAAGAAGGAAAGATGTCCTTTGAGGCCACGGCGGCTTATTGGTATAACTTTGATGACATGCATTTCATCCATGATACGCTTTTTCTGATTTTATTTCAGCCCTGTTGTCCTGTGGGGTGCTGCGGGAAAAGCTGTTAGAATATGCCTATGAATATCAACGAAAACCAGGCTTTTATTATTACCGGTTCAGCGGGGGAACCAACACTCTCAGGAAGTGTCGCTATTGAGGGGGCTAAAAATGCGGTGTTACCTATTATGGCAGCATCGCTTATTGTGGATGGTGAGACACAATTAACGAATGTACCTAATATTGCGGATGTGCACTCGATGATTTCTTTACTTGAAGGGATTGGAGCGTATGGAAGCTACCGGGACGGGGTTTGTTCAATTCGTACACAAGATGCAAAAAATACTATTTTAGACCAGACACTAGCAAAACGATTACGGGCAAGTGTTTTACTTATTGGCGCAACACTTGCTCGGCTTGGAAGTGTCACATTTCCTCACCCTGGTGGATGTGTACTTGGTTCCCGTCCCATTGATTTATTTATTGAAGGGTTTCAGACGCTTGGATGTTCCTTTACGGGAGACGAAGAAAGTAGCACCCTTACTGCACCTCCCGAAGGTCTTTCCGGTGGTACGATCTTTTTCCGCGTTATGTCGGTAACGGCAACGGAAACATTTATGATGGCTGCGGTACGCGCACAGGCTCCGGTCACACTTAAAAACTGTGCAATGGAGCCGGAAGTGGTTGCAACTGCAGATTTTTTGAAAAAATGTGGTGCGCGTATTGAAGGAGCCGGAACACCGACAATAATTATTCATCCTGCACATGTTGAACCACCACAAGAACCGTTTGCTGTCATCCCTGATCGTATTGAGGCGGGGAGCTTTTTGATTCTTGGTGCGTTATTGGGTAAAGATGTGACCATTACTAATGTGCGTCCCAGTGATCTGGATGCGGTTATTGAAGCACTGCGTGTTATGGGAGTCCCTATCCATGCTACTGAAGATACGATTACTGTATCGCGTCCAGATACGCTTCGCGCGACTGATATCCGTACCCACGAACATCCGGGATTTCCTACCGATCTTCAGGCGCCCATGACGACGCTCTTAACACAGGCAGAGGGAGAAAGCGCTGTGGTGGAAACTATTTTTGATGGTCGTCTTAATTATATTGATGACTTAGTAACAATGGGAGCGGACATTCGTATCTGGAACCCACACAAAGCAACGGTCAAAGGCCCGACGCCACTCAAGGCCCGTGATATTGATGGTCCGGATATTCGTGCCGGTCTCGCATTCCTGCTTGCAGGTGCTGTTGCCAGTGGAACGTCACGTATCGGTAATGCACACTTGATTGACCGCGGCTATCAACAGATTGAACAAAAATTCCAGTCATTAGGCGCTACGATTGAGCGCACATAGTCCTATTTGTAGAAATTAGGAGCCTGAGCCTGCGGCTTGCTATACTGTCTTTATATGTCATTTTTCTCTCCGGCACTCGGTATTGATCTTGGTACTACTACGACATTAGTGTATGTCCCAGGTCAGGGTGTGGTATTAAATGAGCCATCAGTGGTTGCGGTATCACAGAACGACAATTCTATTCTTGCAATCGGTTCTGAAGCCAAAGAGATGATCGGTCGTACACCGGAGTCTATTATTGCGTACCGCCCCATGAAAGACGGTGTTATTGCTGATTATCGCGTTACTGAAGCAATGCTCAGATACTATATAAAAAAAGCACTTGGTCGGTGGAATCTTTTTAAACCTGATGTCATTGTTTCGGTGCCGGCAGGCGTCACGTCAACAGAACGTCGCGCAGTTGTTGAAGCAGCGCTGCGTGGTGGCGCAAAGAATGCTTTTGTTATTAAAGAACCCATCCTCGCTGCTATTGGCGCAGGTATTCCCATTCATGAACCACGTGGACACATGATTGTTGATATTGGTGGTGGTACGACCGATTCTGCTGTTATTTCGCTTGGAGGTATTGTAGCGTCAACGAGTGTGAAATGTGCAGGAAACCGTATTGATGTAGCGATTGCTGATTATATTAAAAAAACCTATAACCTTGCTATTGGTGATAAAACGGCTGAAGATATTAAAATCCAAATTGGATCAGCAGTGCCTCTCGAAGAGGAACTTACTATGACGATTAAAGGAAGAGATATTCTTTCTGGTTTACCACGTACTGCAGATATCGGTACAAATGAAATTGTACGCGCCATCTCTCGTGAATTACGAGAGATGATGAAGGCAATACGTAATGCACTACAAGAGACACCACCTGAGCTTGCTGCTGACATTATTGATCAGGGCATTATTATGACCGGTGGAACGAGTCAGTTACGTCATCTGCCTGAGTTGGTGTTTCGTCGAACGGGCGTGCAAGCAACCCTTGCTGACGAAGCCGCATTTTGTGTGGTGAAAGGTACAGGTGTTACCTTGAATCATCTCAATACCTATAAGAAAACTATGACGAGTAAATAACCCTTTAATACACCATGCCTGATCGGGAAACATCACTCTCTGACGCACGTAATCATATTAAAAACGCTACCTCACTTTCTCATGCGTATTTGATACGAGGTGATGTAACAGCGGGAGACATGGTTCAGCACGCTCTGAAAGAACGGGGAATCGTGTTTACTGGAAATCCCGACTGTATGATGCGTCATGAAGAGCAGTTTGATATTGACGCTGCGCGATCAGTCATGCAATTCACACAATTACGTCCGGTGGGTGAGAATAAATATATTGTTATCCACGCGCAGACCATTACAACTGGTGCACAGAATGCACTCCTTAAGGCAGTTGAGGAGGGGATTGGTAACTCAGTCTTTTTCTTTATAGTGCCGCCTGGTGTTGGTATAGTGCCGACGCTTGCATCACGATGTATTACACTTCAAGGTAATGACACCTACTCAAGTGATATCGGCGAAACTTTTTTAAATCTTTCGTATGGTGAACGTATCGCACAAGCCGAGGCGTTTGGTAAAAAACAAGACCGTGAGGGTGCGCGAGCGTTAGTACGTTCGCTGCTCGTGCTGGCTCATACAAAACAGTTTGATGCGTCGCGTATGCGCGACTTACTTAATGCAGATCAATACCTTCAGTTAACCGGTTCATCGCCAAAAGGAGTTATTGGACATCTCGCATTGGTACTCTAGCAATTATCCTTTATACTACGCCTATATGGCATATAAATTCGATGAATTAAAAGACGGTATCTCTGATACTAAAACATGGCTTACTCAGGAGCTTTCAACGCTTCGTACCGGTAGGGCAACTCCCGCATTACTTGATGCGGTATCAATTGATGTATACGGAAGCCGCATGAAATTGAATCAGGTGGCATCTGTTTCTGTTGAAGATGCGCGCACGTTGTATGTGACTCCGTGGGACACTGAACAAGTCAAACCAATTGAAAAAGCAATTGCAGTTGCTGACCTTGGTGTTACGGCAGGCGCTGATGAAAGGGGAGTACGTGTATCATTTCCTGAACTAACTACTGAGCGTCGCGAACAGCTTATTAAAGTTCTTAAGAGTAAGCTAGAGGAAGCGCGTATTGCGATTAAACAGAAGCGTACTGAAACGATGAGCGTTATTGATAAATCACAAAAAAATAATGAACTTTCAGAAGACGAGGCGCATGACGCAAAAGAAGAAGCGCAGAAATTAGTAGATGAGGGCAACAAAGAACTTGAAAAAATTGCTGAGAAAAAAGAAACTGAACTAAAAGGCTAATCGTCTTTTCTCTAATATCCATGACCATACTACTTTTTATAGGCATTTTACTTCTCCTTATTGTCGGGCATGAGCTTGGACATTTTTTGGTAGCCAAAAAAAGCGGTATGCGCGTGGACGAGTTTGGAGTTGGATTTCCTCCAAAGATTTTTGGGAAAAAAATAGGAGAAACTGAATATACCGTGAACTGGTTACCGTTTGGTGGTTTTGTCAAAATTTTCGGTGAAGACAGTAGTGAAAAGAAAGACCCTCGCGCATTTGCGAGCCGTCCGGCGCTCCATCAAGCGGCAGTACTTTTTGCCGGTCCGTTCGCAAACATTGTCATTGCTTTTGTGCTTTCAAGTGTTGCGTTTATGGTGGGCACTCCTGCATTGATTGACAGTGAGGTTAATAAAGAACATGCACGTGACGTATCAGTAGTAGTCGTACAAGTGTCTCCTGAAAGTCCCGCTGCTGAAGCAGGACTGATGTCTGGGGATCGTATTGTGGCAGTTGGTGAAAAGGATAATGTAACGTCTATTACAGATCCTCAAACAGTCACCGAACACATCAGCGCTGCGCTCGACAGTGCTGTTGTTTTTACGATACGTCGATCAGGGGAAGAACAGATGGTTTCAGTAATTCCTCAACAAGGGGTTATTGATGGTGAGCCAGAACGTTATGGTGTGGGTATTGCTACGGCACAGGTTGGTACAGTTTCATATCCGCTTCATGAAGCGCTCTGGCAAGGAATTGTGGATACAGCACGTGATTTTGTTTTTGTATTAGTTTCTTTGGTTGGTTTAATTGCGGGTGCAATAACGTTTTCTGCTGATGTATCTAATCTTGCTGGTCCGGTGGGTATCGCGTCGCTCACTGGAGACGCCGCAGCGTTTGGTTTTGGGTCACTACTTTCATTTGCAGCGCTGCTTTCGGTGAATCTTGCCATTATTAATCTACTCCCATTCCCAGCACTTGATGGCGGGAGACTTGTGTTTGTTGCCATTGAAAGCATAACTCGTCGCCCTGTTCCTAATAAAATTTCTCAGATAGTAAATACAATCGGATTCCTTATTCTTATCTTACTTATGGTTGCGGTCACAGTGGGTGATATATCCCGTCTGATTGGCTAGTGTACTGATAAGAGGGTCGCAGTTAATGCCATTTCTTTTGTCGAAGTAGGACGTTTTACCCTTTATTCAAAAGGGTAAAAATCCATAATGCTAAAAGTTGGTATACGCGGTACAATAGCGATATTACGTTTATGAACACACATACACACACTACTCACGGAATGCGCCAGTCAGAACTTTTTACAAAAACCCGTCGTGAAGCGCCGAAAGGTGAAATTTCAAAAAATGCTCAACTGTTAATTCGTGCTGGGTATATTCATAAAGAACTTGCCGGGGTGTATGCGCTCCTTCCGCTAGGACTCCGTGTGATTGAAAAAATACAGCATATTGTGCGTGAAGAGTTAAACGCCCTTGGCGCTCAAGAAATCCGTATGACCACGTTGCAGCGTAAAGAATTATGGGAACAAACTGATCGATGGAGTGATGAAAATGTGGATGTATGGTTTAAATCGGAACTGCACGCCGGTGGTGAGGTTGGTTTTGGGTGGTCGCATGAAGAACCTATTGCTGCCATGTTGCGCGACCACGTGCATAGTTTTCGTGATTTACCAGTTAACGTACACCAGTTTCAAAACAAGCTTCGCAATGAGTTGCGCGCCAAGAGTGGCATTATGCGCGGCAGGGAATTTATTATGAATGATATGTACTCGTTTGATGTAGACGAGGAAAGTCATCGACAGTTTTATAACAAGACTATCGAAGCATATAAACGAATTTTTGATCGTGTTGGTGTTGGCGGTGATACGTATGTCACTTTTGCCTCAGGTGGTGCATTTACTGAATTTAGTCATGAGTTTCAGACCATCACTGAGGCTGGTGAAGATATCATCTATATAAACCGCGAGAAGAATATTGCGATAAATGAAGAAGTTCTTACAGATGAGACTTTAACTGAACTTGGTATTACTCGTGATTCTCTTGAAGAGGTAGCGACGGCTGAGGTGGGAAACATTTTTAATTTCGGTACGAAAAAATCTGAACAACTCGACCTTACCTTTAAAAACGAGAAAGGTGAGATTACTCCGGTGTGGATGGGTTCTTATGGTATCGGTATCACTCGTCTTATGGGGGTGCTTGCTGAGAAATGTGCTGATGAAAAGGGATTGGTGTGGCCTGAAAGTGTCGCTCCGTTTACGTATCATTTAGTGGTATTAAGTGATGATGAAAGTGCACGCGACGAAGCTGATTCACTCTATGAGGCATTGATCTCTCATGGTATTGATGTGTTATATGATGACCGCTCTGTAAGCGCCGGTGAGAAATTTACCGACAGCGAATTACTCGGTATTCCGTATCGTATTGTATATGGTAAAAAGAGCACGCCCGATATGCTTGAAGTAGTCAGGCGCGCAACAGGCGAAACACTTATGATGTCACGTGACGAGTTACTGCGTCGCTAATATGCTATTGTATGGACTTTTTTATCCCTAAAAAAATAATTGATCGTTTTTCTCGTTCAATTGGTATTGACCTTGGAACTGCTAACACGTTGGTATATGTGCGCGGTAAGGGGGTAATTCTTAGTGAGCCGTCAGTAGTGGCGGTTAACCAAAAAACAGGACAAGTGGTTGCAGTTGGGCAAGAAGCTAAGGC
The DNA here is from genome assembly GCA_045401115.1 of Candidatus Phycocordibacter aenigmaticus. Lineage (GTDB taxonomy): Bacteria > Patescibacteriota > Minisyncoccia > Phycocordibacterales > Phycocordibacteraceae > Phycocordibacter > Phycocordibacter aenigmaticus. The sequence continues at coordinate 570,353 of CP174359.1, read as the reverse complement.
AATGCTTGGCCGTACACCAAGTCATATTACTGCGGTCCGCCCGTTGGTCGAGGGTGTGATTTCAGACTTTGAAGTGACCGAAGAAATGTTGGTGTATCTAATTCAGAAAGCACAGGAACCAAACAAACCACTGCTTGGTCCTGAAGTGGTGGTCGGTGTGCCTAGTGGTATAACCAATGTTGAAATTCGCGCGGTGCGCGATGCGGCAAAGAATGCTGGTGCGCGTAAGGTACATATTCTTGAAGAACCAATGGCGGCAGCAGTAGGCGCACGTCTTCCAGTGCATGATCCGGTTGGCACGATGATTATTGATATCGGCGGCGGTAACACAGATGTGGCACTTATTTCGTTGGGTGGTATTGTGCGCTCAAAAAATGTACGCATTGCTGGCGATACTCTTAACCAAGATATTTCAAGTTATATTCGTAATGAATTTAAAATTTTAGTAGGAGAGAAAACAGCCGAGGACGTTAAACTCGCCGTCGGTGCTGTATTAAAACAAGAAGAACCCTTACAGACAACTATCCGCGGGAGGGATTTGGTTACCGGACTTCCTCGTGAAATCGTCGTAACTGATGCTGATGTTCGTGAAGCGATCGCTGGTTCTATTGCATCAATAATTGAAGCAGTTAAAGAAGTTATTGAATCTGCACCACCTGAAGTAGTGTCAGATGTCATGCGAAGCGGTATCTATATGACTGGTGGCGGCGCATTGCTCCGCGGTGTCCCTAAGCTTTTTGCTGAAGAACTTAAAGTGCCAATTCATGTAGTTGATGACCCACTTACTACTGTCGCACGTGGCACAGGAATGGTTCTTGAAGATATTGAAAAATATCGAGCTGTACTTTTAAGTGATGATGACCATGCGCTCCCGCTTAAATAAAAATACACGTCGTCGGGCACTGCCACTAATCTTTGGATTATTGGTGGTCATTTTGGTCGGTGTTGGTATTACTCTTTCAGGAACACTCTTTCGCGTTGCGGGCTCAGCAGTAAGTGTTTTTTCTGTAAATCCAACTGAACTTTATAATAATATACCGCGCCCAGTACTTGCTGAACGTCTTGCTGACGCAGAAGAAAAACTCTCTCGTGTTGCATTTCAGTCAGTTATGCTTGAAACATTGCAAGAAGAAAATCAACAGCTCAAGAAAGAACTCGGGTTACGTGAAGCACGAGAAACAGGCATTGGACGTGTCATTAGTCGTCCACCGCGCACACATTACGATACATTACTCGTATCACTTACTGAAGGACATTCGGTATCTCGTGGAGACATCGCAGTATTTGAGGGCGCAGTACTTGGTGAAGTATTACGTACCAACAGTGCAGCTGCAGTGGTGCAACTTTTCAGTGCACCTGGCGTGACGAACGATGTTCGTGTTGGTGAGCCAAGCGCAATTGTTGTGATTCATGGACTCGGTGGTGGTTCGTATGTGTTCGATGTCTCAGATGACGTAGCACTTGAACCAGGGGATGTCCTTATCAGCGCGCGTTATGGCACGCATACATTCGGTGTGGTAAGTACCATTAGTGAAGACCCTGATCGCACTACGAAACGTGTCTACGCACATTTACCGGCGCCACTTTCTGACATCCGTTTTATACATTTTCTTGAACCGGCACCACAACTTCCTGATGCTTTATGATTCGCGCACTCTGCATCACTGTTTTTATCGCAAGTATTATCGCTTTGGCACCATGGTGGGTTTCAATTGCACTCGGTATTCTTTTGATTGCATATTTTGATGCTGTGCCCTCAGTTCTTATTGGTGGGTTATTGCTTGATGTGCTCCATAGCGCACCAATACATATGTTTGGTGGATTTGCGTATCTGTATACTGGTATTTTCATCATACTTATTATTATTCGTATAGCCCTGCAAAAAAGTATTGTGGAATAGCGTACAATAAGAGGAATATGTCTCGTATTCGAAGAAAAAAACGTTACGAAACCATTGATCCTGATGAGATTCTTATTGATGCACAAAATCTGCCAGGATTTGATGCAAATCGCCTTGAAGGTCGTATTGAACGTCCGATTGAACGTCGCGCATATCGCATTTTTCTGATTTTAGCACTTCTGATTGGTCTAGTGTTTTTGGGACAACTTTTAAAACTACAAGTATTGGATGCTGCAACACTTAAAGAGCGCGCCGAAGCGAATCGACTAAACCAAACATTAATCATTGCTGAACGTGGCCGTATTGTTGATCGTTATGGTGATTCATTGGCGCTTAATAATTCGCAGCCAGAATCTGGTTTTTCAAAACGTTTTTACCCACTTGGTGAAGCAGCGGCGCACATCGTTGGATATGTATCCTATCCTAAACGTGACTCAAACGGGTTTTGGTTTCAAGAAACAGTTAATGGGCTCTCTGGACTGGAATCAAGATGGCAAGACCGTCTTGGTGGTGATAATGGGTTTGAGTTGAAAGAAACAAGTGCGACCGGTGAAGTGATTTCAGGAAGTATTATTCAAGTGCCGCGTGACGGGGAAGAGATAGTTGTCGCTATTGATGCAGAACTTCAGAAGGAACTTTTTAATGCGATAAAAGAACGCGCAGATAACTCATCTTTTAACGGTGGTTCCGGCGTTATTATGAATGTGCATACAGGTGAAATTCACGCACTTGCCAGCTATCCATCATTTGACCCTAATGTACTTGCTGATGGAAGTGATTCAGAAACGGTGTCGCAATACGTATCGGATACACGAGCTCCATTTCTTGACCGTGCAATCGCCGGTGTGTATGCACCTGGGTCAGTAGTGAAACCGTTCGTTGCTCTTGCTGCTCTTGAAGAAGAAATAATTGCTCCTGAAAAGGAAATACTTTCAACGGGGTCTATTAGTATTCCTAACCCGTATAACCCTGAGCTCCCAACAATTTTTCGCGACTGGAAAGCGCATGGTTGGGTTGATATGCGCGAGGCGCTCGCGGTGTCTTCAGACGTGTATTTTTACGCTATCGGTGGCGGTTATGAAGATCAGCGGGGTCTCGGTATTAGCACCATACAACACTATATGAATTTATTTGGATTTGGTGCAGTCGCAGGGATTAATCTTGACGGTGAGGCGAGGGGAGTAGTGCCTGATCCGGACTGGAAAGCGGAGCAATTTGATGGAGAGCGATGGTTTCTTGGTAATACGTATCATACCTCTATCGGGCAATACGGTTTTCAAGTAACCGCGCTACAACTTGCTCGTGCTACTGCGGCTCTTGCGAATGGCGGTATATTACTGAAACCAACGCTTGAAAAAAACACACCGACCTATGGTCAACAATTAAATATTGCCCCTGAAAACCTGCATATAATAAATGAGGGTATGCGGCAAGCGGTTACTGATGGTACCGCTGCGGCATTAGCACTTCCAGATGTTGCAGTGGCCGGAAAAACCGGTACAGCTGAAGTTGGTCAAGGAAAAGCATTTATTAACTCGTTGATTATTGGATTTTTCCCTTATGAAAAGCCGCAATTTGCTTTTGCTATTATCATGGAACGAGCAGACGCCGGTACTACTTCTGGTGCTCCGTTAGTGATGCGTAATGTATTAGAGTGGATTATCACTGAACGTCCACAGATGATACAGGATTGACGTAGCGAAAAGAACCTATAGAATGTCCTTAAAGCGTATGCCACAAAAAAAGATTTCTGAGTCACAGTCAAATGAACCTGCTGAGAATAATGTGCTCACTCAGGAAAAATTCGATGAATTAAAAGCAGAACTTGAACACCTTACAACCATTGCTCGAAAAGAGATCGCTGAAAGTCTTGAGTACGCGCGTTCATTAGGGGACCTTTCTGAAAATGCTGAATACCAAGCTGCACGAGAACTACAGGCAGCAACTGAAGAGCGAATCCGCAGACTTGAGTCTATTATCAAATCTGCCACTATTATTTCAAAACAAAAAAAGGGTGTGGTGAGTTTTGGGTCAGAAGTGAGCATTTGTAAAAAAGGGGATAAAGAAAAACACGTATATACCATTGTTGGCTCTGAAGAGGCTGATATGCGTAATAAAAAGATATCTCACCTTTCACCGCTTGGTGAAGCGTTGATGGGTCGTAAAAAGGGCGAGACGTTTGGTTTTAGTACTCCAAGTGGTATGCAGGAGTACACAGTCATAGACATCAAATAGGCGGCAACTGCTCAGAATTGCGCATTACTTCGTTACCCTCGTCACTCAAACCCTCGTCGTACCGTATGAAGTACGCCTCGGATTTTCGTTCCTCAGTGCCTCGTACTGCATCAATTCTGAGCAGTTGCGTTTGTGGTACACCTTGGATGACTACTCTGTGGTGTCTTGTATGTCATTTTTTTTTGCAAATTGTCTTTTTAAGAAATACGTAATGCTGTGGTATATTTCTAAATACTATGTCCAGTCTTGATGACATTCGAAACGAACGATTGAAGAAAATTGAGCTCTTAAAAGAGCAGGGAATGGACCCTTATCCAGCGGAGTCATACCGCACACACACTAACGCCGAGTTTCTAGATTCATTCGAATCACTCAACAGCGCGGGAGAGACACTTACCCTTGCCGGGAGAATCATGTCATTTCGTGACCAAGGCGGTATTATCTTTCTTGATATATTTGATGGCACCACGCGCGCTCAGGCAGTTCTGAAAAAGGATGATATGGACGAGGCTCATTTCAATTTCTTCCTCGAAGTAGTTGATACGAGTGACTTTATAGAAGTAACAGGTAAACCATTTACCACCAAACGGGGAGTTGAATCACTTGCGGTAGATACGTGGCGCATGCTTGCAAAAAGTATCCGCCCAGTGCCTGATGAATGGTTTGGACTGAAAGACGAGGATGAACGATATCGTAAGCGTTACTTAGACATGCTTTTGAATCCGGAGGTTGCTGACCTTATTAAAAAACGCTCCATCTTTTGGAACACTATTCGTTCATTTATGTTAAACAGAGATTTCATTGAGGTTGAAACACCGATACTTGAAACAAAAACTGGGGGAGCAGAAGCAAGACCATTTATTACCCACCACAACGCGCTTGATATTGATGTGTTCCTACGTATTTCGGTAGGAGAGTTATGGCAAAAAAAGCTTATGCTTGGTGGTCTTCCTAAGACATTTGAGATTGGGCGCATTTTCCGCAACGAAGGGATGAGCTATGAACATGCGCAAGATTATACGTCGTTTGAATTTTATGAGTCGTATCAAGATGGGCGCACCGGTGTACCGATGCTTATTGAACTTTACCGCACAGTAGCGCAGGAAACATTTGGTACCCTCCAATTCACTATCCATGGTCACGAGGTTGACCTTGGCCGTGAGTGGGACCGACTTGATTTTAATGAGCTCTTACAAAATAAATATGGCTTTGACCCGCGTGATGTCTCATTAGAAGAAATAAAAAAACATCTTGATACTGAAGGTATCGCATACGACGATACACTCGATGTGGGACGTGGGGTTGATATGCTTTGGAAGACTATTCGTAAAACCATTGCCGGCCCAGCGGTGCTTACTGGTATGCCGGTCTATCTTGAACCACTTGCTAAGAAAAATGCAGATGATCCGCGTGTTGTTGACCGATTTCAAATATTAATTGGTGGCAGTGAACTTGGTAAAGGGTTTAATGAACTTAATGATCCGCAGGATCAGTTAGAGCGCTTTAAAGCGCAACAGGCATTACGTGACGCGGGGGATGAAGAAGCACAGATGGCCGACTACGACTATGTAGAGGCTTTGGAGTATGGTATGCCGCCAACATTTGGTTTTGGTGTATCGGAGCGACTCTTCAGTTTTCTTGCTGATAAACCAATTCGTGAGACGCAAATCTTTCCCCTTATGCGCCCTCGTTCTGAAGAGGGGTAATCAATCAGATATTTGACAATATTATATAAATATTACATAATATTGTCATGAGTGAACGTCCGCCACAGAATAATTTTTATAGAAACCTTGCGATAGCAGCGTATTTTGGCGGCGGTATACTGTCTGCTGATTTCTTTAAACGACGCGTTGAAGATGGCGTTGATGATGGTTTTGGTTTTGATGAGGCGGGACTCTTTGTTTCTTTTTTGATTCTCGCTCTTCCGTTAGTGTATTGGGCAATGACTCCCAAGAAATAACCTTTTATATAGGGGTAGAGCTACTTTTCTTAAAACCACTCTAATGAGTGGTTTTAATGTTGTGTGGATAAGAAACTATGAAGTGGGGGATAGTGTCATATAATTGTAAGTAGGTGGGACAAAGTGGGAAATATGTTAATTGGCGAATATGTACATACTATCGATCCGAAAAAGCGCTTGTCGCTTCCTGTTAAGTTTCGTAAAGAACTTGGGGGGACGGTAATTGTTACACGTGGCCTTGACCAATGTCTCTTTGTCTTTTCACCTGCTTCATGGAAAAAGCTCGTCAATAAGTTTAGCGAGCTCTCATTTGGCTCAGCGGAATCAAGGAGCTTTAATCGTTTTATGCTCTCTGGCGCTGTTGAAGTCGACGTTGATTCGGCGGGACGTATTTTACTTCCTGAGTTCCTCAAGGGGTTTGCGGGTCTCGAAAGTAAAGTGGTTCTCGCCGGTGTCAACGATCGTATTGAGATTTGGGATGAAAAACGTTGGGAAGAATATAAAACAACTATTGAATCTCAAGGAGATGCCATCGCCCAAAAACTTGGCGAAATAGGTGTCATCTAATTCCATGAAAAACGATACGCACACTACTGTTCTTTTACACGAATCTGTTCTTGGTCTTAATATATCTCAAGGCGACACCATCATTGACGCAACACTCGGTCTTGGTGGACATAGCGCGCTTCTTGCTGAGCATGTAGGACCACAAGGAAAAGTACTTGGTATTGATGCTGATAAAGGTGCGCTTATGAACGCACAGCGACATCTCGCCGATTTACCTCAGATGTGTTTTGCACTCGGTAATTTTCGAGATATTGATCAGCATGCAGACAAGGCCGGCATAAAGACTGTTGATGGCATCCTCTTTGATCTTGGGTGGAATAGCACTCAACTTATTTCAGGAAGGGGATTTAGCTTTAAAGCCGACGAACCGCTCCGCATGACCTACGCGGTTGATACTGACGATGAGCAGGTTACTGCAGAAACTATTGTTAATGAATGGAGTGAGGATGATCTAAAAGAGATGATCCATACACTTGGAGAAGAGCGATTTGCAGGACGTATTGCTCAAGCAATTATTACTGCACGAAGAACAGCTCCGATTACGCATTCAGTACAACTTGCCGATATCATCACCGAATCTGTGCCTATGTTTTATCGCAAAGGGAAAATCAATCCGGCGACAAAAACATTTCAAGCACTCCGTATGATGGTAAACGATGAGCTCTCAAGTATTGTCGAGGTATTACCAAAGGCACTTGATATGGTTCGCTCAGGAGGACGTATCGCAGTTATTACGTTCCATAGTCTTGAAGACGGGTTAGTAAAAAGACAGTTTCGAACATTCGAAGATAACGGCGTTGCCGTTCGTATTACTAAAAAACCAATTACACCACAGGCAGAGGAGATAAAAAATAACCCCCGCGCCCGTAGTGCAAAACTTAGAATTATTGAAAAACTATGACACACACACGTACACATGAAATAGATTTTGATCTTGAAAAGAAGGTGTGTTTAGCGGTTGGCGCGTTACTTATTGGTATCGCTCTTTTGTATACGTATTTTATTACCGCATCAGTGGCACATGTGGTAACTCGTGAAGAATTTGCATATAAAACAATAAACCTAACTGAGAATGTAGCACAACTTGAACGTGAATATATGACCCGCTCTATTGCCATCACGCAACAAAATGCTATTGCTTTTGGACTTGTCCCTACATACTCAAGTACTTTTGTAGAACGCCGTACGTTTACGTTTCGTGACAGTAGATAGCGTACAATAGGAGGGCATGAGAAAACAATTTGTTGGACGTATACGTATTATTGCGGCGGTTTTAATCATACTTTCAATTATCTTATTAGTTCGGCTTTATACGCTTCAGGTGGTACACGGAGACTCCTTTCGTTTAAGAGCGGAAGGGCAGTACAGTACACCAAGTGCTAATTATTTTGACCGAGGCTCTATCTTTTTCTCACCTCGTCACGGAGTGCCGTTTGGTGCCGCAACGCTTGATTCAGGATTTATTTTAGCAATCATACCAGGAGAGATAGATTATCCCGCCGAAGTATATGCATCGCTCAGTGAATATATTGATATTGATTCAGAGGAATTTTTTATAAAAACGGCTAAAAAAGACGACCCATATGAAGAGATAAAACACCGTGTGCCACTTGAGGTGGGTCGAGAACTTATCGCACAAGAAATCCCCGGAGTGCGATTATATCGTCAGCAGTGGCGAACATATCCGGCGGGAAAAGCAGCAGCGCACACAGTAGGATTTATTGGTTACGGTTCAAGTAATGAACTCTCTGGGCAATATGGATTAGAACGTTTCTATGACGATATACTTACAAAACCAAATACTGGACTTTATATTAATTTTTTTGCTGATGTTTTTGCAGGGATTCGAACAAGTATTTTAAATGACACAACGCAACCAGGTGCTAATGTCGTAACCGGTATTGAACCGACAGTGCAATTCTTTTTAGAAGATTTAGTAACGCGATACAAAGAAGAATGGAATCCACGTGAAGTGGGCGCAATTATACTTGATCCATCAACTGGTGAAGTAGTTGCCTTATCAGCACTTCCTGTATTTGATCCGAACAAGATCGCTGAGGCTGATCCTAGTACGTTTGCAAACCCGTTAGTGGAAAATGTATATGAGTTTGGTTCTATCGTGAAGCCACTTACTGTTGCGGCAGGACTTGACGCAGGAGTCATTACTCCAGAAACAACGTATAACGACAAAGGTTCAGCAGTTTATGACACTGCACGTATTGCAAACTATGATGGAAAAGCGCGAGGGGTGGTGTCGATGCAAGAAGTGTTGAACCAGTCGCTGAATACCGGTGTTGCTTTTATTGTTGAAGAATTAGGCACTAAACAGTTTAGCGATTATTTTGATGCATTTGCCATTGATAAGAAAACCGGTATTGATTTACCAAACGAAGCAACACCACTTGTTGCCAATCTAGGAAGTCCACGAACTATCGAATATGTAACTGCTTCATTTGGACAAGGTATTGCGGTTACTCCAATTGCCATGGCGCGTTCACTGGCGACACTTGCTAATAACGGGATTGTTCCTACTCCGCATATTGCTGTTGAATTTGAATATCCTGGATTGTTAAATAAAAAAAATATTCCAAAACCAGGAACAAGCGCTATTTCAGAAGAGACAAATGAAACCATAACGCGTATGCTTGTCGAAGTGGTAGATACAGCACTGCGTGATGGAACAGTAAAGATTCCAGAAATGTCTATTGCAGCAAAAACGGGGACAGCTCAAATTGCACAAAAAGGTGAGCGTGGTTACTATGATGATCGGTACCTGCATTCTTTTTTCGGGTACTTCCCGGCGTATGACCCGCAATTCTTTCTTTTCTTTTACGCAGTAGAACCACAAGGAGCACGGTATGCATCAGAAACGTGGACTACTCCGTTTATGGAAGGTGTGCATTTCCTTACTTCGTATTACAGTATTCAACCAGACCGATTACCTGCCCAAGGAGTAACCCCACTATCAACAACATCTGAGTGATATGAATATTAAAGAAACCATTAGAGATATAGTCGTGTTTATTTTAGCTCTTGAAGCACGTGCCGTATTAAAACGATACCGGCCAAAGATTATTGTAGTAACTGGTTCAGTAGGGAAGACGTCGTCAAAAGACGCGATTTATTCAACACTCTCTCAGCATGCTTTTGTACGTAAAAGTGAAAAAAGTTTTAACGCTGACATTGGGGTCCCACTGACAGTATTAGGTGTTCCAAATGGATGGACCAATCCGATACAGTGGATGCAAAATATTATTGATGGTTTTTTGTTGTTAATCATTCGTATGCCATACCCACAGTGGTTGGTCCTTGAGGTTGGAGCAGATCGTCCAGGTGATATTTCAAAATCACTTTCTTGGCTTAAACCAGATATTGTAGTAACTACGCGTTTTCCAGAAATGCCGGTACATGTTGAGTTCTATACTTCTCCCGAAGCAGTGTTTGAAGAGGAAATTTTTCCATTGACGCAACTCACTGAAGGAGGGGTTGCGGTCATAAATAGTGATGATGAGCGTTCACGTGTGTATCCTCTTAAAGAAGGGATTCGTCGTATCAGTTATGGGTTTTCAAAAGATGCTGATATACGTGCAACCCGGTATCGTGTCCGCACCTCACAAGGCACTGCCGCGGGTATTTCTTTTTCCGTACACTATAAAGAAGAGACACTTCCTATTTCTGTTGATGGAATAATTGGGGAGACACACGTGTATGCAATACTTGCCGGTATTGCTGGGGCTATGGCTGCTGGTGCACCTTTTAGCGTGCTTGAAAGCGTGAAAGAGGCATATAACCCACCGCCAGGGCGTTTACGGTTAATTGACGGTTCGTATGGAGGTTTAATTATTGATGATACCTATAATGCGTCTCCAACAGCTACTGAGAAGGCTCTGCATACTCTCCAGAGCGTGCCCACAGAAGGGAAGCGCATTGCGGTACTCAGTGACATGCTTGAACTCGGTTCATACTCAAAAGAAGAACATAAAAAAATCGGTATATTGGCACATGACTTAAGCGATATGCTTGTAGTTGTGGGTGTCCGCGCGCGCCATATTGCTGAAGGTGCGGCGCAGGCAGGTATGCCCGATTCCTGTATCCATATGTTTGAAAAAAGAAGCGAAGCAATTGCTTTTCTTCGTAAAGAATTAAGTTCAGGCGATACTGTACTTATTAAAGGGTCACAAAGTATGCGCATGGAGCATGTGACTAAGAAATTAATGAAAAATCCCGCTATGGCAGAAGAGTTATTAGCGCGCCAAGACCCTGAGTGGCTTATTCGTTAGTTTTCTATTGTGTTAGGGCGTTTGTACCGTAATTTATTACTTCGATCAAAAAAATCGAGCACTAGCTCTGTGTCAGTAAGTTTTATAAGTAAGTATTCAGAGGCGTCTTGCTTGGTCCCGTACAGTTTTTTTGATGTTTTTAAATAGAGTATGGCGTGGTTATCGCCCTTTCTACGAGTTACAAATTTCCATGAAGTTTTTTGGTGAAGCGCTCCTCGATAGTATTCATAGAGTGTGCCATCAGGAAGGTATTCAATAGTAAGATGCGTATCATCAAGACTCTGCCAGAAACCCACTAAACCATTACCTGCTTGATGTACATCAGGTTCTTGTGTGGTGTGCGCTATCCACGCTAAACGCGGTGTTGGAGGTGTCTTTGTTTTAATTGGTATGTCTCTGATTTAAAAAATGCACCCATAATCCGGCACCAAGAGAAAGAGTAACGAGCACCGCGATGGCAGTGTTCTTTTTCATATAATTAAATCCTATCATACAGCAGGTCTTATATAGGAGGCTTTATTCCTCAGAGGCAAAATGCTATATTCTTTGAACGGCTCTAGGATTGTCTTTGACGATAATACGGGCCTCAGACTTCTCGGCCTTAGAATCGTCTTTGACGACGATAGGGCCTCGTTCTTTTAAAATCTGCGTTGTGTACGCAGAACATTCTTTGGCCCTATCGTGCAAAACGACGATAGGGCCTCAGACTCTGGAAAATTACTTTGAAAAACCAGCGAGGACTTGGAGAAATCTTCTCCCTTTAGCTTAAGCTAAAGGTCGTCAATTTCTCCGTCGTCCTCATCTTCTTTTTCTTCGTACTTTCCTCAGATTCTTCGGCCCTATCGTCTAACGGTTAGGACGTGAGCTTCTCAAGCTCAAAATCGGGGTTCGATTCCCCGTAGGGTCACAACATAGATGTTCTCAACAAAACCGCCTGAATGGCGGTTTTGTTGATAGAACATGTCGCTGTGACCCTACAGCAAAGCACCTGCGTGCTTTGCGTGGGGAATCGAACGGCCGGAGTATATGTTTTGCGGAGAATTCACGGAGCAAAACATTCGAGGCCGCGTCCAGGAAAGCGAGAGCTTTTTCTGTACCCGCAGGGTGCAGCAAAAAGTCCGCTATTCCGGGACGATCCCCGGGGAATCGAAAGACGCACCACAAGGGCACTTCTTGTTTTCTAATTCCTTTCAGTCGTAACAAAACAATGTCGAAGCTGCGGGTCCCCATTGTGCTGAGTTCTATGCACAATGGGGCGGCGAGTCCGGGCAGGAGGTCGTTATGAGTTTTCATGCCGATAGGTAGGCAAAACGAATTACTTTCAAACGAGTGAATAAAATACAATATACTATTAGAATATTGTATTTTTGAAGGAGAGCAGAAAGAAAACTTGTTTACGAACCTGACGCCGATTCCCACAAAAAATTGCTTTGTGTGGAGAATCGAACCGGAAAGGGGTCGGGAAAACATGTTGTTTTCCCGTGGAGGAGTTAAGCGAGGCCGACATAGAACCGTGGGTTCTATGTGCGCAGACGAGAATACGTCGAGCAGTGAGATAGCGAAGCGTCCCCGTATTATTTAAGACGGTGGATATACTCCCATATTATCTCTTTTATTGATATACTAATATATACATATGAACAAAGAGTATATAACATATATCGTTGGTGGCGTTTTAAGCGTTTTTCTTGGCGTGGGACTTTGGTTTGGTGGACAGGCTCTAAGTAAGAATGATATTGATTTTTTTAAAGGAAATACCGCGGGTAATTTAAATAATACGCCACAACAAAATGTTCAACGCAACGATCAGGCTGCAACAGAAAACGCTGATGGACAGCAGTCAGAGGTTGATCTTGATCGTATGGGCGCTCATATCTCTGGTTTTGCGTGGGAACATATCAACGGTGACGCTTCAAACCTTACTTTGAATTCGGACGGTACTTTTGAACAAGGAAATGATCGTGGCGCATGGGACCTGTACACAGAAGAATCACCAGATGGCGCAGCAACAATTGTATTCATGCGTTTTGATGGCAATAAAAACGGAAAACGAGAATTTGCAGTATTTGAGGTAACGACAAATACGTTTACTATTGGTAACCAAGATGGTGAACAATTTGTGTATGAGCGGATAATTCCGTAACAAATAAAAATCAGCTACATAAAAAATGGCTCACTAAGGTGAGCCATTTTTTATAACTAGAGATATTAGTTTTCGTGATTGCAAAAACATTTAGGGCAGTAATGTTTACAGTTACAGCCAGGACAAATACACCCACAGTTTGGACATTCATCAGGATTTTCTTGTCTTGTCATTGGTGGTTCAGTATCTATACCGGGTTTTATTCGGCGTCGTTGAGACTGAAAAGTTGTATTTTGAAAATCAAATTCAAGATTTTTTCCTTCCATATAAGTGGTAATATACCATTTATATATATCTTGTCAAGATGCTGTATTTGTTACTATAGAACACTTTCTACCACCTTTTTAACGAGATCGCCATCAGCTTTTCCTTTAAGTTCTTGCATAATTGCTCCCATAAGACGACCCATATCTTTTTTATCGGTAATACCAAGCTCTTCTTGTTTTTTCTTTACCACAACAGCAATATCTTCTTCGCTCATCTGAGCAGGGAGGTACGTTTCAAGAATAGCTTGTTCGGCACGCTCTTTTTCTGCAGACTCAGTGCGACCGGCATTTTCAAACGCTTCAGCGGCTTCTTTGCGTTTTTTTACTTCGCGACGAATAATAGTAATAGCGTCTTCGTCTGAAAGTGCTTCGTCAGGTTTCCTGTGTTGAGTGACCAACTCATTAGTAAATGCCGCCGAAAGGCCACGAAGCGTGGTGAGTGTTTGCTGGTCTCGCGCTCGCATAGCGGCGGTAGCTGCTTCTTTCACATCATTTTGTATCATAGGGATAAGTATAGCATTGAGCGCGGTATAGTAAGAGTGGGTGAACATGTGTGATGTAAAAAATAACCATATTAATAACCATCAAAAGAATTTTTAGATATATCTATTTACTATGAAAAATAATACCGCTAAGAAAGATTTCCTTTCTGAAAAAAAAGATTCTTGGCATACGCTTTCTAAAGAAGTGGTTCTTGAACAGCTTGCTACATCAGAATCATCCGGCCTTTCTTTTGATGAAGTAGAAAAACGCCACAAAGAATGCGGCTATAACACACTCGAAGAGAAACAAAGTTCTTCTCCTATAAAAACTTTTTTGCTGCAATTTAAAAGTCCTTTGGTGGTGATTTTAATTCTTGCCGGACTTGGTGCGCTCTATTTAGGTGAAAAGGTTGATGCGATAGTGATTATGTTGGCGTTGTTGGTAAATGTGATTATTGGCTTTGTACAGGAATATCGTGCACAACGTTCATTCCTTGCACTCCTTACCTCAGAAGAACATGAAGTTACCGTATTACGTGACGGGGAGCGAGCCGTTGTTTCAGCGCGGAACTTGGTACCGGGTGATATATTTTTTGTTGAGGCTGGGGGAATCATACCTGCTGACGCATATCTTATTAGTGAGCGCGATCTCAGTGTATCTGAGGCGCATTTAACTGGAGAATCTAGTTCAGTACATAAAACATCCGGGACCCTTTCTCATGAAGCAATGATCTATGAGCGAACGAATATACTCTTTTCCGGATCGCCTGTATTAACAGGATCAGCGCAAGGGGTGGTAATCAAAACAGGAGAGGATGCGGAGATTGGCACTATTGCTGAAAGCTTAAACAACTACAAGGCAGCTGAAACACCTATTGAAAAGAGTGTAAGTCGTCTGGCGCATTTTTTGAGTATTATGGTGGTTATTGTAATCACTGGTCTTATCGTACTTGGCTTCCTTCGTGGTATGCCATTTTCAGAGATCATCATCCTCGCTATTGCGCTCGCCGTCTCATTGGTTCCCGAAGGTCTTCCAGCTGCGGTGACTGTTATTCTCGCAGTGGGGATGGAGGAGATATTAAAGAAGAAAGGGTTAGTACGTAATTTACTTGCTGCCGAAACACTTGGATCAACTACCATTATTATTACCGATAAGACGGGTACTCTGACGCAGGCAAGTATGAGTGTTGCGGGTCTTATAACGCACGAAGACAAGGGAGTATATATCCCAGGAGAACTTTCTTCAACACAAGAGAGGCTGCTTACTGCCGCTATGTATGTTTCAGAGTCGTACTATATTAACGACACTAACGAGGTATATGGCGGTGATCCGCTTGAGCGGGCAATACTTACGGCTGCCCGAAAAAATGGACTCACTGAAAAGATGCTTACACCGGGACAACAGAAAATTGATACACTGAAGTTCAATTCCGATAGACAGTTTGCTGCGGCGTTATATGCCGATGAAGATGAAGTGGCACATCTTTATATTTCAGGCGCACCAGAGGTGGTGTTAGAGGGGGCGAGTCGCATACAGGGGTCGGAGGGTCCTGAGGCGCTCTCAAATGAGCGACGTGAAGCGCTGCGAGAGGAGTTACAGGTGCTCGCTACGGCAGGAAAGCGCATTGTCGGTGTGGCATATACTCCATACAAAGGAGAGGTGATTGATCGCGATAATGAAAAAGCGCTGTTGCAAGATACCGTGTTTATTGGTTTTATCGCTTTTGCCGATCCGATACGAGCAGAGGTTCCCGCAGCGATTACCGAGGTTCACGGTGCCGGTGTGCGGGTGGTTATGGTAACGGGCGATAAACCAGAAACAGCACTCAATGTAGCTCAACAGGTAGGTATTGCTGATGTCGGCTCTAGGTATGTGATGGGCTCTGATATTGACACTATGACCGATGAAGAGCTCTATACTGCATTACGCACTATTCCAGTATTTGCACGGGTGTTACCAAAACAAAAACAACGTCTCGTACGTGTACTTCAAGCGCATGACGAGGTAGTGGCAATGACGGGTGATGGTGTGAATGACGCGCCGGCACTTCAGAGCGCGCAAATCGGTATTGCTGTTGGTAGTGGCACCGAAGTTGCCCGTGAAGCATCTGACTTAATTTTATTAGATGACAGTTTTAGCATCATTGTTGCTGCGATACGTGAAGGGCGACGCATTCTCGATAATATTAAGAAAGCCATCACACACCTTATTAGTACTAGTTTTCACGAAGTATTTCTTATTAGTGCGGCATTGATCACGGGGTTGCCCCTTCCGTTGCTTCCGGTGCAAATTCTGTGGGTCAATATCTTTGAAGAAGGTTTACTGACATTTGGGTATGCGTTTGAACCGCATGAAAAAAATGCCATGCAACGTAGCCCACACGAAGTTCGCGCACAAACGGCACTAACTCCGGCAGTCAAAAAATTGATTATTATCGCAGGTACTATTTCAGGGTTGTTTAGTATTGCTTTGTTTGTGTGGCTGCTCAACCGCGGTATTCCAATCGAAGAGGTACGCACTATCATGTTTGTAGTCCTTTCGCTTGATGCAATATTCTTTGGTATATCGTTGAAAAATCTTCATCGACCAATTTGGGAAATTAATCCATTCACCAACCATTATCTCCTGTTTGCCTTAGCTGTGGCGACACTCGGCATTGTTGCCTCCCTTGTTGTTGAACCGTTGCGCTCATTGCTTTCACTCACTATGCCAAATCCATTCGATATAATAGTTCTTATTGGTGTGGCAATTGCAAATATTATTACTATTGAGTTCGCTAAGGTCGTTGCGTTTCGTAAAAATGGTAAGATAACAGCATGAGTTCAATAGCAGTTTTAGTAGTTGTCATTGTGTTACTTGTTGTTTTCAACGGTGGACTTTTATGGTTTGTTCTTTCTCGTTTGAGTAAAAAGAATGATACACCCAGTGAAGGACTCTCGCTTTTACAACAACAAATGCATGAACTTACTAAAACAATAGACGCGCGTGTATCAGAATCTGCAAAGACGATGCAAGAGAATGCCCATCGGCAATTTACAGAGTCATCTCGTCTCATTAAGGAAATTACCCAAGAAGTAACGAGTGTAAAAGAAATTGGTCTTCAAACACAATCATTTGCCGAGCAATTAAAAGGTCTCCAGGACATTCTTAAGAATCCAAAACAACGTGGTGTACTCGGTGAGTACTACTTAGAAACAGTACTGAAGAATGTGTTACCACCTAATATGTATCAGACACAATACCGCCTGGGACAGGATGATGATGGGAAAGAATTGGTTCCTGACGCCGTCGTGTTTATTAATGAACAAATAGTACCAGTTGATTCAAAGTTTTCTCTTGAAAACTATAACCGTTTAGTACAAGCAGCACCTGAAGAAAAACCAGCATTGGAAAAGCTTTTTGTGAATGATCTTAAAATGCGCATTCAAGAAACGGCAAAGTATATTCGTCCGGAACTTGGGACAATGGATTTTGCATTTATGTTTATTCCATCAGAAGGTATCTATTATGATTTGCTTACTAACCAAGTGGGTGCTCAAGAGGAGGAGAATCTTATTCAACGTGCTTCGAGTAAATATAAAGTAATTATTGTCTCACCCACAAGCTTCTTGGCATATTTACAGACGGTGCTACAAGGCCTTAAGGCGCTCAGCATTGAAAAGAAAGCTGAAGAAATTCAGAAGCGAGTGGGGGAGTTGGGTAAACATCTTCAAACGTATGAAGGATTTATGCAAAAATTAGGCAATACGTTAGGCACTACTGTCAATCACTATAATGCAGCATATAAAGAACTAGGCAAAATCGATAAAGACGTGTTGCGTATTACTGAAACATCACCAGGTATCAGCCCAGAATTGCTTGAAAAGCCGGACCGAGAATAGTATTTTAGGGTTGCTAAAAACACGCTTTTCGGGTATTATTCCTGCCATGAGTAGAGAACAAGCACCAACACCAGCTGACCAGCCTCAAAGCGAGCCAGATCCTCGTAATTGGAACCCTTTTAGTGTTCCGGAACCAGAAGGTCCGGTAGACGATGAATAAGCAGAATAGAATTATATACATATGAAAATCGCAGTTATTAAAACAGGCGGGAAGCAGTACATCGCGCACGAAGACGCGCTTTTGACGATAGAGAAACTTCCTGGAGATCCTCAAAAAGGTGATAAGGTTGTTTTTGATGAAGTATTGATGACCGATGATGGTACGAAGACTGAGATTGGAACTCCAACGGTTTCAGGCGCTAAAGTAGAAGGTGAAGTAATTGGTGCTGGCAAAGCTCCAAAGAAAATTGTCTTTCGCTATAAACCAAAGAGTAACCGTACTAAGTTAAAAGGTCACCGCCAGCCATTTACAAAAGTGAAGATTACTTCAGTATAAAAATAGTAATTAAAAAAACGCCCATTAGGGCGTTTTTTTAATGTCTACCATCAAAAGCGTTGCGGAGTGTATCTTGGTCGGCGTACTCAATCTCTGCGCCAAGTGAGAGGCCGCGACCAAGCATAGAGGTATGTATGTGCGGGGTCCTTTCTTTGAGTAAGGTACTTAATTCACGTGCAGTAAAATCTCCCTCAGGGGTAGTTGCAAAAGCAAGAATAACTTCATTTATCTGAGAATTCCCAAGACGTTTTTCGAGAAGATGTGTGCGTGGTTCAATAATATTTTTTCGTTGCTTTGCTAGAGGAATAAGACTGCCAAGCACAAAATAGTAACCATTGTAGATGCCTGCTTGTTCAATACTTTCAATGTCGACATCTTTCTCTACTACCATAAGAAGAGTTGGGTCTCGTTGAGTATCAGCACAGAGTGTACACACTTGATCAGTGTCTACTTCATCAAAGCGAAAACACTGCTTACATTGTGAAATGTGGTCAGCAATACGAGAAATAGCACTGGTCAATTTCTGTTTATAGGAAGCATCAGAACGTAATAAAAATTGCACAATACGTCGTGCTTGTCGGGGACCAATACCCGGCATACGTGCTATGAGCTCAGTAATTTCATCAATAGGGTGTGACATAACTAAAAGTCGGTTGCGTGTTCTGTTGGGGCAGGAGAGGATCCAAAATCACTCTTTTCAAGTGAGAGGAAGGTTGCCCGTCTTTCATCAAAGTAAAGATCAACTTTCCCTACAGGACCATTACGATGTTTTTCAACCATAATTTCAGCAATGTTATCGTTTTCTCGGTTTTGGTCATCGCTCATTTTGTCTTCTCGATGAATAAACATTACTACGTCGGCATCTTGCTCAATAGAACCCGAATCACGAAGGTCAGAGAGGCGTGGTTTGCCGCGACGTTGTTCAACAGCACGTGAAAGCTGTGAGAGCGCAATAACAGGAACTTCGAGCTCACGAGCAAGGGTTTTAAGCGAACGGGAAAGTTCAGTCACTTGCTGAACTAATGAATCAGAGGCTCGTGTTGAAGTCGGTGTCATAAGCTGGAGGTAATCAACAATCAAAAGACCAATACCATGTTCACGTTTAAGTCGACGCGCTACTGAGCGCATAACGACGGCATTCGTTGCTGGTTGATCATCAATAAAAATAGGAGCTTTTGAAAGCGTCTCCATAGCATCACGCACTTTTTGGAATTCTTCATCGGAGTCAATTTTCCCTGTACGAAGTTTCCATGCATTAACTCGTGCCTCAGCAGAAAGCATACGGTCAACTAACTGTTCTGAGCTCATTTCAAGAGAGAATATACCTACAGGAGTTCCGTGTTTAACGGCGCTCTGGCGCGCGATATCAAGCGCAAAGGCAGTTTTACCCATAGAAGGGCGGGCAGCGAGAATAATCAGGTCAGAGGGCTGAAAACCAGCAAGGAGGGTATCAAGAGATGGGAAACCGCTGGGGACACCACGCATTCCACCGTCTGAGCTGTGAAGCTTTTCAATACGTTCCCACGCATTTCCCAACATGTCTTTCATGGGGACGAATTTACGCATAGTAGGGGATGAGGTAACCTCACCCATACGTTTATCGGCGGTATCAAGTAAGTCTTCAATTCCTTGTGATTCATCGTACCCAAGCTCGATAACCTCAGTAGCTGCGTCTATCAGGTTACGCATGAGCGCCTTTTTTTGTACAATCTCCGCATAATATTTAAGGTTAGCTGAAGATGGTACGGTGCCAACAAGATCAGCTAAATATGCGTTTCCACCTACACGGTCAAGATCGTTTGTTTCTTTAAGGCGGTTTGCTATTGAAAGGAGGTCAATAGGGTTTCCTCCATTCATTAAGTCGAGCATGGCACGGAAAATTGCCCGATGTTTTTCTACATAAAAAGATTCCGGTGTAATAGTTTCGGTCGCATCATGAATTGAATCAGACTTGAGCATGATCGAACCAAGTAAGGCACGTTCTGCGTCAAGGTTTTGTGGTGGTACGCGACTCGAAATAGATTTACCTGTCATAGCAGCATTTTAGCACTTTAGTCTCTTTTTTACTCATCTCTAAAAGCCGTTTTTACAACAACTTTTCCACCTGTTTTCCCCTGTTCTTAATACGATACTATCTCAATGTTTTTACTATTTTTGTTCGTTTAGAACCATTTTTTGGCTTTAAAGTATGCAAAGAAGAGAAATGTGAGTATCGCCATACCGGTGACGATGATCCAGAACCCTTGTGGGTGGTCAACAAGAGGAGTACCGACTGTGTTCATACCAAAGACAGCCGCGAGGAGAGTAAGCGGAAAGGTAATAAATGCAATAATCGTGAGATTTTTCATAATCTCATTCTGTCTTGTATAAAGAAGCGCCATATTTGTCTCACGAAGTTCATTGAGAATGTCGTGCATAGTCAGTACGCGATTATATACTCGATAATGCAATGCTACAGCAGCACGTATTTGATGTGCATAGGTCTCACCAAAGAGGGTACGGGTAGCTTTTTCAAGCACTTGGAGACTGTCATGGTGCGTGCTGATAAGGCGTTTATGAGTAAGAAGCTCTCGATGGGTATATGAGATGGCGGTGACCATTTCTCGTTCTTTGCCGTCAAAAATATTATCTTCAATATCTGCAGTTACTCCCTCAAGGGCATCAAGTTCGTTATCTGCTGCCTGATAGAGACGTTGTGCAAGTTCAAGAAAAATATGTCCAACGTTTATTTTCTTTGATGTCCGGTGCAAGAGTGTGGTTGCTTCAAATGTCCGTGCAAGGTCATACGTAGCACTTGCTGTTGAGTAATGTGCGGTAATCATAAATTTCGACCCAAGGATGATGTCAATTTCATGATCAGTCTCAAGGCCGTGTGTATAGCGCATGGCTGGGAAATGCAAAACCGTGTATACAAAGTCTGGATACATATCGGTACGTGGTTTTGCTGTAGGAGTGAGTAATTCTTCGATAAGAAGTGGCCCAAGGTCAAACTCGTTAGCAATTTCTTCAATATCTCCTGCGGTTGGACTTTCAATATCAATCCAAACGAGTTCATTATATTGGTATCGGTTTATCATTTAGTTTCAGTATACCTTAGAAGATTTTTACCTACAGTAGTGCCAAGCTATATTATGTGGGTAGGGATAAGGTTTACAATAAAGCATGCAGTGTCTCTTTTTCTATGGCACAATATGGTAAATGATAAAAGACTCCACAGAGAAAAAAACTCGTTTTTTACTTGCCGGCGCAGCATTGATTGTGGTGGTGTTTGGTTTCGGGATATATGTCGGTGCTTCACAAACCACCTCTTTCGCTGGTGCAAACACTGTTTCAACATTACCACCTGAAGATGTTGATTTTGGACCACTGTATAGTGCGTGGCGGCTTTTAGAAGAACACTATACACCTGCTGCAACAACCACTGCGTCTACAACAATAGAAGAACGTGTTTGGGGTGCAACAGAAGGGCTTACGAAGTCATACGGTGATCCTCATACTACTTTCCTTCCTCCTGAAGAAAAGGAAATTTTTGAGAGTTCAGTCCGGGGCGATTTTGAAGGAGTTGGTATGGAAATCAGTATCCGTGATGATGTGTTGACGGTCGTTTCGCCAATTCAAGGAACTCCAGCATGGAATGCAGGAATTCAAAGTGCCGATAAAATTGTTGCTATTGATGGTGAGAGTACGGCCGATATGACTATTGAGGAGGCAGTAAAGCGAATTCGTGGGGAAAAAGGAACCCCAGTAGCCTTTACTATCGTTCGAGATGATGTAGCAGCTCCATTAGAGATCGAAGTGATTCGTGACACTATCCAATTACCGACTGTTGACACTACGGTACGTGAAGACGGTGTATTTGTACTACAGCTCTATAGTTTCAATGCATTTGCGCCACAGCGTTTCCGTGATGCGATTGCCGAATTTGCTGACGCACGAACTAATAAGATGATTATAGATTTACGTGGCAATCCAGGTGGTTTCCTTGAAGTTGCAGTAGATATTGCGAGCTGGTTCCTACCGGCAGGTAAGGTTATTGTTACGGAAGATTATGGTGATGCTACTCGAAACAATGTACATCGTAGTCGTGGGTACGATGTCTTTACTGATGAGTTAAAATTGGTTATTTTACTCGACAAAGGATCGGCTTCAGCATCTGAGATTCTTGCTGGTGCGCTCCGTGAGCATGGCATTGCAACCATTATTGGGGAAACCTCATTTGGTAAAGGTTCCGTGCAACAAGTTTTTGATGTGACCGATGATTCATCAATTAAAATTACCGTCGCGCATTGGCTTACTCCGAACGGTAATTCAATTTCAGCTGGTGGAGTTGATCCTGATATTGAAGTTTCCATGACACTTGAGGACCGTGAAGCTGGACGAGATCCACAACTTGAACGAGCTGTTGAGTTTTTACTTTCAGGGAATGAGTAGCATATGGAGGTTATTTTATTGAAAGATATCAAAAAAGTTGGACGTAAACATGAGATTGTTTCTGTTTCTGCGGGATACGCGCAAAACGTTCTTTTACCTCAAAAAAGTGCGATACCCGCAACGCCGCAAAATAAGGCACGATTTCAAAAAGAACAGGGGAGTGTTGCTGAAAAAAAAGCTTTTAACAAATCGTTACTATTAAAGAATATAGAAGCGGTTTCCGGTTCACAAATTAGTATGGCAGTGTCTGCAAATGATGCGGGGAAGTTATTTAAAGCAATTCATACTAAAGACATTGTTAACGCTCTTGAAAAAGAACTGAAAGTGACACTACCTGAATCCGCCTTAGTATTTGAATCTATAAAACATATAGGCGATTACACTATTGAGGTAACCGGTGGAAACAAAAAAACCACGTTTACGGTAAACGTGGTTAAGGCATAGAATGTGTTTAAGATGCATTTAGGCAACATCAACCACTTTGCGGCTTACTGTTGAGCCATCAAAACGTTTTTTTCGTCCGTTACGAAATGATACAATCCCAGCGATTTTTGAGAAAAGTGTATGGTCTTTGCCCATAGCAACACCTTCTCCGGCAATAAATTTTGTACCGCGTTGACGCACGATAATCGATCCAGGTTTTGCTGGTTGACCGTCACCAAGTTTCACACCAAGATACTTTGGCTTTGAATCTGTTAGGTTTTTTGCGGAACCTCCCGCTTTTTTCTTTGCCATACACTCTGTTATTTAATATAAACCCCGCCTTGAGCTCTCTAAAAGAAAGCTGCAGAATCTATCGTGTAATATACTGTATAGAAGGGTTTTTTTCAAGTAGTGATATACGACAAGGTCAAAGGCATTGAGATATGGTATGGAATTTCTTATATAAAATGAAGGACTTTTTTCGGATTTCGCTCAACGACGTTTTTATTATACTCGTTATCGCTCTTACTGCTTTGGCAGCTTTTGGGCTCGGGCGTTTATCGGTGCTATATAACTCTTCGAGTGGTTTTGAGGTGCTGCCTTTAACAAATTCATCAACATATACAGATACTCTCAGTAGAGGGGATGAATCTGAACAGAACTTTGTTGCGTCACGTCATGGATCAAAATATCATTTCCCGTGGTGCTCAGGAGCACAGGTTATGAATGAGGAGAATAAAATTTGGTTTGGCACCCGCAAAGAGGCTGAGCAAGCAGGGTATACGCCGGCAGCAAATTGTGAAGGTTTATGATCTTAAACAATGTTAAAATGTTTGTATTGATGTTCCTTACTTATAATAAAAATCCGTTATGATTATTCTTGATGTAGAAGCTTCTGGTGTAAATTTTAATCTTCATTCAGTGGTGTCTATTGGCGCTTTTGATTTTGATAACCCCGAAGATCGTTTTTATGCGGAATGTCGGGTTTGGGATGGTGCTCATATTGATGACGGTGCTCTTGAAGTAAACGGGTTCACTAAAGAAGAAATTCTCGATGAAACAAAAAAGAGTGAGGGAGAGATTACTGCTGATTTTTTTAACTGGATACAAGATAAACGTGACTGGACTATTGTAGGACAAAACCCTTCGTTTGACCGAGATTTTATGCGAACAGCAGCTGAACGAGCACATCTCGAATTCCCTTTAGCATATCGCACTATTGATACGCATACGCTGGCATACATGCATATGATTAAACAAGGGATTACGCCTCCTTTTGATACTGAACACCACCGCACCGCACTTAATCTTGACGCGGTATTGAATTATGTAGGTATTCCTGAGGAGCCGCATCCACATAACGCGCTTACTGGTGCGCTTTGTCATGGTGAAGTTGCTTCTCGTCTTTTGTATGATCGGATGCTTTTACCAGAATTTACCCAATACGCTATTCCATGGCAAACACCCTTGGAAAAATAAGCATGGGGATAGCCATCTTTGTATAGTGATACTATTTGCTGTATATGAAATTAGAGCCAAACGAGAATAAGGAGGAGAATCAAAACGATGAAATGACGGTAAGTGAAAAACAACTTCGCACTCCTGAAGAACATCGTCTTGAAGCAGATTTACGAACGTGTGACCCTTCAAAAGTTGATCGAACACGCCCGATGGATCGTGAGCGTGCAAATATTATGGCGACAGAACTTTCTGAAGGGTTTGAGTTGCTTAAAAAATATTCTCTTGCGGCTACTTTTTTTGGTTCTGCTCGCACTAATGCTCATGATGAAATATACACTGATGCAGTTGAGCTTTCTAAGAAACTCTCGAAGTCTGGTTTTGCTATTATCAGCGGCGGGGGAGGCGGCATCATGGAAGCGGCTAACAAGGGGGCATACGAAGTAGGAGGGGATTCAATTGGACTCAATATCACTCTTCCCTATGAACAGACTGCAAATGATTACACTACTGAAGTGCAAACATTTAATTACTTTTTTACTCGTAAAGTGATGCTCACGTTTGCTTCAGAGGTATATGTATATTTTCCAGGTGGTTTTGGGACACTCGATGAATTTTTTGAAATTCTTACTCTTATTCAAACACATAAAATTAAAAAAATTCCAATTATATTGTACGGCAAATCGTACTGGGAACCCATTGATGAGTTAATTAAGAGTCATTTATGTGAAAAGTTCCAAGCTATTGATAGTGAAGACTCTAATCTGTATACGATTGTTGACTCTCTTGAAGAGGCATATTCAACCATCCTTGATCAAGTGCGTTGTTAGTAAAAGTCTATTTGAGCGCTTAATATAAGGTTATTTTATAGTTTCTAAGCTTAAAAAGTAAGCTTGTTTTTTGTAGTCTGAAGTACTTGACAAACACTTTAGATTATTCTAGAATACCGTCATAGAACGGTCCACAGCAGTGGGCTGTTTTTATAGCCAACCGAATCTAGATGAGATATTAGATAGTAAAGAATTCTAGAGAAGGGTGACTAAAAACCATGTTTATACCAATACTTATATTTATTGCCGGTGGCGCGTTTGCAGCTCCTATGGCAGAGTCTGCTCATACTAATCTTGTGAGCACATCAGTGCAGGCAACATCAGCAGAGCAGCAAATCGATTCTCTTGAAGCGTACGTTGAAGATTATTTTGCCGATGCGCCGATTCTTACCCAGATTGCACACTGTGAAAGTAGTATGCGTCATCTTGGGAAAGATGGAGAAATTTTACGCGGTATTGTCGACTCTGATGATATTGGCGTGATGCAAATTAATACTCGGTATCATCAAGAAACAGCTGATGAGCTTGGTATTAATATTTATTCCTTGCAAGGGAACCTTGAATACGCACGTTATCTTTATGATACGCAAGGAGTCCAACCATGGAGTGCTTCAATGCCATGTTGGGGACACATCGCCAATAAATAAACACACACTATGAGTTCTTTTGAAAATTCTCCTGACAAAAAAGAACGTAATGACAGGGGATGGTGTGGTTCGTTTGAAGGACTTGTTCCTCGTGAAGATCTTCGTATTGAGGATGAAGTGAGAGTCATTGATATTGATACCGACTTACTTATTGAACAAGTACTGGAGCGGGGAGGGGGACACGTGTTTAATGGTCATATCCTTGACGAGCGTTTTGATTTAAAACAGGTGAACATTGCTGAAGCATTTGGTTCTCCTATTCGTATACGCACTTTTACCGAACACACTGGAGAGCAGACGTTTGAGGTAACCCTTAAAGGATTTCGCGCGAATGACAAAGATGAAGAGGAAGTAGTTGAGTACAACAAGCGGTATACGACTTATGACGAGGCGTACCGGGCTATGTGTATGCTTCTGAAAAAACGTTTTGATTTTGATGAATCTGAGCTCTTTGTAAGTAAAACGAGTATGAAGGATCGGATATCACTGCGTCTCGGCTCAGTGTGTATTGATATTGACAATCCTATTATGCATACCGTTGATGGAGAAGAAAATGATATTGAATATCTACCTCAGTTTGCTGAATTCGAAGTATTATGGCCACTCGATACTCCTGAAGAAGAGCAAGAAGCGCTTAAAAAAGAACGTAGTGATTTGATTAAAAGTTTAGGATATGAACCCGCATCTGAAGAGTATCAATACGGATTGAAGGAGATGATTGACGCATATAACGCCTGCGAGAAATAGTAGGTTGTAATACTAAAACACCCCGTGAGAGGGGTGTTTAGAGTTTTTGTTAGTTACGTTTAAGCGTCTTCTTGAATATCTTTTTCAATACAATACGACCCCGCACCTGCTGCAATTACATAAAGGAGGCCACCAACGATCGCAAAGTTTTTAAGAAGTTGTGTCATTTGCATTTGATCACTGAGATCAAAATGGAATGCAAAACCAGCAACAAGGGTAAACACTGCCAAGACAATTGCCGCATATCGTGTACGATACCCGACGATCAAAAGAATAGCACCACCAATTTCTATAATAATAGCAAGAACAGTAACGAGTTCAGCAAAGGGGAATACAGTTCCCACAAAACCACTTGTTGCAGAAAAACTAGTAATTTTACTTATACCGGCAACAAGAAAAATGATTGCGAGTAAAATACGGCCCAAAAACATCATGTTCTGTGATTTTTTAATATGTGTCATATGTAGTAATTAAATGAATAACTACGTATCAGTATACCATTCTGAACAACACTAATCTTTTAGTGGATGGAATTTTTTATGAGTATCTTCTGCATATTTATCAGACGCGTGCACGTAGCGTGTTGTGGTTTCAAGGGATTCGTGACCTAAGAGGATTTGTATTGCTGCCGGATTAGCACCTTCTTCAGCAAGATAAGTAGCAAAGCCATGTCGAAGCGAGTGAGCACTCGTGGGGACATTTATACCAAGCAATTCACGGTAGTGCTTTATTTTCATTTGTAAATAATTTGCTGAGATATGTTTATTTTTATCATGTGCATTAAGTCCACGATTCGGTACAAAGAGATAGGGGGAGTCATCAGTACGTTCTTCTAGATAACGAACGATATGTTTTTTTGCGCGGTCAGTAAGATAAATAAAACGTTGCTTCTTACCCTTACCTTCAATAAAGATTCTGCCTGATGCGTCGAGTTGATTTCGTTTGAGTGAAATGAGTTCCGAGATACGCATACCACTGGCAAGAAGTGTCTCAAGTGCCGCGCGATTTCTGAGTGCAACCAATTTATTTTTTTCAAATTTCATTGGTGACTCTATAAGGGTAACGAGTTCTTTTAACTCTGATACTTGCGGATGTGGTTTTTCTCTACGGAGTAATTTAATAGAACTTGGTTCGATAGGCGTTTCGTAATCCATATCAATCAAAAAAGTAAGATAACGACGCAATGAGGTAAGATTGCGATTAATAGTGCCACTACTGAGTCGTTTTATTGGAGCATTGCCACTCGCTGTCTTTCTATCATTTGAATTTAGATATGCTTTAAATTGTTCAATAGTCCGTTTTGTGACTTTACTGAAGGGGAGGGCATTAAGCTCTTGAGTAAGGAAATGCGCAAAGGTGTTAAGATCGCGTTCGTAGTTATAGAGCGTCTCTTCGGAGTAATTATTAGCTTGAATATGTAATAAAAAATCATCTATAAACGGGAGTTGATTTTTATTTTGATCATCAGTTTTTTTCATAGACATGTACAAGGGGAGAGCGCGAGTGAACACCTTTCGCACCACTCTAGTAAGAGTACTATATTTTTCAGGAGTGGCAGATTGTCTCTGTGTATAACTGAGTATAATATCTCTAATACTCAGTTATATACATAAAAACATTCCTATCCTCATACGTTCAAACGGCTCACTCCATTGAGCCGTTTGAACCGTCTTTACCTTATGTACGTATGTTACTAAGGTCCAATATATACACTGGCTCTTTCTTTCTTTTTTGTGATAAATAAAATAAGTTTTTATTAAACTCTTTTTATCATTACAGGTTAAACTACCTCTTTCTTAGTTGTTGGTTATATAGTACTTAAAATGCCGCATATGCCGCATTTTAAGCGATTTATACAGTAACCCCGGTACCTAGGTACCTATGTCATGTGGTATATCAGCATTTTTATCTGTGGTCGCCGAACAATTCCTGCACTCTTTTTTATGCATTACTGCGAGATAAATTGCCGAAGCGCCAACAAGGATATAAATAATTTGTGAAATTAATGCGTCCATACCGCCAAATAATGAACCAATTTCCCAATTAGTCAGCGCTAAAAGACCCCAATTAATTCCACCGATGATAACAAGCGTAAACGCGATCATGTGTAGTATTTTCATAGTTTTTTATATTATGGTTACTCTTTCATTTAAACGTAAAAAAGTCATTATAGTGAACTCCCCCGTTATTATTGTGTATATGTATTACACAATGTTTTATTAAAAATGCAATACTTACTACAAATAATCGATTGGATTGAGGTATGCCTCGGTTGGAGCTACTGGAATTCGCGCTGCTGGACAATTTGTACTTGATTTCACTTCACCAAGTTTTACAACACGCACCTCATCTGCTACATACGCAGTGAAGTGTAAATGCGGTCCGGTTGAATAACCGGTGTTCCCTGAATATCCAAGGAAACCTCCTACCCCTATCGGCTCCCCTTGTGATACACCGATATGTGAGAGATGCGCATAAAGTGTTGCAAGTCCATTAGCATGTGTGACTAAGATCCATTTACCATATGAATAACATGCGTTTGCAACAGCAATGTCAGCTACCCATCCATCACTGCCACTAGCAAAATTAATTTTCCACCACGAGTATTGGCCGGCACTTACTGGTCCAGCGACTACTTCTCCAGTGCGCCGTGATCGTTGACTCCCAACAATAGAACCATTTGGAGCGTTTCGTACATTAACTTGTGAAAAAGTCACAAATACTTTTGTGCCGGCAGTAATAGCATCAGTGTCACCAGTTGCAGTTACTATTCCTGAAAGAGCGGAGATAACACGCGTTCCTTCAGGTGCACCAAAGTCCATACCGTTATGACCTTGTCCGTTATATGCCCCTGATTGAGCAAATGCAGTATTACCAAAGTATTGAGTAATACAATAGATATTTCCAAAAGCGCTCTCACGTGCCGCACAACGCTCAATAAATGCAGGGTCGAGAGGAAATGTAAATATTCCCGAACCAGGACTTGGAATATCTGTTGGATCGAGTGTGTATTCAAGTTCTGCTTCAAATTCTCGGAGTTCAGCTTGAATTTGCTCAAACGCTTCACGTTTAGCAGCAAGTAAACTTTGATATTCAGATTCTTTATCCCTGGTTTCAGAGAGAACTACTGACTGTGTTTGCCGGTTCTGATCAAGGACGCTTTTTTGACCGGAAAGTTGTTTTCTAAACGAAATAAGTTCTCCTTGTTTTTCCGCAGCACTTATATAATCTGCTTCAAGCGCAGCTCGTGTTGCTTCAAGTTCAACCACTTCATCACCTAATACATGCTGTATGCGACGTAGCTGATCAGCTTCTTCCCAGGCGTCAGAGAAATCAACTCCTGAAAGAAAATGTTCAGCAATAGGTGTCTCGTCGATTTGACTAATAAGACGAAGGGTTTTCTTAATAACGAAACGGGATTCTTCAATTCGTTTTTCTTTAATTTCAATAGTTGCTCCAAGCTCTTCAAGTTCAAAACCAGTCGCATCGATCCGATTCTGTGTAACCGCAATATCAGTAGCGATTTTTTTTCGTGACAAATCAAGGCGAGCGATTTCAGCTTCTAATGTTTTTCGATCAGCGCCAACTTTGGTTAACTCTGCTTCAAAACGGGCAATTTCAGCTTCTAATTCTTCAAGTTGGCTATTACGTTGCTCTATTTTTTCTCGCAATTCAGCAACTGTGTCCGCTTGCGCTAATGGTGCACTAAATAACAACCCGAAAAAAACGAGGAGAAAAAACCCCCACAGTACTAATATTTTACGTGGTGGTATGCGTAATCGCGTGTGTAATACGTGCCAGTGTCTCATCTTTACCTAGTATAGCAGCCACAGTAAATGGATCGGGTGATTTTTCTTTACCAGTGAGTGCGAAGCGTACTGGCCATAATACATTCCCCCTCCCCACTTCACTCGCATAATCCCACAGAGCTTCTTTTGTGGTAATTACATCCCATTCTGACTGGGAAACTGCACTAAGAAGCTCATACGCCTTTTGAAGGTGTGTTTTAGTAACTGCCAGAGAAGGTTCTTTCTTCCAAAGTAATTCTTCGGGAGTATAGTGAGGTGTTTCAACGAAGTACGCAAACTCCCCTGCCGTTTCCATAGTTTTAACATCGGCAAATATTTCAATACGTTCGCGTATAACAGGAAGTATTGCTTCAAAACGATTAAGCTCACTTAGTTTTGTATATGTTTCCTTAGAAAGCCATTCTTTTATTTTTGTAGAAAATTCTTTAGGGTCTAGTCTAAGGATATGTTCACGATTAAACCAACGAAGTTTTACCTCATCAAAAATTGCTCCAGACTTCTGTATTTGCTGAAGAGTAAATCGCTCAATAAGTTGTTCTTTTGTGAACACTTCTTCGTCAGTTCCGGGGTGCCACCCAAGCATTGTGAGGTAATTTAAAATAGCGTCCGGTAAATATCCTAAATCACGATATTCAAGCAACGCACGTGCTCCTTTACGTTTTGAAAGTTTTGAACGATCTTGTGCGAGTACTAACGGAAGGTGAACATACTGCGGTATATGCGCGTTAATTGCTTCATAAATAAGTATTTGCCTCGGTGTGTTTGAAATATGATCTTCGCCACGGATAACATGAGTGATCCCTCCTACAGCGTCATCAACAACCACTGCTAGATGAAAAAGTGGCGCATCAAAACCTTTTGCAATTACAAAATCACCCAAGTCTGTAGTATCAACTGTAATATCTCCTCTTACTACATCGGTAAAGGTTATTTTTTTATTAGGATTTTTAAAACGGATGAGTTCTTTCTGAGATCCGTCTTCACTGGTTTCTTTTGAAACATATGCGATACCACGATCAACAAAATCCCGTAGTACACGCTCATGTTCTTCTACACACTCACTTTGGTGACGTAGGGCATCATATTCAAGCCCAAGCCAGTCGAGTGTCTCCATAATATTTTCAGCATAGTGTGTTTCAGAGCGTTTTTTATCAGTGTCTTCAATACGAAGTACGAACGTACCGTCATTGTGGCGCGCAAAAAGATACGCAAAAACAGCAGTGCGATAATTACCTGCATGGAGAAGCCCCGTAGGACTTGGTGCAAAACGGCTGACAAATTGAGGCATATGTACCCATAAAAGTAGCACATTTTTTATAAAGGACTAAGTGTTATATATAACTATCTTATTCTTTTTTCTGCTATGCTATAGGATATATGCGTGAAGATTTGAAGCAAATTCTTCGACTACTCAAGTTGAGTAACAAACCCTGGATTGTTCCCACGCTCTTGCTGTTACTGATCATTGCTTTGTTATTTACCGCTTCACAAATTTCTCCTGTGCCTATATTTATATACCCATTCATATAAAATGTTACATGCACCACATTCTTAATTTCGTTAAAAAAATCAATCACGGTTTCATGCGTGGGTTCGTGTTCTGTCTATACTACTTAGGAATCGGACCTGCTGCACTAATTCGTTTTTTTATGAAAAAGCGGCAGACTGAAGACGCAGCAACTTTTTGGCACGGAAAAGAAGAGAATGCTGCACATGACCAAGCGTATTAATGTATGTACACTCTCGGTATCTCAGCGTTTTATCATGATAGTGCCGCTGCTCTTTTGAAAGATGGGCGTGTTGTAGCCGCTTTTGAGGAAGAGCGGTTCACCAGAGTCAAACATGATAATACTTTCCCGCGACACGCAATAGAGGCGTGCCTTGCGCTGGAAGGAATCGAAGCAAAAAATCTTACTGCAGTTACGTATTACGAAAAACCGTTAAGAAAATTTGAACGTATTTTGGATACAATTATTTCCAGTTACCCACGTTCTGAAAAATTATTCTATACAACACTTAATGAGTGGTTGGGTAACAAACTGCACGTTGAGAAAAAATTCCGTGATTTATTTAGATATACTGGGCCATTTTATTTCAATACACACCACCATTCGCATGCTGCTGCAGGCTTCTTCTCAAGTTCTTTTAATGATGCAGCTGTCCTTACTGTTGATGGTGTTGGAGAATATACTACCACCGCGTTATGGAAAGGTGAGGGATGCAACATTGAATGCCTTAATACTATTTCTTTCCCTGATTCACTCGGATTACTGTATTCAACATTTACTGCTTTCCTCGGTTTCCAAGTAAACAATGACGAGTACAAAGTAATGGGTCTTGCTGCATATGGAAGCCCTCGATATGCAGCAAAAATTAAAGAAATTATTCAGACAAAACCCGACGGTAGTTTTACGTTAGATCAATCTTTCTTTCTTTTTAATCGTTCAGTAGACCGTCTTTTCTCTGCAGCTTTTGTTAAAAAATTTGGCACACCACGCACTCCAGGAAGCCCGCTCACACAAAGAGATAAAGATATGGCTGCAAGTATTCAACATGTACTGGAAGAATTATACTTCTCACTTATCAATAGAGCATATGAACTGACTCAGTCCCCCAATCTTTGTATTAGTGGCGGCGTGGCACTTAATGCGCTTGCTAATGGAAAAATTCTTACACACACACCATTCACTAACATTCATATTTTTGGACCCGCTGGAGACAGCGGATCAGCTATTGGAGCGGCTTTTGCTACATATGCTACAGATCATAAAAAACGTCCCTCCCCTCCCCTGTCATTAAAATTAGGGAGTAGCTATGACGAGACTATGTTAAAGCCGTTGCTCAAAGAATTTGAAGACTCACCAAAATATACAGTCACTCAGTATAAAAAAAATAATGAACGCGACCAAAGAATTGCGCAGCTTTTAAATAGCGATTTAGTAGGAGCGCTGTTTGTTGGACGTATGGAGTTTGGTCCTCGTGCACTTGGTGCTCGGTCGCTTATAGCAAAACCTACTTCACAAGAAATGAAAGACCGTATGAATCAGGTTAAAAAAAGAGAGTCATTCCGACCATTTGGTATCTCTATGCTTTTTGAAGAAGTTCCCCGTTTCTTTACTCTACCTAAAGACATAATCGAAGCTCCGTATATGAATATGTGCTTTAACGTACAAACAGAACAAAAAGATTCTATTGCTGCGGTTGTGCACAATGATGGGAGTGTACGTATTCAAACAGTCTCCCAAGATACAGACCCGGAGTACTATCAAATTATTTCACATTTCTTTAAACTAAGCGGCGTCCCTGGTGTACTTAACACGAGTTTAAACATTCAAGGTGAACCACTTGCTGAGCATCCAGAACAAGCAATAACTCTATTTAAAGAACAACCTGTTGATTTCTTAGTGCTTGAAAATTTTCTAATAGAAAAAATTAATCACGGACAACACAGTCAGTAAGATGATGTTTTAAAAGGTAATCAAAATATTCGCTAGCAATACGCGCGTGCCCTTTAGGGCTTGGATGTTGATCAGGTAATGAAAAATCTTTTTCCCACTGAAATTCGCTCGCTACTAGCTCAATATTTGAATTAGTATCTGCATAAGAAGAAAGACGAGAAATTATCTCTGGAAAATAACCAAGGTACTTGGGGACATAATAAAAAATTGTCGGCCCGGGAAAATAATTTTGGAATGTATCAAAAGCAGAAAATTGATATGTAAGTATTTCAGTGGGCGTATAAAGAGTATGCATTTGTTCAAGTGCAGTAAATGCCACCATTGCTTCATGAACATCTCCCGAAGAAACTCGGTGTCCTTTAAAGCCCTGTATTTCATCATACTCCTGATTATCAGGGAGATCCTTAAGGGCGGCATGTACGTCATTATAAAGTTTTCTAAAAACATCAGTAATTTCAGTAAAATCATTTGGGATAAGAAACCAAAGTACGATATCAGGATTATATTTTCTGCCGCGTATCTTAAAACGTTCTGCTGCATACGCAATATCATAGTTCGGCATTCCGAGATTAATTACTTCAAAATTACGAATTGCGCTACAGAGTAAACGTTCGTTCAGGAGGTTCTCTAATTTTTCAGAGAAATTATCACTGGTGCTTACAAATTGCCCGTATGTCCACGAATCTCCAAGGGTAATGATCCGGTATGTTTCCGGAGGGGTGGTCGTTGCATATTCGTAGCGCTCATTAAGCGTGTCACTATTAATCGTATTAATTAGTTCGTAGTCATCAAGCCAGCCTGGTTTTACTTGGTCATCTCTAACACCAGGTGTAAATTCAAAAAAATATTCAAGATCTCCGGTTGCGTACTCTACTGTCGTTACTTTTTGTATTGGTGCAATAGAAACATGTGTTCTAGGGAAAAAACTCACGTAACTAATATATACAACAAGGAGCGCTACTATAAAAAGTTGAAGAATAATGAGTGTTCGCATGTCGAGTCTTACGTCTCATGTTCAAGTGCTGTTTCCAATATTGCTTCAGCAAGTAGAGTACCCGCTTCTGGACGAGCAAATTCATGTGCTGCTTCTGCCATGTCATTTCGAGTTTTTGGATCAGTAAATAAACGGTTAATCTCTGAAACAAGTAAATTCGGAGAAAGGTTGGTTTCATCGATAACAATCGCCGCTCCAGTATGTGCATAGGCAAAAGCATTACGTCGCTGGTCGCGGCTTATGGCTTCAGGTATTGGGATCAAGATAGATGCTTTACCCCAAGAAGCGATTTCAGCAATACTCCCTGATCCTGAACGAGAGATAATAATATCCGCCGCTCCGGCAGCCATCCTTAAAGCAAGCTCTGAGAGATACGCATATGGTTTATAATGATGTCGACGTTCATTCTTTTCTAAAATTATTTTTGCAGTTTCCTCTACTCCTGTAAATGCCTTCTCCCCCGTCTGGTGAATTACTTGATACTTTTGTACTAAATTTACTAACGCTGAAAGTACCGTGTCGTTAATCTTTTCAGAACCACTTGAGCCGCCAAGAATAAGGATGGTGGGTACGCTTTTTGAAATATTTAAGAATTCGTGTACTCCGTCTCGTGCTGGTTTTTGAACCCCGGGACGTACTGGGTTTCCTGTAAGAGCAATTTTGTCCTGGAGTTTTTCAGAAAAATGAGCATACGCCTCCTCATAAGAGATGGCGATTTTTTTCGCAAATGGAGCCGCCATAAGTGTGGCACGCCCAGGGATTGCATCAGAATCATGCACGACAACAGGAATGCGTAAAATTTTTGCTGCAATTAATGTGGGCACGCTCCCAAAACCTCCCTTTGAAAATACAACATCAGGATATATTCGATAGAGACTTATTAATGTATTGAGGATTCCAAACAGTGTTTTAATCGTGTCAAAAATATTGAGAAAAGAAAAATATCGTCGTAACTTCCCTGCTGGGGTTTGCACAAAAGTAATATCATGTTCAAAAAGCATACGCTCATCGTATGGCGCCGGACCAAAAAAATATAAATCAGGCTTAATGATTTTTCTCTCCTTTACTATTTCATCAAGCGCTTCTGCCACTGCAATCAGAGGATAAAAATGCCCTCCTGTTCCTCCACCGGTGAAAACAATCTTCATAAATTATGTGCGTTTAAATCGAGAGATATTTAATAATATTCCAACTGAAGCCAATGCGGTAAACAATGCGGTTCCCCCATGACTAATGAAAATCAACGGCAACCCAGTAAGCGGTAATATCGCGAGCATTGATGCAATGTTTAAAAATGACTGTACGAATATCAGTATAGCAATCCCAAGGGTCACCAGTCCACCGAACATATCAGGCGCCCGAGCAGCCAGCCAGAGCCCTCGAAGGCTAAAAATAGTAAAACCAAGTACTAATAATGCACTCCCTAAGAAGCCAAATTCTTCCGCAAAGACTGCAAAAATAGAATCCGAAGTCGGTTCTGGTAAATAGTTAAATTTCTGAACACTTTGTCCAAATCCTCGCCCAAATGTTTTACCTGAGCCCACTGCAATCAGCGATTGTTTAATTTGGTACCCTGCTCCAAGGGGGTCCGCTGCGGGGTTAATAAAGGTTTGAAGTCGATTAAGTGCATAATCACGAGAAAAAAGTAGTCCACTTAAAGCAATAACTCCAATAAGTCCTAATAGAGCGATATCTTTAAGTTTTGCGCCTGATGCAAAATATATAGCACCCCCTGCAGTAGCTAAAACTAAAAACGTTCCCGTATCAGGTTGTATCAGTAATAACAATGCTGCAACTCCGGTAATAATAGAGAATGGTGCTACACGGTGTAAAAAAGGACGTTTTTTCGATTTTCTTTGTGAGAGCCATGTTGCAAGATAGAGAATATATGCAATTTTTAAAAATTCTGCCGGCTGTACTGTAGTAATACCGAGATCAATCCACCGACGTGCCCCATTCAATTCAAGGCCAATACCCGGAACAAATACCAGCAACATCAGCAGTGCTGATCCTATAAAAATATAGAGTGAATAATGACGCCAGAATCTATACGGAATATGGCTAGTAATATATAGTGCAGCAAAACCGCCAACAACACCAAGAAGGAACTGCGAAGATGCAATATCAGAAAATTGAGCACCATCTTGCGCTAAAAGACCTAATGAAGCGGACATAAAAACTAAAAAACCACCCAAAACAAGAGCGACAACTGCAAAAAACATCACCGGGTCAAAAGGACGTTTTTTCTTATTAAACATTATCTTTTATAGTAGCAGACCTTCTTTACCTATATACTTTTTATCCAAGCAACGCAAAAGCAATCCCAATGATAGCGAACATAACCGAAAGCACCCAATAACGCATCGTTACTTTGTAGCTGGGCCACCCAATTGCTTCGAAATGATGATGAAGTGGGGCAACCTTGAATAACTTTTTACCATTACGAATTTTTTTTGAAAGTACTTGCAGAATATTAGAACAGACGGTTGCAATAAGTGGGAACGCAATAATCCCAAGCGCTAAAAAACCATGGCCGTCACCGAGCGTGTCGGTCATAAATGCAATAGTCACAAGTGCCAGCGTAAGACCCATGGTGCCTGTTTCACTCATATAAAACCGAGCAGGCGGAATATTAAACCAAAGAAACGCAAGTGTGGCGCCGGATATAGTTGCTGAAAATGCCGCTAAATCAATTTGATTTTGGAAAAACGCAACTCCAGCGTAGGCAGCAAAAATAGTAGCAAATACCCCACCAGCGAGACCGTCAATACCATCAATAACACCAGACGCATAAATAAAGAGAGCTGCCATTACAAAAAGAGGCACAATAAGCCACCCAATTACTAAGGGATCAAAGAAAGGAATACCTATAGACACCACGTCGAGTTTAGTGAAAAACCAAATACCGGCCGCGAGCGCAAGAGACCCTACTACAGCAAGCCTTACTTGAATTGAGAGGCCTTGTGAAAAACCTTTGCTTGCACGAATTTCTAATAGATCATCAATCAAGCCAACAAAAGATCCAAATAAAAATAATGAAAGCGGTATCCATGTTTGACTGCGAGAAAGGAAATCAAGCTTTTCAAAAATTGAGAACGGAAAGAACTGTGCAAGTACCCATATCACCATTATAGTGATAAAAGCTGAAAGCCATATCACCACCCCACCCATACGGGGAGTCTTTGTTTCCCTATCTTTATGAAGTGTATTAAATACCTTTGCTTCCTGACCTCCTAAGTCAATTTTTCCTGGTGTTTTTTTCCAAGCACGATATTTATAAAGGTAATGTGTTAAAAAAGGCGTCAACATAAGCCCGCCCACAAAGGCAATGACTGCCGGGAAAAAAATTTTAAACACGTCAATAATCATGATGAGAACTTCCTACACAGTATATCGCGTTTCAATACTGTTTTTGCGTATTCGTACAATTGGGTAATATCTCTGTCTCTACCGGTTCGTGTTGATTGAAAAACAACAATTGCGACCGGCCTTCCAAGAATAGGTTCAGCAACAAGAGCTAAATTACCGCCAGCAAGGTCAGTGAACCCTGTTTTTGCAATCACTTCTCCGCCAAGCGTTCCTACACTACTACTTGTATGCGAAGCGGTGTGAGTAATACCAGAAATTGATACAAACGTACTCGCTGGAGTGACAGAACCGGAAAAAAGTTCCGTTTTATTTTTATAAATATATGTGAGAAGTGTAGCAATATCACGAGGTGATCCATAGGATCCGCCGGTACTTGTTGATACATCCAGTCCTGTATCGTTTAAAAAATATGTCTGTGATAAGCCAAGATTGGATGTTTTTTGGTTCATTGTTTTAATAAACGATCCAGGATCTTTTTTTGACTTCTCAACCG
The DNA here is from genome assembly GCA_045401115.1 of Candidatus Phycocordibacter aenigmaticus. Classification (GTDB taxonomy): domain Bacteria; phylum Patescibacteriota; class Minisyncoccia; order Phycocordibacterales; family Phycocordibacteraceae; genus Phycocordibacter; species Phycocordibacter aenigmaticus. Next base: position 531,480 of record CP174359.1, on the reverse strand, counting down.
CAAGTGCAAGTGCATGCGCGCCATCGTTCGATGATGTCATAAGCGTAAAATCAATAAGATCTTGTATTCGCCAGAGCTCATGTGCGAGGAGTCCTGAGTCACCTTCTATATCAAGGGCATTTGGATCAATTGCAATAATACTTGTGGGATCAAGGGTTTCTAACGCTACCAACACAGTCATGAGTTTTGTAAGTGACGCAAGAGGTAGCTGCTGTGACGCTTCTTTTTTATATAAAACAGTATTGGTATTAATATCAAGAACATATGCTGCTCGTGCTTCAATTTCAGGCGCACTAGCGAAAGAAGTGCATTGCGCAGCGGCAGTTGCCGGGAACTCAGCAGTATACGCAGTTACTGCAGTAGTTTGTACAGTAAATAGTGCCCCAATAAAAATAAGTAGCACAACAGTTAAAGCTGTAAGCGTGTCTCTACTGATCATATTTTTCATTTGATTCTTTCTCAACACTCTCTTCAAGTACTCCGGAAATAGCTAAGCGTACTGCGTCAAAATTTGGTAATTCGGAAAGTTTTTGCACACCAAGTGCTGCCGGAAGTTCAGTTGTTGGTTGATATAAAACACTACGTTTATTTTCCGGATTCTCTGCTTTTTCAATTAACCCACGCATAGTGAGTGTCCGAAGTATTGAGCTTGAATTCACACCGCGGATATATTCAATATCAGCACGCGTGATCGGGCCATGATAAATTACAACCGCAAGAGTCTCAAGACCTGCTTTTCCTAATGGACCTTCTAATTCTTCTTTCCGTAATGCAGCAATAATTTCATACACGTCCGGAGCAGTTGCTAACGCAACTCCATCACCTTGGCGCACAAGTGCTATTCCACGACCCTGGAGCGCTTGCTCAAGCTCATTGAGTGCCTCTTCAATCTCCTTGGATGTTGTTTGTGTACCCTTTGCTAGTTCAGAAAGAGTAACTGTTTCTCCTCGCCAAAACAGTATTGCTTCGAGTGTCTGAGCGAGTGATGGATGAGTGTCTTGCATAATGATTTTAATTATATCGTGGAGGACCAGTATTACCATGGTAGTTCATAGTAATGTCACTAAATTGTTTTTCTTGCTCGACAAGTACAGTGCCACGTTTAACTAATTCAAGCATTGCTAAGAACCCTACCACAATTTCTCGCTTATCCTCCGGGGAGCCCATAAAATCAGTAAAAGAAAGTGAGAGTGCTCGCTCAATACGGTCGTTGAGGCGGCTCATCATGTCTCCTAAAGAAACCACTGTTTTAACTGCAACCTGTTCTCGTTGCTCTTTACGAGGAACGCGTTTGAGCGTCTCATGAAGGGCATTGTAGAGCGCTTCAGGGTCCATATCAGGCGCTGGAGCGAAGAGAGGGGTTGTTTCGCGACGTCGGCCACCGAAGAAAAGTCGAGTATGTTGTTTATGTAATTCTTTACCCGCATCACGGAAAATTTTGTAAAGATTCAATCGTTTTTCTAAACCTTCAACATCTTCCTCTTCTTCTTCCGTAAGTTTCATCATTGGCAACAGCGAGCGTGATTTTATCAGGAGTAGCGTTGCAGCAACCAGTATAAAATGAGCTGCCTCTCCTGCTGGAAAATACTCTTGTTCTTGCACAAAATGCACAAACTCATCAGCAACATCAGCTAATGAAACATCAGAAATAAGCATTTTACGCTCCTCAATAAGCGTAAGCAGCACATCAAGCGGACCAGTAAATGTCCCCACTGTTACATTAAATGTATTATCCACAGCTGTTATTTTACCATCTACTGACAGATTTCGATTTCATAGGTAGTATCAGAAATACCCTTATGGGCACACAAGCACACACATTCGTCACATTTATTCTGACCACCATTTTAAATGGGGATGTGTGCTCGTGAGTCCATAAGGATTTCTCTCAAAAAAGAAAACGATCACACACCCCCTCCTCACAGGGGGTTATTTTTTTGAGAGCTTAACAATAACAAAAAACTATATGTCATTATTTGGAAAAGAATCATACTACAAGACCACAAGAGAATTCCTTTGCACCTGCCAGCTTAATCCTTGTGAGTGTTTCTACCCTGACCCTAATTAAGGGGTTGGTACAAACGAATTAGCTCTGCTCAAGAAGTCTCACCAATAAACGTGTTGGCTCACCAGTAGCGCCTGTTGCGAGGTTATCACCTTGTACTGCTTCCATACGAGGTGCCATATCAATGTGGACCCAATGAGAAAAGTTCTTCGTAAAATGCGAAAGGAATACACCACCATGAATGCAACCTGCTTTTCTGGAAAACGCACCAGTTGCGAGATTCGCAATATCAGCGGTATTACTTTTGAGTTCAGGTGTATATTCAGCCCATAACGGCAACGGCCATACGTAATCTCCTGAAAGCTCTCCGAGCCCTCTTAAGGTAGTTTCTAAGTCCTCATCTTTAGTCATAATAGCTGAAGCACGTACACCCAAAGCTACCAATGATGCACCCGTAAGAGTTGCTACATCAACAACAAGACTTGGTTTATATCGCTCGGCGTATGTAAGCGCATCTGCTAAGACAAGTCGCCCTTCAGCATCAGTATTCGTAATTTCAACCGTCGTACCATTCATAGCGGTATGAATGTCTCCTGGGCGTGTTGCAGTATTTGAAATTGCATTTTCAACTGCAGGTACGAGTGCAATAATGTTTTTCTTTATACCAAGCTTTGCCGCCGCTGCGGTGGCTGCAATCACTGATGCACCACCGGCCATATCGTGGTTCATACCTAGTATTCCTTCAGACGGCTTAAGGTTGATACCGCCGGTGTCAAAAGTAATTCCCTTCCCTACTAATACAACGGGTTTTTGTTTTGAAGTTTTACCGGCACCCCAATACTCCATAACGATGAATTTCATTGGCTCTGTTGCACCTTGATCAACACCAAGAACAAGTCCCATTTTAAGTTTTGCAATGTCTTTTTTCTCAAGTATCTGTACTGTTGCTTTTGTACCTTGTACCGCTTTTTTTGCAGCTGCTGCGAGTAAGGTGGGGGTCATATCGCCACCTGGTGTATTAGCAAGGTCACGACAGAAATTCACTTCATGCGCTACAATCTGCCCATTCTGAGCACCTTTTTTGAATGTTGCTGAAGCATTTTTAACATAAAGAGTATGGATGCCAGTATATGCACCTTTTTTCTTTGTTTTGTATTTTGTAAATTCATAATTTGCCAACAGGGTGTTTTCAGCAAAAGTACGCCCTCGTTCAAGATCATCATTATTGTCCTGAGTGTTATCAGACTCCGCAACATCAAACACGAGAGTATCGAGTTCATGAGCACGAGCAACACGGATCGCTTTTCTCAGAAGGGTGCGATGTGTTCTCTCTGTTGATTCCTGTTCGCCACAACCAATACGAAGTATGTATGAACCATCAACCTGTTCTTTATATGTAGAGACACTACCCTTTTCAAACAATATGTGGACAGCCTTTTTTGTCGGTTGTGTAAATTTAATCTCCATCCTTTTCTTTCTCATTAATTGATAACCGAAGCTCTTTAAGTTGCTCTTTTGATAACTCACTTGGGCCATTCATAACTGATGTTTGCCCACCGCGCGTCATAGGGAATGCCTGGACTTCTCGTAGCGCATCTTCTCCTACCAAATTCATAATATTGCGTTCAATCCCAAGCGCAAGACCTCCGTGAGGTGGTGTGCCAAAACTATACGCCTCACGCATATGCCCCACCATGCGTTCAATTTCCTCTTCGGAGTATCCCATTGTTTTATACGTTGCCGTTAATGTTTGCGGATCATACGCACGTAAACTACCACCGCCCACTTCAAACCCGTTGCACACAAGATCGTACTGTGTAGAAATAATATTCTCGGTATCCTTACCAGCGAGATGTGCTTCTTGATATTCAGGTTTTGGTAATGAGAATGGGTTATGGCTAAAGGTCCACGCTCCTTCATCAGTCTTTTCAAAAAGTGGAAAATCAACTACCCATGCAAACGCCAATACATTGTTCTGCTTATCCTCCTCGGTTCGCAAATCAAATTTATCAGCGCCATACTTCTCCATTGCATCTTGGTAAGAAATAACTGGGAATGGTTTTTCTTTTATGGTATGACCCATAGCCTCAACAACAGTGGTCATCATATTCTCAATTAATTGCATGATGTCTTCTTGATTCATAAAAGATATTTCTAAATCAAGCTGAGTATGTTCAAAGCCACGGTCCGCTCGCAAGTCTTCATCACGGATGGCGCGTGCAATTTGGAAATAACGTTCAAACCCTGCTGTCATCAACAGTTCTTTGTACTGCTGTGGTGACTGTGGCAGTGCATAAAATTTACCAGGGTTAATTCGTGAAGGAACCACAAAGTCACGAGAACCTTCTGCGGTCGACTCAGTAAGGAGCGGCGTTTCAATTTCAGTAAAATCACGCTCGAAAAGGAAATCGCGACATCGCTGAATGAACTCACTACGTACCTTGATGTTGCGCTGCATACGCTCGGTTCGCAGGTCTAAATATCGATATTTAAGACGGAGTGTTTCTTCGATATCAGAGGTATCTTCAGTCAATTCGAACGGAGGAGTTTTAGATTCGTTTAATGTCGTAATTGAAAGTAGTTCAAGCTCAATATCACCATTTTGCTCATCTTCGTTCACCATTTTTTCTGGCCGTGCATTCACTTTTGCAGTTACCGCTACTACATATTCTGGACGCAATGTATCAGCTGTTTCTACTACCCCCTCGTTGTTGGGTAATGCCACAGCCTGAACGATTCCTGAACGATCTCGGATATCCAAGAAAATGAGTTTACCGTGGTCGCGCCTCACACTGACCCATCCATTAACAAGAACTTCTGTATCAATGTGGTCGTGCAAATCACGTATGAGTGTTCGTTCCATAATGTGTCTATTGTACCTAGTCTTTATAAAATCACAACGCGATACCTATCTCTTTACGCACCTCACTCATCTTAGCGAAGGCCACAGCACCTGCTTTTTCTGCGCCTTGAGTAAGAACCTGTTTTATTTCGTTATCAGAGATAGATTCATACCTCTCTCTCATTGGCGCGACATGTGCCTCAATATCTTCAATAAGTGCTTCCTTAAGCGCCTTATATTTTCCTTTATGCTCCTCATATAACGCCATGAGATCCTCTTCCGAGCGATAAAGTTTATGAATTGCATACACATGCTCCGGGATGTCCCCGGTAGAGTCGGTCACGATACCCATCACTGCTTTTGTGATTTCATCTTTAGATCCAAAAAGAGGAATGGTGTTACCATAGCTTTTACTCATTTTCTCACCATCGGTTCCCGGCACCACTCCGACATTTTCTAAGATACGCTCTTCTGGTTCTTTAAAAATATCTGAATACGCATTACGGAACTTTGTTGCCGCCTCACGTGCATATTCAACATGCTGTCTTTGGTCACTGCCCACAGGTACCACGTCAGTGTCGTACAAAAGAATATCCGCCGCCATGAGCATAGGATATGTAAAGAGCCCCGCATTTGCCTCAAGACCTTTGGCTACTTTGTCTTTATACGCATGTGCTTGCATTAAAAATGGTACAGAAACAAGACAATTAAATATCCACGCAAGCTCAGTGTGCTGTGGTACATCTGATTGTCTAAAAAGAATTGCCTTTTTAGGGTCTACGCCAACAGCGAGGTAGGTGCGCGCGAGATTTAATGTATCTTCATGAAGAACAGTAGGATTATGCTTTGAGGTGCACGCATGGTAATCGGCAAGCATGAGAAAACTGTCATATTCTTCATAAAGATCGACAAAAGGCTTCAGTGCTCCAAAGTAATTACCAATATGGAGATTGCCCGATGGTTGTAGGCCAGTAAGTAGCCGTTTTTTTATCCCGTTCGAAGTATGCGCATTTTTTATAGACATAGTTTTTTTTGCGTTTATTGTGATATACACTTTGCCGTTCCTCGAAAGAAGGGTGCTTCTTTTACGAGATTCATTCCCTTATACTACCAAACCTAGGCTTTGAGGGGTAGCTCAACAATAAACCGACTCCCCTTACCTTCTCCGTCACTTTCAGCCCATACGCGACCACCATGAGCCTCAACGTGCTTCTTGGTGATATACAATCCGATTCCGGTTGAAGATGTATTGATCTTACGCGAATTTTCACCAGTACTGAAGAGTTTGAAAAGGCTCCGTATGGTTTTTTGATCCATTCCCACTCCGGTGTCTTGAAGAGTGACCCGTGCTTTGTTGTCCGCAATTTTCTCAAGGGAAACAGTGACAGTTCCTTGTGGTGTGTATTTAGCCGCATTATCAAGTAAGTTATTGAATACTTCTTGTAATTTTCCAACATCTGCCTTAACAGGGAATGTCTTATCTTCAGGAAGAGATATATTTAGTGTGAGACCTTTCTTTTCAAAATTAGACCGGAAGATTGCTACACTATCTGAAATCACATCATAGAGATTACTCTCAACAAAATCATATTTCATACGACCTTGTTCAATACGAGAGACGTTCAAATAATCTGATACTGAGTCAGCCATCTCAGTGGCGCGGTCAAATACTTGTTGCATCCCTTCTTTTGCCGCAGGTGGAATAACGCCATAGGTGCCATCCAATAGAAGTGACATGAAGTTACGAATAGCAGTCAGTGGTGCCCTCAGGTCGTGTGAAGCAATAGAGAGGAATTGTGATTTCATTGCATCAAGTTCCTTCAGACGTGTATTTGCTTTCTGAAGATCTTTTGCCAAACGTTCAATTTCCTGACGTTGTTCCACTTCACGAATAACATTACGGATCAGAAGGAATCCGGCAATAGTCGAGGCGCTAAATACACCAATAGCGAAAAGACGTTCTTGTAGTCCTTGGGCAACAAAAATCTGAGTAAAGAGGGTCAGTTGAAGCGTGGCTACAAACACCTCGGTGGCAATGACATTAATACTGAATAGATGGTGTTTCAGTATGGAGTAAAGAATAAAGGTGATCATCGCCAAGATACCGATCTGACCAAACCAATTAAGAGAAAAAATTCCGAAATATGGAAGGAGGAGGTTTGTAAAAACAGCAATTCCAGTGGTAGTAAGTGTCCCAGCTAATACATAAGCAAGTTGCACTTTTACAGTACTATGTGCACCAAAAAATTTCCTGAATAAAATTACGTATACCCATGCAAAATAGCTAATAATAAAGGCAACATATATTGTGTGCTGGATGATATTGAACAATATAACTGGATGTTCAGCAGCGAGGCTAATGCCGTATATCAATCCATTTTGCGGTAAAAATGTGAGTAATAAAATAAACAGTAATGGAATGGGAATTACAAATTTTTGAAAAGATGAGAGTCGAGTATTTTTTTCAGGAAAAATGGAAGCGAAATATACTGAAGCGAAAGGAATAAGCGCTGCTGTTGCGTATAACCAACGAGCTGCCCAAATACCCTCAGTAGGATTATGCATGCTTCTTAAAAAAAGCATCGCGACACCCCAAGAACTCACCGCTAGGGTTAGAAAGAAAAATGACTGATTAGTGGTGTTTTTTCGATTACGAGAAAATACCACCAAACCATATAGTGTGTTTATAGCCGCAATAGCTGCGATCAGTACATTAATAACATTTAATTCAAAAATCATTATGATTCATTCTCTTCTGATTTTATCCTATTTTTTCTAATTTGAATGATCCGTTGCATCTTTTCATGAGAAATCAACTCTTTTCGGTTCTGTAGTTGTGCAACATCAAAGTTAAGCGGTTTACCCCACTCAGCTATCTTATCAACGAATTCAAGGGTGGTCCGCTTGATGACAAAGTGTGATTCCCATTTCTGGGATGCAAGGATGAGAACCTCAACCATGCAACAGAAATTATCAAATTTATTTTTTAGTCCAAGGTTAAAATTACTGCAGATACCCGGCGTATGGACTACGCCGGCCTCAATAGCCATGACATCATCTGACTCAAGCACTGCGTAGTCCACGTCCGACGGCTGAGCGTCATCAATAACAACAGCACCTGGTTTTAGTAGTTCTGTGGTTATAAGAGCCTCAGGCGCATTAGTGGCGGCAATAATAAAATCAGCGTCACGTATAGCAGCGATATTATAGTGCGTAGCAAATGTAGCTCTTGGATATTTCTCCTGTAACCCTTTTAATACCTTCTCAACTCGGTCACGTTTACGTTCGACATCAATCAGTAAGATATTATGGTAACCACGCCGTGCAATTAATTCAGCTGATATGCCTCCAATCGAACCCGCCGCGCCCACTATCGCAACGACATCTTTTTTATAATCTATACACAACTCCTCTTCTAATTTGAAAAGGTTACGGGTGACATTAAAACCTGTATATGCGTGTCCTGTGGTTATGAAAATGTTAGGAATATCTGTAAGATCCTCCCCTCCTTTTGTGACTGATGCGGTCAATGCGCCAAGTCCGATTATTTTAACCCCCATCTTTTTAGCTAATTCAATCGCCTGTCGGATCCGTTTTATCGCTAAGGTGCGATTCTCCAATATCTGGGTTGTAATAAGTGGAATTGAAATAATATACCCATCTATCGTCTCGTTAGTATCTGTCTCCTTTAAACCGGTAACTTTTGTGACTACTATCGGCCAGTACCATCGAGCAAAAAATCTAATAACAGATTTAGGAACCTTACTGAAAAGCGGATATTTTGTTACGATATCTTGTTCGTCACGAGGATGTATAAGAAAGCCATACGAATACTTTTCTTTTCGTAGATATACGGGGAAAATATGTAAGAATAGATCTCTAAAAGGAAAATAGATATATTTTATTAATTTCATACTTCAATAATATCTTCTCCCTTTTTTTCCCTTAGGACATTTAAGATTTTTTCCGCATTCTTACGATAGGCAGTGGCAACTTCAATATCTTTTGCGTATTCAATAGGCTCAAAATATACTGGCGGGAAAAAGGTCACACGAATTTTTTGCCTCCGAAGAAAGAATTTTAATGGAGAAATTTTAAATGTCCCATCAATAAGGACAGGGACGACGGGGCGGCCGGTTGTGTTTGCTAAATAACTTACCCCGCCGTGCCCTGGTCTAATTAAACCATCTTTTGTAAGTCTCCCTTCAGGAAAGATACACACAGAATTCCCATCTTTAAGAACCTCAACATGTCTTTTGAGTGCAGTAGCGTAATCTTTTTTTTCTGCGTCTAGAGGAATGGCGCCAATATATGCTAGATTGAAAAAATTAAATACAAATTTTTTCCATGAACTATAATATTTTCCTTGCTTGCTTACAAAAAAAATAGGAGAAAATTGACCCCAAAAAGGGAGCGTTAATGGTAACAGGACTGGGTCAAAAGCACTGGAGTGATTTGGTGCAAAAATTACCGGACCCTGAATATCTGAAATATGCGATTCTCCTTCAATTTCTAAATGAGCAAATATACGAGTTAAGGGACGCATAATAACCCACCAGAGTGTACTTTGAATAATAAATGGAAGAATTCTATAACGCTTTTTCTGCATACAATCTTTATCCCCTTCCAAGCACAAAAATACCAGCCAGCGGTAACACGAGCCATAAGAAAAATGCTTCACCAGGCGCAAAGAGTGCTCGTGTCGCCGCACTAAACGTATAGATATCTTCAACAGGTAGCACATGGATCGAGACTGCTAATAAAAGACCTGCAACTGATGCTGAGAGTGTCACAAGTTTAATAAAGCCGATACTTCCTTCTGCTACAAAGGATGCCAGATTAGAAAACGCAACGAGTGCAAGCGCCGTGATGCCGAGATATAAAGCTATATGCAGTAACGGAGTAGTTATATATTCCATATAAGGGAATTGCATATAAAGTGGAATTGCTGCGTAAAGTGCTGCAGTAAGGGGAACAATGCGATTACGTCCAAAATAAAAAGCGAAAGCGGCAATAGCAGCGGCTACGACAATAAAAGCAAAGAAGTCGGATGAAAAATCAACAATAAGATCGAGTAGATATTGGAGTGTTCCCCCTAAATCAGAAGTGTCCATATAAGTGGTTTATTAAATCGTAACACGAATAGTTAATTCTATATGCCTAAAATAAAAGAGGTTTTTACACCTCTTTTAGCATACTATATTCCTTCTTGTTTAAGTTGTTCGAGTAATTTTTTTGTGGAAGAAGAAAGCTTTTGTGGAAATTCAAGTTTAATGCGAATCAAAAGATCGCCACGCTTACCGGAGCCCATTGGCACCCCCTTTCCTTTTACACGTAAAATTTCATCAGTTGATTTAAGTGGAGGCACTTTAACTGTTACTTTGCCATCAAGTGTTTCAAATGTGTATTCACTCCCAAGAAGTGCATCAGTAATTTTTATAGGTAGTTCGGTGATGAGGTTATAACCTTCTTTTTTAAAGCGTTCATGCGGTGTGACGTGTACTTTAATATATAAATCCCCTGCTGCACCACTGGCAATAGCTTCCCCGGCACCTGTCATGCGGATCATTTGACCGTTTTCAATACCTGCAGGAATTTGAACCGAAAGTTCAACCTGTTTATATTCAACTCCTTCGCCAGTACATGTTTTACATGGTTTTTGTGGAATCGTTCCTTTACCGCGACACGTACTACACACTGACGCGGTTTGGAATACACCAAACGGAGAGCGACGTTGTTCAATAACACGTCCTTTTCCGGTACATGTATCACATGTTTTTGTATCAGTATTTGGTTCAGCGCCACTACCGTCACACCGTGAACATGTGGTGTTTTTATTCACCAATACCTTTCGGGTGATACCAAATACAGCCTCCTTAAAGGACAGCTCGATATCAATGGAAATATCCCGACCACGTGCTTGGCGCGCACCACCAAACATGTCACCGAAACCACCGAAGATGTCTTCCATATTAATATCGAACCCTTCAGCACCGGTAAACTGAGAGAAATCAAACCCCTCAAAACCGCCTTGATTACCTCCACCAGCGCCTGCACCTGAGAATACACGACCATAGGCATCGTATTCAGCACGTTTTTTATCATCAGAGAGAACTGCGTACGCCTCACTTGCTTCTTTAAACTTTACCTCATCTCCGCCTTTTTTGTCCGGATGGTACTTATGGGCAAGTTTGCGAAAGGCTTTCTTGATCTCATCTTTTGAGGCTTTTTTCTCCACCCCTAGTATGCCGTAGTAGTCTTTACTCATAGTGTCAGTGAGTTGCGCGCACTACTTAGCTTCCTCGTTACCTTCTGATGAGTCTTCCGCATCCTTTGATTCAACATCGGTTACGTTCTCTCCTCCTTCTTGTGCAGCGTCGTTCGCTTCTGCATTTCCTTTTGTTTCGCCAGTTTTAGCTACATGTTCGCCAATCTTTTGCATTTCAGCCGAGAGTTCCTGTGTAGCACCATCAAGCGCTTCTTTATCAGAGCCGTCACGGGCCTGTTTTACTTTCTCAATAGCGGCATTCACTGCGGTGCGTACTTCTTCAGGTACCGCGTCTTTATGTTCTTGTAATGCTTTTTCAGCCGTGTGTATCATCTGTTCGGCAACATTACGCGCTTCGACTAACTCTTTTGCTTTTTTATCAGAGTCAGCATGCGCCTCCGCATCTTGTTTCATTTTTTCAATATCTTCATCAGTAAGACCACTTGATGCTTCTATTTTAATAGATTGTGACTTTCCAGTTGCTTTATCTTTGGCGGTTACATTGAGAATGCCGTTTGCATCAACATCAAAAGACACTTCAACCTGCGGTACGCCACGTGGCGCTGGTGCAATACCATCAAGTACGAATTTCCCAAGAGATTTATTATCAGCTGCCATTGCTCGTTCACCCTGTGTAATATGAATTTCTACTTGTGTCTGATTATCAGCCGCTGTTGAGAATACCTGTTCTTTTGAAGCAGGGATGGTAGTATTGCGCTCAATAAGTTTAGTAGCTACACCTCCCATGGTTTCAATACCAAGCGAAAGTGGAATCACATCAAGAAGGAGCACATCTTTTACATCGCCCTGCATAATACCTGCCTGAATTGCGGCACCTAGTGCCACCACTTCATCAGGGTTAATAGTGCGGTTTGGTTCTTTATTGAAAAGACTTTTTACCGCATTTTGTACTAACGGCATACGTGTCTGTCCGCCAACTAATACTATCTCTTCAATATCTTCAGGTTTGAATGCTGCCTGTTCAAGTACTTGCTTAGTAAGCTCAATTGAACGGTCAATATACTCCTGTGCCAACTCCTCAAGTTTAGATCGAGTCAGTTTCATAAGAAGGTGTTGAGGACCGGCATCATTTGAAGCAATAAATGGAATATTAATTTCCGTTTCCTGTGTTGTTGAGAGTTCAAGTTTTGCCTTTTCTGCTGCCTCGTCTAGGCGCTGGATTGCAAGCGGATCCTTTGAAACATCAATTCCGCTTTGTTTTTTAAATTCCTGAGTAATATACTGAATAATTTTCTGGTCAATATCACGACCACCCATATGAGAGTCACCGCCGGTTGCTTTCACTTCAATCACATCATCACCGACCTCAAGTACCGAGATGTCAAAAGTACCGCCACCGAAGTCGTATACCACAATCTGTTCGTTCTTACGCTTATTAAAGCCATACGCAAGCGCTGCTGCAGTGGGTTCATTAATAATACGTTTTACCTCAAGACCAGCGATTTTACCTGCATCCTTAGTTGCTTTACGTTGCGAGTCATCAAAATATGCTGGAACAGTGATAATTGCCTCTGTAATAGGTTCGCCAATCTTTGCCTCAGCATCAGCCTTCATCTTTTGTAAAATCATTGCTGAAACTTCTTCAGGACGATAGTCTTTATCACCCAACGTAACAAGTACCCCTTCATCAGAAGACGCTTTGATTTCATACGGCATCACATCTTTATCTTTCTGAACAGCGTTATCAGAAAATTTATGCCCCATAAAACGTTTAATGCCGTAAATAGTATTTTGCGGATTAGTGACCGCCTGTCGACGCGCAACAAGACCTACGAGACGTTCATTTGCTTTTGAAATAGCAACTACCGAAGGTGTTGTTCGGTTTCCTTCGGCATTTTCAATAACCGTCGGTTCACCTCCCTCAATGATCGCCATTGCTGAGTTTGTTGTTCCTAAATCAATTCCAAGAATCTTTCCCATAGTATTTTATGTAATTAATTGAGTAATCTATTAACCACGTTTACTGATCAATACACGTGCCGGACGGACGACAGTATCGCCGGCCGTGTACCCACTTTGCAGTGTTTCGGCGATTGTATTATCTAAGTTTTCGTCGTCTGTTGCAACTGTTTGCACCGGCTCATGTAAGGCAGGATTAAACTCATCTCCTGGCTGAGGAGTGAAGCGCTCAACATGATGTTCTTTAAGCGCCGCTTCCAACTGTTTAATCACCTGCTCGATACCACTTAAAACGGTCCCTCCTGTTTCTTCAGCTGCTGATCGCGCTGCTTCAAGTGAATCAAAAACTGAAATAATGCTCCGCGCCATTTTTGCAACACCGCCATGAGCCTGTGCTGCCTCTTTTTCCCGAGAACGCCGAGAAAGATTTACATAATCAGCTTTTGAGCGTTGCCAACCAGCAAGATATTCATCACGCTCAGCACGAATACGTGTCACTTCTTTCTGTAGATCTTCGACAGTTGAATCTAGTGCATCACGCTCGTCACTGGGTGTAGAGTTATCGCTTTGCCTATCTTCTCGATCATTCATGTGTTCACCATTTTGAGGCACAACAAGGACAAAGTCAAGTTATCCACAGTACTATACATCATATTTTTATTAAAAAATTATTAAGAATAAATAAAAAGTAACCTTATACAGATTTGGAGGGTTCTTCTAGTCTAAAGGTCGACTTTTATCAGTAACCTTATTGGTACTTAAACATCATTACATGCGTATGCAAGAAACATTTGGAGATAGTTTTGCTTTGAGTGCAGACTTCTATGCTGAACGTGCTGAAGATATCGTACAAATAGCTGGATTAGCAGGGTTTGGAGCGTTGGTATTGCTTGCATTGTGGCAAGGCGGCAAGGCAGTCGAAAATGGCGCAAAAAGAATTCATCAGGCAAAAAGAGAACAAGTCAGTGTGACGTAAACACATTAAAAGGATCCTTTTATATAAAAACAACCCACACATGTGGGTTGTTTTACAGTAATACAAATAGAAAGACGCTCTATCGTTTTGACCACTGTGCAGCCTTACGCGCTTTCTTCAGACCTGGCTTCTTACGTTCCTTAACGCGAGGATCACGTTTTAGAAAGCCTTTCTTCTTCAGTGCACCACGTAGTTCAGCATCGCGTTCAGTCATAGCACGAGCAATACCGTGTCGTACTGCTTCGGCTTGTGCCGAAACGCCACCCCCTTTTACTACCGCAGTAACAGTATAGAGCTCTTCACCCTCTTCAAGTGGTGACGTAGCAGTTGTGCGGAGTTCTTCAGTATCAAAATATTCTTCAAGAGGAATATTATTTATTACAACTGAACGTTTTGATGCAGGAGTAATACGCACACGTGCTGCTGCAGTTTTCCGACGTCCAGTACCTTCTGTATATTCTGCTGTGGTAGCCATAGATTATTAAATTATTCAGTTACTTCTAAACGTTTAAGCATATCAGGACGAAGCTTATTGCGAGGAATCATACCTTTTACTGCGCGACGCACTACTTCACCAATACCATGCTTAGTGCGCACATCGTCAATAGTTTCATCAACACGGTTACCAGGATATCCTGATACACGCTTGTAACGCACCTCGCTTGCTCGTTTGGTTGAGATATCGAGTTGTGCTGCATTTAAGACAGTAACACGATTACCAAGTTTACGGTGTTTTTCAAAGCTTGGTACATTCTTCTCCATAAGAACGCTTGCTGCTTCACTTGCGACTCGCCCCAGTTTTTTACCAGCCGCGTCAATCGTATGTGTTTGTGGTGTTTTTTCTGTATCCATAGTCATAAATTTCTGTGTGTAAAGTTTATACGAACTCAATTACAGCACTCGAACGTCCGTCAGAGCTTTTAGTATGAACTTTTGTAATACGAGTGTATCCACCTGCGCGTTCTTTAAAACGTGGGCTGAGTTCATCAACAACCTTTTTTGCCGCACGTTCACGACCACCAAGTTTTGAAAGAATATCTCGACGCGCTGCAAGTGTCTCTTTCTTACCGTTAGTAATAAGTTTTTCAACGAATGGACGCACCTCTTTTGCTCGTGCTTCAGTAGTAAGCATCTTTTCAGTCAAAATAAGACTCTCGGCAAGCGAACGCACCAACGCGATACGTTGATCACGTTTTCGTCCAAAACTACGATTACTTTTATGATGTTTCATACCTTACTTTTAATTTACTCAGCAGTCTTGAGTTGTTGAATCATAATCGTAATCGAACGCTCAAGCGCTTCACGTGGAGAAAGAGTACCGTCAGTTTCAATTGACACACGAAGTCGATTAAAATCAGTTCGATCACCAACACGCATATTTTCTACTTCGTAGGTAACCCGACGAATAGGCGTAAAGACTGAGTCAAGCGCAATGACACCAACATCAACTCGGTCTTTCTGAATCACTTCCTTAGGTACATAACCAAGTCCACTGCGAACAGTGAGTTCAGCAGTCAGTTGTGCACTTTTATCAGTAAGTTCCGCGATGTGCTGTTCAGGATTAAGAATTTCAACCTGCCCGGGACACACAAGATCGCCCGCTGTGACCGTTGTAACTCCTTTTGATGACAATGAAATTGTATATTCTTCTCCATCTGAAATGGAAACACGCACCTTTTTAAGGTTAAGAATTAACGCAATAACATCTTCTTTAACACCAGTGATAGTTGAAAATTCATGAGGAACGCCGTCAATCTTGACTGTTGTTATAGCGCCTCCAGGAATAGATGAAAGGATAATCCGGCGAAGGGAATTCCCTAGTGTATGCCCATATCCGGGATAAAGGCCGTCAATTTCGTAAACACCAGAATTATCTTTTTCAGAGACAATACGTGGCTTTGATGGTAGTTGAATAGAATAGTCCATAACTCAATCTTGTTTATTCTTAAGTAATTATTAACGTGTGTAATATTCGAACACGGCTTGAAGGTCAACACCAGTATCTTGATTTGCAAAAACTGGTTTTTCTTTCATTTTTCCTTCAAATGTACTCGGGTCAAATAACACCCATTGCGGAGCAGTATATTCAGCAAGTGTCTCATTAAGATTTGCGAATAATGTACTAGTACGACTCCCCTCTCGGATAGCAATAGCGTCAGTGAGGGTTACTTGATAAGAAGGGATGGTTGTCTTTTTACCATTGATAGTAATGTGGCCATGACTTACCAATTGACGTGCCATACGGCGTGTACCAGCAAGACCCATACGATATATGACACTATCAAGTCGATGTTCAAGTGCTTGGAAAAGTGTCTCGTGAGGGTTGATATGATTTTTAAGAGCAATTTCTACATATGAACGGAATTGCTTTTCAGTAAGACCGTACGTAAGACGCAATTTTTGTTTCTCAATAAGCTGACGCTTATACTCACTCGCTGGTCGCCGACGACGGCGAGTTTTCATGCTTCGTGCTTCTGAGACCTGATACGCTTGAGTCTGGCACTTTTCAAAAATGCTTGCTCCGAGTCGTTTACAGATTTTATATCGTGGTCCTAATTTCATATATACTTATCGTTATTACAGGTTATACACGGCGTGGCTTACGAGGACGAGGACCATTGTGTGGCACTGGAGTAAGGTCATGAATCGCATTAATTTGTATGCCTTTTCCTGCAAATGAACGTAATGCTGATTCACGACCAGGACCAACGCCTTTAACAAATACTTCTGCCTCTTTGACACCGATAGTGAGTGCCTTATCGCCAATCAACTCACCAACTTTTGCAGCTGCAAATGGTGTCCCTTTACGAGTTCCTGAGAAACCCATCGAACCTGATGATGACCAGCTGACAATACCGCCTTTTTGATCAGCCAGTGACACACGAGTGTTATTAAATGTTGAATCAATATACACCACTGCTTTGTCCAGCTTCTTTTTAGGAAGTTTTGAAAGTGCTCGTTCGCGTCGTCCACGATCGCCGCCTCCACCTGACATCTTTGATACACGTCGTTTACCCATAGATTAAGTTTTTTCAAGTTTACGTCGACCTGAAGCCATTGTTTTACGTACATTACCGCGCACCGTACGAGAATTAGTTTGCGTCCGCTGTCCGCGTGTCGGAAGTGATCGAGCATGTCGTGTACCGCGATATGCTTGAATATCTTTCAAACGTTTAATATTACCGGCAACATCTCTACGGAGGTCACCTTCAATAGTAAATGCTTCAATACGATCACGAATTTCTTTTTCTTCATCAGAAGTGAGATCTTTTGCTTTTTTATCAAAAGCAATACCAATTTCACCGAGTACATTACGCGCTCGTGTCTGACCAATACCGTACACTGCCGTAAGTGCTACGGAAAGATGCTTGTCATCGGGAATGGTAATACCTGCAATACGCATTAGCCTTGTCGCGCCTTTCGGCGTGGATTTAATTTATTAATACGGTATACACGCCCCTTACGACGAACTAACTTATCGCCTGGTTGCTGTTTTTTTACCGATGATTGTACTTTCATATTTTTTTAATGACGACGCGTAATACGCGCTCGTCCTCCGTATGGATCCTCAATAAGGGTCACACGATCTCCGACCAAAACTTTAATCCGGTGAAGACGCATTTTCCCTGCCAGATACGCAAGCAATTCTTTACCATCCTCAAGCTGCACGCGGAAAAGTGTGTTGGGGAGCGCCTCAATGACAGTTCCCATAGTTTCATCTTTTCCTTGCGTTTCTGACATCGTTTATTTGGATTGCTATACGGCTTCGATAGAATAACAAAAAAAGCACTAAAGAGTCAAGTCCGTATTTTATAGAGAGCCCGTGGATAAGCGACTTTCTACTCTATTGCTACAGTTCTTCTTCTGGGACTACCTCTATTTTTAGATTTTTCTCTTGCTGAGGCAGCATACCACGCCAGAAAGGATATACTGAAATTGTCATATCAGAAATAGCTGGATAGCCAGAGAGCACTGTGCCAATATTACGACGATCTTGCCCTGCAAGGTCCTGCAATAATTGCTCTTTATTGTAGTCCCCAACGAGAACTACGTCTCCTGATACAGTGAGTTCAATTGCTGCGCTTTCAGGTTCTTCTTTTACTAAGATAGTTAATTCGTTAATATTCTCTATCCGCATTGGGTTTTCATACCGCACACCTCCAGTATCAGCAATAGCTTGCGCAACGTTGTGTTGATTGAAAATAGGCGCTGTAGCTTCGGCGCGTAATGTCACCAACGCCCCGTCGTCCACAGTGCTATCTGGTTGTTCGATAAAAGTAACGTCGATCGTATCGGGGAAAAACAATTCATCAGGACCAAGCTCTTCAGTAAAGCGAGCTCGGAGTGTCCGATCAAGTTCAGAACGGAGTTCAGCGATTGCGGCATCTCGTACTTCAGGTGACACAATTGCTTGGGTACCCACAAAACCTCCTGAGAGTGCCGTCTTGGTTTCTGCATACATATCTTCATACTGGTCAGTACCTTTAAGACCAGGAATAGTGAACGTTATATTACTTTTATTGTATTCTTCTCCCGGCTCTTCAGCGCGCACCACAACATCAAGTGTTCCGGGAGTAACCTCGCCATTACTTGTGGTGTATCCAGGAACCACTACTGGATCTTGAATCCGGTAGATGCGACCATCTGGAGCAGCAAACCTTGTATTGGCAATTAACCGTTGGCTTGAGGAACTAAATTTATTGAATATAGTGATGGTTCCTGTTGCTCGTTTCTCAACATCTTCAGTCCCTGAACGCGGCACCATCTTTTCTCCCTCTTCAGAAAGTGTACGTGATGTATACGGGAACAATAGGTCATTAGGAGTTGCGGTAAATGACTCTGAAACAGCAATTGAATACGTTTTAAGAGCGATTGTGACATTAGCCCGATGGAAAACGGTACTTACCACACCAAAAACTATTCCAATTATCAATAAAATAACAATAATCACACTGAAGATACCGAACGAAGGTCGCTTATTTTTAGCTCTGAGTTTTGGTGGTTGTTTTACATCTTTCATATCTGTATTGTCGGATTCGGATTCTTTTTTAGAATGAGTTGTTATGCTTGCACGCACCGGTTTTGATCGTGCGGGTGGAATAATATCTTGGATACTTCGTTTGTTTGTCATTATCTTTTAGTATACCCTCTCAATTATATTCCTCACAGTGAATACTGTGAACTGTGTATGTTTATAAAATGTAAACCAACGAACTTCTAGTACGTATCACCAATTAATTCAGTTTTTTCAGCCTGCACAAATAATGCAATAAGTGAGAGGAATATGTCATATCGCGATTCATCACCAAGTTCAATACTTGATTGAAATAAACTTGGCTCAACCGGATGCATGTGTAGATTAAATGTATTCTGTAATGCAAAACCTTTTTGAAACCAACTCATTGGTTCTTTATCAGCAAGTAATACGAGTGTATAGGGTATTGGTGTTTGTTCTGCCGCTGCCTGAAGCACCTCGTCAAACGCAACACGCCATTGAGTAAATGCATCAGCATAAGATTCAGTAATATTTTCATTTTCTTCAGAAGATAGTTCCCCGCGACCTAAAAGAGCCAAACGAGAAAGAGTATCGTTTATTGCACCGTCACTTCCCGCAATATCCCGTGCAATAGTGCGAACACCAATTGGGAACGAAGCGAAATACTGCAACTGATCATTTTGCATAACGGAAACCTCAGTAGCTTCACCTGCAACATCAGCAACGATAAATGTCTGATCCTCAAGGAGGAGACGAAGCGCCACCAAAGAAACAAGTGGAAATGTATTAAAATCTACCGGAACATCAGGAATCGTGGCATGCACCGCATCGATAAAATCTTGTTGAGTTTTTTTATGCATCTCACTCTCATAAAGATTGATGGCAATATTGTTTCCTAATACTGATTTTTCTAAATTTGTAGGATACCCATTTACGGTAACTTGCATGGCAACTGCCTCAACATCCACCGAGCCCTCTTTTGGTGGCACTTCATTTTGATAGCGACGCACCGCCTTTTTCAGCGTTTCTTCGGTAATTGTTGCGGTCTTCTTTGTTGATGAATGTAATGTGCGTATATGCGCTTCATGCCATGGTGCTGCCACTACAATGACTACTTTTTTTACTGATTCAGTATGATATTGATTTAATAAATCCTTAAAAGAACTTAGTGTCTGTGTTTGAAGTGCTTCGCGTGTATGCGCATCACCGGAACCAATAGTCATACGACGAACCGAACGCATATGTACTCCCCCTTCTTTTAGAGGCGTTATCACAGCTCCAGCAAGCGATGCGGTTCCAATATCAATAATGAGTGTGTTATGTGGATTATTTTTTTTCATACTTATTCAAGTACCGCTTTAATGCGTCGCACTCCAGCTGCACTCGCTTCTTCTTTTATTATTTTAAAAGTCCCCATATTTTGAGTATTTTGTACGTGCGGACCACCACAAAGCTCACGAGAATACACCACTCCATCAGGAGTAATAATATTATAGACATTCACCACATCAGGGTATCGATCCCAAAAACTCCCCTCAACACCCATCTTTTGAGCCTCATTTTTATCCATCTGTTCAACTACCACTTCAATCCCTTTTTGTATTGCTTCATTCACATATGCTTCAACTGCATCAAGGGTTTCTCGCGTCACCTTTTCATCATGAGTAAAGTCAAAGCGAGTACGCTCAGCGGTAATATTTGAACCTGCCTGATGTACATGATTTCCTAATTCTTTTCTTAGTCCTGCAAGCAACAAGTGTGTTGCGGTGTGTAATTTTGTTGTCGCTTCACTTGAGTCAGCAAGTCCACCTTTAAATTTTTGTCCAGCGCCCGCACGTGACTGTTTACGGTGTTGTTCCATTTCTCTTTCAAATTCGTCTTGATCAATTACAATACCGCGTTCATCAGCCAACTCTTGAGTAAGCTCAAATGGAAAACCGTATGTTGAAAAAAGTATAAACGCATCTTTACCGCTCAATGCCCCTTCTTTAGTCCATTTATCAAACTCACGAATACCTTGTGAGAGTGTTTTTCTAAATTTAATTTCTTCTTCACGAAGAATTTCCTGAATCTTAAGACGATTCGCATCAAGTTCAGGATACTGATCGCGATATGCAGTAACCACTCTATCGGCAAGAAGTGTTAACGTACCCGCGTCCACACTAAGTGTATCGAGATGGCGAATACTGCGACGAATTAAACGACGAAGTACATAACTTTGGTCAGTGTTTCCGGGAAATACTCCGTCGGCAATCATAAAAGTAGCTCCACGGATATGGTCGGCCACTACACGAAATGATTTTTGGTACTCATGATCACCGTAATCCTTACCGCTTACTGCAGCAAGTTCACGAATCAGAAGTTGCATCGTGTCGATCATAAAAATATCATCGACATCTTTTACTGCCATCGTAATACGCTCAAGACCCGCACCAAAATCAACATTTGGTTTTGGTAATTTCTCAAAACCATTTTTTGTTTTAACGTATTCCATAAATACGTTGTTACCAATTTCTACAAATCTCCCACAGTCACAATTAACGTGACATGGGAGGTCTCGCCACTGGCTATTCATATGCTGTCCATGGTCACCAAAATCAAAGAACATCTCAGTGTCCGGACCGCCTGGTTCACCTTCCGGCATATTCTTAGGCTCTCCTACACGACTCCACCAGTTTTTTGTATCGTCATAATAAAAAATACGTTCACCTTCACGTATACCGTCACCTTCGGGGTTTTCAGCAATACCTGCAGGAATGTCTAATGCTTCGTACAATTTTTGCCACAAGGTTGCAGCTTCTGTATCACGAGGAATACCAAGTGCGTCATTGCCTTTATAACAAGTAAAATATAAACGACGTGGATCAAGTTTTAATACCTCAGTTAAGAACGTAAAAGCCCAGGGAACCTGTTCCTTCTTAAAATAGTCACCAAACGACCAATTACCAAGCATTTCAAAAAAAGTGGTGTGGCGGTTATCACCTACCTCTTCAATATCTCCGGCGCGAAAACATTTTTGCACATCGGCTACACGAACTCCCTGTGGATGAGGTTCTCCGAGAAAATATGGGAGCATCGGTTGCATACCGCTTCCAGTAAAAAGTGTCGTAGGATCATTCTCCGGTACGATTTTTGCCGATGGCACCACTACGTGTCCTCGATCTTTAAAATAATCCAGATACGCTTGTCGTATTTCTGCGACGGTCATAGCCCTATCGTACCAAGAATATTTTCTTTTGGTAATAGCAACGTGACAGAGAAACCATGATAACGGTATACTGCCCTTATACGAATACCTAAGATATACGCGCATGAAATCAAAACCTAGCTTTAGTCCATCAAACCTTGATACCTCAGTACGCCCGCAAGATGATTTTTTTCATTTCGCTGTTGGCGGCTGGCTTAAGAAAAATCCCATACCTAAAAGTGAGAGTCAGTGGGGGGCTTTTGACGCGCTACGCGATCAGGTGACTAAAGAAATTCATGCAATTTTAAAAGAGACTGTTACCAAAACACGCGCCAAAAAAGGATCAGACACCCAGCTGATTCGTGATTTTTATCTTTCAGGCATGGACATGCACACACGTAACCAACGTGGCATTACCCCACTCCTTCCTGTTTTTAAGAAAATTGACGCTATTAAAAGTACTGAAGACTTACTCCAATTCATCGCTGAAGAACATAAAAAGGGCGCTCACTATCTTTGGGGCAACTTCGTGGGACAAGACGATAAAGATGCTGAGAGCTATATTTTTCATCTTACCCAAGGCGGGTTAACCCTTCCTGATCGAGACTACTACCTTAAAAAAGATGCGCAGTCAGTGCGCATTAAGGATGCGTTCGTTTCGTATATAGAGCGTATGCTCACCCTCGCTGGAACCCCTAAAGATGAAGCAAACAAAAGTGCCTGGAAAATCTTAGCACTTGAAACAAGAATTGCCCGCGCAAG
Organism: Candidatus Phycocordibacter aenigmaticus; assembly: GCA_045401115.1. GTDB lineage: Bacteria > Patescibacteriota > Minisyncoccia > Phycocordibacterales > Phycocordibacteraceae > Phycocordibacter > Phycocordibacter aenigmaticus. The sequence goes on along the minus strand of CP174359.1, from coordinate 508,524 downwards.
CATGTCTCGTACCGATACTCGCGACATTGAAAAGATATATAACAAAAAAACACGTGCTGCACTTAAACGTCTTGCTTCAGATATAAATTGGGATCAGTATTTCAAAACACTTGGCGTAGATAAAAAAGTCACATCGCTTATTGTCTACCAACCTGCCTTTTTTGAAAAACTCAATGCTCTTTTAAAGACGATTTCGTTGAGCACATGGAAGACTTATCTGTACTTTAGCGCCCTCGATGACGCAGCGCCATTGCTCTCAAAGAAGTATATCGACTGCGCATTTGATTTTCACGGCAAAACACTCTCTGGAAGTGAGTCCATCCGCCCACTATGGAAGCGTGTAACCAGTACACTTAATGCCTATATTGGCGAAGTGGTTGGTAAAAAGTATATAAAGAAACATTTTCCACCGGAAGCGAAAAAGAAAGTGGGTCTTATGGTTACTGATATACTCGCCGCCTATAAAGAACGCATCTCAGCGGTTACGTGGATGTCACAAACCACAAAAAAGAAAGCACTCACCAAGCTCTCACAGATACGTTGTAAACTGGGCTACCCTGATGTGTGGCGTTCATATACGTCACTCACTATAAAACCAGATACATTTTATGAAAACGTATCGCGCGCGGTTGCGTTTGAACAAAAAAAGAATTACCAAAAATTAGGGAAAAGGGTTGATAAAAAAGAATGGTTCATGCCACCACAAACAGTGAACGCCTACTATGACCCAAACAACAACGAGATTGTATTCCCTGCTGGCATCTTGCAGCCACCATTCTTTGATGCTGAAGGTGATGATGCTATTAACTACGGCGCTATAGGGTCAGTTATTGGGCATGAACTCACCCACGGTTTTGATGACTCAGGCGCTAAATTTGACGGAAAAGGAAATTATAAAAATTGGTGGCGTAAAGAAGATTTAAAACAATTCAACAAACGCGCTCAAGTGTTAGTGCGGCAATTCAACGCCTATAAAGTCAACGATCTTCCAGTGAATGGAAAACTAACACTTGGCGAGAACATTGCTGACCTTGGTGGACTTGCTATCGCGTATGACGCATATCAAAGACACCTTGAAAAAGGTGGGGCTCGAGAAAAAATACACGGTTTTTCTCCTGAACAGCGACTCTTTATTGGCCTCGCTACGTTTGAAGTGAGGCAGGCACGCCCGGAACTTGCACGCATGCTTCTTATGGTAGACCCACACTCCCCTGCGAAATTCCGCATGAACGGCCCCGCCTCAAACTTAACCAGTTTCTATGAAGCATTTGACGTAAAAGAAAGTGATGCGCTCTATCGCCACCCCAAGGATCGTGCTGAGATTTGGTAATTAATTATTATAAGAGACGTTAAACGTCTCTTATTTTATTTCATTTGGTACAGTGTTCTTATGGACGTAAACATGAGAACAGAGTGGAAAGCACTTCTCAAAGAGGAACTAATAAAACCGTATTTTAAAAAACTTTCGGAAAAGGTGCGGAGTGAATACTTAGAACAACCTGTCTTACCACCCCCTTCATGTATTTTTCGTGCATTTGAACTAGTAACACCCGAAACAGTGCGAGTAGTTATTATTGGACAGGATCCATATCACACCCCAGGCGTTGCCGACGGTTTAGCGTTTTCAACTCATTCTGAAAACAACGTTCCGCCGTCACTTCAAAATATTTTTAAAGAAATAGAATCTGAGTACGGCACAGTGAATAAAGATCCAAACCTCACTCGATGGGCTACACAGGGAGTATTACTTCTCAATGCATCTCTTTCAGTGCGAGCAGGTGAAGCAAATTCACACGCTGAATACGGCTGGCATGTGTTTACTGATGCAATAATCACGCAGCTCTCTCAAACACAGGAACATATAGTCTTTCTCCTTTGGGGAGCATTTGCTGGGAAAAAAGAAATACTTATCGACAAAGAAAAGCATCTTGTTTTAAAGTCAGCACACCCTTCCCCACTTTCAGCGCATAAAGGTTTTTTGGGTAATAATCATTTTATTCAAGCAAACACCTATCTTGCACAGCACGGGGAGAAAGAAATACAGTGGACATAGCGGCATATGGGTTACGCACAATATTACATTGCACTTACACAATATTTAAATAAAAAGTAAAGAATATATAAGGAGATGTGGTATAATATACATATGTTTGAGACCTACACTCCACGCCCCTCTAATCAAGATGACGCTGTCGTAGAATCTCTCTTTCACTGTCAAATACACAACTATCCAATGGAAGAAGATAGCGACGGTTTATATTGTCCAGAATGCCAGTACGAAAAATCTTTTCAAAAACCGTACTCTCATTAAAGTCCTAGCTGCGTTAAAAATTGCACGAGTTCATCTCCATTAAGTTCTCGAAACTCTCCTTTTCGTAATTTTCCTAACTCAAGATTTTGAATACGAAAACGTTTTAATTTTTTAACCTCATAACCAAGTGCTGCGCAGGCTCTCCTAATCTGACGGTTCTTACCCTCAGTTAATACAATTTCAAACGAATGAGGTTTAATGCAACGTACCAATGCCGGTTTAGTTATATAGTGTTTTGTTTTACCGACCGCACCAATATCAACACCGTGCTGCATACGTGTTAAAAAAGCATGTGTAATTGGTTTATGTACCTCGACCGCATACTCTTTTTCATGATGATTTTCCGGACGGAGAAGCGCATCAGCAACTCGCCCGTCATTAGTGAACAAAAGTAATCCTTCTGATTCTTTATCAAGTCTTCCGACAGGATATACAGATTCAGGGAATGACGTGATATCACTAATCTCCTTTTCGCCTTCTTGCGCGTTTATAGTAACCACGCCACGAGGTTTATGATAAAGATAGTACACCCGCTTCTTACTTTGAGCACCACGCACATCCACCACGTCGTCTGGCTCCACTTGGTCGCCAAGTACCGCCTTACGTCCATTAATAAAAACCTTCCCTTGCTCCACAAGTGTATCTGCCTCTCGTCGAGAGGCGTATTGTTGTAATGCCAGATATTTATTAATACGCATATAGTCAAATAGTTGCCACAAAATATGTTCTCATACACAGGCAACAAACCTCCTCTACTATAGTGCACCCTCCTTTTTAAGCAAGGCTTCTTTTTTCCCACGCAATCCGTTATACCCACCGATTCCATTTTTTGCTACAACCCGATGGCAAGGAATTGTTTTATCGGTGTTGCTTCGCATGATTGCACCGACAGCGCGTGCGGCGCCTGGATGTTTAGCTGCCATAGCCACGTCTCCATATGTTTTTGTTTGCCCTTTTGGTATTGACGCTACTACTTGAAGCACACGTTCTCAAAAACCTTTTTGATGAAAAGAAGATAATGCCATAAATAAATTACGTAAAGAGAGAATCCTGTCCGCTCTGTGGTGCTTTTTTACTCTCCTTTTTTATCGGTGTGTTCGGTGATGCTGTGTCTGCTGCAACCTGTTTTTGTACTGCCGATCCATAGCGTGCCTGTAGTTTTTTACCTACCACGGTTCGGTAAGGACAATAATCACAATCCTCACCAACCGGAGGAAGTTCTTCGCTTTCTAGAGTCTCTTTTATCTCTTGTAATACCCCTTCGACCCACGAGTCGTCTCCTGTATATGAAAGCAATGTAATATCAAATTCAAGTTTTCCATCAAATGCGTCAATATCCGTACGACCATTGGCATACACAAAATAACCAGTATTAGAAACAGAGAGACCATTTTGACGTAGCAGCCATTGATAAATCTCCATTTGTCGTTTGTAGCTAATTTGCCAATCAGCATCAAGACTTACCTCACCATCCTTTGCGGTTGCTTTATAGTCAACAACAATAACAGTACCGTTTGCATCGACCCACAGATCATCGATCGCACCAGAAACAGTGAACCCTGTCGGCGCATGCTTCGCTTCAACCCCTTTAAAATTCTCCCGCCAAATATCCATTTTAGGGTGTTGATATGGCACCACATCCAAATTATTTTCTCTACATAATGGGTGTTGTGTTTGAGCCACGCGATGAATATCAAATTCTTTTTTTAAAAGCGCATCAACAGCGGAGTTAAGATTAAAAGGAAAACCAGGCGGCCTGGCAGTGCCAAGTTTATTATCAATATAAAAACAACGGGGGCACTGTTTAAAAAGGTCTATTTTTGAACGTGAAAGACGCCATCGTGGTCCACCATAGTTCCAGTCGGGCTTTCGATCTGTTTTATAATACTGAGACACTTAAGAAAGTATACATGATTGCCGGAAACACTCATACCCCTCTTTCTGAATATATTGACCTCTATTATTTAAAATAGTTTATAAGTTTCATATATTAACTACGCGTGACACAAAAGTTTACTCTCAGAAATAATTTCTTCGTGTTTACGTTTTGCGATGCCAACTTTACTGAGCATGTCAGGGTTTTTTGCAATATCACTACAAAGCGCCACCTGAGCATTCAATAACTGTTTTTTCTCTGCACCAGAAAGAGTAGTTAAGACCGTAATCGGATAAATACCACTTTCTTCAATCATATCGGCCAGATTACCCTTTTTGGGATAACTCCAACCTAAGAGAGTGACTCCGGCACATTCTGCATATGCAATTGCGCTTTTGGTAAATTTTGTATTCGTTACTAACCACCCTTCATTAATGCCGCATTCTTCATTGCGTTTGCGTGCCCCATCTTCAATATCTGTGAAGCGCGCTCGGACATAAAGTGCTGTCTTTAGGTCAGTTTTAAACCCGATAGAATTATGAAATTTTAATTCTACGCCACTTGTGAGACCTCCTTTTTTTAACACCACATCAACTTCATGCTCCGAACAAAGCCCTTGCATAATTTGTCGCACATGTGTCGTATACCCCTGTCTCTTCATAAGTTCTGAGAAAAAATCTTCAAACGGATACCCTGTTGGTCCTAAATCAAAAATAGCGCGACGCATTGAATAACGTGCAGCAAGAGCTCCTTCTGTTTTCCCCAACAGTTTATACGCACGTTTATAAATTTCGGTTGTGGTCATCCCATCACGAATAGTAGAGGCAATCTTCTCAGCCACTCGAGCGGCAATTTCTGGTTCGGCGCCGCTTCGATTTAAAGAATGTTTCAATTTAAGAATATCAAAAGGCTCTTTTGTGCCATCTCCTTTTACAATCAACATATAATTATCATAGCACTCCTTTAATGTATAAATTACACATAGCCAGCAACGATTCCACCGCCTGTGCATTCCCCTGTCTCTGGGTGATAGCACACAATTGATTGGCCTGGCGCCACAAGGAGTGGTTCCTCAAAAGTTATTTGATCTCCCGTAATAGAAGCGTTATGGGGTGTACCATGATAGCGAATTTCTGCTTCAACCGAAGTCCCGTCACGAGGCACGTTTCGTATCCAGTTACAATCACGAAGTGTCCACGTGGCGCGCGCGTACTCCTTTGGAGTGTACTCTTCAGCAACAATGAGCTCATTGTTTTTTACATTTTTTGCAACAATATATAACCGAGCCCCATGCGCGAGCGATAAACGTTGTCCAATAGTATGAAACCACACACCGTCATGCTCACCGAGCACTGTGCCATCCATTAAACGCACAGGACCTTTTTTAACAGGGATGTAATGCTGTAGAAATTCCTGCATATCAACATGCCCTAAGAAACATAACCCCTGCGAATCTTTTTTACGGGCATTCGGCAGATTAATCGATGCAGCAATGGAACGAACTTCTGATTTTGGAAGTTCACCAACAGGAAACAGACTATGCGCCAAATCATCCTGGGTAAGTGTCCAAAGGAAATAACTTTGGTCTTTTCCCTCATCAACGCCACGAATAAGTGCATTTGCTCCATCTATGAGTTTTTTCTGCGCATAATGCCCTGTCGCAATACAATCAGCGCCATCTTTTTTTGCCACATCCCAAAATGCACCGAACTTTACTTCCCGATTACACGCCACGTCTGGATTTGGGGTACGTCCCGCTTTATACTCATCAAGAAAATAATCGACAACACCGCGTTTATACTCCTCCTCGAGGTCATAAGTCTTAAAGGGTATTTCGAGGTGTGCCGCAACGCGCATTGCATCCAGACGGTCTTGTTGCGCCGTGCAGGGCATAAAATCAGGCTCCCACACCTTTATAAAAGCACCGACAACGTTATAGCCTTGCCTCTTGAGTAAATATGCCGAAACCGCGGAATCCACGCCTCCTGAGAGTCCTACATATACTGTTTTCATAAGAGTATAGTACCGCGCAGTGAACACTGTGCAAAACGACTCATAAGCGATTATCGTAAGAAACGCCGGTTTGCTTTATGTTTCTCAAACGTCTCTGCATAATGCATTGTGCCGTCACTACCAGTCAGGTAGTACAAATACGGCACGTCTTGAGGCGTAACTGCTGCCTCTAATGCTGCTAAGCCGGGATTTGCAATTGGTCCCGGAGGTAGCCCTGTATATAAATACGTATTATACGGAGAATCTGTTTCTAGTTGATCAAATGTAGGACTAAATGTTTTGGTATTAAAAATATAACCAAATACTGCATCAACCTGAAGGGGCATACCAATGGAAATACGATTCCATAAAATACCTGCAACAATTTGCATGGTTTTAAATTGTCGTGCTTCTTTTTCTAACAGAGATGCCATAATCACCACCTCTCCCAGCGGTTTTCCAAACACACTAATTTTTTCTGAAATGGTTTCTATTTTAGTATCAAAATTATCTCGCATTGCTGCAATCACTGCTTCCGCACTTGCGCCAGGAGCAAAAAGATATGTATCAGGAAAAAGATATCCTTCATGCTCTTTTGCAAGTTCTGTAAACTGCTCCACGTTAAAATCAGGTATTGTTTCCGATAAGATAACCGCGATATCAATAACCGTCGCCCCTTCAGGAATGGTGACTCGTACAAACACATCCTCACCAAAAACACCTTGGTTTAAACGAGTAACTACTTGAAAAATATGTGACGGTGTATCAAAGTGATACACTCCGGATCGCACTCCGTTGCTGTCACCAAATAATTGTACGAGAATGGTAAAAAAGAATGATGAGCGAATAATGTTTTCATTTTCAAGTGCGTTTGCGACACTACGTACTGACGCACCTTCTTCAACGACACTGTAGTGCTCAACAGGAAACTCAAGTGGTGGCTTTATAAACCCCGCATAAAAAACCAGTGACATAAAAAAACCTAAAAAACCAAATAGTTTTATATAAAATTTAGTTTTTTTTGTTAATAGTTCTTTCCTCATACAGGTAAATTTTCAGGCGGCTCAAGGCGTTTACCGCTCGCGTGCGAAAGCGTGTTTGCACGTCGCATTTGCGGTACATGATAAAGTGTTGCCAACTCAGCGGTATTTAAAACAAATGTTTTTCCATAATGTGGTGGTGCGAAAAAAGCACGTCTGCGGTAAAGGTAATGCATATAATTTTCGTATAAAAAAGGTACTGCATTAAATATGTCAGAAAGTGGCCATGTGATATATTCACGCGGATTATGCGCAACTAAACTGTTTAACTCAGTGTCATTAAAAGCATCGAATAATGTATCAAGCGTTTGAACTCGACTATCATTAAAACGTGTCTTATCGGCAAAATAGAGTGCACGGATGCCACAATCAAATGCTGGCTTTTTAAGTGCAGTCTCGATTGCAGCAACTTGTTTTTGCACTCGTTCATTGGCCGAACGTATATCACCCCCGGCACCAAGTAGTTTAGTAATCTCGAATTGCGCATCGCGGTGCAGCGTGTCGGATTCTTGTCGCCAAAAGGCTTTTTCTGTTAATTGGTGCGGACGGACTGTATACGATATGTATAGATACTCTTGTTCCCCTACCGAAAGAAGTTGTTTAGTAAGATCATAAAAAGGCGGGATATCTTTTTTATGGTTGTCGGGAGTATACATATCATATGTTTTCAAGGGATACGGATCAGATTGTGTAAGCGCATACTCACGGGCACTTAATTTCATAGTTGTTGCGTCAAAGTGTGTGACACGTGCATAATCACGAATTTCATCAATATCAATATCTTTATATTCGGAACGAATTCGCATTTCAAGCGCCTGCCGATGCGCACGAGGAATACGCATAAAAAAACGTACTGTTCCCGCAGTAGCGGTAATTTCAAAACTCCATGGCACACGAAATTCACCAAGTAAAAAAGCTTTAATCCGAGACAGTTCAGTGCGTCGATGGAGTGAATATAATACAAGCTCCATTGCGTGTGCAGTTTCCAGTGTTTTATCGCCAGGCTTTAGTTCAAGAACTGTATATGGGATATGGTATGCATACTGTGAACGCACATAAGTAAGCCAAAGCGGTATGGTAATGATAAGTAAAAGCGGTGGTAACCAAAGTGGAGCAAAGAATACTACCCACTCTGTTGCCACGGCAACAAAACCTGGTGCAAGCCAAATACTAAACGGTATCACTAAGACAAGCGAAATAATTCCAATACGCCAAAACATATTCTCTACCTCAAATAGTAGCATCAAATCACCTTATAGTATGGAATGAAACACTGGAGCGCTTCATAATAAAAAGCCTGTTCTTACACAGGCTTTTTATATGCAATATTATGCAAGTGAATACTTACCTCCTTTTTTTACAAACCGAGGACTTTGTAGATTCACATACACTGTATTGTCTTTTACCCAACGTTCCTCTTTTACTTTTTGTAGTACTTCATCTTTTGAAAGAGGTCCGTGTTCTTTCAGAATATGTTCGATAATCTCTGCTACTGGTCCAGTCCGATATCCCCATTCAGAGAGCGCATACATTCCTCTCCCAACCAGAACGAAGCGATCATCTTTAATGAGTTCGTTATGGGTCGTTGCTTCATGTGCCTTTTTCCCAAAAAGCTCTCTAATTGCTTTTGCAATTTCTCTGAAATGCATTGGAGAACCTTGGCGTTTCATTGCAAGATATGCATAATCTCGAATATTCTTCACTTTAATACCAGGAGCTGAAGCATGACCCCATTCACCAAGCGGATTACGAACAAGACATCGCGATAACTCTAACCAACGTAAAATTGTGTCGCCTTCACGATATTTGGCACTCACACGATCAAGACAGGCTTTCACATGAGTCACTAATTCTTTTTCCGAAAGCACGTCAGACGGACGAACTTTTTTATGCACTTCTTTTAAAGCACTTTCTACGGCTTGAGCAATTTCACCATCGACATACCAACGTTTTGTTAAATCTTTGTCTTCCTTTGCTACCTTAAAGGGGTGGCCAACAACAAGAAGAAAGTAGAGATGATTCTTTGAATCATCATCCTGTGCAAGCGTATCAATAATCATGTCTTCAGTTAAGACACCGCCAAGATCGCGAATAGCGTTTTCAAGTGCACCGAATGATTCCGCTTCAGCGAGAAGTACTTCAGATTCCTGAATCAATTTCACCGCGTGATTTTCAATTTGGCGTACACGTTCACGAGTAACACCGTAACGTTTTCCGATTGCATCAAGTGTTTCTGGTTTTTTTTGACCATTGAGTGCATATCGCGCGGTAATAACATCACGCGAACGCTCAGGAAGCACCTGTATAAGGCGCTTTACTACTGTTTTCGGTTTAAAGTTTATAGTGCTCATTTTTTTACGATCTTTTTGTTTTTTGCTCTAAATACTATATATCTTATATCATAAAATACATATAGCGTCAACTTGTGGAGTTATCCACACCGTGGCGAAATAGTAATTGGTTATTTATTCTTTATAACACAAGGTGGGAACCTATTTAATGAATAAAATTAATAATTCTGTTCGGGACGAAAATAATCTTTCGTGGCTCAAAATCAATGTACCGCGCCGTTTTATCGTTTATCTTAAGCTGCGCAATAACCTCCTCTTCACTGGAATCTCGTGGTACCGAGATTGCCCCACGCGTCTTTCCGTTTATTTGAAGCGCGATTTTCACCTCTTCAGAAATAGCCTTTTTGGGATCATGCTCGGGCCATGGAGCCGTATGCACTGAGAAGTCATTTCCCAATCGCTCCCAAAGCTCTTCAGCCATATGAGGCGCAAAAGGAGCGAGTAGTTTCAAAAAACTAGTATACTGAGCTCTGCTAATTCCCTTTTTTTCAGCCTCATTTACAAAAATCATCATCTGCGATACCGCGGTATTAAATTTAAAATGCTCGATATCAGTGTTCACTTTTTGAATGGTTTGGTTAAGGGTTACCTCAATAGACTCTACCGGGGAGTCTTGTAGCTCATCAGCAAGGCGCCATACTCGCTCTAAAAATCTTCGCACCCCAACTAATCCGTTAGTAGACCACGCAATAGCATTTTCAAACGGACCTATAAACATTTCATACATACGGAACGAGTCCGCCCCAACATTCTTTATCACATCGTCAGGATTAATAACGTTCCCCCACCGTTTACTCATTTTTCGACCATCTTCAGCGAGAATAAATCCAAGAAACTCAAGACGAGCAAAAGGCTCGATAGTATGCACTACATTGATATCGTAAAGAAACTTATGCCAAAAACGCGCATAGATAAGGTGGCGGACAGCGTGATCGCCGCCAACATACACATCAACTGGTCCCCATTGTTTTTCTTTTTTCTCTGTTACAAGCGCTTCATTATTACAAGGATCCATAAACCGAAGCCAATACCATGAAGAACCCGCCCACTGTGGCATTGTATTGGTCTCTCGTTTTGCAGGCGAATCACACTTTGGACATGATGTGTTTACCCACTCCTCAATGTTAGCTAATGGTGATTCGCCGGTACCTGTTGGTTCATATTGCTCCACGTCAGGCAATATAACCGGTAAATTTTTTTCAGGAACAGGCACCGCACCACATTTTTGACAATGAATAATAGGTATCGGCTCACCCCAATAACGCTGACGAGAAAACACCCAATCTTGGATTTTATACGTTGTGGTCATACGACCACCTACGTGTTCGGTGATTTTTTGTTTAGCTTCATCTCCCTCAAGTCCATCAAATTCGCCTGAGTTAATTAAAATACCTTCTCCTGAAACAGCGTGGACAAATTCTCCACTTTTAAATTTTTCTATAAGTAACTGTTGCCCAGCTTGTTCACTCTCTGATGAATATTTTTGTAGTAAATCATAAGGTAACACGACAGGTTGAATCGGGAGATTCATAATCTCTGCAAATTCTTTGTCGCGCTCATCGTGCGCTGGCACGGCCATGATTGCCCCTGTGCCATATTCGGCTAGAACGTAATCAGCTATATATAGAGGTATCTCTTCATTATTGGCAGGGTTTATTGCGTTCACTCCTTTAAGCAACACCCCTGTCTTCTGTTTTCCTTCTGCAGCGCGCTCAATAGCACTCTTATGAGCAGCTTTCTGAACATATGCATCTACTTCATCACGATTTTCAATAGCAAGTTCAGAAACGAGTGGATGCTCAGGCGCAAGAACCATGTATGTTGCACCAAACAGCGTGTCAGGACGTGTAGTAAACACAGCGATGCTTTTATCACTCCCTTTTATAGAGAATTTTATTTCAGCACCTTCACTCCTTCCAATCCAGTTACGCTGCGCTTCTTTAATGTGTTCAGGCCACTCATTCAAAGTCTCTAGGTCTGCGAGCAGTCGGTCTGCATAATCAGTAATTTTCAAAACCCATTGCCGCATTGGTTTTTTTTCAACAAGTGCACCACACCGCTCACAGGTGCCATCATTTTCAATATCTTCATTTGCAAGACCTGTTTGACATGAAGGGCACCAATTTATTGGCTCATAGGATTCATGCGCAAGACCTTTTTCGTATAACTTCAAAAAAATCCACTGCGTCCACGTATAGTATTCGGGATCGGTTGTATTAATTTCCCGATTCCAGTCATAATCGAAACCGATATGCGCAAGTTGCTCTTTAAAACGTGCAATATTTTTTTCAACCGCTTCGCGTGGGTGCACTTTGTTTTTTATCGCAAAATTTTCTGCAGGAAGACCAAATGCATCCCACCCCATAGGGTGAAGCACGTTGTAACCTTGCATACGCTTCATACGTGAGTACACATCAGTGGCGACATACCCTCTCGGGTGTCCCACATGAAGACCCTCTCCGGATGGATACGGAAACATATCCAGCACGTACGCTTTTGGTTTATTAGAATTTTCCTCGGTGTTGTAGACCCCCGCTTCCGCCCAGCGTTTTTGCCACTTCTTCTCTATGTCGGTGTGGTCGTATCGGTCCATTTTAAATGAATGTATCTACTGCTACTCACTGAACTTTTTGATTCCAATAGTGATTAACGCAATAAGCGCAAAGGCAACTATCGCCAACCGCAAAATATCACCCGCTTCTCCCCAGTACCGAATAGTAGCGATAATGAATGTTAAGACACCACCGTAGGAGAGACCGGCGGAAACTGCAGGTGAAATACGGAGGAAATATCCAGCAAGAAGCGAGAGTGCACCGAGTACAACAAGCGCAACAAATATATTCCGCGTATATTCTTCCTGTGCGTCTTGGTACTGCTGTGAACACGTGAAGTTCTCATTACAATACCCAGCAGGTTCATTCTCAAGTTTTGGCGCATGTTCATTCCACTGCCCTCCTATAGCGACACATTCTTCCTGTGTATCAATAGAGTCCCGTACCTGTTGCGGCTCGCAGAAATCATTAAATTCAGGGGCGGGAGTAACAGTTTGAATCGCTACCGCAAAAAAGATATTAAGCACTATAGCAATGCCAATAGTAAGTGCCCATTTAATAATATTTTTCCCTTTAAAAGTGTTCTCTTGATTCATAACTTCACTTTATCATGTTTTATATAGTAAAAATATGTGCTTCTTTTTATACTCCTTGGAAAGAGAACCGCGGTACACGTACGCCATCAATAACGACTTCTTCAGTGAACTCAGACAGAGGTCGTACCCAGTATTGAGAAAGAGTGTTGTTTTCTAGCGCTTCATACACCACCATATCTTCCATATCATATCTATCTTTAAACTGCCCCTTTGCAATGCAGAGCACCTTATACTCCCCACCTTTATAATGTCGGTATATCCCTACTTTAAGCGACATAGTGAGTATTATATCTTAAACTCAATAACATCCCCTTCTTGTACGATATATTCTTTTCCTTCAGTGCGCATCCACCCTTTGTCACGTGCATTCGATAGGTTTCCTGCTTCTACCAATTTATCGTATGCCACTACTTGTGCACGGATGAACTTGTCTTCAAAATCAGAGTGAATTGCGGCTCCTGCTTCAGGTGCAGTGGACCCACGTTCAATAGTCCATGCACGCGTTTCTTTTTCACCACTCGTGAAATAACTCATAAGTCCAAGCAATGAATATGCGTGCTGAATAAGTGCATCAACACCATTATCATGGACACCAAATTCACGACGAAGCGTTTCTTTTTCTTCGTGTGCCACGTCTTTCAACTCACCTTCAATCGCAGCGTCCACCATTACGTATTCTGCGTCCAACCCATCTAAAAAATCTTTTAGTTCCTGCCAACGCTCATTGTTCATTTCATCTAAATTATGTCCACCGGCTTTTCGGTTAAGTACATACATCATTGGCTTCATAGTAATAAGGTGGAGCTGCTTTACTGCTTCAATCTCTTTTTCCGAAAGATCAGCAGTTTGTGCCAAGTCACCAGCGGACAGCACTGCATCAATCTTTGCAAGGGCCTCATGTTCAAGCACTGCAACTTTATCACCCCGTTTTACATCGCGCTCAATACTCTGTAAACGCTTTGACACTGTCTGCATATCAGCCAGCACAAGTTCAAGATTGATAATACCAATGTCACGCACTGGGTTAAGTTCACCCTCTTCAACATGAGAAATATCACCATCTTCAAAGATACGTACCAAGTGCGCGATAGCGTTTACCTCTCTGATATGAGAGAGAAACTGATTACCAAGTCCTGCTCCTTCTGAGGCACCTTTTACTAATCCGGCAATATCAACAAACTCAATAGCCGCGGGAATAACTTCTTGTGAATGGGAAATATCTGCCAATGCCTTTAAACGTGGATCAGGTACCGCCACAATACCTACTGCGGGATCAATGGTACAAAAAGGATAATTTTCTGCAGGCACTGTTTTTTCGGTAAGCGCATTAAATAACGTTGATTTCCCAACGTTTGGTAATCCTACGATTCCAATACTTAAATCCATATTAAATGGAGTATAAGCTAAAACTCATATAAAGGCTACGGGTATAAATAAAATCTCTCTCGTGTTTAAGATAAAAAAGTTACTGAAGATAGTTACGTATATCGTAAAGAATTTACATTCTATTCACTATCTGGAAGCTCTAAATCTATTCCAAAGACTCCCTCTGCGACAGGAATCGCAAGCGTTACCGCTGCAAGTACCACAAGTCCAGTTATTGCAACCCGTGGCGCCCATTTTTCAACCTTTTGAGTCATTTCAGTAAAAGCCATAAGATTATTGAAGATACATTAATATTTTTAATTGCGCTTACATCGTCAGCACACGTTATTATTATAGGTAAGAATTTATTTCTGGTAAATAGAAAACACGTACTTAAGACGTGTTTTCTATATGCTATACCTCAGTTTACAAGTAATTATTTTTCTTGACTCAACATCATTTGTTGAAGCTCTGCTTGATGCTCTTTAGCCACAGCCTGCATTGCCATCATTTGATCTTCGCCACGATCAGTACGTGCTTTTATCTCTTTTGCCATTTTTTCGAAAAATTCAGGGTTTTTCTCAACCATAGCAATCATTTTATCCTGCATCTCTTTTGGCATCCCTTTTAATTGTTTTGCCATCATGGCACGCAGTGCCATATTTTTCATTTTCTTAAACATATGCGGTGAGTATACCATGCGCATATATACTGTCTCCACAAAAAAATCATACTTGTATGAAAAATCAGATAATGATAGGCTAGACCTCGATGAACAATTCATGTGGCGATAGCGAACATCCAAAACCAGAATTTTGCGGTACTATGACCGTCGGAGAGCGCGGGCAAGTAGTCATTCCCGCAAAAACCCGAAAAGAACTTACAATTGAAAAAGGAGATACTCTTTTTTCCTTTAAAGTTGGAGATGTGTTGATTACTGCAAAACTTGAGACTTTGGAACGTATTGCTGAACACGCAACAGGGAAAGCTGCTATTATTCGTGAACTTTTAAATACTATTAAATAAATTAGATTATGAAAAATGTTTTAAGTATTTTGCCAAAATTATGGTTATTTTTAAAAGGCCTTGGAACAAAACGCGCATGGGTTGCCGGAATAGTGAGTGTACTTATTATTGCAAGTGTTGGTTTTGTGTTTTTTGCTCCCAACACAGCAACTGATGAAGTCACTGTTACTGAAAAATCTCCACTCGTAACTTTAATTCCTGTCTCTGAATATACTCAGGGCTCACAAGGTACCGTACATAGCGGTTCAGAAACTATCGTACGTGCAGAAACGAGCGGGAAAATTCTCTCTGTGCTTACTCCAGGGACACGTGTATCGCGCGGCACTACAATAGCTCGATTTGAAAATGCATCACAACGTGCAGCGCTACTTCAAGCAGAAGGCGCGTTAGAAGCCGCAGAAGCATCATTTGAAAAAACTCAATCAGGACCACGGTCCGAAAAAATTGCTATTCTTGAAGCGTCGTTCAGAGGAGCGCAAAGTGGCGCAGTAAACACACTTTTATCGGCGTACGCAACTATTGACAGTGCTATTCGCGATACTGCTGATCAAATGTTTTCTAATCCAGAAAGCACATCGCCAAATTTATCTCTTACCACAAGCAATGACCAAAGACGTATTAATATTGAAAACCAGCGCGTTTTTCTAACTCAAGTACTTACGCGACAAGCAACTGTTTCATCTGATATTTCTACCAGCGCAAATCTCATTGCAGAATTGAACAGTGCTGAAATAGAAACTCGTCAAACACGTACTTTTATTGATGCACTTATTGCATCACTTAACGAAGCCATCACTAGTAGTTCGGTAACTGAGGCAGATATTGCATCCTATAAAGTAGCGGCGACAAATGCACGTACTGCGCTCACATCTACACTCTCCGCAATAACTTCAGCACGTACAGCATTAGAAACTGCAACGCAAAATCTTGAAGAAGGAGTGGCGGGTGCAGAAAATACTGAACTCGCCGCTGCGCAAGCATCAGTGAAGCAAGCACAGGGAGCATATGAAGTTGCGCTTGCTGCGTATCAAAAAACAATCGTACAAGCCGGAGTGCCTGGCACTATTCTCTCATGTAATGCATCAATTGGAGATGTACTCTCTGCAGGAAATGATGTGTGTCGCATCAAAAGTGCTCAAACAAACTCAAGCGACACTTATGTACTCCCACTTTCAAGTGTAAAGTACGCCCCAACCGGAGCTTTTGTATTTGTAGTTACCGCCGACAACACTCTTGAAGCAATCCCTGTTGAAACATCACTTGTGGTTGCTCATGGTATTACGGTACATGGGCTCCTTGGTGATGAATTTATTGTTACAGACATACGTGGACGTAAGGCAGGAGAAACCGTACGCATTAAATAATAGCCTATGTATTCACTCTGGAACTTCTTTCTTTCACGACGCGCGTTCACCGTATTAGCGATGATTTCGCTTTTAATTGCCGGGGCATATGCACTTAATGTAATACCAAAAGAATCAAGCCCTGAAGTTGTCGTCCCCATCGGTATAGTGACTACTGTACTTCCTGGAGCAACCGCATCTGATGTTGAGCAACTCGTTACTGACAAACTTGAACCATCAATACGTAATGTGGCAAATATTGATGAAGTAACTTCATCATCGCGCTCCGGTGTATCAGTTATTACTGCACAGTTTGTGGCAAGTGCCGACATTGATTCATCAATTCAAGATCTACGCAATGCAGTTGAAGGTGCACGTGCTGAACTTCCTTCAGATGCAGAAGTGCCAACGGTAACTAAATTTGATTTTCAAAATCAACCAATCCTTATGGTTGGCGTGGGAACTGATCTTGCTCCTGAGGCTCTCACACAGCTCGGAGAAGATTTACAAGATGAACTCATTGCTATACAAGGAGTTTCAAAAGTTGAAGTGGCAGGAACGCGCGCCCGACAAATTTCTATTATCGTCCATAAAAATTCACTGGCACAACACAATATTCGAGTTGAACAGGTCATAAGCGCACTTCGTAATGCAAATGCATCAGCGCCCGCCGGCACTATCACTATAGATGATGTGAATTATCCAATTCAATTTGAAGGGAAAATTACTGATATTGAAGACATACGCACCACACCAATTGCGACTCCAACCGGTGAAATTACTGTTGCCGATATTGCAACAATCATCGATGGTTTTCAAGACACCTCATCAATATCACGTATTAAAGTAGAAGGAAAAGATTCGCAATTTGCACTCTCTCTTAATATCTATAAATCATCAAGTGACAGTATCATCGAAGTATCAAATCGTGTTAAGGACCGTCTTAAAGAACTTGAAGAGACACTTCTTACAGGATCAACAGCTGTTATTACCTATGACACCGCAGACGAAGTAAGAACATCTATTACTGACCTTTCAACATCAGGACTACAGACAGTGCTCTTGGTTATGTTAGTGCTCTTTATTGCAATTGGTTTTAAAGACGCACTTGTTGCCGCTATGGCAATTCCCTTCTCTTTTATGATTGCGTTTTTAGGGATGTTTGCAACCGGTAATACTATTAACTTTATTTCTCTGTTTTCACTTATTATTGCCATCGGTATTTTAGTTGACTCAGGCATTGTTGTGGTTGAAGGCATCCATACTAATCGTGAAAACGGTCTTGACCGATACGCTGCAGCTCGTAAAGCGATACGCGATTTCGGATGGCCATTAATTGCCGGCACTATGACAACAGTAGCAGTATTCATTCCCCTATTTTTCCTCTCAGGTATCATTGGTGAGTTTATTAAATCAATTCCTTTTACTATCGTCGTTGTGCTTATTGCTTCGATTATTGTATCGCTCGGGTTCGTGCCATCTATCGCGCTCCATTTAATCAAGCATGAAAAATCATCCTTTGCAGTAAAGCGTGAACGTCTTTGGCGCTCTATTAGTGCCTGGTACCGAAAACATATGCAGTTGCTTTTCGCCCACCGCCGCATGCAATGGCTCTTTTATGGTGTTCTCGCAATATTTTTCGTGGGCGCCCTTGCACTTCCTGTCACTGGTGCGCTTAAGGTTGCCATGTTCCCTCCTTCTGATTACAACCTCTTTTATATAGAAGTAGAGCTCCCTCAAGCTACGGCACTTACTGAAACTGATGCGGTAGCTCGTCATGTTGAATCTATTGCATCTGAAATTCCATATCTCGAATCACTCACTACCACAGTTGGCGCAGCAAGCGTATTTAATCAAAACAGTCCTGGTGCTGGTACAAAATATGCAAATATTACGGTTAATCTAAAAGAAAACCGAGGTGATCTTTCAAGCCTTGAAATAACCGATAAACTTCGTCGGGATATTGCATTGACTGATTTTGGTAACGCAAATGTATCAGTGTTTGATGTTGATGGTGGCCCGCCATCAGGAGCTCCGATTGTAGTTAAAATTTGGAGCAATGATACTGATAAACTCGCACTTGCAACAGAAATGATAGAGAATGTGCTCGAGGATACATCTGGAACCCGCGATATTACTTCTTCACTTGCTAATGATGGTACGGAGTTACAGATAAGCATTGATCGAGATGCGGCAAATGAATATGGTCTCTCAACCACTGATATCGCCTCAACACTTCGCGCTGCAGTCGCTGGAGTTGAAGCAACTAAAGTACGCATCGAAGGAAACGACCTCGAAGTGCGAGTTATGTTTGACCTCAATCCAAACTTTATCGGACCCGAAGATACGACCATTGCCGGTGCGGATGAAATACGAAATATCCCTATTGCAACCTCACGAGGAACTGTTCCGCTTGGCTCTCTCACTACCATTACTGCTGATCGTACCAGCGCCGCTATTAGTCATGAAAATGGTATGCGTATTGGTTCAGTGCATAGCTATGTTACTGAAAACGCGAATGTTATTGAGGTTACCAACGCCGTGCGTAATGCTGCGGAACAACTTGAACTTCCAGAAGGAGTACATCTTACCTATGGCGGCGAAGACGAAGAAATACAAAAAACATTTACTGAGATGCTTGTTGCACTTGGAGCGGGGTTAGTGCTCATGTTTGCTATTCTTGTACTTGAGTTTAATACATTCTCACGAGCATTACGTCTCCTGTCTGCAATTCCCCTTTCACTTACCGGCGTACTCTGGGGGCTTTGGCTTACTGGACAACCGCTTTCATTTACTGCCTTTCTCGGGATTATCGCCCTTGCTGGTGTGATTATTAATCACGGAATCTTGTTATTGGATGCAATGAACACTCGTTATCGAGAAAATCCCGACATTACCCCTCATGACCTTGTCCTCGATACCGCCGAAAGCCGTGTACGTCCTATTCTTCTAACTACCGTCACTACCGTAGTTGGTATGATTCCACTCGTTTTTGTTGATGCCATGTGGGCACCACTTGCATTCACTATCGCCTTTGGACTTCTTTATGGCACCGTACTCACACTTGTTTTTATTCCACTTCTTTCATACCGCCGAGAATTAAAACGAGTAAAACAAAAATAAAACACTACGATTGATCGTGGTGTTTTTAAAAATAACTCACTACGGTGAGTTATTTTCTATTATGAACGTTTACCGCACACACGACATCGCTGATGAGCAACACTACTTTCCCAAATCGTTTCAAAATCTGAGCACATATGCTTGTCAGTATTGTCAGGGTTTTCAAAACTCATATGTTGTTTATAGCTTCGCACACCTTTTTACCTGTATGATGGTTTTTTCTGCCATACATATAATAACCATGAAATTCGGGAACTTCTTGCCAACCATAGTTACTATATAAATTATATGTAGGATCATCTGGATGTATGGCGTTCATAAGGATACCCGCAGCATTTTTTCTACCCAAAAAGGAATTTATTTTACGCACTAACTTAGAGCCATACGATTTCCCCCGCTCTTTCTTATCGACAAAAACTTCATCAACATAATAGAACCTAAACGGTTCTTGGTGAGATATAAGAATTGCATATCCAACACACTCTCCTTTCACGATAAGCTCGATACGTTTTTCAGGAGCTTCGTACTTTGTCCATAATCTTGGCATACTGCTCTCAGCAGCAGAGGTGAACTTTTCAGAGCTCATATATAAAAATGTTATACTAACATAATGCAAATTTGTCAAGTTAGCAATCTTTTAGCAATGACAACTAACCGTGCTTTTTCTCTAAAAAGTAAACTGAATGAGCTAGGCTCCGAGCATCATGAGTAGCATCATGAGTCCCAACTCCTTCTATGTTAGGGAGTTTTATGCCTAATACTTTGTATAAGTCACCACTACACACTTCTTTAGAACCAATGTTTTGAAAACCCTCTAAGGTCACACCCCATTCCTGTAATTTAGGTAGTACTCGCTTAAACTTAGAAAAAGGAAGCTCTACATTGTGTTTTTCGGCATTTTTAATAAAGACAAACCAGTCCCCATTAAATGTCCAGATATTTTTATCTTCTCCTATAAAATCGTTCAGCTTTTGTATTGCGTCCTTAAATGAGATCCCTTGTTGTCTTTTCTCGTCTGTCATCCCGGTCATATCCTTAAGCCACTTAGGTAGTGAAAAAATAAAAGAGGGAGAAACAGTTATATTTAAGGCTTCGGTTTCCTTGCCCTCTTCATTTAATCTGACCGCACCAATTTGGATAATCTCACAATACACTTTAGTTACATCTGGCCTTTGGGAAGGAATAACATCTTCTGAAGCAGTTTCTGGAATATATTCTGTATCAATAGCAATCATTTTTTTAACAACCCATCAATAAAATTGCTGAGAAAGAATTTGCTAAAGAACTCACCCCTCGTTGAAATGCATTCACAAATAATTCATTTATATCTTTAATGAAAGAGGTCAATGAAGTATTCAGACCCGTGGTATCCATTGAACGAATTTTAAAGCCTGTAGAATTTTCCTTTGCTGTTGAACCAAAGAAGAGTATCTCTCGTTTACTTGGATGGAAGGTCGGTGTTCCTACACGATATTGATCAGTATCTGCACTGATAATCTTTTTATGCGTTAGATTCCAGTTAACACCATCGCGACTGGTGAACCTATCGATGGAACTTTTTGCATCCATACGTTCCGCTACGATATGATATTGCTTATCATTAAAATCGTATTCAACATCTACATTTGCAAAGTGTCCTTCAGTACCATATGACACGCGTTCAATAGTGCCAACGTTAACTCCTGACGTACCGAGATTAATTTTAACTACCCCACCATGAATAGTATTGTCGTTTGCATACAATTCAACTTCGCCATTTTCTTTTACTATCGCGGAAGGGAGCCAATGACTTTTTAGTAGCAACTGAGGTTTTGACCAATTTACACCATTATCTGCCCAAGATGTTGAATAATAAAGGTGATTGTTTCCTGGCACAAAACCATTTTCACCTTGCTCAACACCAGTTAGGTACATAATGTAATACGCACGGCCAGTGTTTGCAGAATCAACAAGACGCACTATTGACGGGTTGTTGAGATGGTTAAAACCTTGCGTAGTGGCACTAATAACTGTGCGAATATTAGAACATGACGAACCATCCCAAACACAATCTGCAAGGTAGATGTCATCGTGTCGCTGTCCTTGACTCATCCAACCACCAAAATACATTTTCAGTGATTCCTTTTCCCTCAATACCATGTCGGGAGAATAAACATTAAAACCATTAATAATCAGGTTTTGCTGAGGAGTTTTTTGCGAATTCACCACAATCTTTACTGTGTCGAGGATAAAAGAACCACCAGATTCATATTGCCATATCAATTTTGCAACATAGGTCCCCGCATCTTTATAAACATGTGACCCTATCCATGAAGGTGTACACGCGGCTACACCAGACGAATATGTTTTACATAGCGTACCTATCTGTCCGTCACCGAAATCTAACTCAATAGCTCCGCCACGCTGTGTTCCTAAAATTTCTTCAAGATTAGCAGAGAAATTAACCGTCAGTGGAGCCTCACCAGAAGTAAGGTGCGCGTCTAAGCCTGCTTTCGGCTCTTCTTTTTTAAATTCAATAGGAACCGCTGAGGTTACAACTTGATCAGGATTTAAAAATCCACGACAACCAATCATCCATTCATATCGCGCAGCTCCATTAAAGTCTTGCCATTCCGGAAGTGGATATGGTACGACCATTGCTGACCCTTGCGTCTGACCCTTTGAGTATTTAAGGTGCTTATGCCAATCAATATTCCCTTTTTCATTCGCTCGTATTGGCTGGCTACACACTAGCGCACTATCTGAAATCCAAGTAAATTTTATTGATTCTCCTGCAGCAGCAATAGATGAGGAAGTAGTGAGTTGTACTTGCACATCAAGTTCGGGAGGCAAGATCGGGTCTATAGGCGGCGTGGTGGGTGTAATATTGATTGGCTGCGGTGTAGAATCTGCTACGCTCACTGAGGAAGGTCCTGTTGATGTTGATTCCGACATTGCTTGCGCTAATGCGCGACGAGTGGAAGGACCAACGAGTCCATAGCCTGTTGTTTGGGGCGAACCGCTGCTTACAATACCGGTGCGTGCTTGAAATTTTTGTACTGCTTCTTGTGTGACCGGACCAAAATAACCGGTCACTTCAGGATATGTATAATCCCCCTCTTTCTTTAAAAACTCCTGCAACGCTTGTACATCTACCCCTCTAGAACGCATAGTGAGTGTTCTTGTAATAGGTAGTTCGCTCGTACTTGGAGACAGTGATTGAGCAGGGGTTACTGATGACGTTGACACAGTGATGTCAGGTGTTGAAGACACATCAACTGAAGATGTTGTATTTAAACAATATTCGTTTATTGCTTTTCTTGTTACAGGCCCTACAGCACCATATCCGGTTGTTATTGGATTACCACCTGAGACAATCCCGTTTCTTTTTTGAAAGTGTTCTACGGCGCGCTGTGTCGCGAGACCAAAATAACCATGAATTGGTGTCTCTGTGTAATCTCCTGTTGATTCTAGGAATGACTGCAAAAGCACAACGCTATTATCTCGCGCACCAAGATACAAGTTATTATCTAGTGTCACACAATTTACTGCAAACACTGATTGAGGTGAAGAAAGTATTAAAAATAAAAACGTAAAATAAACAATTTTTTCCATAGAAATAAGTATCTTTTGCACTAATGCTGTATATACTTCTTATAGTACCTTATTTTTGCTTGAAAAATACGGTAATCAACATCTACTAAAGCACCGGTATATAACCTAAGATTCTTTGCCAATAACCTTTTTATAAAAATTACGGCGTTTTTTGTTTCTCATTAAAAACAATGTTTATCAGGATCAAGTGGGCCTGTTGTCATTTGCAACTATTGATTTTAGATACTCAATAATTGCTTGAAGGACACCTCCTTCTACAAGAGGTGTATCTGAACTATCAGGATATTCTTCATAATATCCCCCGAAACCGGTGAGCGGCATTTCTTTTCTAGTTTCAGACATACTATATGTATATAATAAATTATAAAAAAGTCAATTCATACTGATGAATTCCAGAGGACTCGACGTCAAGTTCCAAAACAAGAAGTGCCCTTGTGGTGTGTCTTTCGAGTCCTCTACCAAGCATCCCTACATTACAAAAATATCCCGAGCAAAAACTCGGGATATTTTGGCAATGGTGGACCCTAGAGGATTGTCCAAGAATAGTGGACTTTTTGCTGGTTCGTATCGGTAGAGGACTCGGCCTCAGGTTCGTAATTCGCTCCGCTCATAACGACCTCCTGCCCGGACTCGCCGCCCCATTGTGCCAGGAACTCCGCACAATGGGGGCCCACGGCTCCGTCTTTCGAGTCCTCTAGGGTCTTACGAAATAGAAAAAACCCAACACATTCGTGTTGGGTTTTTATTTCTGTGGACCCTAGAGGACTCGAACCCCCGACCTCCTCAGTGCAAATGAGGCGCTCTAGCCAACTGAGCTAAGGGCCCATACCGATAAAGTAACATACACAAATTCAATATATTCGAAAATGTGCCTCATTTGCACTATGTGCAAATGGTTCGAAAGCCTCCCAGGCTTTCTTCACCCCCAGCCAACTGTGCGCCAAGGGCCCATTAATGAACGGGTGATACGATTATACCCTACCCTCTTTTGAGCGCAAGGTCCAGCACATGTATGATAAATTCTTCTAAAGAACTCCCTACTGCCTTCAGGGATTTTGGAAATAGTGATTCTCCAGTGGTACCTGGTAATGCATTCACTTCAAGAAAATACACTCCTCGAGGAGAAACGATAAAATCACTCCGCGAATAGTCCCGGAGACCGAGCGT
Organism: Candidatus Phycocordibacter aenigmaticus; assembly: GCA_045401115.1. GTDB lineage: Bacteria > Patescibacteriota > Minisyncoccia > Phycocordibacterales > Phycocordibacteraceae > Phycocordibacter > Phycocordibacter aenigmaticus. Next base: position 484,188 of record CP174359.1, on the reverse strand, counting down.
AGTATGCACCGTGCGGGCAACATCTTTTATCCGCTCTGATTCCTTTGAAGAAAAATTACCGGGACATCTCTCAAATGTATTGTTGTTATATTTTGTATCAAAATTAAAAAATGAATCTTTGTTTTCAAGCATTATCTCGACAGGAGGAAGTATATATGGATGTTGTCCCCGAAAAAAATCAATAACTCCACATGTCGCCTCTTTGCCATATATATATTCCTCAATGAGAACCTGAGGGGCATAGTTAAAAGCATTTTTAATACCCTCTCTAAATGTATCGAAAGATGTCGCTAACGTTACTCCTAACGAAGAGCCACATCCAACCGGTTTAATAATAGAAGGTTGGCAAAATGTACGAAACTGAGTCAGTATCTCATTTTCAAGATTAGGTGTTACTTCTAACGTAACTGAGCGTGGCATAAGAATGTCCTGAGATGCAAGCATGCGCTTGGTTAATGCTTTATTAAAACTCACCATAGCAGCATATGATCCTGAGCCTGTATAAGGGATTCCGGAGCAATCAAGAATGCGTTGCACTGTACCATCTTCTCCATAAGAACCGTGTAGTGCGTTCCATACTACATCAACACCAGTGAGTGCGCGCAACGGATCACGTGGTGCTCCGCGCACATACCACGTGCCGTTTTGGTCAATAAAAATATCGACAACTGAATATTGCCTTTCTTCTTGTTGAGCTGAAAGAGCTCGTAATATCGCTGCGCCTGATTGAAGTGATATAGAATGCTCATCCCCTTTCCCGCCGCGTAATACTGCAACCACTTTTTGCTTCATTTATATACTATATCATTGCCCCTGCACTAAATATTTTCTTTACTGTTACAGAGTCTAATATGGTTTCTATATTTCTCTAAAGATTGGAGTGAGTTTTACATCTACTTGCTGCTCCACTATTTCATCTTCTAGATCGGTACATCGCAGTGTATACGTAACCTCCTCGGTAAGTGTTGATGAAGTACGAGAGCCTTGTGTGCCACTCAAATTCCATGAATCTCCGTTACTACCGGTCAGACGACAGGATCCGTTTTCCACATTACGTGCGGTCCATGAGAGTCGTGCGGTTTCATTGGTACGTGCAGGATTAGGTGACACTGAGAGCGAAATTGACGCTTCTGGTGGTGGATTATATTCGTCATTGTCTGATGCCGCAAAACAGCCTGGGTCATTTGGATGGTCGATAAGCCCATCGCCATCGTTGTCGATGCCATCTGAGCATTGTGTTGAAATGCTTACAGAAGCTGAGTCAGTATCTTCACCGCCATATCCTTCACAGGTAACAGTGTATGTTTTACTACTACTTGGAGTGATAGTCACACTACCTGACGTACGCGCATTAGTGTAAAAACCGTCTTGCCCATCACCAGAACAACGGGTTGCATTGGTTGAATTCCAACTCAATCGAGTATTACCACCTTGAGTAAGTGAAGATGGTGATGCTGAGAGTGAGGCGGTTGGAGCGGGATTACTTACTGACACATATACACCATCAGAAGCGCTACCGCCAGGACCAGTACAACTTACAGTATATGTCTTACTTCCAGTCGGAATAATGGTGATATTACCTGAAGCATTACCTCCAGTGAAAAAACCATCTTGGCCATCGCCAGAACAACGAGTAGCATTATTTGAAGACCAACTTAACGTGACAGTTTCACCGCGCGTAATAGACGACGGTGACACTGAGAGTGAGGCGGTTGGAGCTGGATCGTTCACCGTTATTCCCGCAGTGTCTGAATCACTACCACCAGGTCCAGAACATGTAACACTATAATTTCGACTTGAAGGCGGTGAAATGGTACGTGAACCGCTCGTGGCACCACTTGTTGAAAAACCTGAACCAGTACATCCGGTAGCATCTTCGGAACTCCATGAAATAGTACTGCTGTTTCCACGGATAATTGTAGACGGGTTCACAGAAATATTTGCCGTTGGTTCTGGAGGCGGATCATTAACAGTGACACGAGCCGTATCAGAATCTGAACCCCCACCACCAGTACACGTCACCGAATAATTTGTGGTGCTGTTTGGTGATACGGATACCGAGCCGCTGGTACGGTTTGAAGTGTTAAAACCATTCCCAGAACAGCTTGTGGCATTAGTCGATGACCATGAAAGTGTACTGTTGTCACCACGTGTAATAGAAGAAGGTGATGCGGAGAGTGAGGTGGTTGGGGCGGGGTCGTTTACAGTCACGCGCGCAGTGTCAGAATCACTGCCACCAGTTCCACTACACGTCACCGAATAATTTGTGGTGCTGTTTGGTGATACGGATACCGAGCCACTCGTACGGTTTGAAGTGCTGAATCCTGAGCCAGTACAAAAACTTGCGGCAGTCGATGACCATGAAAGCGTACTGCTGTTTCCACGGATAATTGTAGACGGGTTCACAGAAATATTTGCCGTTGGTTCTGGAGGCGGATCATTAACAGTGACACGAGCCGTATCAGAATCTGAACCCCCACCACCAGTACACGTCACCGAATAATTTGTGGTGCTGTTTGGTGATACGGATACCGAGCCGCTGGTACGGTTTGAAGTGTTAAAACCATTCCCAGAACAGCTTGTGGCATTAGTCGATGACCATGAAAGTGTACTGTTGTCACCACGTGTAATAGAAGAAGGTGATGCGGAGAGTGAGGTGGTTGGGGCGGGTGCAACAACGGTATATGTCATAGGACAAATACGATCAAGTCGATAGCTTCCTGTGCTGCCCACTGCCCACCACATTTGATACGTTCCTGGAGTTGATGGTGCTGTACCAACTGTGAGCACTTTGCTTGGTGCTAGTTGCAACTGACAACCAAGATTAAATGAGGTGCCGTTAATAGATAGTGAAGGACACGCACGTGGATAATCGTCTGACCATAATGAGCCAGTTGCGCGTATCGTCTCACCCGGAGCATATGAACTATTAATACTTGCACTGCCCCAGATACCTGATGCCTCATTATTTGTGTTATATAACGCCATACTCACTGTTTGACGAGAACCACTGCTACATGATGATGGAAGTGGCGTGGTAACGGTCACTCGTGAACTATCAGATGCGGTTCCGCCTGTGCCGTAACACGTCACCGAATAATTTGTGGTGCTGTTTGGTGATATGGTCACTGAACCGCTGGTACGGTTTGAGGTGCTAAACCCGGAACCAGCACAACTACTGGCATTAGATGACGACCATGAAAGTGTTGTGTACTGGCCTTGCGTAAGTGATGACGGTGATGCTGAGAGTGAGGCGGTTGGGGCTGGAGTTGGAGTGGTGACAGTAACAGTGCTAGAATCTGAACGACTTCCCCCACCACCAGTACACGTCACCGAATAATTTGTGGTGCTGTTTGGTGATACGGATACCGAGCCGCTGGTACGGTTTGAAGTGTTAAAACCATTCCCAGAACAGCTTGTGGCATTAGTCGATGACCATGAAAGTGTACTGTTGTCACCACGTGTAATAGAAGAAGGTGATGCGGAGAGTGAGGTGGTTGGGGCGGGTGCAACAACGGTATATGTCATAGGACAAATACGATCAAGTCGATAGCTTCCTGTGCTGCCCACTGCCCACCACATTTGATACGTTCCTGGAGTTGATGGTGCTGTACCAACTGTGAGCACTTTGCTTGGTGCTAGTTGCAACTGACAACCAAGATTAAATGAGGTGCCGTTAATAGATAGTGAAGGACACGCACGTGGATAATCGTCTGACCATAATGAGCCAGTTGCGCGTATCGTCTCACCCGGAGCATATGAACTATTAATACTTGCACTGCCCCAGATACCTGATGCCTCATTATTTGTGTTATATAACGCCATACTCACTGTTTGACGAGAACCACTGCTACATGATGATGGAAGTGGCGTGGTAACGGTCACTCGTGAACTATCAGATGCGGTTCCGCCTGTGCCGTAACACGTCACCGAATAATTTGTGGTGCTGTTTGGTGATATGGTCACTGAACCGCTGGTACGGTTTGAGGTGCTAAACCCGGAACCAGCACAACTACTGGCATTAGATGACGACCATGAAAGTGTTGTGTACTGGCCTTGCGTAAGTGATGACGGTGATGCTGAGAGTGAGGCGGTTGGGGCTGGAGTTGGAGTGGTGACGGTCAATGTCCTACTCTTCGAAGATGATGAAACTGAATTTTGACAGGTCACACTATATGTTGTTGAAGAACTTGGCGACACCGAACGTGAACCACTCGTAGCGCCTCCGGTGCTGAATCCTGAACCGGTACAACTCGTGGCGTTAGATGACGACCATGAGATGGTTGCAGAATTTCCGCGTACAATTGATGTTGGGTAGATGGAAAGATTGGTTGCTACCGCTTGAGTTACTGAAACCGATGCTGCTTTATATACTGTTCCTCCTGCGCCACTACAAACAATACCGTATGTGGTGTTCGAACTTGGCGACACCGAACGTGAACCACTCGTAGCGCCTCCGGTGCTGAATCCTGAACCGGTACAACTCGTGGCGTTAGATGACGACCATGAAAGTGTTGAGGTATTTCCTGCTGCAATTGATGTTGGGTTCGCTGATAATGATACTGTCGGACTTGGTGTTGGAGCGCTTACTTGTACCGTCCCACATGTATCGCTTGCCGTTTGTCCGCCACTATATACAGTAACCTGTGCTGTTTTAGTACCTACAGTACTATATGTTTTAAACACATTTGACGCGTTACCAGACAACCCATTAGTCCCACTCCATGAATACGTATAAGAACCAGTTCCTCCTGACACAGAAGAGAACCAATTAACTGATCCTCCTGAAGAAATTGTTCGAGGAGTAGCTCCACAACTAATACTAAGAGGTCCGCCTCCGCCTGGATTAGGGAATCCTTGATCGCCTGGATCAGGATTAAAAAAACCACCTCCATTAAAGTCAAGGAACGCGTCAACACCTATAGGAAAAAGAACCAACATACCCACAATGGTGGCGAGAAAAATACGGTGACGTGTTGCTTTAAAAATAGCGTGCATAAATTAATTTATGATGATGAAAATTTAAGCGGAATAATGTTTTCAGGAAAAGTATATATTTGCTCTCCTTCGTCTAAACGATCCAACGCATGCACCCACATAAAACTTTCCTTTTCACGTATATCAAGACCGAATAGTAGTCCGTCTTTTTTATATATATCATTATACGGCGGAAGAGTACCAAGCGCATTAAGACCAATAGTGGTTGGATTTTGTAAATCAAAGATTACAAAATCTTGAGTAGTCTCATTGTATGAAATCAACGTTGTGCCATCAGAAGAAATTTTTACCGGTAGCCGAGTGGATACCGGTGTAATGTCTTCTGAATAGATAATGTCTCCTGATATTGGTTCATACATTGCCAAACCTAAAGAAGAACTGAAATATATTAGTGTCCATCCCTCAGTGACCGTTACAAACTGCGGCGCGTATCCTGAAATTAATGTACTTTCAGAAGTTTCAAGAGAGTAAACAACAATTTGCCATGCTTCAAAGTCAGCTGAATCCATCTCTGTTTCTGTGCGTTCAGAAAAACCTAGTAATGTGCCATCTTCAGAGAGTTTCAGTGTTGCTTTTTCGAAAGGACTCTCAGACACGACGCGCCAATCGCCTTCTTTTTCCCTATAAAGTACTTGATGAAAACCATCCTTAGATTGGATAAGTGCTTCGACTTCTCCTTGACGCGCATAGTCAATTATTGTTCCAGTAAATTCCGGTGTTTGTGTCACGAATCCATCTGAAGTTTTTTGTTGTACGCTATACCAATCGCCCTCATCAGATTCTACAAGAAAAGAGAGTCCATCGAGTGCCGGAAAAGAAGTGGAGGGTGTATCTTGGCTCCGATCTTGTTCTGTAATAGAAAACCAACCAACTACAATAAACAAAACCACCACCCCTAAGATAGGTAAAAAAAATCTTACTATACTTTGAGTGGATGTCACCATAGGAATAATTACTCTGCCTCAACCTCATCGAGTACGGCAATAATGCGCTGTCCTTGTTCGTTTTCAATGTCCATCACGTACTTTGGTTCTTCAGTACCGCCAATACGATGTACGTAAAGTTCACCGTTGCGAGAAAAATACAATAAATTATTAGTGATGCCTAATAATTCATCAGCTTGTACCTGTTCACGCGCACTTAACCCGAGATAGTTCTTTGATACAGAGAACACATTGTATGCTCCTGCAACTGAATCGTATGCAAGTGCGTACGCTTCCCCATCGTTTATTCGCTTAGAAAATAGCACTGGGTGATGAGTTGACTCTGGAATAACACCCTCATAAATTTGAGGTTCCGCCTCATCAGCAGCAACTAAATTCAAATTAAACATACCCACTCCATTTTGACTACTGAAAACGAGTGCTTCCCAAATATTATCGCCGGAACCAAAGGTAAGGAATTGCGGCTGATATCCGGCACCAATGGTATAAAGTTCTTTACTGGTGCGGTCAAAAAGATATATTGTCCACGCATCTAATTGCAGACTATCTGTGACATCACGGTCTCGTTCAGCATATGCGATATAGTCTCCACTTTGTGCCACTGCTACCTCTCGCTTCTCATATGGGGAACGTGAAATGACGTGCCAATCTCCAGAATTATCATATCGCATTTGTACCGCATGAATACCACTATCATCGTATATGAGTACTTCACTTCCTCCATTTCGAGCATAATCAACCACTTTGCCATCAAACTCAGGAAGTGCTGATTCAACACTGCGGACATGAACCTCTTTAAGAGAGAACCATGACTGATCAGATACTTCAGAAAGTACAGCTAATAATGGTACACGATCTTGTGGCTGTTCGGCTGGTTCGTTATCTGAGAAGTAAAAAGCCACAATCGCAAGAATCGCAAGGAGGCCTATTCCAATAAGTATATTTCTAACGTAAGTGGTTTGGGTAGAAGTGTTCATAACGTGTAATAAATAATAATTAATAAGTTTCTACTCTTCAATAAATGAAGGGAGTATTCTCACCTTGGTTTCAGTAGAAAACGGAACTTGATCCAAGTTTCTACAAGTTAATCTGAATGATGTCTCAGTTGTTAATGGTGCTGATTCACGAGAACCAGAAACACTTGGTAAAGCAACAGGAGCCCCTCCTGCTACACCAAGTGCACAGGAAATAGCGTTTTGCGTACTCCATTGTAAGGTAGTAGTTTTTCCTGAACGTGTTGGATTTGGTGTCGCGTTGAGTTCAAGGGAAACGTCTAGTGCCCGTTCATTGTCATCATCTTCTGAAGAACATGCAGGATCATCGGGATAATCTACTGCCCCGTCGCCATCATTATCAATTCCGTCAGAACACTCTGATGGGTCATCCTCAGGATCCCTTGGATCACCCGGATCGCCTGGGTCGCCTGGATCACCCGGGTCGCCTGGTCCACCCGTATGTATTACGATGACAGACGCAGAGGCATACGCGGCACCACTCGGACCAACACAAGTAAGCGCATACACAGTCGAATCTTCTGGAGTTACAAGTCGTGACCCTACAGTACGTCCACCGGTATAGAAGCCGTCTTTCCCATCGCCAGAACAACGCGTAGCGTTCACTGAACTCCATGAAAGCAATGCTGTCTCTCCGTTAGAAATAACAGCTGGAGATGCTGAAAGTGATGCCGACACCACACCTGGTACGGAAGCAACCGTCACGCGAGCAGAATCTTGTGCAGACCCTCCAGTACCACTACAAGTAATTGAATAATCAGTGGTGTTGCTTGGTGATACAGTCACCGAACCATTGGCACGATTCCCTGTGCTAAACCCAGAACCAGTACAGAAACTTGCAGCGGTTGATGTCCACGTAAGCGTACTACTATCGCCTTGGGTAATAGATGAAGGTGATGCAGAAAGTGAGGCGGTTGGTGTAGGAACATCTCCCGCAACCGTCACGCGAGCAGAATCTTGCGCAGACCCTCCAGTACCACTACAAGTAATTGAATAATCAGTGGTGTTGCTTGGTGATACAGTCACCGAACCATTGGCACGATTCCCTGTGCTAAACCCAGAACCAGTACAGAAACTTGCAGCGGTTGATGTCCACGTAAGCGTACTACTATCGCCTTGGGTAATAGATGAAGGTGATGCAGAAAGTGAGGCGGTTGGTGCTTGTGGAGGTTGTATAACAGAAATGTTTGTTGAATCACTCGCTGACCCGCTCGTATTTGTACACTCTACCGTGTACGTAGTGTTTGTATTTGGTGACAACGTTACACTCCCTGAAGTGGCACTGTTAGTATCAAACCCTGAACCGGTACAACTCGTGGCGTTAGATGAAGACCACGAAAGTATACTGCTGTCACCATTGGTTACTGTTGATGGTGATGCGGAAAGTGAAGCGGTTGGAGTGGGCGCAACAACGGTATACGTCAAAGGACAAATACGATCAACACGGTATGGGTGTGTGCCGCTCACTGACCACCACATTTCATACGTTCCTGGTTCCATTGGCGCCGTATCTACTTTCTTAGTTTCGGTCAACACCATCTGTAATCGACAGCCGAGGTCAAAAGAGACTCCATTAATTGCTAGCTGAGGACATATGGTTGGGTAATCATCCGACCACATCGCCCCCACCGCATATATATCCTCTCCAGGAGCATACGAACTATTAATGCGTGCACTCGCCCAAACAGAATCGGCTTCTCTGTTCGGATTAGTTCCAGTCATACGTACTGACTGACTGTTTCCCGGCATACATGTCGCAGCAAGCGCTGAGTCATTTGGTATAAAAAACAGAACACCAACAAAAAACACAAAAAGAGATGTAGCTCCGAGAAGTAATAATCCTCTCTGTAATATATGTGTAGACATGTAGTATTGCATTGCTATATAAAAATACTCCTAATACATTAAATATATCATGCTTAAATCACCTCAAAATGTTATCTACAACCCTATGTGGTGAAAAAATATTAACTAAAACGTCTCTTTCTTAAGGCTTTTCGGTGCTTTCCAATAGCAAAACGATGTGCTTCATTATTGGCACGTAGAATAGAAGCTTCGTGTGTATGTACTATTTTTGGTGAGCCAAGTATCTCTCTTGGTCGATGTTTTTCATCTTTCACCACCGAAACAACTGGAGCAGTTACACCATTATCAGTGAGTGTTTTCTTCGCTCGGTTTAAGTGTCCACGTCCACCGTCAATAACCACCAATTGCGGAAACGGCCATTCAGTATGTTTAGCGCGTCGTGTAATTACCTCATCTAGTGCCGCATAATCATCACCTGGTGCTGCGGATCGAATAGTAAATGTGCGATACTCGCTCGTAACGGGTTCACCATCAATAATCACAGTCATGACACCACGAGGGGCTTCGCCGCGTAAGTGTGCCACATCGTATGCTTCAACACGAAACGTAGCTGTTGTGGGAGCACGCAACTCATCTTTAATGAGCGTGATGTCTTGAATATGCTGTAGTGCAAATACTTGTCTTTTTAACACATGCGCTTTTTCAAATTCTTCCTGCTTTGCAGCTCGATGCATTTCTTTTTCTAACCGCCTTATCAATGTTTGTTTGCGACCAGAAAAAAGATCGATAATAGCGCGAATTGTTTTCTTATATTCCTTTTCATTACATTCTTTCGGATACAAACCAATTGACTGGTTAAAACGCACTGTTTTTTCATGCGCTTTTGAAAACGTACTATCCAATGGAAACGGAGTGTCAAAAAATGGGAATATTTTACGAACGATTTTGAGTGCTTCGCGCAACGTACCAACACTAGGAAATGGCCCGAATAACTCTTTAATGATCGCTGAAGAAAATTTTGTGTTAAGTTCACGCTCACGTGCCACTAATACCCGTGGAAATTTTTCGTTCGTGATCACCAAGTAGCTCCAGCTTTTATTATCCTTCTGAACTGTATTCCCTACTGGCTCGTATTGTTTAATGCGCTTTGCTTCAAGAATAAGCGCTTCCAGTACTGATTCAGTTTCTTCTGTTTTAATCGCTACCGCATCGTCCACAATCTTAGCAATAAGTGGACTACGTACCTCAGCGATACCGGACACAAAATAACTCTTCACTCGATCGCGTAGTGACGTTGCCTTCCCGACATACAATACCTCTTTTTTCAGGACCTATAAATTGGTATACTCCTGGGGAATCAGGAAGAGTGGTAAAGTCTATATCTTTTTTCTTCACTTCCACACTATACCAACCTGTCAGATGAATAAAAATCTCACTTTTTTGGTCAAAACCCGGGCTTTGACCAAAAGGAGTGGGCTAAAGGGGAGGAATTAAAAAAATAAACGGCTCAGTGCACTGAGCCGTTTATTTTTTAATAATGTAATACTCTTAAAGAATTTTTTTTAAATACTCCCCGGTTGCCGAACCTTTTGTTTTAGCCACGTCCTCAGGTGTGCCTTTAGCAACTATTTTACCACCATCAATTCCCCCGCCAGGGCCGATATCAATCAAATAGTCGGTGCATTTAAGTAAATCGAGGTTATGCTCAATAGTGAGTACTGTGTTTCCTTTGTTTACCAGTGACTGAAGAATTTCAATAAGTTTTGCCACATCATCATAGTGAAGGCCGACCGTTGGCTCATCAAGAAGGTAAATAGTTTTTTCCGTATGACGTCGGTACAGCTCAGAAGAAATTTTCACACGTTGTGCTTCTCCGCCAGAGAGTGTGGTAGCACTTTGTCCGAGTTCAAGATAGCCCAATCCTACGTTATAAAGAGTTTGTAGACGATCAGCCACAGCAGGAATATCATTGAAAAATTCCAATGCCTCCTCTACAGTCATACGCAACACATCATGGATATTCTTTTTCTTATACAACACCTCGAGAGTCTCTTTCATGAATCGTGTACCATTACACACATCACATGTTACGTGCACGGTCGGTAAGAAATGCATTTCAATGGCCTGCACGCCATTACCCTGACACGCTTCACATCGGCCTCCCTTCACGTTAAATGAAAACCTGCCTGGCTTCCACCCACGCGCTCGCGCCTCAGCAGTTGCAGCAAACAAATCACGAATGTGGGTAAACGCCCCGGTATATGTTGCCGGATTCGAACGTGGTGTACGCCCCACTGGGGACTGATCAATAAGCACGACGCGAGAAAGACTTTCGGCGCCTGAAAAACTTTTTACATTATACGTCTTTGTGGTACGGTAGCGCTTTTCCAATTTTGCACGCAGATTCTTATGCAACAATTCATACACAAACGTTGATTTTCCTGAACCAGATACACCAGTAACACCGATAAATCTGCCGAGTGGTACATCAACATCCATTCCAACAATATTAAACTTCTCACCGCCACGGACTTTTAAAGCACCTTTATCTTCTGTTCGCCATTCAGTAGGAACAGCTATTTCTTTTTCTCTTCGTAAATATGCCAGTGTTGAAGAACCACTTGGGTTTGTTTTTGCAGTGAGCAAGGTATCCAACCAACCAGCAACAACTACTTCCCCGCCATGTACGCCGGCACCGGGCCCAATATCAACAATAAAGTCTGACGCGTAAATAGTATCCTCATCATGCTCAACTACAATAATAGTGTTACCTAAATCACGTAACGTGGTGAGTGTTTGAATAAGGCGGTCATTGTCTTTTTGATGCAACCCAATAGTTGGTTCATCAAGCACGTACAGCGCACCAACAAGTCCACTTCCTAACTGACTCGCCAGACGAATGCGTTGTGCCTCTCCACCTGAAAGTGTGTTTGCGGTACGATCAAGTGTAAGGTAGCCAATGCCTACATCAATCATAAACTGCAAACGGTTGAGAATTTCGTTCACCACCGTATTAGAAATTTCCTGTTGCTTCTTGGTCAAAGTAAGACCAGCAATAAACTCCTGTGCCTCGACAATAGAAAGCTGAGTGAGATTAACAATATTCAACCCTAATGGGTGTTGTACTTCATTACCTAACTTTTTATCACCAGTGGTCGTACTCCCTCCGAGAAAAATACGGAGCGCTTCGGGTCGTAGGCGCGCACCGGCACAGACCGGACACTCATCAAGATCGAAAAACCCTACCGTACCGAGCCCGTTACACTCCGGACACGCACCATATGGAGAGTTAAATGAAAAGAGACGTGGCTCTACTTCCGGAAAAGACGAACCATCAATCGGGCAGATAAACTTGGCTGAAAGCATTCGCTCCTCCCCTTCGGGATTTACAATACTCACTAGTCCTTCTGATTCACGAAGCGCTAATTCAACTGCTTCACTGAGACGTTCCTCGGCATCTTTGGGAGCGCTTTCAAATTCGGTAAGAAAAATCTCATCAACCACCACTGAAATATCATGACGCTTCTTTTTATCAAGCTCAATACGATCACGCAGTGAATACTCTTTTCCATCAACAATCACTGTTTCAAACCCCTTACCAAGAAGGTCGTAGAGCAGTTGATAATATTCACCCTTTCGCCCCACTACGACTGGAGAAAGCACTTTTATACGAAGCGTGTTGTAGGTAGTTCCTTTAATGCGCTTATCACTCTTTTTTAAATCAACTGTTTTAATTGAACGAAGAATAATTTTAAGAATCTCTTCTTTTGAAAGTTTTTCAATAGCTACGTCATCGTTCAGACAATAGGGCTGGCCAATACGTGCATAAAGAATACGTAAGTAATCATAAATTTCGGTAATAGTCGCCACTGTTGAGCGTGGGTTGTTGGATCGCGACTTTTGATCAATTGAAATAGCCGGTGAGAGTCCAGTAATCTCTTCAACGTCGGGCTTCTGCATTTGGTTTAAAAATTGACGAGCATAGGCAGAGAGACTTTCAACATACCTTCGTTGCCCTTCCGCAAAAATAGTGTCAAACGCGAGCGATGATTTTCCGGAACCTGATAGTCCGGTAAAAACCACCATCTTATTACGAGGTATCTCAAGCGTAACGTTCTTCAAATTATGTGTCTTTGCTCCCCGAATTACTATTTTATCGGTGCCAAGATCGGCTTCATTTGTTTTGTTTTTATCGTTTTTTGCAGTCATATATACAAATTCGCCAGCCACGTGGGCGGTAGGTTGACCTATAGTAGCACAAAAGCCTTAAAGAATATTCTTGTGTATGATCTTTTTTAGAGTATATCCTAAGGGTGTGATCCAAACGGAGAAGGAATACATTCATCATTCCTACACTTAGGACAAATTGTTTCAGAGCTGACAAATACCAAACGACAGCCACAAGAACACCCACACACACGAGGTTTATAAGATCCTTCCATATTGATTCAAATGTATAATAATACCTCTCTTAAAGCAATTTTATTTCTTTTTCTTAAATGTGTCCTTCTTAGATGTCATATCTTCAAGCTTATAAATCTCATCACGAAGAATCGCGGCAGTTTCAAAATCAAGTGATTGTACCGCAAGCTCCATTTCCGAACGTTTCTCTTTTAAGAGTTCCCGGAGCGCTTTCGGACTTTCTGCATCAGCCATTTCAACTGCAAGCGCAAGCGCTGTTGCACGATCACGGTCTTTCCTAAGCGAGGCAGTAATATCGCTAATATTCTTTTTAATGGTTTGCGGTGTGATGCCGTGCTCTTTATTGTATGCCAATTGAATTTCACGTCGTCGTTCAGTCTCAGCAATAGCTCGTTCAAGTGAACCAGTCATTTGATCAGCGTATAGAATGACCCGGCCCTGCACGTTACGTGCCGCGCGGCCCATGGTTTGAATAAGACTCGTTTCAGAGCGTAGGAACCCTTCTTTGTCGGCATCTAAGATACCAACGAGCTCAACCTCAGGTAGGTCGAGTCCTTCACGAAGCAAGTTAACACCTACGAGACAGTCAAACGTTCCTCTACGAAATGCGGTTAGAATATCGATACGTTCTATAGTTTTAATATCTGAATGAATATACTCAGATTTGACTCCTCTAGCCTGTAAAAACTCGGAAAGGTCTTCTGCCATTTTTTTAGTGAGCGTAGTAACCAACACACGTCCGCCACCTTTTACGACTTTCTCTGTCTCTTCTATAAAATCTTCAACTTGACCTTTATGTGTTTCCGTATCAGTCGCACCTGCGCCCGTGACCGGACGAATTATTATTTCCGGATCAATAAGACCAGTAGGGCGAATAATTTGTTCGACAGGTTTTCCTGAATGCTCCAGTTCAAATGGTCCTGGAGTCGCACTCGTATAAATAGTCGTACCGAGGCGGTCTTGGATCTCATTAAACATGAGTGGACGGTTATCTGCTGCGGACGGTAGGCGGAATCCGTACTCAACGAGTGTTTTTTTACGCGCCTGGTCACCAGCATACATAGCTGAGAGTTGCGGTATAGTCACATGCAACTCGTCAATAATAGTCAGGAAGTCAGGAGTACCATCCGCTTTATGAGGAAAGTATGACAAAAGCGTGTATGGTGGCTCACCTACTTTCCGCCGGTCAAAGTGGCGAGAATAATTTTCAATACCGTTACAATAGCCAATCTCTCTAATAAGCGCGATGTCATAACGCGTACGACGTTTAAGTCGATCTGCTTCTAATATTTTTCCTGAATCAGTCAGTGCTTTGAGTTGCGCTTCGAGCTCACGTTCAATATCAGCCAGCGCTTCTTCTCGTTCGCTTTCAGGAGTCACATAGTGTTTTGCGGGGAAGAGGTAAAACACATCTGGTTCATCAATAATACTGCGACTTACCGCGTCAATTTTACTGATATGTCTGATATGCCCGGCTTCGGGGGTAATACGGTAGATAATTGTTTCATTAACTGGCATTACCTCAATTTGATTCCCCACTGCACGAAATGTTCCCGGAGTAAGGTCGGCATTAGTACGCTCAAAGTACAAACCAATAAGGAAACGAATGAACTCAGCGCGTTCAAAGCTCTCACCCACTGTGACCTTACGATGCACTTTTTCATACTCATCAGGCGAACCTAAACCATAGATACACGATACTGATGCCACAATAATTACATCGTCCCGCGTTAATAGAGCCTGTGTAGAAGCATGGCGTAGACGATCAATTTCTGCGTTAATCTGTGCCTCTTTTTCAATATACGTATCTGAGTGCGGCACATATGCCTCCGGTTGGTAATAGTCATAGTACGACACAAAGTAGTGCACGGCGTTTTCAGGAAAGAACTCACGATACTCTTGCGTAAGTTGTGCCGCTAATGTTTTATTGTGTGCAATAACTAAGGTCGGCTTGCCTATGTTCTGTATCACATTTGCTCCGGTGAATGTCTTACCAGAGCCAGTCACACCAAGCAGAGTCTGATGACGCTCACCCTTCTTTACTCCCGCAGTGAGCGCTTTAATTGCCCCTGGTTGGTCACCAGCCGGTTTGTATTCAGAGTGTAATTTAAAAGGGTTTGCCATTACCCTGCACTATAACAAAAAACACCCTAAAAGGGCGTATTAACTAATACTATAACTACAGCGAAGGTAATCTATTATAACGAAATTAATAGCAGCTTACCTGACAATCCCAACATCTTCCCTCGCTGTCTTTATTCCCAGGATTACAATGTCCACCAGGACATTCTCTTGATTCAGGGTGAATACTGCAACGTTCACGACTCATATATCTTTTATTTCATAGGTTATACAGAGATCACAGAATGTATGTCCTCTACCTACTATACTTATCAGTATAGTAGAAGGTTACTGATTCTGATGTGTTTTCCCCACGACACTCAGCCACGATACCTACTAAGGAATTCAGCGCGAAATTCGTTAAATGTACCGTCTATAATTGCAGTGCGCATATCCTGCATCAGACGATTTATAAAATAGAGGTTGTGTAGTGAAGCAATAGTTGCGGCGAGCATCTCGTTTGCACGGAATAGATGCGCCAGATATGCGCGTGTAAAATGTTCCGATGCGTACCCACCAGTTGCAGTATCAAGCGGGGTAAAGTCACGTGTATATTTTGCTTTATTAAGATTTATCTTACCGTCTGCAGTGTAAAGCACTCCCATGCGTCCCATGCGAGTTGGTTGTACACAATCAAACATATCAATACCATGTGCTACTCCTTCAAATAAATCTTCAGGCTCTCCAATACCAAGTAAGTGTCGCGGTTTTTCTTTCGGTAATGGGGTGATAGCTGAAGAGAGCGCTTCACCAAGATCAGCTTTCGAAAATGACCCGCCAATGCCGAAACCATCAAAATCCATCGCGCCTACAGTCTCTGCGCTCCACGTGCGCAAATCTGGATAACGCCCACCTTGTACAATCCCAAACAGAGCTTGTTTCTTACGTGCGACGCTATTATTCTGATGAGTCACCAAACACCGTTGTGCCCATCGGTGTGTACGATCAGCAGCTTCTTTTTGATACGCGTAGTCTGCGCTTGGCGCAGTACACTCATCAAACACAAAAAAAATATCCGCACCAAGCGCGTGTTGAATTTCAACACTGCGCTCTGGGGTAAAACGGTACAGCGTACCATCAATATGCGAAGTAAACGATACTCCTTCCTCATCAATAATGGCTAACTTCCCATGTTGAGTCTTTATACTCTCATCATATATTTGTGGCAATTTCCCGGCGTCCGCTGTTTTAGTTTCACCAGAAGCAAATTTTGACTCGCTTTTATCAAATCCAACACCAAGAGAAAAAACTTGAAAACCACCTGAATCAGTTACCAAAGGACCATCCCAACCCATAAAAGCATGTAGACCACCTGCCTCTTGAACGACATCATGTCCTGGTTGTAAAAAAAGATGGTAGGTATTAGCAAGCGCCACAGGACTTTCTGCAATCTCATGCAAGTCTTTTGGTAGTATCGCCTTTATTGTTCCTTTAGTACCGACTGAACAAAAAGCCGGCGTGTCAAAAGACCCATGAGGAGTCGTGATACGACCAACACGCGCCCCTTCCGGGATCGCGTGTGTAATAGAAAATTGCAAAGGGCCCTGAGGAGCCGAAGCGCTCATATGCTATTGAGATTCTAGATTCACTTCTGCTTGTTGTTCACGTGCTTCAGATGAAAGAATTTGAAGTAGCTCAACATCAAAAATTAGTGTTGCGTTTGCAGGGATTGGTCCTACGGCAGTCGCTCCGTAACCAAGTTCTGGTGGTATAACTAGAAGCCTTCGACCACCAACTTGCATACCGCTCACTCCTCGTTCCCACCCTTCTATAACCTGACCTGCGCCGAGTTCAAAAATAAACGGTTCGCCACGGTTATGTGAAGAATCAAAAACAGTTCCATCAGGAAGCACTCCAGTGTAGTGCACCACTACCACATCGCCAGCTTCTGCCTCTTCACCATTGCCTGAGACAATGTTTTGCATTTTGAGTTCAGTGACTGTTCCTGTTTGTTGCAACTCATCTAAAAGCGCTTGCGCGTTTCCTCTATTTTCTGCGTCGGTGTTAGACCCAGGAAATACAAAGAAACCTAACCCAATAAAAATTGCCACCACAATGAGTGCGAGAATAATAGCAATACTTGTGTTTTTTTGTATCGACATAGATGTAATTATTTTTTATAAACGTCTTTCTACAGGTTAGCAGAAATAAAGTAAGAGCACTAGATACGGTTAATCACAGGTCCATTTGACGAATCATGAACCTCAAATCCTGCTTTTTTAATTTCTTCACGTAAATTGTCTGCTTTTGCAAAATCTTTCATATTGCGTGCCGCTTCACGTTCATCAATCAATTCTTGTACTTTCTCCGGAATCTCATCTCCTTCAAGAACAGCTACCTTTGTCTTTTCAAGTCGCAATGCTGCTCTACCAAATCCGACACCGAGTACCGTATCCATTTTTAAAATAGTTGCTTTTTTAACACCATCAGCAATAGTGGAGTCTTTTAAAGTCTCCCACAACACTGCAACCGCTTCCGCGGTATTAAAATCGTCATATAATGAGTCTTCAAATTTTTGTATAAAATCTGTATCAGGTTCACCATCCCCTTTTAATTCAGTGAATGTGCGCCATGCACGGGTAAGCGCTGTCTGCGCAGCCTCAATGGCGTCCCACGTAAAATTCATTTTTTGTCGATAGTGGCCCGTCAAAAGCCAGTACCTGAACGCAAGTGGACTAATTCCTCTATCAACAAGCTGCTTTAACGTGATGGTATTACCAAGCGATTTTGATATCTTTTGTCCTCCAATCGTAATAAATTCATTATGCATCCAGTAATGCGCGTATGGTTTATTGTTTGCCGCTTCAGCTTCTGCAATTTCATTATTATGATGGATAGGAATAAGATCGATGCCACCAGCATGAATATCAAATGTTTTACCAAGGTATTGAGTACTCATAGCAACACACTCTATATGCCACCCCGGGAAACCTTTCCCCCACGGCGCATCCCATCCAAATGAATCATTAAACTTCCAGAGCGCAAAATCTTCTGGGTTATGTTTTTCTTTTAGCACTCCAACACGTGAATGTTCAGTGGAACTTGAGCCACCAAGACATCCATAATGCGGAAATTTTGCTGTATCAAAATAAATGCCATCTGATGTTGTGTAGGCAAAATCTTTATGCAAAAGCTCCTCAATATATGCAACCATACCGCGCACATGTTCAGAAGCGCGGGGCATCGCATGAAAATTTTTAACATTCAACTCACGCAAATCGTCCTGATATGCATGCATAAATTCACCGGCGACAGAGAGCATATTCTCCATGGTTAATTCCCTTCCCTCTCGTTTTACTGCAAGAGACATTTTGTCTTCACTCAAATCGTCCGTTTCGTCCGCAAGGTGCCCAAAGTCGGTAATATTAAGTACTGACTTCACCTCGTACCCCGCGTACTCAAATACGCGACGAATAATATCAGGGAATATCGCCGCGCGCAGATTCCCAATATGCGCATAGTCGTACACCGTTGAGCCACAGGTATACATTTTTACTTTACCGGCAGTGATTGACTTAAAAGTTTCTTTTTCCTTTGAGCGCGTATTAAAAAGCGTAATAGGCGGAGTAGAATCTTTCTTTTTGAAAAATGGCATATAGCAAGTATAGCAAATGCATAGTGGTGGGTATACGCAAAAACGGCTCACCTTGATGAGCCGTTTTTGCGTATCTATTCCCACGTATTAAATGAGGCGTGATGTAAACTAATCCCTTCTTGAACTCACCATGTCCACAATTCTCTGTGTAGCGTTTTCTTTCTCCTTTTCATAATCAGCAAAAGTAAGCGCATCATAAATACGTGCACCATAGTGCCTACCAAGAGCGCCGATGACGCCTCCTACTATTAAAACACCGAGTGCTAATTCCCAATGCTCTTCTATAATATTACTGACCCCCTCAATTCCTTCATTCATATATTTCTAGTATAGCATTCTCCTGGGTTTCGATAAAAATCGATGAAGTACAAGACGGCAAGGCGTGCGGGTATGAGACGTACTAATGGTACGGCGAATGCCGGCACGACGTAGACAACGCAGTAATTCGCGATTTTTATCGAAACCTAAATTCACCAATCTAAACTACCACCAGTTTTGTATTCAGTAACCCGCGTCTC
Source organism: Candidatus Phycocordibacter aenigmaticus (assembly GCA_045401115.1). GTDB lineage: Bacteria > Patescibacteriota > Minisyncoccia > Phycocordibacterales > Phycocordibacteraceae > Phycocordibacter > Phycocordibacter aenigmaticus. Next base: position 464,771 of record CP174359.1, on the reverse strand, counting down.
AAAGAAGTTCTTCTTCTTTGACAGGTCAATAGCTTCTGACATCCATGGGAACGGATTCGGTGAGCCAAACTGTGCCGGCAGTCCAACACGTTCAAGACGCCTATCGGCAATATGTTCAATATACTGCCTAAAGCCTTCCGCGTTCAAACCAAAAATACCGGTAGGAAAGACTTCTTGCGCATACGTATATTCCAATTTCGCTGCTTCAGCTACCAATCCAGTAATACGATCCTGGAACTCTTGAGTCCATAACTCAGGGTTCTCTTTCTTGAGGCCATTAATCACTTCAATACCGAAGTTAAGGTGCATTGATTCATCACGCATGATGTACTCAATTTGTTCAGCAGAACCAGTCAGCTTATTTTGACGCTTGAACCCGAGCACCACAGCAAACGATGAGTAGAAGAAGATACCTTCTAAGATAAGTGAGAACACACACCAGTTTTCAAGGAATTTCTGATCAGCCTCGAACGTACCAGTTTTAAATGAACCATCGAAAATACCTTCGTTGAAGCCGAGGATGAATTCATCTTTGTCGTAAATAGCATCTACCTCGCGGTACATGTTAAATATTTTTGATTCATCCATACCAAGCGATTCGACAATGTACTGGTAGGCATGGGTATGAATTGCTTCTTCGTACGCCTGACGCAGTAAATACATGCGAATTTCAGGACTGGTGACGTGCCCATAAAAAGCCATCACGATATTATTCGCAGCAATTGAGTCTGCAGTAGTGAAGAACCCGAGCACTGTTTCAAACGCACTGCGCTCATCTGCGCTGAGGGCAGTAGGACTTTTCCATTGCTCAATGTCCGACTGCATTGATATCTCTGTTGGTAGCCAGTGGTTTGCGTTTGCACTATTGTAGTATTCCCACGCAAACGTGTGCTTCATAGGATAGAGCTGAATGACATCAGCTTCTTTCCCATTAATAATTCGTCGGTCGTTAACACTGACAGGAGATGCTCCTTTTTTAATTGCCATAGGTTCTATATCGTTTAGGTAGGTTATTAATTACTCGCATGCTTCACACAATGCTTCCGGCGCGCGATGCAGCGTGACCGGTGGTGTATTATGTTGTGCTTGTGCTACTGGAGCTGCTTGTGCCACGGGCGCTGGTGTTGGTATTGGTGTCTTCTCAGGTGCAGAAGCGGTAGATTGTTCAACACTCATTGCGTCTGTTTTTCGTGTAGCGCCACGTTGATGTGTTGAGCCGAAATCCTTAGTTGATACTGTTGATTTCTCTACCTGTGTAGCAGCAAGTGAACGAAGGTAATACGTGGTCTTAAGTCCCATTTTCCACGCATAGAAATAAATTTCAGAGAGGTCTTTACCAGAGGAACCACTAAAGAAGATATTAAGTGATTGTGATTGGTCAATCCACTTACCGCGATATGCCGCAGCGCGCACTAACCATCGCATATCAATCTCGAACACCTCTTTATATTTATTCTTGAGTACATCTGGAACACTCGCAATATCAGCTACTGATCCGTCACGATATTTCAACTCGTTCAGCATTGATTCGTTCCAAAGACCATGTTCTTTCAAGTCACGTACCAGGTACGGATTTACTACGGTAAAGTCACCGCTAATGTTTGACTCAACAAAAATGTTCTTGTAAATCGGTTCGATAGTTGGTGTCGTACCCGCAATATTAGAGATAGTTGCAGTCGGTGCAATAGCCATACAGTTTGAGTTACGCATTCCATACTCTTTAATAGCACTACGTACAACATCCCAATCTAAGGTAGTGTTGCGAGACACTTCAATTGCTTCACCGCGCTCTTCTTCCAAAAGGTCAATCGTATCAATTGGTAACAGGCCGCGATCCCATTTACTGCCCGCAAAGGTTTCGTAAGTTCCGCGCTCTTTCGCAAGCGACACTGATGCAAGGATGGTGTAGTAACTAATAACCTCCATACTCTCGTCAGCAAAACCAACACAGCGTTCACTCGCAAAATCAATATCTAATTGATAAAGCGCATCTTGGAATCCCATAACACCGAGACCTACCGGGCGATGTTTTAGGTTTGAGACTTTTGCTTCTTTTGTTGGATAGAAGTTAATATCGATAACATTGTCGAGCATGCGCATCGCAATACTGACTGTCTCTTTTATCTTTTCACGATCAAGACCTTCACCGGTAATATGTCGACCAAGATTCACTGAACCTAAGTTACATACCGCGGTTTCTTCACGAGACGTATTAAGTGTGATTTCAGTACATAGGTTTGAATTATGCACCACACCAACATGGTCTTGTGGAGAACGAATATTAGATGGGTCTTTGAACGTAACCCACGGGTGTCCTGTTTCAAAGAGCATGCCAAGCATCTTCTTCCAAAGGTTCGTTGCTTTTACTTTTCGATGTACGTTAATTTTCCCTTCTTCAGCCATCTGTTCATACTTCAGATACGCTTCTTCAAACTTTTTACCATATACATGGTGAAGTTCAGGAACCTCATCTGGTGAGAACAGTGTCCAGTCTTCCCCACTGCGCACACGCTTCATAAAAAGGTCGGGAATCCAGTTCACTGTATTAATGTCATGGGTACGTCTTCGCTCGTCTCCAGTATTCTTACGGAGTTCAAGAAAATCTTCCACGTCATAGTGCCATGACTCAAGATATACCGCGGTTGCGCCACGACGACGCCCTGATCGGTTGATGGCAACGGTGACATCATTAGCAATTTTTAGGAATGGCACCACTCCTTGCGAACCGAATCCTGCTTTCTTAATCATTGCACCGGTTGCACGGATGTTGCTCCAGTCAGTGCCGATTCCACCAGCCCATTTTGAAAGGTTGGCATTATCTGAATACACTTTAAAGATATGATCAAGGTCGTCTTCAACCGTATTGAGGTAACAACTTGAAAGCTGTGCATGCGGTGTTCCAGCATGGAATAATGTTGGAGTTGATGGTACAAAACGCAACTGACTCATAATGGTATAGAAGCGTTCTACCTGACCCTCTTTATCTGATTCCTCTCGAGCAAGCCCCATCGCAACACGCATAAAGAGGAACTGCGGGGTCTCAATAAGTCGCCCTCCTGATTTTTCTTTTACAAAATAACGGTCATTGAGTGTTTGAATTCCAAGATAACGAAGGGTACGATCACGTGTTGGTTCAAGTTTTTGTGCAAGTGCTTCAAGGTCAAAATCAAGAAGCACGGGGTCATATTGTTTTGTCTCAACCCCCTGCTTAATATTCGCAACAAACGCTTTACGATATGCTTCTTCAAACGCAGGGTCAGTTACGTCATCGGGAAGACTGTTTGAATTCATTACATCAGCGTAAATATCACGCAACAATAAACGCGCAGCAAGCGCGTCATACATAGGATCACGTTCAATCATTGAACGTACTACTGACGTAAGGAGGCGAGAGATCTCTTTTGTACTGATGCCGTCATATACCTCCTGTTTTAACTGATTGAGTATACTTTCAACATTGATATCAGCAATTTCTTTTTCAGAAAGAAGTGCGGTGATAACACTGCGGATACGATCAGGAGAAAACACAGCACGTTCACCCGTACCTGTCTCGATAAGAAGTGACTGTGAATCAATTTTTTCTTCTACATGTTTCTTTTCTTCTTCTCGAATCTTCGAGTGCTCATACCGATAAATAATATAACTCTTTGCCACATCAAAGTAACCACGCTCAGCCAATGAGCGCTCAACAAGATCCTGCACCTCTTCAACGCTAGGGACTTGAGCAGTGTCACCGTAATTTTCATTAAGTGATCGTGCAACTAATTCAGCAATTTCTTTTGCCTCATCAGTGTGAGGGTCCTTAAGAACGTCTAAAAATGCCTTTTGTGCCGCAAGTGCAACTTTTTCTTGATCAAAGTCGACAATAGCACCGTTTCTTTTTTTAAGTTTTTGAGTTACTGACATGGGGTTTGCAGTTATACCGTGATCACGGATTATTATGTTACTAAAGATAAATCAGAATGCTTTGGAATGGGTATTTTTGAATCCATTGAAATGAAACCGAAGGGATTATTTCAATTACACATTGCATCTGTCTCTGGAGTACCATTCTAGCGTACGCACATTGATCCTGTCCTTACTCATGGGTGTGGATTTCGGAGTTTTATCCTCAGAAAGAAACAAAAAACGCATGGGGTCAATCAACGTTTTGTGACACTCTCAATAGAGCCTACAAACATGTGTTATTTCAGGAAAATTACTTCCTTATTTATCATCATAATTATAGATTATAGAAAGTGAGTAATTGAAAAAACAGAAAAGAATTTAAAGTTTTTCCATCCCCTCTCCATAACCGCCGGCATCTGCAGACACATTCAGTGATAGACGATAGAGCAAGGCTGCTTGTGCCTCGTCTTTGTTCTCATCCTGACCGCGCCATATATCAAGTGCTGGTTCCTGTAGCGCACGTGCAAATGAGAAAGTAATTGGCCATGGATGCGGCTCTAATCGAGCGATTGCATTTAAGTTGGCAGTCGCCGCTTCAGGACTTTGTCCGCCAGAAAGAAATACTACACCACCGCACTCCTCAGGAGTTGAAGTAGTAAGCGCACGCACAGTACGCTCGGCTACCTCTTCAGGTTCCGCTTGTGTTTCCGCACCGCTACCGGAAATTGCCATACTCGTCTTTAAAATAACCCCAGAAAGATCAACACCCTCCCCTTTAAGCGCATCAAAAACAATCGCTACTGTCTCAATAATTGCGCCTTCTGCGTCTTCTGCAGAATGTGTACCATCACGAAGCACTTCAGGCTCTACAATAGGTACAAAACCAGCGTCCTGACATATCCGCGCATATGATGCCATACGCTTCGCGTTTTCTTTTATAACTGGATCACCATATCCATCACCAACACGCGCAACCGCACGCCATTTAGTAAAACGAGCACCGAACGACTTATATTCTTGAAGACGCTCAGCAAGCCCCTCAAGACCATTAGTCACCTGCCCGCCAGGAACCTCTTCAAGACCAAGGTCAACTTTAATACCTGGGATAATATCTTTCCCGGTCAGGTATTGAGGAAATGGGGTTCCGTCCGAAAGTGATTGTCGGATCGTCTCATCATAAAGAATGACACCTGAAAGATATGATTCCGCACCAGGTGTCGTAAGCAACACCTCACGATACCGCCGTCTATTTTCTTCTGTTGGTTCAACATGAACCGCTTCTAAACGTTTTGTAGCAGTGCTATTGCTTTCATCTGCCGCAAGAATACCTTTTCCTTGCTGCATAAGCGCAGCAACAGTTTCATGTAATGTTTGCATAGTCCATTTAGTATATCGTACTTATTTTTAATAGTATGCCCACATACTCACTCACTTTTTGGGTACATATTTGGTGTTAGTTCAAAATAACAATACCGAGATTAAGTGCAGTGGCAAAAAGTATCCATGCTATGTACGGAAGTAATAACACTGCAGCGCTCGGACGCGCGCGATAAAAATACACAATAGTGAGCGCAACAAAGATATCGAGGAGAATAATATCTACTAATGCAGCAACCGGGCTTTGCATACCAAAAAAGATAATAGACCAGAGTAAATTAAGCACCATCTGGACACCAAACAGGTACAGACCTATCGTTCGTGCACGACCGCGCGCTCTGGTTTCCTCTTTTGGTGCATGTAACGTACGCGCCCCACGTGTACGCCATACTAAAAAGAGCGCAATTCCCATTAAAGTGTAAAGTGCGGTCCATGCCGGACCAAAAACCCACGACGGAGGAGCAAAAGCAGGGAGTGTCAGCGTGCTATACCAAAGTGGTATAGCACTAATAGTAAAAAGTGATCCTAACGCTCCGGCTGCATGAGGAATAAGAAGTGAAATAATAAGCGCAAACCAATCTTTCCCTGTTTTTAACATAACTCCATCATATCAGGTGTTTTAATGTCATGTTCTGCCCTATTTCAAAATAAAACGAAAATCACACACCTATGGAAGACACCGTACAAACACCCGTACTAACACCATACTTATGAGTGTTATGGGAATCCATATATCAATATAGTCTCCACGTAACACTGTTACCGCTATTGCCAATGTAAGGACGAACACACCAACGAGATACCCCGCACGCGCTGCTCGCGCTCGCAGCGTTTCCTCGCGCTCATCTCGTGCCTGTTCACCGAATATCATTCCGGCAAAAATTGCCGCAACAACCGCAAGGAGCGCCACAGCGAGATACACAATTTCCTGTGGCATCCACCAGTCAAGTGGATTAATTAATAAAAGTAAGAGGAGCACAAAAACACTAGAAACAAAAACAAAATTTCGCATATATATCACAGTAAGGTAAATAAATCTTCAACACAACAGTCAAATACAGAAGCCAGTTTAAGCGCCAATGCGACTGAGGGGGTGTAATTCCCCTTTTCAAGGGCAATAATAGTTTGTCTGGTTACACCCACTGCATCAGCAAGAGCTACTTGTGTGTACCTGCTTTTTTCGCGATACGTATAAACACTATTTTTAATACCTTGGCGCATACTAGAGCTATAATTTTTATACTACACCATTTTTATCGTGGCGAATTACCAGTGTAACTATATATAATATTATTTATAAAATACCACTGGCATGCTAAACACAGCATCGGATTCCGCAACCCCCGAAGGGTTTGCTTTATGAAGCAGAAGTGTTCCGTGGAGATTATAAGCTGGGATAGTAAACGTCAGTGTTGCTTCAAATGGAACAAGTGTATTTGTCTTCCAGTCCCGTGTTGCCTGCGCTTCACCTTTCGCAATAATACGTCCATCCCAATTCGTAACTGTCACCGGAAAACTTCCTTCATAAAACCATGAAGTGTGAGCTTTTCCAGTAAAAATAAGTGGAGAGGTAACATTATTATTCTTTTTATTTATGTGATCGAGCATAATATCGTTCTTGCTCGTATTGGTGTATGTAGTGGAACGTGTGTTTGGAAATGTGTTTTCCATAAAAACAGTTCCCGAACCGTCCCGACACTGACGCGGATGAGATTCAAGGACTGCATACCCCGCATCCACACATGATTCAAATGAATCTACACTGGTAAAAAAACGCACCATTGTTGACTCTTGAATGACTGGGACCCATACGAAGAAACCGGCAAGGAGTACACTTGCTGCTCCAATACTGAAAAATTCTCTTCGGATACCGTATTTCATATTTATTCACCAGTAAATTCAATCTCTGTTGGGAGTGCAAAAAATTCATCTACAGCATCCCACGGTTCACACGTATATTCATATACTTGAAGCGCGTTACCATACCGAGCTGAGTCTGCTTGAATATCTGCGAGATTATAATCTGTTTGCACTCCTATTGGAGCCATTGGCGACCACACATACAACGTCCCATCACGTACAATAAGATGCACTGTGAGCGTAAGCCCGTCTTCTACGCTAATAAAATTGGCGCGAGCGCGCGAATTATCAATATATACCGATCCTTGTATCTCGCTATTACTTTGTGCCTGTACAAAAGAACAATGACGATTACCCCCTTCCTCAAGTAATTCAATAAGACTACCGCTCACTGAAACACCTTGAACGACGTGCTGTATAGGAGAATTATTTTGTTGTTGAGTAGTTAAAAACCACAACACAACTAATCCAAGTACTACCACCACGAGAAATCCAACAGAATAGAGACCTCCTTGCTTGATATACTTCATTCTTTTTTAGTATAGCTTATTATTTATTACCTCACAGATGATTGTATTATGAAGGTGTTTACACATCTAAATACGTCTGGAGTGTTTCAATTACTGCAGCGAACACTTGTGTTGCTACACCAAATACATCTTCACTCTGTAATGAAATGTTATTTTTTACTTCAGCGATAAGTACACGTTCAAGTTCAGTAGAAGAAACACCGGATGCAAGGAAAAATTTATACCAAGGGAAACGAATATCAACTAGCACGCTGTCTGCATCGTTAAAGTCAACACTCACGTTCATTACATAACGTAAAGGAAATATACCGAATAAACGACCTAATGCACGATATTCAATGTCCACCGTGTGTCCCGTTAACGCAACATCATCAATATACTCATCTTGAAGGAGTTTTGACGAAACAAATAATGCAAAATCATTCTCATTGAAACGTTGTGTCACGTTCCCTTCTCGCCCACGTATAACCGCTTCAACACCTGATAGAGATAATTGTGTGATACGTTGCACTTTAAAAGACGCACGAGCACGAGCGGCATCAATACGCACTGTGCTGTCTGTAAATGTTCCGTTATTACCACTACCGCCTTCCACTGATCCTCCTCCTAAAAACAGTACAGCGCCTGAACCAATCAACGAAGCAATGACAGACGCTGGGTCGGAAACCGTCGTTTCAGTAGTGCTAGTTGTCCCTCCTGAGCCACCAGAAGAAGCGTCACCAGACGCGGATGTCTCAGTTTCTGTGGTTATCGACACTTCAGTAGTCACTGAAGTCTGAGTGCTTGTATCGTTCTCCTGCTCTTGTGTATCTTCACTGAACGTAATAGTGGTGGTTGCACCACTATTATCCAACGAGAGTGTTTCATTGCCACTGTCGTCACCTTCTTCAGAATTGTTTAGTGATGAATTATTTGTAGTATCAACACCTACTTGGACTGTATTTTCTGGAGGAGGTGCGTCAGGACCTGGTTCATTTATTTCTACAATTTCAGAATCGTTAATAAACGCCTCGACTGATAACCCCCAACCAAACACCGTGAGGGCAGTAAACAATAACGCAAGCACAGAAGCATAGAACATACCTTACAAACAGTATACGACAGTAGCAACGTTCTGTATGTATGGTTACGCACTTTCTTGAGACTCAGAAGTATAGATGAGTTCAATCTTTGCTTGGTCACGCAGTGGAACATTATCTACCGAATCTACTTCTACACCATCTACCTTAATGGTTAGTTGATATCCTTCGCGCTCAATTGGTTGTTCCCACATATCAAAAAAGTGAGAGAAAGAAAGTTCTGATAGACGAGACGCATCAGCTGTTTCTATATGTAGCGTTCCACTAGAGTCGTGTGTATGTACCTCAGCCATACAATTGCGTGTTATACCAATATTTGCTGGTATTGTTTCAGCCATACCATCAACTGTAATCGATAAAATAGGGTGAATGTGTACCGCGATCTGTTGGTGACCATTTGGTAGACATGCCACATCTGATTCATTTACAAATTGAAGTTGCGCGTTGGATTGAAACGATGCCGACCAATATAAAAGACCGCCCATTACAATAATAATACCGATAACCCAAGGTAATGCTTTTTTCATATACATCTAGTATAACAAAGACAATCTTTATAGAAACTCCCCAAAAGCAGCGAAAGTCTACAGTAGGATGTTCTGAAGTAATTTATACATCTAATAAAATACTAAGACTGCACCGAACAGAGTCCCCACTTTCTATCGCCTCTGCTCGACGCACTGCAGCTTTAAGAGGAAGTAAATATGAACCTGAATGAGAGTCAGGAAACACTGAGGTACGCCATTCTGTCTGCCCTATCGTCACACACACCGGCAGTGACCTCCACCCACGTGCAACATGCCCGTAAGATTTTTTTATCTCAGAACTTTCTTTTTTAGGTATGGTAATAAAATACCATTGCGCCTGCTTCCCTGGGTATATCCAAACTTGTGCAGTGACATGATACTTATTTTTTTGCGATATTTTTTTCATATTCGGGAAAATAAGTGACAACGGTACGCATATTGAACTGAGACAGAATCGCACTTGGCGCTTCACGCTCAAGTAAAAACATAAAAGAATCTTGTATAAATGCCTCGACCTCCCTATCACCTCGCAGTTTTGTAAAGTATGCCCAATCGAGTGTCACCATATGTTCAGTCGTAGCATCTTCAGCACGCACTGTTACTCGAAAGAGTGCCTCAGGGAACGGCTCAATCTCTTCTACCTCTATATGATATTCACCCACCGCCATGTAATGAATGTTTATGTGCTTTTTTTAATGACATCAATCACCTTGCCGGAGATAGTAAAATCGTCACCACTATGTAAATACACTGGGTGATACTTCTCTGTTGACTCAGCATTCAATACAATACAGTTATTCACCCGGTCAATTGTATAGCGCTTGATAGTAGCCATACCATCTATAACGGCAACTACGATATCACCGTTCTTAGGGTTTTTAGCTTTGCTATCTACTACGACAAAATCACCATTTTCAATAGTTACTCCGTCGTGAACCTCAGCCTTATTCATAGAAGGACCGTCCGCCACTAGTACATACAGATCATTCTTTCGGTGTGGAAGCATGTTTGTTGAGACTTTGAGATACCCCTCAATACGCTCATCGGCAAAGACCGTCGCGGGGCCACAATTCGCCGCACCCACAATAGGTAGTGAAAAGAACAAACTGCGCACTTTTCCAGTTACTCCTTTCTGGACTGGTTTAATAATACCTTTTGCTAAGTTCAGCTGAATCAACCCTGCCTCTTCAAGTTTACGTAAGTGATACTTTACTACCTGTGGTTTTCCTTCGGCATCAATAAAGCTGGCAATTTGACGGAGGCTCTGCCTGCCGAGATTTTTATTTTGACGAATAAGGGTGAGAAGTTTTGCTTGTGTGTCGTGCATAGAACATAGTGTTATTGCTATGTTTCTATAGTACCTTGTGGGTGTAAACAGTGTAAAGAAGTTTTACAGATTATATGTGGATAAACATCAATCGTATAGATGCACACACTGAAGATGTAGTGCCCCACTACGGTTTAGACACTAAACAAGTTAGGTATACGTTAGAACACGATACTCAACGCATACCCAAGCAGAACAAGGAGTATTCCCAAAATGCCTAACTTTTGCTCAAAACGCATGACTTTCGATACGCTGTCTGAAATACGATGGTCGTGGAGTACACGGTGGTGTACGCGAAGTGCAGCGAGCGCAATAAGCACTGTACCTATTACCTCAAACGTACTGCTGATAAATTCTATATCCATATCTTTTATAGTGTACTATAGCAACCAACTTCTGATTTAAAATATATTCCTTGTAAAGTGGATAGGTCCCTATACTTCTCTATAAATATAAACGGCTCAATGGAATGAGCCGTTTATATGTCACTTTTTAAAATATGCATTGTGTACACCCTCTTCCGAGGATCAAAAATAGTAGATTGACAAAAATCGTAAATATACTATTATACACACACGCTTTTGATACTCGTGTGGGGCTCACTAGCCTCAAACTTTCTATCTGACTACGTTTGATTTTTCAACCTGCACACCTCGTAACTGAGGTTTGTTAACTATAAAAAAATGAATACAAATAATAATCGACAGCGTCGAGGTGCGCCTTATTCATCTCAAAAACGTAAACCGTTTCATTCATCATCACGATCAGGTGGTGGTTCTCGTGGACCTTCCCGTGGACCCGCTCGTGGCGGCTTTCGTGGTGGCGCACGCGGCGGTGCTCGTGGCGGCCGTAAAATGCCTACATTCAACCCAGCCAACTTTATTAACACCAACCCTAAAAAAGTAGTACAAGAGGAGTATGTGCCAGAGCACTCTTTTGAAAATATTGGAATCAACAAAAAGTTTGCGGATCATATTGTGAAACTTGGTATGACCAAACCAACGCCTATTCAAGACCAAATCATCCCTACTATTCTTAAAGGCCAGGACGTTATTGGTTTAGCAGAAACCGGCACCGGTAAAACAGCTGCGTTCTTGATACCGCTTATTGAAAAAGCGCTCAAAGACCAAAATCGGCAAACACTCATTATTGCGCCTACACGTGAACTTGCTGTTCAAATTCGAGACGAACTACAGAAACTCTCTTCATGTTTCCGTATCTTCTCAGCAATGTGTGTCGGCGGTGTTGATATTCGCCCACAGCTTCGTGCGGTGAGTCGTCCTAACGATTTTGTTATCGGAACACCGGGGCGTATCCTTGACCTCATTAAAAGAGGAGCACTCAAGCCACAGTACATTACAACCGTTGTACTGGACGAAGCTGACCGTATGCTTGATATGGGATTCATTACCGATATTAAGAAAATCATCTCAGAGATTCCAAAAGAAAGAGAGACACTCTTCTTCTCAGCGACCTTTGACGTAAAAACCAAGAAATTAACAGACGATTTCCTCAAAGATCCTGTTACGGTGTCGGTTAAGAAAAACGACATTACACAGAGCATTGAACAAGACGTCGTACACTACCTCCAAGCTGATAAATTTGGGACACTCACTAACCTTCTCAAGGATCCTGAACTCAAGCGTGTACTCATATTCGGCGCAATGAAACATAGTGTACAGAAAATTGCTCAGCAACTCTCAGACTCGGGTATTTCCGCAACAGCAATTCATGGAAATAAAACTCACGGGCAACGACAGAACGCGCTCTCACGCTTTAAGAGCGGTGAAGCACGTGTCTTGGTTGCGACTGACGTTGCGGCGCGTGGTATCCACGTAGAGCAAGTGTCACACGTGATTAACTATGACCTACCTGGTACGTTCGAGGATTACGTACACCGCATTGGCCGCACCGGCCGTGGCGATAAACAAGGAAAAGCATTGACGTTTGTGCCAAAGAGGTAAGTAAGAAAAAATGCTTAATTTAAAAAGCCGCTGAAAGCGGCTTTTTTCTTGTTTAACTGTCTGGGACGATGTTAGGGCTTATTATACCTCTCAAATCCATCCCACTGGTATCTGAAATTAGATAATATCCATTAAATACCAAGCTGAGTGTTTATCATAAAAAAATGTATTTCTTCTTTCTTGAGTGGCATACGCTTCTGCAAAAGCTTTGCACGTAACATAAACTTCGAAATCGCTTCCATCTGGGTTAAGAATTATTGTCCCAGCCTGATTATTAGTAATATATTTTAACCCTCTATTACTCCATTTATCATAAGCTAAATGCTTTGATTTTGCATTACCAAACAGGGTTAATTTCGGATTTACCACATCAAGAAAATCATAATTACGGTTTGAATCACGTCCGTGATGTGGTGCCATTAAAACATCTATATCTTTTACATCGTTTTCATAATTTTCTAATATATGCTCCCAAGTGCTATCGTGTGAATCGCCTGTGAATAGAATCTTTCGAGCACCGGTTCGGTAAAGGATGACATAAGATGAATCATTCCAATCTTCTTTGTCGTTTGCTTGATTTATTAATTCAGGAGTTGGTGAAAGTACATGTAACCCATCACCCCCACCATTTCCATCTTCGTTTCTATTAAAAAATTTATTTCTTGCCCCAGCATACAATGTCAGACGTTTTGTAATGTTATCACCATTGTTATCTCTTAAAGACTTATAGAAGTCCCAGTCAGATTCTTTATACTTCTTTTTAAAATCTATAATTTCTTTTGAGTTTTCAGTATCCCAGAAGTTAGTAGGGGGAAATTCATCAAAGAAATCTTCAATTCCATCCATGTGGTCCATGTCTGGATGCGTGAGAATGAAGCGAAATACTGAAGAAATACCTTGATTCTCTAAGTAATCAATTGGATTCTCTGGATTTGCCTTTTGATTAAAATTGCCAGAGACACCCAAAGATTTTGCAGAAAAATCCACTCCTTCTGTCTCTGTAGTTTCATAATCTAAATATGCATTGCATACATCAATAACAGAAACGTGACCTAACGGATGTTGAATAACATGACAATCTCCATCCTTAACGTTTAAAAAGTGAACTACACCCATAAACTTATTCTTCCATATCGTTAGGATACGGTAGGCCTGCAACCGGCCCGCAACCAGGACGATTAGGTTGTCCGTCTGGTTTCCAGTAAAGAAATTCTTGATTCTCGGTTGAACCTACACCGGCACCCCTATGCCACATTGCGCGTACCACAGCATTTTTAGGATGAGCCGGATCATCTTCATGAGCAGAAATCATAGCTGCTATGGTTTGTTGTTCAGGTGTGGGCATATCCGGTAATCTTTCCCCAAGCCATTGGTCTAATATTTCTGTTGAAAGGTTTCTTCTTGAGCCATGATGGGGTACTTGAAATTTATCAATACCAGGTAGCGGAATTCCAATTCCACGAACATAGTCATACGCTAAACCTAGAGCACGTACTCCTGCATCGCCAGTTAAGAGAATTTTTTCATTACTTAAATTTGCGAGTTGTACAATACTCATTTCATTCTCAGCACTTGTGCCGACTGAGTCACCTTTTAGGTTCTCTACTCCCCACAAAGAAGCCACTTTGCCGATTACTTCATGCACTGCCTCATAAACCTTTCCTACGATTGACGCTTCACGTTCAGCCTCTGGTGTCTTTTCTGATTCAATAACAAGATCTAAATAGAAGGAACGCGTGGGAGAAAGAACTTTAAACGCTCCGATTTCTTGTCCTTGAAATGCATCTCTAATCTCAATCCCTTTCTCTTGAGCTATTTTTTCTAAAGTAGCGGTATGAGAAAAATCTTTTTTTAATCTTTGCACGAGACCATCTGGTGTATATGGATAATCGAAACGTGGTAACAAATCCGCGACATGGTTCCAAGGTCGGTTCACCCATAGTGTGCCAACTTCAAATTCTTCGAGAATTTTTCTGAGCCCCCCGGCATGATCACCGTCCGGATGTGTAAGTACCACATGTTCGATACGCTGAGGGTCTCCATAATGTGAGTTAATGTGTGCAACAAATTCATCTGCATTTTCAACATAACCCCCATCCACTACATGGATTGTTATATGCTCGTCCGCTTCTCGCTGATACCTTAAACAAATCGCATCACCGCTTTTTCCGTTTCCAACCTTAAAGAGGTCTACTTCGTAAAAATCGCTCATACTTTAGTTGCCTCTATTGTACTTGTAATATATTCAGTTTGTTTTCTGTACGAAAAAAGAAAAACTCCGAACAATAAAAGAAGCGGGAGTACGGTACCGTTAGACAACACAGAAAACACGCTTGCCAGTGACTCGTATAATTTTATTAGCAACATCACCAAAAAAAGTGCGGTGAGAGTGCGGTAAGTGTTGTTAGCCTCTGAAAGTACTTCAATTTTTGAGTTTTTTAGAGATGCAATTACAAAATCTTTATGGTCTGCAAATTTAACAAACTTAATCCATTTTAAAAACGGCTCCACAATAAGTGAGCCGATACGACTTATGACCATGCCTGTAAAATAGTAGATAAGTGCCGTAATTATTGGATGAAGGTCTGCAAATGAATATGGAGTAAAAAATTCCATGAAAACCGCAAAGAGCACCCCCGGTAAGAGGTAGTTGAATAGATTGTATGAGGTAAGTTGTTTTAGAAGTGTGTCCATTGAGTTAAATTATACGCTCTTCCCCTCAAGGTTCAAGTTACCCCACAATTTCATTGATCGCTAACGCAAAATTCGACCCAACTGGCACTGTTTTTAGAGGTAACCCAGCCACCTCAAAAATCTCTTTCTTTAAAGCATCACATTTTTGATTTTTATTTAAAAAATAAACAGCTCAGTGCACTGAGCCGTTTAGCAAAGAACGGCTCACCTGGGTGAGCCGTTTATTTTGTTCCGGGACAGGGCTAGAGCCTGATGGTTCGTAATTCATATTTTCTTTCAGAAAATATTCATAACGACCGCGGGCCACGCCTCGGCTTCGTGCTCGCTCCGCTGCGCGCGACATGCCTCCGGCGGTTCGAGTCCCCCGAACGGTGCGCAGGCACCGTTCTTGTCTCCGGAACTAAGAAAAGCCGCTGAAAGCGGCTTTTCTTTCTAGTTCCGGGACAGGGACTCGGCGTCAGGTTCGTAATTCGTTTTGCCTGCCTGCCGGCATGAAAACTCATAACGACCTCCTGCCCGGACTCAGCGTTCCCATTGTGCATATAACTCAGCACAACGGGAGCCCTGCGCTTCCGTCTTTCGAGTCCCTGTCCCGGAAAGGTGTACGTAAACACCCGATACTCTCGTATCGGGTGTGTAACGTAACCTAGTTCCGGGACAGGGACTCGAACCCCAATTTCTTGGACCAAAACCAAGCGTCCTGCCATTAGACGATCCCGGATTGAATACTTTAGAACTATACAATATACCTACTGGGTATCCAAGAAATTCTTGGACCTCATTGAATAGGCTAACACTGCAAGCAACCTCGCCATTAGACCTGTTCTAGAATATACACTATTTTAGTGTCTGTCCAAATTCTTCTTTAATTTCAAGCGAAGCTCCCACCTTCCATCTACTACTTTCCACCTACTAATTCTAGTATCGCGACCTCAAGTGGCAAATGCGGCACCGCCGCGCGCCCAGTCGCAATAGACGCCTCAATAAGCTTCTTAAGTGTCTCTGAATTTAGTTTTGATTCTTTGTCCTCAGCGAGCGCGCGCAGTCCTTGCTGTTCTGCCTCCGGTAAGTCAACAATTAGCGTCTCACCTAACTCACTGGAGTAGCGAAGGAGTAGTGCAAGACGGGTGCGCTCCAAAAGAAGAGTAAGGAATAAATTCATATCCGCATTCGCCGATACTCCCTCACCGACTGCTGCAAGTGCATCTTTTGTGTCACCATGAGCCAATGCTTCAAGTACACGGCGTACTAGTTCACTTTTGGGCGCGCCAGTTACGGCTTCAACCTCGTCAGTGGTGACCTTTTTATCTTCTGAGGAAATAAGCACCTTTTGCAACACACTTTGCGCATCGCGGAATGAGCCGCCCGCGAGCAAGGCAATAAGTTCTGCTGCAGGTGCTTCAAGGGTAAAGCCTTCCGCCTTCGCTACACGTGTTACCATCTCGCTCACCACTTTTGTGGTGGGTTTCTTAAAGGTAAACACCTGGCACCGTGATTGGATGGTGTCGGGAACTTTTTCAAGTTCGGTTGTTGCCAAAATAAAGACCACATACTCAGGTGGCTCCTCAAGCGTCTTCAAAAAGGCGTTGAACGCCGCCTTCGAGAGCATGTGCACCTCGTCGACAATATACACTTTCTTTTTTGACGCAAATGGCATGACTTGTACCTCGTCGCGTAATTCACGTATATGGTCAACACCGGTGTAACTTGCCGCGTCAATTTCATGAATATCAGCGTCTGTAGCCCCGAGAGCACGTGCAAAAATACGCGCTACTGAAGTTTTTCCCGTACCGCGTGAGCCGTAAAACAAATAGGCATGTCCTACGTTATTTTCCTTAAGCGCACCGTTGAGTGCGGTGACTACATGGTCTTGACCGAGCACATCGTCAAAACTCTGCGGTCGGTATTTCCGATACAGTGCCCCACCATGAGTATGTGCTTCATCCCCTGCTTTTGACATATCGGTAGTATAACAGAGTCAGGAACCTGCCCATGCCCTTAGCTATTAAGTGAATCAAAAAAGAGTTTCAAGCTTTGCACTGCCGCTGGGGGAAATCTTCCGGTTTTTCATTAATCCATGTAGCGAGTTCGTCAAAGGGAACCCAACGGACTTGTGCTACTTCTTTAGGATCCACTGAGGGTAGCATTGTTTCAGGATACACACCGACATACAAACGGTTAAAGCTGTATCGCGGCAATCCTTCTGGGGCAATCTCTTCAGCAAAAAATGTTCCTAGTTCAGTAAGTATTATATCGGATACGCTAATTTCTTCTTGTAGCTCACGGGCTGCTGCGTCAATATATTCTTCGCCGACATCAACATGTCCTGTGGCTGATTCATTCCATCGCGACGGATACAAAAGCATATCTGACGAACGTTGTTGCAGGAGCGCTTCACCGTGTTCATTAATAAGGAGCACACGAGATGCACGAAACACCACCCCCTGCATGACTCCATCGGAAATAGAACCACCTCCTATCACCTCGTCGTCCTTATTTACATACACTACGTCTGTCATATCAATGCAGACTACCACAGCGTTATTGGTTATCCACTTCAGTCAACCACGCAGCGAACAGTTGATATTCCTCGGTTTTCATACAACTACTGACACGCGCGCATCATACGAGTCATACCAATTCCACCACCAAAGCGAGGAAAGAATTCCAGCTCAAAGAATTCTTTAAGTTCTTTCTTTACTCTATCCTCTCCGAATTTTTCATAAAGTAGCGCCGCATACTCTCCGTCAGATATGGTGGCAAAGCGTCGCTTCATTTCCTCGCGGTCAGAGCTACGCTCTGCAGAGCCGATTGTTTCCATACCATCGATAATCACATCTACTTTTCGCGCGATTTCACCGGCGCGATTCATGTTCCAAAACGGTGAGGTATGTTCGGGGAAATTTTTAAGGAACACTACGCGACCAAATTCATCTCTCATCTTCATCTCTTCCTCAGCAGAGATATCGTCAGTATTGTAGTGCTTCATCGCGTCTTCGTACTCAAGGTGTGCGAATTCTGATTCCTCTCCTAAGCCCATGTGTGTGCAGAGCGCGCTTTCAAGCGCGACCAGGTCCTCCATGGTTCCTGGCGCTTCAAACTCAAACATAGGAAAGATACGCTCATGCCTTCCAGGAATGGGATTAGGTTCGTTGCGGTAACTCGTTGAGACACAAAAAACGCCGGGAAGTTCCGGCTTGGTGAGTAATTCGTATTCGAGCCACATTTGACCTGTTTGCGGCAGTGGCCATACTTCGTTTTCATACCCATACGTTGAAACAGTTTCAGGGTCTTCACAAGCGGCAAGAATTGAAAGCCGGTCTTGTGTATGTACCTCAAGAAATCCACGCTCAAGAAAGAACGCGCGAAGCCTGTTTACGGTATCCGAGAAGAGTTTTGTATCGTACGTTGGTTTTGTTTTTGGAGATAAGGTTGCTTTCATAAGTGTTATTGATTAGGTGGTAAATAAAAAAATCCCCGACAATTGTCGGGGATGGTGGTCAAATGACCAATTTGTGCTTGCGAAATAGACTTTGTTTTATATCTTTTTTTCATAGGCACAAATTGGTAGCAGTCTACGTGCCAATTGTGCTTTCAGCAAGAAAGTTGTCCACAATAGACGCAACTTCTGCTGCAGTTTTTGTTTCCATAAGTTTTGCGCGTAGGTCTGCGGCGCCGTCAAAGTTAGAAACATATGCTTTATAGTGTTTCTTCATAATGGCGAAATTCTTATGCGGCAATAACTCTTCAAAAAGTTTCGTATGTTCAACCATCACTTCAAGCCGCTCCTTGAGCGAAATGTTGGACGTCGGACGTCCAACATTTGAAAAAAGCCACGGGTTTCCAAAAATAGCTCTGCCAAGCATTGCACCATCGGCACCACTTTCAGCAACCTTCTCTCTCGCATCAGCAAGATCGACGACGTCGCCATTACCCAACACTAACGTATCAGGCGCTAAACGATCACGTACAGCGACTACTTCCGCCACGCGCTCCCACCGCGCCGGTACTTTACTCATTTCTTTTCGGGTGCGCGCGTGCATCGTAAGTACGGCTGGTTTTGTTTCAAACAGATGCGGAAGCCACGTGTCGAGTTCATCTTTGTTATAACCGAGACGGGTTTTTACCGATACGGGAATATCCTTTGCTCCGGCCTGCGCGGCATAGATGATTTCTTTTGCATGCTCAGCGCTTTTTATATGCGCGGCTCCAGAACCCTGCTTTTCAATAGACCTATCAGGACACCCCATATTAATATCAACCCCATCAAATCCCAGCTCACGTGCTAATGCTGCGGCTGATTCCATATGTTTTGGGGTTGCGGTAAAGAATTGAGCAACGATAGGCCGTTCGGCTTCTGAGTATTCTAAATCTTTCATGAGTTTTGCACGTCCTTCGTCCGGTGCAAGCGCAAGTCCGTCAGCTGATACGAATTCAGTCCAGATAACATCTGGCCTGCCGTATTTTGCGATAACACGACGAAACGCCACGTCAGTAACATCTGCCATAGGTGCTAGGACCATAATTGGTTTTGATAGACTATTCCAGAAACTTTGCATATCCCCTTTTAATACCACACCAGGCACAAATACGCGAAACACGAAAAATAAAGTAAGGATCTATAAAAAGAAATGAAATGTGCGGCACCGAGGAGCTAGAGTGCGAGTCGTACTTTTGTGTACAGTGAGCACTCGCGCGACGAAGGTAACAAAGCAGTTCGTTCTTTTTATAGCTCCGAATCTTCGGAAAGAAATTTTACATATACCTTTTTACCAAAACGAAAGTCAGCATACTCAAGCGGCGTCGTGCTGGCATGGAAACGTGGTGCGGCAAACACACTGGCAATATTTTGTAAAAGTAGATCGCTTGCATCATTATGCACAAAACGCAGTTCACCGCCGGCTTCTTCAAAAAAAACAAATACATCACCGTGCTCATCTCGCACAACCCGATCCACTGATCGTTTGGTCACTTCGCCGACATCATCGATAAACCGAGTGAGTTCTGGATACGCGCCACTAAGAAACACAGCCGGAATATCACCATCTAATGTTCCTTGATAGCGAACCAGTTCAGGATATTCGTGGGGAGCGCGTACAAACACAAAACCGTCCTCATCCATGAGGTAGCACGGAGAACTACTTGCGTGTGCGCACCACAGCGCGTCTGGTTTGCGCTCTACCACAGTTATTGAAAGTGATTGCATAGTAGGGCGTTCAAAAGTAACTGAGCGCACCGCCGGGAATTGCTTTTTCAATTCATGACGTATCTCTGTTTTAGGATATAAAAAAGTATTATTGTGCGGAACAACAAAAAAATAATTTCCACTGAGTGAGCGCTGCACTGTTTGCGTTACCAGTGACTCATGCGAATACTGCGTACCGGAAATTGAAACGTGCCCAATCCGTATTTCAGGCAAGCGCAGTAACATAACCAACAACACAATGAGCGCCAACACAATAACCCCAATCGACGCAGTAACAATCACCAACTTTCGACGGCGACGTTCTTTAAGTGTACGTTTTTTCTTTCCCGGCATTATGCCTTAATTATATCTTTTCCAACGTATTGCTGAAGCACCTTAGGGACACGAATCGAACCATCTTCTTGTTGATAGTTTTCCATAATGGCAGCAATCATTCTTCCCATAGCAAATAGAGTTGCGTCATTCATATGTACTGCCTCTGTAGATCCATCTTTTCGCACAAGACGGGTGCGCAGACGGCGAGCTTGGTAGCCTCCCATGTAATCAGATGTGTGGGTTTCTTTATATACCCCCTGCCCCGGCATCCACGTTTCCATATCAAACTGCCGATGATCCGGTGCCCCCATGTCTCCCGTACAAATAGCTACTTTTTGATATGGAAGCTCAAGTAATTGGAGTACGTGCTCTTGAATGGCTACGATAAAGTCCTGTTCCGGATATCCATCTTCTGGTCTTACAAACGTTTCCATTTCTAATTTATCAAATTGATGCTGGCGAATAACCCCTCGTGTGTCTTTCCCATATGAACCAGCTTCCCTTCTGAAGGCTGGAGTAAAGGCAAAATACCGAAGCGGTACATCTTCCTCTTTGATTTTCTCATCCATATGAATTGGACCGAGGGTGTGTTCAGCGCTACCAATAAGCACTAGGTCATCTTTTTCAAGATAGTAACGTTCATCAAGAGGATGAAGGCGTGCCATACGGTTCATCACTGCGCTACGCATCATCAGTGGCGGCACTACTGGTATAAAAGGAGTGACTTTTATTGCAAGCCCTGCACGCTCAGCAATACCTTCAAGCACCTCGCTATCAGTCAACACTTTCACGCCAAGATCGAACAGCGCATACTGCAACATCGCTGCGGCACCTTTGAGGTAATTAAACCGAGCACCTGATACATCTGCGGCTTTTTTTGTATCAATAACATCAAGATGCTCACCGAGCTCCCAATGCGGTTTTGGAGTAAAAGAAAAAGACGGCTGTTCACCAACTTGACTGAGTACTTTATTTTCAGACTCATCTGCACCTATCGGTGTGTCAGCTGAAGGTATGTTTGGAATTTTTAAAAGAAGCGTGGCATATTCTTTTTCCACATCGGAATATTCTGCGGTTACTGTTTGAAGTTCTTCCTTTACCTGCTTACCACGGTCAATATCTCGTGCCGTAGCGGCTTCGTTTTTAGCTCTATTTAAATCATCAATTTCTTTTTGAAGCGTTTTTCGTTTCTCATTCAATGCAAGTAATGCATCCAAATCAACTGCCGGGCTTTTTTTATTCTGTATAGCCGCGCGAACGATATCGGGATTTTCTTCAATAAATTTAATATCCAACATATGTATTTTTTATCTCAAAAGAGTATAAAAACCATAGTAGCATAAAGAGTATGGGCTCTTTTAGTCACATACACCAGGCTGACCTTCCTCTTCTATTGAAAGAAATTCCTGACCCTCCTACTGATCTTTATATACGTGGCTCACTACCGCCACAAGATCACTACCTCCTTGCTGTGGTTGGTTCGCGTAAAATGAGCCGCTATGGGCGAGAAGCCTGTGAATATATTATCAACGGACTCACAGGGCTTCCAATATCAATAGTGTCCGGCCTTGCGCTGGGCATTGATGGTGTAGCGCACCGCGCGGCACTTACAGCAGGGCTTCACACCATCGCCATTCCAGGCTCAGGAGTTGATGATAGTGTGCTGTATCCACGTTCACACCGAGGACTTGCAAACGATATCCTTAAAGCAGGTGGCGCCATTCTCAGTGAAGAGTCACCGACATTTTGTGCCCGTCCAGAAAGCTTTCCTAAAAGAAATCGGATTATGGCAGGGATCGCACACGCAACACTTGTAGTAGAAGCAAAAGAACGCTCGGGCACCATGATAACGGCACGTCTTGCGCTCGATTATAACCGCGATCTGTTATGTGTTCCCCACCCAATTTTTTCTGAGAGTGGTACGGGAGGACACATATACATGAAACTTGGCGGCGCGCCGGTGCGCAGCGCTGAAGATATTAAAGAATTATTTAATTTAGATACTCCTGAAAAAGGACACACACATACAGCCAACCTCTCTGATGTTGAGAATAAGGTGATAAATATTCTTTCAGAACCCATCCCACGCGACGAATTAATTCGAACATTAAAAATACCAATTCATGAAGCAAATGCGCTTTTACTTGGTATGGAACTTAAAGGTTTACTTGAAGAAACCAGTGGTGAGATACGTCGAAAAAAATGAATTAGAAAACACGTATATCCAAGAGAATGGGTTGACAGTATTCCATTCATAACGTACTAGTTATTGCTAATGTCCCAAAAAACAACATTGGTAATTGTAGAGTCGCCTGCAAAAGCGAAAACTATCGAAAAGTATCTCGGAAAGGGATACAAAGTAATGGCAAGTGTCGGTCATGTACGCGACCTACCAAAATCAAATAAAGACGCCGTAGATATTGAAAACGGTTTTATACCTAAATACGTCACTACACCCGGTAAAGGAAAAGTGATTAGCGATATTAAACAAGCTGCCGCCACAGCGGACGAGGTGTTACTTGCCACTGACCCCGACCGTGAAGGTGAAGCTATCGCGTGGCACCTTAAAGAAGTTGCCGACCTTGATAAGGCAAAACGAGTGGTCTTTCATGAAATTACCAAAGAAGCAGTGCAAGAAGCAGTAGAAAAACCGCGTACTATTGATGATGACCTGCGTAAAGCGCAAGAAGCGCGGCGCGTTCTTGATCGACTCGTGGGCTACGATCTATCGGGGCTGATTTGGAAAAAAGTACGGTACGGACTTTCAGCAGGTCGTGTACAGTCACCGGCATTACGTATTCTTATGGAGCGTGAACGAGAAATTCGGGCGTTTATTCCCGATCAGTACTTTACGATTACTGCTGATTTTACTACACAAGGAAAGGAAGCATTCACTACAGAATGCTCTATTGAGCCAACAGAAGAAAAAGAAGCTGAACGTATTGTAAGCGTTGGGAAGAAAGGCACCTGGAATGTGAGTGCCATCACTGAAACGCCAACCAAACGTTCACCAAAACCACCGTTTACTACCAGTACACTCCAACAAACCGCATCAACGCGTCTTGGCTTCTCCCCCGCACGCACCATGGGTGTCGCACAAAAGCTGTACGAAGCCGGACACATTACGTACATGCGTACCGACAGTACTACCCTTGCCGCCAGTGCAATCAATGCATTAAAAACTCATATCACAAACACCTACGGCAAAGAATACCTTGAGACACGCACGTACAAAGGGAAGAGTAAAAATGCACAAGAAGCCCACGAGGCAATCCGTCCAACTGATGTAACAAAAACAGCTGCTGGTTTGAATGAGGAGCAAAAAAGACTCTACACCCTGATTCATTCTCGCACTGTTGCGAGTCAAATGCGTGACGCGCAAATGTTGCGCACTAAAATTGCATTAAGTACTGACGGGGTCCCCGACTTTACGGTGAATGGCTCAGTACTTACCGATGAGGGATGGCTTAAAGCGGATCCAGAAGCAAAAGGAGAAGATACGATACTTCCAAAAATGACTACTGGGGAAACAGCGACGCTCACGGAGATTGAAAGCGAGGAGCGCTATACTCAACCACCAAAACGCTATACTGAGGCAGGATTGGTGAAAGAACTTGAAAAGCGTGGCATTGGCCGCCCGTCAACATATGCGTCAATTATGAAGACCATTATCGATCGTGGTTATGTGACCAAAGAAGGACGTACACTGACCCCAACTGCTACTGGAGATGTCGTTTCGAGTTTCCTTGAAAAACATTTTGAACACTATGTAAGTGACTCATTCACTGCAGAGATGGAAGACAAGCTCGACCATATTGCTGAAGGTGAACGTGAATATGCTAAAACACTACAGGAATTTTATACCCCTTTCACTAAAGCACTTGAATCAAAAGCTGATATTCCAAAACTCACAACACTCGGACCGGCTCCTAAAGAGTTCCACTGCCCTCTCTGTGGCGCATCTATGGAAATGAAACTCTCCCGCTCTGGTGTATTTATGAGTTGTTCTAAATTCCCTGACTGTACCGGTGCACGCACCGAAGAAGGTCAAGAAATTGGCACTGAAGACCCTATTGGTAACCACCCGGAACTTGATAAGCCAATTTATATCCGTAACGGTCGATTTGGTCCGTATGTCGAAATGGTACTTGAGGAGGAAAAAGAATCTATTTCAAAGACTGGTAAAAAACGTAGAATAAAAGCAAAAACGAAACGTGCTTCTATCCCACCAGAGATGGATGCTGAACATATTACTCTTCAAGAGGCAGTAAAACTTCTTATCCTTCCTCGTGAACTTGGTGAACACCCTGAAACTGGAAATATGATAAGTGCCAACATTGGTCGGTATGGACCGTATGTAGTACACGATGGTGATTTCCGATCACTTAAAGAAGACGATCCATACACAATCACTTTTGATCGAGCTCTAGAAATATTAAAAGAACCAAAAAAAGGACGTAAAGGTATCGAAGTGGTACGCACTGTCGGACCACATCCGCGCACCAAAAAACCAATTACACTCTACAAATCAAAGCGAGGTTTCTTTCTTAAAAAAGGATTCAAACACATCCTTCTTGACCCGAAACAAGATCCCGAGAAACTGACGCCGGAAGTGGCAGCAGAAATGATAAAAAATGGGTAAATAAACCCAAGAGAAACATACTATTGCCTAGCGCAATGAAAGACTAACACCTGGACAATAAAAACGTTACAATATGGTGTAATGTCTCAAACATATTTTACTCTTAAAGATATTCTCTCTCAGATGCGTGAACAGAGTAGCGACGCACGAGATATTGTGACGCGTGCATGGGAATTTGCCCAAAAAGCGCATGACGGTCAAAAACGACTTTCAGGGGAACCATATTTTCAATCACACATTGCGAGTACCGGATATTATCTTGCTGAAGCTGGTATGGATGCGTCTTCTATTGCCGCAGGTCTTTTGCATGACACTATTGAAGACACCCAGATAACTCCTGAGGAACTTGAAAAAGAATTTAACGCAGAAATTCGCTTTATTGTTGAGGGCGTAACTAAGCTTGGAACTATTAAATATCGCGGGATGGAACGACACGTAGAGAGCATGCGTAAACTCCTCGTGGCAACAGCACAAGACCTCCGCGTTATCATCGTTAAAATGTATGATCGTTTGCACAACATGCAAACAAACAAATTTCATGAACCAGAGCGACAAAAACGTAAAGCACTTGAAACAATGGAAGTGTATGTACCCATTGCGGAGCGTCTTGGTATGGGAAATATTAAAGCCCAACTTGAAGACCTTGCATTTGCAACGCTCGAACCTGAAAAATATGAAGAACTCACTCACCGTATTGATGAACGTAAAAAAGAAGTGGGGCACCGTATTGATGAAGATATTAAAGATTTAAAAAAAACTCTAGGAGAAAGTGGACTGCGTGATTTCCGTACTGAATACCGGGTAAAGGGTGTACACAGTTTTAGCAATAAAGCGCACGAACGATACAATGATGACCTCTCTGCGGTACTCGACCTTTTCGCATTGCGCGTTATCCTTAAAAACACTGAAGACTGCTATCGTGCACTTGGTATCGTGCATGGCCTATGGCGTCCTATCCCTGGAAAAGTAAAAGATTATATTGCGTTTCCTAAACCCAACGGATATCAATCAATTCACACTACCGTTATCACCCGACGTGGGGTAACTGTTGAATTACAACTACGTACTGAACTCATGCATCGTGATGCACAATACGGTGTTGCCTCTCATTTTAACTACAAGCAATCACCCTCGCCGCATACATCGAAAAAGACTACATTTGAATGGCTTCAAAACTTAATACCTAACCTACGAAGGCGAACAATGCCAACACAAAATGGGGTGCCAACACCACGGTGGTTGCGTGATCTATCATACACACAAGAAGAACACCCTGAATCACAGACATTTGAAGATATTCTTAAAAAAGACGTGTTCGCTGAACGTATTTTTGCATTCACTCCCAAAGGTGACGTGATTGATCTCCCTCTTGCCGCGACTCCTATTGATTTTGCATATAGCATTCACTCAGATGTGGGCGATACTATGAACGGCGCAAAAGTGAACGGGAAAATGGCCTCTTTTGAGTCAACTCTTAAGAATGGGGACGTTGTTGAAATATTAACCAGTAAAAACGCAAAACCAAACCACAAATGGCTTGGGGTCGTAAAAACTGCCGGTGCAAAAAGTCACATTAAAAGCGCACTTAAAAAAGAGGAAGAGGAAAACTCACATTAATACAGAACACTAAAATGTATTAAATTGAAAAATTAGCGATGGAGAAATTATCATCTTCATCTTTTTTTCTTCGTCAGAACGGTCATCGAGCAGTTCAACTGAAGAATCTGACTCTGGAGTGACTGGATTTGGTGATTCATCTGTATCTAATTCCTGCGCTCTCATAACTGAATCGTTTTCACCTTCTTCCGGAACATCTTGTGGCGTGTCTTGCTGAGATATTGAGTGCATTGATGGCGCTGGAGTGTCTGTATTTTTAATAGATAATTCTGTATGCACAGTCGAATGCGGGGATTCTGTATTTTTTTCAGTAGGCTGCTGTTGTTCAACTGTTTGAGGTTCAGTTACTCTATCCGACGGTATGTGTGGTGGTAGTGGTGTTTCTTTTTTAGTGTTTTCTACCTGCAACAAGATACCTTCAAGATCGTCAGTTGAATAAAAATTAATAATCAGTTTTCCACCATTTTCTTTTTCTTTAATCTCAACAGGGGTACCAAAACGCTCTGCAAAAGCACGTTCAAGCGCGGTGATTTCCGGACGCGGATCTTTTTTACGTACTTTATCAGTCGCAATTTGACGAGTAATTTTTTCAACCTCACGAACTGAGAGTTTACGAAGCAGAATATCCCGAAACACTGTCTCTTGCTCCTGAGGTCTTCCATCAAGCATTAAAAGTGCACGAGCATGTCCTTCAGCCAACTTACCGCCCATAACGGCTTGCTGCATGAATTCTGGAAGATTCAATAAGCGTAATGAGTTGGATACATATTCCCTACTCTTCCCTACTTTCTTACCGATTTGCGTATTATTTAAATCAAATTCTTTTTGTAACCGTTGGAAAGCACGGGCACGGTCAATAGCATTAAGGTCTTCACGTTGGAGGTTTTCAATAATTGCAAGTTCCAATTTCATGTGGTCATGTTCTTCAAATGAACGAATGATAACCGGCACCTGAGAAAGACCCGCAATTTTAGACGCACGAAGCCTACGCTCACCAGCAATGAGCTCATAATAGGTTGATATACCCCCATCATCTTTTTCTTCTTCGTGGCGTGTCACCACTAATGGTTGTAGTACGCCATATTGCCGAATAGAGTCGGCAAGCGTCTTCAGTTTTGATTCATCAAATTCAGTGCGCGGCTGAAACGGGTTTGGCCGAACCTTATCAACGGCAACCCAAAAAATTGAATCGTTTTGGTAGTTGGACATGGAACTTATTTTAGCATGTCAGAGTAATCTTATTGTTGTGTACATCCTTATTTTTTACTAAACTCACATAATTTCTTAGAATTGGACATACACGCAATTACACAGTAGGATAATCACACCTGCCCAGATGGCGGAATTGGTATACGCGCACGACTCAAAATCGTGTCTCTTCGGGGATGTGGGTTCGACTCCCACTCTGGGCACAAAATAAATGAACCGTACACGAAAGTGTGCGGTGATTTTTATTTGTCGCAACCAGATGGGAGTCGAAAGACGGAGCCGGTACACAAGACGAGCGAGAGCGAGTGCTTGTCGGCGAGTCCGGGCAGGAGCCACACGCTAGAATTGGAGTGGAGCGAACAATTATAGCGATGTGAGCTGACGCCGACTCCAACTCTGTGCAGCAAAAAGTCCGCTATTCCGGGACGGCCCCACCTCAGCCATACAAAAAACGGCTCACTACAGTGAGCCGTTTTTTTACTGTTACAAAAGTAAATCTTTTAAATCTTTCCAACTAAATCAAGATCACCTCCTTTAAGCGTATCGTCTCCTTCTTCCCAACTAGCAGGACATACTTGTCCACCATTTTTACGGACAAACTGTGCTGCTTTTAATTTACGCACTAACTCATGAGCAGATCGTCCAATGGAATTGTCATGAATTTCCATGGTTCGTAAAATACCATCTGGATCAATAATGAACGTACCGCGTAGGGACAATCCCTCATCATCAGTATGATTAAATGAGTCTCCTTCAACATACGTACCAAATGCTACAGAAAGTCGTGCTGCGGGATCTGCTGCCATAGGGAAAGTAATCTTTCCTATTGCTTTTGATGCATCATGCCATGCTTTATGCGTAAACACGGTATCACTTGAAACACTAATAACTTCAGTATCAAGACCTTTACATTCTTCATAGCAATCAGCAAGCTCTTCAAGTTCAGTTGGACATACAAACGTAAAGTCGGCAGGATAAAAGAAAAGGATAATCCACTTTCCTTTATAATCTCCAAAACGAGTCTTTTTTATTTCTTCATTCTGATACACTTCGAATTCGATATCCGGTACAGGATGCCCTACTTTTACCATCTGCGTAAAGCCGACAGTGTCCTCTTCTGTATCTGTATGATGATTCATATTGATTATATATATTATTATTCTCTCTCTATGGTACCAATTTTTTTGATTTTCTGAAATGGGTTTTTAGAAACGTCTTGAAGCGGTATAGTGCATCTATGGAAAAAAGAAAAGTCGTGTGTGTGGTTGGCCCAACCGCATCTGGAAAAACCTCTCTTTCAATCACTCTTGCCAAAGAATATAACGGAGAGGTAATTTCTGCGGATTCCCGGCAAGTATACCGAGGTTTGGATATTGGATCAGGTAAGGTCACTGAGAAGGAAATGGACGGCGTACCACATCACCTCCTTGATGTTGTCAGCCCGCAGCAGGTGTTCACCGCATCAGAATTCGTGCAAAAAGGTCGAGAAGCGATTGAGGATATTTTTGCGCGTGAAAAGGTGCCTATTATCGCCGGCGGGACAGGATTCTATATTGATGCGCTTTTGGGATACACTTCGATTGCTGACGCACCACCAAATGAAACCTTACGTACAAAATTAGAAACATACACAACCGAACAACTACAGGAGGTCTTAAGACATAAAGACCCGGAGCGGTTTGAGACCATTGACCAAAAGAATCCCCGCCGGCTGATTCGTGCTATTGAAATTGTTGAAGCACTTGGTAAAAATCCACCACCTCAAAAAGACGCCATCTACGAGACGTTATGGATCGGTATCTCTCATCCTCAACAAACCCTCCATGAACGTATTCATACTAGACTGATGGAACGCCTCGAAAAGGAGGATATGCTTCAAGAAGCAATAAACCTTCATGCGAGCGGACTTTCCTATGACCGCATGGAAGAGCTTGGTCTTGAGTACCGGTATATGGCACGACACCTTGTCGGCACCCTTTCATATGATGAAATGGTCCAGGAACTCGAGCAGGCAACAAAACAGTATGCTAAACGACAAATGACATGGTTGAAACGCAACGAAGAGATTATATGGATCAATCCTTCTGAAACAAAGAAGGCGAAGGCGCTTATAGAAGACTTCCTTGCAAAATAGCATTCAGATACAACGCTTTTAAAAAGAAGCATTTTACAGTACACTTGTCCTGAGCTGGGCCTATAGTTCAATGGCAGAATAACGGTCTCCAAAACCGTCGATCTAGGTTCGAATCCTAGTGGGCCCGCCTGACAAAAAACAGTGCCTGCGCACTGTTTTTGCATACAGGCGGGAGGCTTCCCTATTTTAAAAAACCGCCATATGTATGGCGGTTTTTTAAAAAATACAAATATACAAAAAGCTTATTTCTTTGTTTCTTTATATACTACGTGTTTACGCACGGCTGGATCGTACTTCTTAAGTTCAAGCTTTGGTGCATTTGCCAATTTCTTTCTATTCTTTCGGGTCCAAATAATGCGACCAGTAGCGCTTGATTTAAGCTTTATGAGATTATCTTGTGACATGAAAGATACTGTATCCTAAAGTGAGTAGCGGGTCAAGAGCCTTGTGCAGATGGAGTACGGCAATTTTCTATACACACATCATAATGCTGATTAGACCCACCCTCATCTTCTAGGGTCCACACAGCGTTTGTTTCAGTATCCACCCACTGTCTATCACCAAAACTCGGCGGCTCTACAGGAGTAAAGCGACCTGCGTCTTCCTGTGCTTGGATGTAACTTTGTAAAGTTGCTGTTACTCGAAAATCGAGCTTATCGCCAGCACCATGTGAACCGGGGCGAGTGCCACCAGCATGACCACCTTCAGAGCCGCCGGTGATTACAATACCGCACACTCCCGAGTCGTCATCATGTATATCAACTGGCTGAGTCCTATCACGTGGAGTGTTGTCTCCAAGAGTGGCTTCACAATCTCTTTTAAGGTCGCAGGCATACACTGCAGCTGCGTCACTCGTACCACTCACCCTTGTAGAGCTCACATCTTTCACTCCTACATAACAACTCGCAAACCAATCCCTTAAATCAGCTTCACGTCGCTGGTCAAGATCATAAGGATCGTCCGGCACATATGTGTTTACACCAGGATTAACTGGCGCATAGTCCTCAGGATTAAATTCTAGTCGTTCACCGCAATCTCCTAAAGACGTCCAATTACCGCCAATATCATCATTGAACAGCACAGACATCACTAAGTTAATAATGAGCCATGCCCCAAGCACAAGAATGAGCCCGAGAAATACTTTACCAAAAATACCTTTTGCTTGATTGAGGTTTTCTGGGCGCGATGCCGCTGTAACATAGAGGAACCCAGCATAGGCAAACATAATAGTCGCAATAAATACTGCAATATATGTAGCAAAACTTACTATGTTATCTATCAACGTTACGAGGTCACATGCTTGTACCGCCTGAGGGTTGGTTATATTGCGGACAACTTCTGGTACCAAAGAAAACCCGTCGCTAGTAAAATGATTCGAAGCGAGTGCGCTCAACGGGAGGACGAACAAAACTATTACGGCTCCCACTATGAAAAAACTCTTCATAAGGCCATTATACACGCGTAAAATGCCTTCCAAAGCCTCTCTGTGAAGCTTTCCCCAACGAAATAAACGGCTCAGTGGGGTGAGCCGTTTATGGAGATGTACCGGGCTGGGATCTCACTACTCGGCGTATTCTCGCCTGCGCTCACGGAACCCACGGTTCCGTGTAGCCTCCTCCACGGGGAGACTATCCTCTCCCCGACCCCCTCTTCTTTCGAATCCAGCCCGGCGCGTGAATGTAAAAAAGCCCAACCAAATTGGTTGGGCTTTAACATTCACAGTGCGCCGGGCTGGAATCTCACTGCTCGCTTCGCTGCGCTCATAGAACCCGCGGTTCTATGTCGGCCTACGGCCTAACTCCTCCACGGGGGCGTTCCGCCGCCCCCGACCCCCTACGGGTTCGAATCCTGCTCACGGCATGCAACAAATTAAAAACCCGAGCAAAAGCTCGAGTTTTTAATTTGTGCGCCGGGCTGGATTCGAACCAGCGTAGACTAAAGTCGTCAGATTTACAGTCTGATGCATTTGACCGCTCTGCCACCGACGCATACCTCTCCATAAAGGTGAGGTTACACTAATCTAACACTTTTTATGAAGTTTTTGAACCTACTGATGTGGGTGCTTTGGTGCGCTTCAATTTTTTGGCGCGAGCGCTCTTAACCACATCAAAAACGAATTCGCCATCTTTCATATCAACTTGTACTGTGCCACCCTCAAGCACGCCGCGACTTACCATGAATGATGCTACAGGGGTCATGATTTTTGATTGGATAAGCCGTTTCAGTGGCCGAGCACCGTACTGCGGATTGTAACCTTCCTTAGCTAAATAATCGTACACTGCCGGTTTAATAAGGAGAGTAATATCTTTCTCTTTAAGACGCTTCTCGACAATAGCAACCTGCATCTCAACAATATTGCGGATTGCTTCTTGAGAGAGAATATTAAACAGAATAATCTCGTCAAGACGGTTGAGGAATTCCGGTCTGAAATAATCCTTCAAACGCTCCATTACTTTGTCTTTCACAATTGAGTACTCAGCCTGTTCATTTTCCTCAGCAGACGCAGCGAAGCCGAAGCTAGACATTTTATCGATAAATTCTGCGCCAATATTTGAGGTGAGAATGATAATTGAATTTTTGAAGTTTACCTTGCGCCCTTTCGCATCAGTGAGATGACCATTATCAAGCACCTGTAAGAGAATATTAAATACCTCAGGATGTGCCTTTTCAATTTCATCAAAAAGTATCACTGAGTACGGACGATGGCGTACTTTCTCAGTCAATGACCCCCCTTCTTCATGACCAACATATCCAGGAGGAGAACCAATCATTTTAGAAATGGCATGCTTCTCCATGAACTCACTCATATCCACACGGATAATCGCATTCTCATCATCAAACATGAATTGCGCTAATGCTTTAGAAAGTTCTGTTTTACCCACACCAGTTGGTCCAAGGAACAGGAATGAACCAATAGGACGACTTGGGTCTGCAATACCCACTCTTGAGCGCTTCACTGCATCTGAAACAAGGCGCACCGCATCCTCTTGTCCCACAACTGACTCTTTAAGAGCGTCTTCCATGCGTGCAAGCTTTTTGGCTTCTTCTTCAAGCATGCGTGATACCGGGACTCCAGTCCATCGTGCTACTACTTCAGCAATATCAACCTCAGTCACCTCCTCTTTAAGAACACGTCGTGAACGCTGGAACCGTTTCAGCTTTGCTTGCGCTGTCTTAAGTTTCTTTTCTGACTCAGGAAGTTTGCCGTAGCGAATTTCCGCAGCACGTGCAAGATCGGCGTGTGCCTCTGCAGATTCGGCGTCAGAGCGAAGTTGATCAATATCTTTCTTTAACGCACCAATGTCAGTAAGCACTTCTTTTTCATTTTTCCACTTCACCTCAAGATCTGCGGTTTTTTCGCGAAGCTCACTTACCTCTCTTTCAATTTGACTGATGCGGTCTTTAACTTTTTTACCCACCTTTTCTTTTTCATCTTTTCGAAGTGCCTCAAGTTCAATTTCCAAACGACGAATTTTGCGATCAGTTTCTTCAAGCGCCGGTGGTTTATTTTCAAGTGCAATACGCAGTGCTGAAGCAGCTTCGTCAATTAAATCCACTGATTTATCAGGGAGAAATCGATCAGAAATGTACCGACTTGATAATTCTACTGCTGCGACAATAGCATCATCGGTAATTCGCACGCCATGGAATACTTCATATTTTTCACGCAAACCACGTAGAATGGCAATCGCGTCTTCAATTGAAGGCTCATTGACGTGCACTGGTTGGAAGCGTCTCGTCAACGCCGGATCACGTTCAATATGTTGTTGATACTCTTTCAGCGTTGTGGCCCCTATCACTCGCAATTCACCACGCGCAAGCGCAGGTTTCAACATGTTCGATGCATCAATAGAGCCTTCAGCCGCACCAGCACCAACAAGGGTGTGGAGTTCGTCTACAAATAAAATGACGTTCCCTTCAGCACGTTCAACCTCCTTCATAATACTCTTAAGGCGTTCTTCAAACTCACCACGATATTTTGTGCCGGCAATAAGAAGGCCGAGGTCGAGTGAAAGTAATTCTTTGTCTTTTAATGACTCTGGTACATCACCCACCGCCATACGCGCTGCCAATCCTTCAGCGATAGCGGTTTTTCCTACTCCTGCTTCACCGATAAGAATCGGATTATTCTTAGTACGCCGTGAAAGTATCTGCACGATACGACCAATTTCCTGATCACGACCAATGACCGGATCAAGTTTATTTTCACTGGCAAGTTTTGTGAGGTTTTGAGTATATTTTGAAAGTGCGCGATATTTTTTCGGCGCTTCAGGGCCTTCGCCACCACTTGAACGAAACTCCTGTAAAACAGCAGTCACTGTGTTGCGGTTTATTTGAAAACGATTAAAAAGTTCAGCGGCCGGACCAGGGTATTGGAGAATACCAAGAAAAATATGTTCAACTGAAACAAATGATTCATTTAAACCATCTGCAATCTTTACACTTGCTTCAAGCGCTTGGGCAAGATCAGGTGTTAAATAAAGTTGATAACTTGGAGAAATTGTTGCGTTAGTCGCCGGCTCTTCGAGTAAGTCGAGCATTGAATCGGTAAAAAGTACCGTATCAACATCAAGACGCTCTAGAATAGAAAGAATAACTGAATCTTCTTGCAGGACGAGCGCAATAGCCATATGAAGAGCACTCACCTGGTTCTGTCCACGCTCAATTGCCAGCTCGTGCGCTTTACGAACTGCTTCTTTTGCTTTGGTGGTGAAATTATTAAATGGCGGCATATACTTGTATCTTATATGAAGAGACCGAGCACGTACAGTCTATCCAAAAAATAATTATTGTTGCGCAGTAGTTGACGCAGTTTCATTTTTCTTTCGCGCCGCTTCTGCTGATTTACTTAACAATGCTGAGATATCAGATACGGCAACAAAAGTACCTTTTCCTTCTTCGCGAGAAACTTCCGTACTAATGCCAACCAATTCTCCAAAGACAGTGATAAGCGGAGCGCCAGGTGTCATAGCTGCATCTACTGTTGCATTTATTGACCGTATTGGTGAACCGGTGTCTTTTTTCTCCTCATCTGAAGATGGTGTATTTGACTCATCATTCACAATAGTAAGTGTTGCCTTCCCTGAGAGCGTACTCATTGCAATACGATCGATGGTGGTGCCATATAACCCGATCAAGGTTTGTCCCAATTTAAGAGAACTCACTCCAACTGAAGTAAACGCTTCTGTGGTTGGCGCAGTACCAGTGGCACTTAAGATAGCAATGCCCGCTTCCTTAATGGATGCACTTAATTCATACTGATACGTTTCCCCTTCTATAGATACGGCATGTGCGCCAGTTACGACAGACAAGTCAGTGATAACGGTGCCGTCACCAATAATGGCGCCGAGGGCAACAATAGGTGTAGAAGTTGCTTGGGTTTTGTGAATCCGTACCACTCTTTCAAAACCTGCATCTATTGATTCAGTAATAAGATCGTCTTCTTTAACGACGACGGTGGTTTCTTTTTTTACTACTGACGCAGTTTGCCCTTCAGCCGGCACAACGGTCTCAACAGTGCGCTCAATCACACGGTTTACTGTTTGTGTTACCGCAGGCGGTGCCTGTGCAAGGAGTGAAACCGTTACAATACCAGTTGCTATTGAGGTCATAAATGACACCAATAGTACCAAGAGAACAATTTGTGATTTAGTGAGTTCTTCGATTTCCATTTACTTTTAGTATACTACAGCGTCATTATGTAATTCTATATTTTACTAGAATAACTCTATCGCTATTATAGAATATTAGCTCGGTAAGTCAATAACATCGAGTGCAGTTTTAAGTGCATTAACTGCACGCCGCGCATCATCTTTGGTAACTGTGGGAGTAAAACTAAAACGAATAGTGCCACGAGCCAGTGCTTCTCCTTTCCCAAGCTGCGCAACTGTTTTTGATGGCGTACCAGAAGCAATGCAAGCTGAACGCGCCGCAACTGCGACACCTGCTTTATCGAGTAATACTGCAAGATAATCACCATCGGCCCCAGGAACAGAAATATTAATATTATTTGCAATTCT
Organism: Candidatus Phycocordibacter aenigmaticus; assembly: GCA_045401115.1. GTDB lineage: Bacteria > Patescibacteriota > Minisyncoccia > Phycocordibacterales > Phycocordibacteraceae > Phycocordibacter > Phycocordibacter aenigmaticus. Next base: position 428,382 of record CP174359.1, on the reverse strand, counting down.
ATGTTTCATACCTCCGTTTATGGTTATCTGAGGTAACTCTTTTTCCAAGAGCGAAATAAAATAATGTTGCACTGTTGTCGCACGAGCAACATTTTTTACACGATGTCGCACAGCCTCTTCCGTAGCACGCGCCACACCAAGCGCCCCTGCAACATTTTCGGTTCCCGCACGGAGGCCACGTTCTTGCTTCCCTCCACGCAGTAATGGATCCATAGGAACACGCGAATGTTTGTACAGCACTCCCACCCCTTTTGGCCCCATCAGTTTTTGTGCATCATATGTCGCAATATCAACTTGTAAATGTTGTGGCGATAGATCAACAAACAATAATGATTGACTGGCATCCGAATGAAGAATTGGAAACAATGCTTCTGGCGCATACTGCTGCGCGGTCTGAGCCCGTTTACGGCGCACCTCTTCTAGTGATTGTGCAATCTCACGGAGCGGTTGAATTTGACCAATTTCAGATTGCACCGCAACGATTGAAACGAGTACGGTCTCTGGGCGGATTAATGCCGCTACTGCATCGGGGGTAATAATTCCCTCTTCATTAGGCGCTACTAATGAAATAGCAACACCTCGACGTGCCCAATACGAAATCGGATCTCCCAGTGAAGGATGCTCAAAGCCTGATGCGATAATATGCAACTCTTCAGGCTTTGCGCCACGTTTCAAGAGTGCCTCAACAACTCCATACACTGCCAGATTATTACTTTCTGTACCGCTGCCGGTAAAAGTAATGGTTGCAGGTTTTACGCCAAGCGCACGTGCTGTACGTGTACGTGCTTCTTCTAAAAGATCTTTTGCTATACGCGCTTCTTGATGAGGAGATGATGGGTTTGCGTATGCATCAAAACCGCGCTGCATTTCTTTTCGCACTTCTGGTGCAAGCGGAGTAGCAGCAGCAAAATCCATGTAAAGACGTCTTTTTTTAAACCACATAAAAAATATTGTACGCTAAAAATATATACAAACCTACTCCGATACTCACTTTTTAAACTATAAAATCTTACAGCTCAAGGTATACTACATAGGTATGAATGAATACGTCGACACCGCGTTCAATTATTTCCTATATGTAGTTCAAAATAAGCCGGTACTTTTGGCGCTCAGCATCATCGGTATTGTGCTACTTATTTGCGTTATTTTTTTAAACATTCGCATTAATCGTTTAACTAAAGGAAAAAGCGGAACATCGCTTGAAGATATAATTGTGAGCCTTGAAACTCGAGTAGGACAACTTGAATCACACGCACAAACGACTGAACGTGCACTTGAAAATGTCGATGGTCGTTTAGCGCATAGTGTGCGTGGTGTTGCACTTACACATTTTGATCCTTTCCAAAACGCAGGTGGGCAACAAAGTTTTGTTGCTGCCTTGGTTAATGAGGGAGGTAACGGGATAGTGTTGTCTGGCATCCATTCACGTGACGGCGTACGAGTCTATGCTAAAGAAGTTAAAACATTTACATCTGAACGCGAATTGTCAGATGAAGAAAATCAAGTAATCAAACAAGCTCGACAATCACTTTCATAAAGCGCCCTTGTCAGGTGCACATAAGAATGTCCTTATTGCTTTTCAAGCAGTTACGTGTTTTGCTTAGGATTAATTATGCCTAAAACACCTACATCAAAGAAAAGAGTACAGCCCGTCGTCGCTGTTGTTGGACACATTGATCACGGAAAGACGTCACTCTTAGACTATATCCGAAAGGCAAAAGTAGCCGAAGGAGAAACAGGAGGTATCACTCAAGGAATTTCCGCCTATGAACTTAACCATACCCCTAAAGAAGGAGCTGCGCGCGCTATTTCTTTTATTGACACCCCGGGACACGAAGCATTCCAGGAAATGCGTCGCCGTGGAGCCTCAGCCGCCGATATTGCTATTCTTGTTGTCGCTGCTGACGACGGAGTAAAACCACAGACAATTGAGGCATGGAACGCAATTACTAAAGCTGATATTCCATATATCGTTGCGTTTACTAAAATAGATAAAGAAAACGCAAATCTCAATCACGCGAAAGAGACGGTCATGAAAGAAGGAATTTACCTTGAAGGCCTTGGTGGTTCAGTGCCTCACGTGGCAGTTTCATCAAAAACAGGTGAAGGTATTGATGAACTTTTGGATATCATCCTCTTAGTAACCGATCTTGAAGATATTCACTGCGATACAAGTCTTCCACCGCGCGCGGTAGTTATTGAATCAAGCCGTGATCCAAAAAGCGGTGTTGCCGCAACAGTTGTTGTACGTGATGGAACTTTTTCTGCAGGTTCATTTGCCGTTGCTGATGATGCGTTTGCTCCACTGCGAATTATTGAAAATACCCTTGGGGAGAAAGTAAAAGAAATATCATGTGGTCAACCGGCAAAAATTATAGGTTTTTCCAAAGAACCGCGCGTGGGTAGTGAAATGTATGTAGTAAAAAGTAAAAAAGAAGCAGAGGCTGCTGCTGCAGCAGGTGAACCGCCACTGCCGGCACAAAATGTTCATGATGCTCAGGACACTAAAAAACCAATTCGTATTATTTTAAAGGCAGATACTGCCGGATCAATTGAAGCGTTACAGTATGAGCTTGATAAAATGCCACAAGAAAATGCTCGGCTCATTATTGCTGATATAGGTGTGGGTGCTATTTCTGAAAATGACGTAAAGCAACTCGTTGGTTTTGAAGATTCAATAATTGCCGGATTTAATGTAAAAGTTGATTCATCAGCAAAAGATTTAGCAGAACGAAATAACGTACGTCTTGAAAGTAAAGAGATTATCTATGAACTAGTTGATTGGTTGCACACAGAGGTTGAACGTATTGCCCCAAAAGAACCAGAAATTATTGTGACGGGAAACGCAAAAATATTAAAACACTTCTCTACTACTGGCTCAAAGCATGTGGTTGGTGGTCGCGTAGAAAGCGGGACAATTGAACGCGGTGCCTCAGTAATTATTAAACGTCGTGATATTGATGTGGGACATGGAAAAGTGCTTAATGTTCAAACACAGAAATCAGATGTGTCGAGCGTCAGCGAAGGAGCCGAATTTGGTGCCCAAATTGAATCGAAAGCTGATATTACTGGAGGTGATTATATTGAAACACGTACCAAAGAATCATAGATATGAAGGAGCGTGCGGCTGAGGCCCTAAAAAAAGCAGCGTCGGATTTTATTAACCGTGAGTCAAACCGTCAAACAATGATTACGGTTACGGGAGTTCAAGTTGATCAACGTGGTTGTGCAAATATTTTTATTAGTGCATTCCCTGAAACTGGTCTCCATGCAGCAACAGATTTTCTTAATCGTAATCGCGATGAGTTTAAGCGTTATCTTAAAAAATCAGTTTCTTTAAAATACCTCCCTCGTGTTAAATTTCTTCCTGATCCACATCTTGGAGGATATTCCGGCGCTGAAGAATATAACGAAGAAGAAAAATAAAACACTTTAAACGAAGTGTTTTATTTTATGGTTTCAAATTTACAGGCGTATATAAATCATTTTTATCATATCGTCACCCGTCACTAAGTATATTTCTTCGCTTCGCTTGAAATCTACTAAGTGCGCTTGACCACGGCTCGGCTTTTCATTTTTGCCATGAACTGCAGCAAAAATGAAACATGCCTCCGCCTCGGACTTGTATCGGAAAAAGCAAAGCAGTTTGCTTTTTCCTATCAAGTCCGCCCACTAGGAATCTCACTGCTCGGTGTATTCTCACCTGCGCTCACGGAACCCACGGTTCCGTGTAACCTCCTCCACGGGGGAACACCCAGTTCCCCCGACCCCCTTTCTGGTTCGAGTCCTTCCGGGCGGCACGAAAAAAACAGCATGGGATGCTGTTTTTAAAACGTGTCCGCCCGGAAGGACTCGAACCTTCAACCAACGGCTTAAAAGGCCGCTGCTCTACCATTGAGCTACAGGCGGAATTGAGGAGGATAACGAGAAAGCTTGCTTTCACATTATCTCCGAAATGAACGTCTGAAAGATTTCTCTTACAGGCGGTAGTGCTTCACGATAATGCGCGTCTTTTGCGAACAAGACAAGAAAGGAAGCTTGTTTACTTTCAAGAAGAGTGAGGAGTATAAAATATTTTTTATACTCGAACCTTCGCCGAAAGAAAGTTTTACTTACTTTCTTGTTGCTGTGAAGCAAAAGGATGAGCGCATTATGTTACCACGCCCCGCCTGCAAGATTTTTCTTCCAGGCGGTAGTGATCACCCATAAGATATCTCTCATAGGCGATACTGCATACTCTAGCAAATTAATTCCATTTTTTATAGCCCTCTTTGTTTATGCTCTATATCGTAGTATTCTTGTTGATATTGGCCACGTGGTGAAGTGGAAACACAGGGGTCTGCAAAACCTCGATGCGCGGGTTCGATTCCCGCCGTGGCCTCCAGCTGACACACAAGTGTTGACGCTGCCAAGATAAGAATTGCTTATCTTGGATATAATAAAAATAGAACATTACAGTCTGTTTTATTTAGTTCTTTACCGAGGTAAGCAAAGCTTGCTCCAGTGGCAGGCCAAGATACAATACACTAGATACTAGCATGTTGTATCTTAATCCCTTGCCGGGGTGATGGAATGGTAGACATAGGGGACTTAAAATCCCCGGGCCGTTCGGCCGTGTGGGTTCGAGTCCCACTCCCGGCACAAAATAAATAAACCGCGCACTCCTCGTGTGCGGTTTATTTATTTGTAGCCATTCCTCTCCCCCTCTACGAAATATAAAAATCCCCAGAGCTCACACTCTGAGGTTTTAAATTTTGTGGGCGAGAGAGGCTCGGCGTCAGGTTCCTAATTCGCTTACGCGCATAAGGACCTCCTGCCCGGCCTCGGCGACAAGCACTCACTTCGTTCGTCTTGTATACCGCCTCCGTCTTTCGAGTCCTCTTCGCCTCTATGCAATTTAAAAATCCCCAAAGCTTACACTTTGAGGATTTTAAATTTTGTGGGCGAGAGAGGACTCGAACCTCCACATCCGAAGATACGTGGTCCTAAGCCACGCGCGTCTACCAATTCCGCCACTCGCCCATATGACACATCCTGTAAAGAACAATGCTGCCACAAGAGCAGCGTAGATACTGTATCAAATAAAATGCTATTTGTCGCTCTAAAATATAACCCCTAGAAAGTCACTGCTTCAGGCACAAATGTACCTACGACGACACGTAGAATACCGAAAACAGCAACCATAATAAAGAGACCAATTAATCCCCACAATAAAGCATCTTTACCTTTCTTTCTCCCCTCTTCGCTTCCTCCGTTGAGTACCAACTGTGCTGCTCCCCATAAGAAATACACAACCGCCAAAGCCATAAGAAGTCCGATCAGTGGATTGATAATAAAACGTACAAAGTTATCTATAAAGATTGAGAGATCGTTCATATGCAGGGGTTATTGTTGATTGACACGTGGTACTTCAGGGACATTTTCCTTACCCGTGACACCTCGTACCACTAAACCGATTAAAAGCGCTAATACAAAAACCAACACCAACGCGATAAGTAATCCGGTAAAACGAGACGCCTGCGTACGCTCAGAAAGTCTTCCGAGCGCATTTGCAGGCGTTACGTCTTTTTCATTTCCTGTATACTGTTCCTCACTCACACAGTTTACCTATTGTTGGTCTCAACTTGTGGCACTTCAATAGTACCGCCACGAAGGTCAAACGTGTCTTGGATGACGTTTACAATACCCCAGATAGAAACCATAACGAAGAGAGCAATAATGCCCCAGATCATGATTTCACGACCTTCTTTCTTCTTGTTCTCATCGCCTGCATTAAGGATGTACTGCGCAAGACCCCAGAAGAAGTACAGCAGTGCAAGAGCAACCACAATTGGTGTTGCAAGGTCAATTAAGCCAGCGATAGTTTGCAAAATATCATTTAACGTTGTCATAATGTTTTTATATTATCTATAGTTATAGTACCCCTCTAGTATAGCATTTACTGCTCTCCGCATTGATTTTATGCGTGCCTATGTGGATATCGCACAGTTTCAAAATGTTATTAGAAACCAAACGACTTAGTCGGCTGAGAATCTTTATTCGGTGACAGCGAACCTGCAGACATCCCGAAAAAGGTTGCTTGGAGTACCATAATAAGACCGCTCACTGACACAATAAAGAATAATGCAATAATGCCCCACATCATACGTTGTTTACCCTCCTTGTGCTTTTCTGAATCAGCCATATTTAAGAGCCACTGAGCAAGTCCCCACACAAAGAAAAGGAGTGCTAACGATACGAGAATCGGGATGATCGCGCTGATGATTCCTGTAAGCTGATTAATGAAGTCAGTAAGATCGTTTCCCATAGTAATTACGGCGTAAGATTATTAACAGTTGCTTCAATAGCGAATGATAGTGCTTGTGCACCAAGTACTAGCAACGCACCCACTAACGCCCAAAGAAAGTATTCTCGGTCCTTCTTGAGCCCCTCTGCATCTCCTGTAGCTGAGTGTTGTACAAAACGGAAGCCGATAAAGATAATAAAAAGTACCACGACAGGAAAGGCAATTTGTGCAATCAATCCGAGAAGTGCAGTGAAAAATTCAGAAATTGAGTCTGGTCCAAGTGGGTTATTGAGACCGCCGTGACTTGAAGCCATCACAGCGCTTGGTGCTACAAAAAGAGCGAGTATAAAGAGATGTATTAAAAAAGATTTCATAATGTGTATATTACCAATAAAGTTGTATCTTTATTGTACCCCAAGAAGCTCTTCGAGCTCCTCCTGTCCACTACGCAGTGCTTCATTAATCCGAAAGCGACCACTTGAAACACCTTCAACGATACGCTTAAAGATATCGTCAGAAAGTTTTGGATTAGGGTCACGGAAGGAATATGCATTAAGTGCAGCGTCTCTAAACGTAGCTTCGTAAGGATTTTCCGGAGAGACTGACAGTACGTCGCGTCGAACCGAAGGTAACCCAGTGACACTCACGAGTGCTTTTTGCGCAACACTATTTGAAAGTATCTGTGCTGCCGCAAGTGCGCCACTAGTGTTACTTGCGCCACGTGGCACCGAAAAAGCATACAAATCTGCTGGAACAGCAACTACTCCACCACGCACTTCAGGATATGGGGCAATATCAAAGTTTAAGTTAGGATTAGAAGCACGAATAGCAGTTACCTCACTAGCTTTACCGAGATAGACTGCCAAATCTCCTGCAAGAAACGCTTCACGCGCTTCCGGTAATGAACGATTCCATGAATACACACGTTGTACCGGGTCGGCAAACTCAGTAAAGAAACGGAGCGCGGACGCTGCTGGTAATTCCGATCCTTCACCGCGTGCAGTCAAAGTTACCTGATACTCGCCTTCTTGATTTTTCTGCACAATTGGATTTCCTAAACCAATAATCAATGATAAGAAGATATCTTTTGCATGATTAACATTCCCCCACTCACCTAGTGCCACCGCACTTTGTGTAAGTGTCCCTGATTCGTTTGCTTGTGAGAGAAGCGGAGCAACATCTGAGAATTCATCCCAATACCGCACTGGACGAGGAATACCTGCTTGTGAAAATAGCGAACGGTTCCAATACATCACGTATGGATCAATATAAAACGGCAATCCTAAAACACCACGTTCATCAAGGAAAATCTCGCCCGCCTCAACAAAACTGTCTTGAAAACTTCGCCGTGATATTTCAGAGTATGGAATAACAAGTAATTTATCTTGTTCACTACCAATAGAGGCTGCCGGCAACAAGATTAAATCAGGACCACGCCCAGCTGCAATGGCTTCTACTAAGTTAGTAATCAAAGTATCCGCCGGTACCATTTCATAACTCACTCCGTTAAAGCCGCCGTGTGTATTACGAACTTCATTAAATACGAGTCTCATAGTCTCTTCAGAGACAGTGCCCCAAATAGTGACCGAACCAACTGACTCACTGTCACAACCAGAGAATGTCGCAAAAATAGTAATTGATATTAGGGCGAGAAGGGCAAACGCCGCAATCATGCCGAGTTGGAACGGTTTCATTGCTCTTTAGGATACAGCCTTTCCTCAATGACTGCCAGTTTATAACCCACAGTATTAAAGGTATGGCTTCTTAGCGAGAAAACCGTAGTGGTGTGTTCCCGCAGGAATAGTGGCGCCCAAAACAAACCCATTATTAGAAAACAACGTGGAAGCAGTTATTGGATCAATAACCATATTTTCAGGAGGGCCCATGTTTTTAAAAGAATGCAACCAATCAACGAACAACACTGTACCTCCTGGCACTAGTGTGCGTATCAACTCGCGCAAAAACTGATCTCGATCATGTAAAGCATGCAACGTATTAGAAACAAGACCTGCATCAAGGATATCGTCGCGCAATGGAATATGTGTATTTAAATCTGCACGCATGGGAAACATATATTCAATAGCGCGCCGGTCTCTTTCCTGCGTCAATGTTGCAATTTGTTCAGGGTGTATATCAAATGAATACAATGTTGATGATTCATCTAACTTATCGGCAAGAAGAAACGATACGTTTCCGCAGCCACAACCAAAATCTGCAATACGCATACCAGCGTACAACGGCATATTCTTTACTATGTCAGCTGGTTGAAGAAACATAACTATTCCTTACATGCTAGCACGAGACATTAGTGTCTGGTGTCACAGTATCAGTGATATATGGATATAAAACTAGAATGCTACAAATGCTGCAATAGCGTCACCGTCGCGCAACTTCATCACACGCACACCTTGTGTCGCACGACCAAGGATTGGTACCTGTTCTAATTCAGTACGTACTACCTGACCATTCTTTAACGCGATAATAAACTCACTCATTGTCTCATCAACAATCAGAGCGGCTATAACCGAACCGGTCTTAGCAGTGACATTTGCGGTTTTTATACCACTTCCGGCTCGTTTTTGTAATTTATATTCACTTACTGGAGTACGTTTTCCATATCCCTTATCGGTTACTACAAGCAGATATGACTCTTTTTCATTACGCACCACGTCGGCGCCAATAATATAATCACCTTTACCTACCTTAATACCACATACTCCCGCGGCAGTTCGCCCCATTACACGAACGTCACTCTCTTTGAAACGGATTGACTGCCCTTTTGCGGTAACCAAAGAAACACTCTCTTTTACTGAAACCGGCAGCGCCGCGATAAGACGATCGTCATCAGCAAGTTTTATAGCAATAATGCCACTTTTGCGAACATCCTCGAAGTGGTCAGCTCCCACCTTCTTAACGACCCCATGTTGTGTGACCAACATAAACGAATCAGCATGACTATCATCTTTTTTCTTACCGTTTGGCACAATAACCACACTCGTCACGTGTTCTTCTTGCGAGAGAGGTAGCACATTCATCACCGACTTACCTTTCGTTGCCCGACGTCCTTCAGGTATATCGTACATACGAGTACGGTATACCTTGCCTTTATCAGTGAAGAGCAATACTGCATCATGTGTTGAACCTTCAACAAACCGAGTGACAAAATCTTCATCTTTAGTTGACAGATCAACCACTCCTACGCCTCCGCGTTTTTGTTTCTTATACTCAGATGGGTTCGTGCGTTTAATATATCCATTATTCGTCAATGTCATCATTGCCGGCTCATCTGGAATAAGGTCTTCCATAGACATACTCTTCACCCCACCTTTTACAATTTTTGTACGACGCTCATCGCCATGTTTTTCACCAACTGCTTTTAATTCATTTTTAATTACTGTCAGCATTTTTGCTGGTGACTTTAAAATGCTCTCGAGTTCTTTAATTAAACTTTGCACTTCCTTTAATTCTTCTTCAATTTTCTTACGCTCAAGACCGGCAAGTTTTGAAAGACGCATTTCAAGGATAGCGGTGGTTTGACGATCAGAGAATTTAAATTTCTTCATCAACTCAGCGTGCGCTGTTGGTACGTCTTTTGCTTTCTTAATAAGCGCAATGATCTCATCAATATGATCGAGTGCCTTCTTAAGACCAAGTAAAATATGTTCACGGTCTTGTGCTTTACGTAGATCAAACTCAGTGCGACGCTTCACTACTTCTTTGCGGTGCTCAATGAAATTAGAAAGAATGCCATCGAGTGAAAGCGTTTGCGGTACACCATCGACAAGCGTCACCATATTGAAGTGGAATGAGTCTTCAAGTTGTGTATGTTTATACAAATAATTCAATACCGCCTGTGGCTGTGCTGATGATTTCAAATCGATAACTACACGAATGTCTTTGGTTGATTCATCGCGTAAGTCTTTAATACCATCAAGTTTCTTGTCACGGACCAGGTCAGCAATTTTTACAATCAAATCAGCCTTGTTAACACGATACGGAATAGATGAAATAACAATTTGCGGATTTCCTTTATTGTCTTCCGTAATATCAGTTTCTCCGCGTACTACTACTGATCCTCGTCCTGTTGCGTACGCCTGAGCAATGTCTTTTATATTGTAGGCAATTCCTCCCATTGGAAAATCAGGTCCTTTAATGAATTCCATCAAGTCATCGATAGACGCCTTTGGATTATCAGCAAGATGTACAGTTGCATCAATAAGTTCACCTAAGTTATGTGGCGGAATATTAGTTGCCATACCAACTGCAATTCCGAGAGTTCCATTCAAAAGAAGATTCGGTAGCACTGAAGGTAATACAATAGGCTCCTTTCGAGTTCCTTCATAGTTAGGTCGCCACGCAACTGTTTCCTTTTCAATGTCTTGAAGCATCTCCACTGCAACACGGCTCATTTTTGCCTCGGTATAACGTGGCGCAGCCGGAGCATCGCCATCTATTGAACCAAAGTTACCTTGTCCAATAACCAATGGGTAGCGGAATGTAAAATCTTGCGCCATTTTCGCAAGTGAATCATATACTGCCGCATCTCCATGCGGGTGATAGTTACCGGTCACATCACCAGTAATTTTTGCACTCTTACGCGTCTTCCCCCCGGGATTAAGATTCAACTCATGCATTGTAAAGAGAATGCGACGATGTACCGGCTTTAAACCATCACGCACATCAGGAATCGCACGAGACGTAATAACGCTCATGGCATAATCCAAATAGCTTGAACGCATTTCCTCAACAATAGAGTGCTCAATCACTCCAGTATGCTGTGGAATTTCTTCAGGAGTCTCGTTATTTTTTTTACGGGCCATATTTTATATTAGTATAACAATTATTCAGGAGAGAATACAGACCATTACTCTTCATATGGAGCACGAATTCCTGAATCTTTTTGATACGTTGACGGGGTGGTTTCTTTAATTTTTGATGAACTAGTGAAATACGGTATGAGTTTACTCCCAAACCAGATAAGTGCTAAAAAAATAACAATGACAATTGTCACACTGGTAGCAATACGTCTCCGTTGGACAAGCGGTTGCTTCCTTAAGCGTTCAATATAGTCTAAAAGCATTGCTTTTGAATTGTACCGCTAAATAATAGTATTCAAGCTACACAATCCACCATATGGCACTCACTATTTTTTAAGCAGTACCACTTCACCACTTAGGTCAGTAAGATCTTTTGGTTTAAGTGTTAGTTTATCTTGCGCTTTTACTCCTTCCGCACCAGCAAGTTTAATAAACGCTTTCAAGTCTTCGTCACCATTTGTCGCGTGCGGAATCAGTACATTTGCCTCCAATGCCACCGTAAGATTATGTGCACTCTTCCCATCAAGCACATTCGCTCCAAGTGGCACAAAAACAATATCAACACCACTTACCTCAGCGCGTGCCTCTTGCGGTAAACTCTCTGACGCTAATGCGCCGAGCAAAAGCAGCTTCATACCGTCAAATTGCACGGCGTAGACGGTATTACCATAATCACTGTTCTCCCCGACAACCGCGCCTGGGGCCGCATAACCGGTAATCACAACATCACCAATTTCATACGCACCAGGACCGCGAACGACAAAAGGTTCTTTTGAAGCATGGGTTGCAGTCTCCACACCATTCCAGTCTTCGTGTTCGACAGGGATAATAACGATATCAGAACCAAATTTTGATACTTTATGTTTACTTCCAGCTGCTGGTGGGTTTACGGCAATAGTAGTATCACCAGAAGTGAGTTTGAAACAATTTCCTCCAAGATATGTAATAACCATATGCGAAAGTATACCTTACTCCGTATCGCAACACTATAAAATAGTGTGTATTGATGTTCACACCCCCTGGTCAACACCCGGGTGTTGACCAGGGGGTGTGCGATGTATTGCATTACGTAAACGGTTGCCATTTCCAGGTACAAGCGCTATAGTACGGCAATCGCGCTAAAGCGATTTTTTAGTTCCACTTCGATCTGGAGTAACCCTCATTATCGTAAGGTAATGAAAGCCAGATTGATCACTGACTATGACTACACAAGAACAAGAAAAAGACACAGGTGCTATGAACACCTTTATTGAAGAGACGCCGGCACCGCCGAGTGAAGGTGAGACTATTGAAGGTCCTGTAGTGGCTATTCAAAGTGGCCGTGTATATATCGACCTTCCTCCATTTGGAACCGGTATTATCTATGGACGCGAATACCTTGCAGCTCGTGACATTCTTAAAAAGATTGCGCACGGAGACACTGTCTCTGCAAAAATTGTAAATACTGAAAATAAAGACGGTTATATTGAGCTTTCACTTAAAGAAGCTCGTCAGGCCATGATTTGGTCTGATGCCGCAGAAGCAATTGCTGAAGGCACCGTATTTGAGCTCCCTGTAAAAGACGCTAACAAAGGTGGTTTGATTATTGGTTGGCAAGGTATCAATGGATTTCTACCAGCAAGTCAGCTCAAACCTGAACACTATCCACGTGTTGAAGGTGGTGAAAAAATGCTGATTCTTGATGAATTGAAAAAGCTTATTGGTGAGCAGTTCACCGTACGTATCATTACCGCTGACCCACGCGAAGGAAAACTTATTTTCTCAGAACGTGACACGACCGAAGAAACATCACAAGCAGCTGCAGTAGAAAAATACGAAGTTGGTGATGTACTCGAAGGAGAAGTGACTGGCATCGTTGACTTTGGCATCTTTGTTAAAGTTGAAGGCGGCCTTGAAGGATTAGTACACATCTCTGAAATTGACTGGGGCCTTGTGGAAGACCCTCGCACCTTTGCTAAAGTTGGTGATAAAACAAAAGTGAAGGTAATTGAAGTGAAAGATGGAAAAATCTCACTCTCAATCAAGCAACTACGTGAAGATCCATGGCAATCTGCTGCGAAACAGTACACAAAGGGCGACCTCGTGGAGGCGGCAGTTATCAAGTACAACAAGTATGGTGCCCTCGCTTCAATCGAAGAAGGTGTAGCCGGCTTGGTGCATGTTTCAGAGTTTGAAAGTGAAGAACAACTTAAAGAAACTCTTGGACTTGGTAAGGTATACCAATTCAAGATTACCCTCTTTGAGCCAGAAGAGCATAAAATGACGCTCTCTTATACTCAAATTGGAGAATAAGATTGTTTTCTCTTCACACACACATAAAAATAATCCTGTTTTGCAGGATTATTTTTTAATTAAATGCGTATATATAAACAATACCTCTACAGTGGGGGTAAACCATTTACAGCATTCATACCTTGTATGGGGTCACGAGTTTCAAGAATAGTTTGTATAGAAAGCAATACTCGGTCTTGAATAGGTCCTCCAAGTTTTTCTCGTTCTGTTTTTGTAAATTTTCCAAGAAGGTAATCGACCGTGTCTTGGTCCCCTGTGGGTTTTTTGGCAATTATGCTCCCCTTCTTTTTTCCCGGCTTTGCAACACCGATACGAATTTTAATGAATTCTTTTGTTTTAATAGCACGCTCAATACTTTTTACACCATTATGTCCTGCCGATCGAGAACCGAATGAAACACGCACAATACCTAATGGTAGGTCTATCTCATCATGTACAACAATCAGTTTCTTTGCCGCGTTTACGCTTTTTACATATTTAGATACTGCTGCACCAGACTTATTCATAAAAGTGTCCGGCACAATTAAACGAGTACGCTCACCATATATATCACCGGTACCAACCAACAAGTTTGGTTTTTTATGCTCTTTAAGCGCAATATCATGCGCCTCAGCAAGCTCTTGCACTGCACTGCGTCCCGCATTATGCCGCGTGTAAGTATATTCGCTTCCCGGATTTCCTAATCCAACAATAGTAAACATAAAAAATAGAAAATATTTTGCAGTATGTAGTCAGTAATACTAAAAAATTACCGACCGTACACTCTATTCTACCTTTTAAAACGTGAGGCGCCAGTGCGTATAGTCCAAATACATTGACTTCAGTGTTCACGTAGGTACAATGTTCGGTAATGAAGACAACTAAACGTGATGGTGTTGTTGATGACTTAGTAAAGTTTGCACTGATTGCGCTTCTCGTTGTTATTCCGATTCGTTTTTTTATCGCCCAACCGTTTATTGTCCGTGGTGCGTCAATGGAACCGACATTCTCGAGCGGTGAATACCTCATTGTTGATCAAGTTTCATATCGTTTTAATGAGCCAGCGCGTGGTGACGTCATTATTTTGCGTTATCCGAAAGATAATTCGGTATTTTTTATAAAACGAGTTATTGGACTCCCTGGAGAAACTGTTGAAATAGTAGGAAACCGTATCCGTATTCATCGTGAAGGGATTGAAACCCCTCCACGTGTACTTGATGAACATTACCTGGAATTAGACCAGCTTCAAGATGAATATGGCGCATACACTCTTAGTGAAGATGAATACTTTGTATTAGGAGATAATCGTCAAAAAAGTTCAGATTCTCGTACATGGGGAGTATTAAAGCGCGACGAAATCGTCGGTCGTGCGTATATGCGACTTTTACCACCAAGCCGCCTTGAAATACTCCCCGGGGCACATGATTACCAACTATCACCATAACCATTTTACTTATGAAAACTTTTGAACGAGGACCACGTTACGAATCACTTGACGCCGCTGTATCATCAATTGCGCAAACCTACGGCTTTGGTGCAACACCCTCCACAATCACGAGAAACGATTTGCAAGATATACCTGAAGATACAGATCGAGATACCGCATTGGTTGCAACACTTGCGAGCCGCTTGGGTCATGTTGAACAAACAACACAAACATGGGCCACTGCAAAAAAAGGTGGTGGCACTAATGTAGTATTTGCCGCCGCAAGCCCTAAACTTTCAATCGCACAAGCATTTGTGGTGAAAGCGGCTTTGTCGACTGTTGAAGCAGCAGGTTTTAATAACCCAATCGTTCTTATTTCTTCAGTCGGTGACGAAGATTCACGAAAACGTTATGTACGAGAGCTTGGTAATTTCTTTAAAAAATACTTAAAAGATCTCCCTGAAGATGTAGTGGAAATGTCAGCAAAGGACCCTGATGGTGCGGCACGCACACTTATTGAAGAAGAAAACCCTCTTGCTGAACATCTGCCACGCACCATAGACTATCTTTCAGAATCATCACGAAAAATAATGCTAGAGACAATCTCACTATTTGAAACACTCGAGATTGAATATGAACTTGACGCACGACTTCCCTATTCCCCTAATACACAACGTGAACTTGTGTTTGCTATTGAAGCTGAAGATAAAAAAGGGACCGTTGTTCGTGTTGCAAGCGGTGGTAGATTCCATGAAAATAAACGCGGTAAAAAGAAAGAGCGCACAGATATTATCGGTATTAGTGTCGCGTTGAGTGACCAATTAAATATGCGTGCATCGCACCACGATTACACACCATCATGTTTTGTGGTTCATGTTGGAGAAATTGCAAAAATGCGTGCCTTTACACTCCTTGATGCACTTTGGCGCACACAAATTGCGCTTGAACAGGCACTGCTTGCTGATACCATTCAAGACCAGATGGAACGTGCAAAAGCAGCGCAAACAAAATACATCGTAATTATCGGACAACGCGAAGCACTCGATGGCACGGTAATTCTAAAAAATACAGAGACCCAAGTACAAGAAACCATTCCGGCCGATGCTTTTCTTTCTCGCATGAACCGAGTACGTGCATAATCTATGCAACAAGTTCTGTCCATACATGGTGGAGGTGAATTTATTGGCTATTCTCGCGATGCGTTTCTTAAAGAAATTAAAAATAAAGAAATAACTCTTGACCGCTTACGGTCAAAACAAAGTTGGCGCGGTAACCTACAAAAAACACTCGGACATGAGTACGACGTGCTCTCACCGCGCATGCCGTTTAAAGATGCTCCGCGGTATATTGAATGGAAAGCGGTATTCGAAAATATTATTCCTCTTATTGATGATGGGGTAATACTCCTTGGTCATTCTCTTGGTGGGTTGTTTTTAATGAAATATCTGGCTGAAGAAACTATTCCTAAAAAAATACGCGGTTTCTTTTCAGTGGCTGCCCCGCATATTGATAAGGAACACCCACGCTATAAAGACAGCGAATTTGTTCTCCCTGATAACCTCGATAACATAGCCACACAGGTAGATAGTCTATTCCTCTACCACAGCACTGATGATCCGGTCGTCCCTTATGAACATCTCACGCGATATGTAGAAAGACTCCCCAAAGCAACGGTACGCACCTTTGACGACCGACATCATTTCATTGGCGAAAACTTTCCAGAGGTTATTGCGGATATAAAGAGTGTGACATAACACACCCATAAAACATGGGTGTGTACGTTAATCGTTAAACCGTCGGTCTTCGACAGGTTCTATAATAAAATCGTAGCGAATATCACCAATTTCTGGCCCCACTGTTCTTCCAATAAAGAAACCAGCAAATACTCCAAAGGCTATAACTGCAAGAGGAGAAACATCATCAAGACCAACCATTTGTTCAAAATTAACGTGTCCAGCTCCTAAACCGAGAATTCCGCCCACAAGCGCACCTCCAGATCCACCTTTTTTATGCCACCAGTTTAAGGCATGATTTGCGTCCTTAATAATTTCATCAGACGTATTCTCTTTTTTCATAGTATGGAGACTATGCCATAAAATATTTAAGAACTCAATATAGGCGTAAACTACAGCGCTGTCTTGCAAACTATTACCCTTCATGTTTTAATTGCCTACATGATTAGTGCATCAGTAAAGAAAAACAGTTCGGAGAACACCATGTCTCTTATCCGCCGCTTCAGTAAGCGTGTACAGGGGTCTGGTGTGGTGCGTCGCGCAAAAGGTATCCGCTTCCACCAGCGAGCTGTTTCAAAGAATAAACGTCGTGATTCAGCTCTACGCCGTTTAGCAAAGCAAGAGAAACGTCAAGAAATGGAACTTATGGGACTTATCCAACCGCGTACTCGCGGAGGACGTCGACGATAAAGTGTCTCCTCTTGAAACACCCACATGACGTGGGTGTTTTTTTAATATTAAAAGCGCCCACAGTTTGAGCGCCAAAAAACAATACGATACTGTTTTTGCTTGCTACTATAGAGAGAAGCAGGATATGTCACCAACACGCACACCAACCTTTAAGAACGAACAGTACTCATTGCAGAGTACTGTTGCGCGACGCACCAGCAGCTTCATAAACAAACTACCCCTGCAAGATTTTGCGATACGCATACTTGGCCCTCGTTACACACTCTCAGTAGTACTTATTGGTACTACGCGTATGCGCTCTTTTAATAAAAAATATCGCGGGAAAGATATGCCAACCGACATTCTGGCATTTCCACTCAATAAAAAAGAAGGAGAAATTTTTCTCAACCCACACACACTGCGTAGTAAAGCAAAAAAATTTAACATGACACTGCGTGACTATACACAGTACGTGTTTATCCACGGTTTATTACATTTGAAGGGCTACGATCATGGGCGTACAATGGAGAAATTAGAAGAGCGGTGGTGTCAAGTATTTTCTATACCACACCCAACGTATACTGAGGGGGTAACTTCTACCACCGTTCTCTAAACATCACCCAACTTATCTATACTATGAAAAACAGAATCGCAGTAGGAATTGACGTTGGCACCTCTCAAGTTCGTGTAGTCGTATCTCGCGAAGGTGATGGGCGTGGTGGTGCCCCAAAGGTAATCGGCACCGGCTTTACGGAAAGTAAAGGTTTACGGCATGGCTATATTATGAATATTGGCGATGTGACTCGTGCTATACGCAGCGCTGCGCAACAAGCAGAAGAAGCGGCTGGCGTAAAAATTCGCAGCGCATTTTTATCTATTGGCGGCATTGGACTTGACGAGGTACGTTCACGTGGAGAAACCGTCATTGCGCGTGCTGATGGTGAAGTGACTGATCTTGACGTAGAACGTGCGGTCAATAACGCACAAGAATCAATTAATGGCCGTCTAATGAATCGCCACATACTCCACACTATCCCTATGGGGTACACCATTGATGGCGGTGAGGTGTTGGGACGACCACAAGGGATGAAAGGGTCTAAACTCTCAGTTGAAACACTTTTTGTTACCTGCCTTGAACAACATATGAATGACCTGATAGAGGCGGTCGAGAATGCTGATATTTCAGTTGGTGACACTATGGCGTCTCCACTTGCCGGGTCAATTGTTACAGTCACTAATGCCGAAAAACGTGCGGGGTGTGTACTGGCTAACATTGGCGCTGAAACGGTTTCAATTGTTATTTTTGAAAACAGTGCACCGATATCCGTAAAAGTGTTTAAAATTGGTTCAATGGATATTACGAAAGATATTGCACTTGGTTTACGTATTTCTCTTGAAGAAGCAGAACAATTAAAATTGGGTGCCGTAATCAGTAGTTCATTTCCTAAGAAAAGATTTGATGACATCCTTTCGGCACGTCTTACAGATATTTTTGAGCTCATCGATGCACACCTGAAAAAGTTAGAGAAAGATCGCCTCTTACCTGCCGGTATTATTCTCTCTGGCGGCGGCAGCGGCATTGGACCAGTAAAAGATATTGCTGAAGCGGCACTGAAACTTCCTTCAAAAACTGCACTACTCAATAATGCGCAGGGTGGAAAAATAAAAGACTCTACTTGGGCCGTTGCCTACGGTCTTACTATTTGGGGTCTTACAGGAGAATCAGCTGAGCGCTCAGCATTACGTAATACGTTTGAAAAACTTGGTGACACTATTAGTTCATTCTTTAAACAATTTCTTCCTTAAAATACAACTCGTTGTTATTTATCTGATTTTTCTGTGATCCATAAAAGAACAGAGAAAGCGGCAACAAGCGAAATAATCAGTGGAACATGTTCGAGATTTAATTCATCTAAGCCGTCACGAAATTCTTGAAAAAATTCCTCTAGCATTCGAATTGTGTCTCCTGATTCATGAGCCGATTCAGCAGCTGTGTAATAATCCATACGTTTTATCATATCACTCCTGCAAGTTTACGATGTAGTACGTTTCTATACATTCCCGCATAATAATGTGAGATAAAACACACAATATATAAAATAAAAGTCAAGCATTTTACTTTACCGGTCATAGCAAGTATGATGAATGCCAGACGATATTAATCGATAATTTAGATATATTTAGCCATGCCTCAGGTACATCAAGAATTGGAATCAGCAGCACGTATCCGCGTTGTCGGTGTTGGTGGTTCAGGAGCGAATGCGGTAAACCATATGGTCACCTCAAAAGTAAAAGGGGTGGACTTTTTAGTTATCAATACGGATGCGCAAGACTTACAAAAATCACTTGCGAAAACAAAAATTCATATTGGTAAAAATTTAACACGTGGACTCGGTGCCGGAATGAATCCGGAAATCGGTAAACGTGCTGCCGAAGAAACACAAGCAGAAATCCAAGACTCTCTCCGCGGCTCTGATATGGTATTCATCGCCGGAGGTATGGGTGGTGGCACTGGTACCGGCGCAGCTCCTGTTGTCGCACGAATGGCAAAAGAAACCGGAGCATTGACCGTAGCAGTGGTCACTCGCCCATTCTCTTTTGAAGGACAGCAACGTCAACGTCTTGCTGAAAGTGGTCTCGAAGAACTTCGTAAAGAAGTTGATGCGCTGATTATTATCCCTAATGATCGCCTTCTTGCAGTGGTTGATCAAAACACTACAGTAAAGAGTGCTTTCGCTATGTGTGACGAAGTACTCCGCCAAGCCGTAGAAGGTGTGTCTGACCTCATCACCACACCAGGTAATATCAACCTCGACTTTGCTGACATTAAAGCAATTATGGAAGATGCCGGTAGCGCTCTTATGGGTGTTGGTATCGCCAGTGGTGAAAAGCGTGCAGAAGAGGCAGCACGAGCAGCCATTAACTCACCACTACTTGATATTTCAATTACCGGAGCTAAAGGAGTCTTGCTTTCTATTGCCGGCGGTGAAGATTTGGGACTTCTTGAGGTACAAGCAGCCGCACAAATTGTTACCGATAGTATTGATAAAAATGCAAAAGTTATCTTTGGTACTTCTAAAGATGAGCAACTGAAACGCGGTGAAATTCGGGTAACGGTAATCGCAACCGGTTTTCCTGAAGAATCAATGAACCGACAGAGCGGTACTCCACTCTTCCAAATGGGAGGGACACCCAAGAAAGAGGAAAAAAGTGAAGAAGTGAAAGAAGAGACAGGGCGTATTTATAACACCGCTCTTCCTGAAGTAGATGCTGAAGAGAACGCTGAGAAAACATCAAGCGCTGATGAAAAGAAAGGTACCCGACCAAAGCCAGTAACAGACGAAGATGACGATGATTGGGGTGCTGTGCCTGCATTTTTGCGACGTAATCGCAAAAGTTAACATCTCTTAGTTTTTATTCAAAAAAGCACCGCCCGCGCGGTGTTTTTTGTTTTACTGTTTCTCTGTTAAAATTTAAGAATTATTCACCACTTTCGTTTATTTATGCATAGCGCTCATGTGTTAGAGAAGAAAAAACCACACACACCAGTAATGCATGATATTAAAGACACTCTTACCACTCAACCTATGCCTACAAACAACACAGATGCCGATAACACTATGTACGATTTAATTATTATTGGTGGCGGTCCGGCAGGCAGCGCTGCTGCGGTATATGCCGCCCGCAAGCAACTTAAAACCGCACTCATTACCGAAGAATTTGGCGGACAAAGTATCGTGTCTGAAGACATTGAAAACTGGATTGGTGAAAAACACATTTCAGGCGTTGACCTTGCAAAGAAGCTTGAAGAACATGTGCGCGAATATGCGAAGGATATGGTTGATATCACTGTTGGTGACCGCGTAACAAAAGTAACAAAACAAGATGGGCATTTTGCGGTATGCACTCGTGATGAAAAAACAGTCGTTGGGAAAACAGTGCTCATGACCGCTGGTGGTTCACGTCGTAAACTCGATGTGCCAGGTGCTAAAGAATTTGATAATAAAGGCCTCACCTACTGTGCATCATGTGACGGTCCGCTTTTCTCTGGGCAAGACGTTGCGGTTATCGGTGGCGGGAACGCCGGTTTTGAAACAGCAGCACAACTGCTCGCCTACGCTAAATCAGTCACACTCCTTCAACGACGGGATGAATATGTTGCTGACCCGATAACTGTTAAGAATGTTCTCGCTCACGAGAATATGACCGGAATCACGAATGCTGAGACGACCGAAGTTATGGGAGAAAAATTCGTAACTGGTCTGAAATACAAAGACACAAACACTGGTGAAGAGCACACGTTGAACGTGAGCGGTATCTTTGTTGAAATTGGTTTTGTACCAAATACCGATATGTTTGAAGGAGTCGTGGAGCGTGATGAAGTTAAACGTATTGTTGTTGATTGTAAAACGCAGCGTGCCTCTGTCGCAGGTGTCTGGGCAGCCGGTGATTGTACTAACGGTCTTTACCACCAAAACAATATTGCCGCCGGCGATGCGGTAAAAGCACTCGAAGATATCTATCTGTTTTTAAAAGCTCATTAGCTTAACGACTTGAGTTATTCTCATCCGCCAATCGCCATAGGTACCAGCACGCAATGGTGCGATACGGGCGCCACTGTTTAGCACGTTCTTGCATCTTCTCTGGTGTTGGACGCTCTTTCAGTTTGAAAAGTTTTTTAAAACCGTTTTGAATACCTAAATCCCCTGTTGGCAATATATCGGGCCTGCCAAGCGTGAACATAAGAAACATATCGGTCGTCCACGGCCCCACCCCTTTTACTGCCACCACATGCTCAAACACCTCTTCATCTGACATGACACGGAATCTGCGTGGGTTCACTGTGCCATTTATAAACTTCGCCGCTAAATCGTGCAGATAACTAGCTTTTTGCCCTGAGACACCCACAGACCGTAAATCCTCTATACTCGTCTCAGAGAGACGTTTAGGGCTTGGAAAACGCCCATTATAGAGCGCGAGGAACCGTTTCAATATGGTATGTGCCGCCTTTCCTGAAAGTTGTTGAAAAATAATCGCTTTTATCAACGCCTGGAATGCTGATCGACGTTTCTGCCCCCAATGCAAATCCGGTGCGCCATACTTAGTAACAAGCGGTGCTAAATGCGTATCTTTTTTAAGGTGTTTAAGCGCCTTTTTAATGTCCCCTTCTTTCATACACTCCAGTATACGTGAAAAGGGTGTGTAATAAACGGCTCAATGCATTGAGCCGTTTATAGGTGTGACGCTACACAATATCAACGAGAATGGTACTATGAAATTATAGTAGATAACCAAGAAAAACATGGAACACGTAAACAACAACGAAGGCTCTCATGTAAGAAGATCTATTGGTAATGTTTTACTTACAGGAACTTTTGGCGCTTTTTCTCTTGGCGCAATTGATAGTTCAACCGGCGGTAAGTTAGGTATCTTTGAGGCACTTCATGAGGCAGGAATTTATAATGACATTGACGACCTATTCTCGTTTCTATTTATACTTGGTGCAACAGCATCTGCTGGTGCGTTATTAAAGCGATAATACTACCGCTTTCGACATTTACACTTTCTATGTGGAGGTGTGTTAGTAAATTTTGGTTTTATGGAGATGTCCCCTTTCACTCACTTTTACAGCAAACTGTAGTTGGTGGAGTTGTAATTAAATCTAGGTTTCATTTTTTCTACTTCACTCATGTGAAGCAATATATTCCCCAACACCAATTCCTATCCAAAAATTTATAAGAACCAGAGCAACGACTCCAATCCCTAGTTCGTTTATGACAAAAAAGGGCCAAATACTCAAAATTATTCCAGGACTATATTTCACTAACGATTTCATTTTTTCAGTATAACAATTTGCGGAGGAGATGGGACTCGGCGTCAACTCACTAACTATTTTGTCTCGCTTTGCTCACAAAATACTAAGTGGCTCCTGCCCGGACTCGGCCACGTGTACTATCGTCACGGCTTCGCGGCCTCCGTCTTTCTCGCCTCATCTCCTTCTCGCAATTGTTGCTAATCAGACGCTCTCGCGTCTTCTTAGACATTTGCGGAGGAGATGGGACTCGAACCCACAAGCGGTTTCCCGCGCCGCTTTTCGAGAGCGGTCCGTTACCAATTCCGGGCACTCCTCCAATGAGAAACTCACTCAGGAAATCCTAGCATTTTCTGCTCAAAATGCTATATTTTAAAGGTCCTTTTGGTCACTTTTGGCCCCATCGTCTAACGGTTAGGACGTGAGCTTTTCAAGCTTAAAATCGGGGTTCGATTCCCCGTGGGGTCACAAATTTTTCATGGTTTAGCCGGCCTTTTTCAATTTTAGAGAAAGAAAGGTTTCCGAACCATGAGAAAATAGAAAAATGAATGTCCTTCTAGTAGATAACGGCACGACACTTCAAGAAAAGTTAAAGCAACTTATCCCTGGTGAAGAATCGGTACTTTGCTTTGATGCATTTTCTGAAAAAAATACGGAAGATGCTGATGTAGTTGTGCTTTCAGGAAGTAGTTTGGGACCACTCTACGGTAACGAGGAGAAATACAAAGCCGAAATTGAATTTATACAAAACACTACAAAACCTATCATTGGTATCTGTTTTGGTTATGAACTTATTATTCATGCTTTAGGAGGGGTTCTAAAAAAACTTGATGAACACGAAATTGGAACTGTTCAAATACATGTTTTAAAAGATCTCGAGTTATTTTACAGAACACCAACATTCCAAGCATTTGAAAACCATCGTTGGGGTACAGGCGAGCTACCAGCTGAGTTTGAGGTGCTTGCCGAGTCCGATCATGGACCAGAAGTAATACGACACAAAACGCGACCAATCTATGCACTTCAATTCCATCCTGAAAATCACACTGATACTAGTTTCGGAGACGAACTATTTCTTAACATCTTTAATCGATTGAAAAATCTCTAACCTTTGGATACTCATAGCAACACCGCTACGGTCTGTATAAAGTTCAGAAAGTTGGTTCAGTGGACCATATCCAGAAATTTCCTCGACGGGAGTGTTACTACCCGGCAAAAACAAGATTTACAAACGCACCAATAGCGGTTGCATGCTGTATAGCAAAAGCAATAAGAATGGAAATGGCTAAACCGAATAAGAGTCGGAGTAAGTCTTTCCCCACGATCGGGAATACATGCTTGAGTTTATATTCCACGATGCGCGAATACATCGCCAGCTCCCGACCACTGAGGAGACCAATAAATACCCAGGTCGTAGACATGGGTATATTGTTCATCTCTTTGAACACAAGCAGGATAATACCGAACGTAAGATCAATGAGTGTGGCACTGCGCAGGTAGTTGGTATTACTCTTCTCAAGAACAATGTTCTGTATCTTGCCACCACGGTTATACATAATGTAGGCAAGACCAACCACAAACACCGCCAACACAGCGCCGAACTGCCAGAGATTCAATTCGCGCGGCAAGAATACAGCGATGTTGGCAATGTCGTGCGAAAGCCAGGTATACCAAAGGAATCCTGTCGCCATCCACTGAAAGACTCGCCACAATTTTTCTTTATTCTTTGCGATGGGATTCTTTTTATTATCCCAACGGTAGATAATAATCCAGAGCACATACGCGACTACTGCGGCAATAGCATACCCTAACGCCGACTTCAGCAAGATGCTACTGAAGACCATCGAAGAAGCGAAGGCGCTCAATACCAAGAGCGAGGTTGAAGCCGGAATACCGAAACGTGTCAAAAGAACTAACCCGAGCGGTGCCAGAGCGTGATACCACTGAATCTCAACGAATGGAATTTTTGCAAGCCTACCCGACGCAATGTCACCATTATTGGCGAAGAAACTTATGGAAAGCGTCACAATTAAAATAAGGGCCGAGAAGGCCCAGAGGTAATACCATTTGGTTTTTTGGTTGGAGGCAATGAATGTCCCCAACGTCTGAATGCTGTCATTGCCAATAACAGAATAGGCAGCGAAGAGAAAACCTAGAATCATCCAGATAATAGTCATTTCTAGGCCAAACATATCTATTCCTATTCTAGATGCTGAGAAATGAAAAGCAATTAGTTATGCCCACCTTGAAAACACATAAAGATCTACTGCACTGACAATAGGATTTTTTAATATCAGATACAAATCATTCATAATTGGTAAGCTGCTATACTGAAACCGTCACATGAATTCTACTATTACAGAATTAGACGCATTCCAAGGAAGGAAGGCAGCACTAGAGCAGATTGGCCGATTTCATATTTATTCCCCAATGTTTTACCGTCCGACGGTTTATTTTCACTCTCTTAAAGTTGCATGTTTGATAACTAAAGCCGCGCCATTGATTGAACAGTTTTTTGATAAAAGTTTCGATACCACAAAGGCTATTACCATGGCTTTAGTGCATGATGATGCTGAGATTATTACAGGAGATGTGCAAGCTGGACACAAAGCAAAAATGGGACGTGCGGTGCTGCAACAGGTAGATTTAGACGAGGTAGATGCAATTAATGAACTAGCCTCACAATTTCCACAAGAAATACATAACTACAACTATCGCTCTCTCCTTATGGAAGTGATGCATAAAAACACACTGGAAAGTCAGGTTGTGAAATTTTTCGACCGTTTTGATGCATTATGCGAATCTTTACACGAACTCTATGCTGGCAACTCTGCTTTCACTATTAATGTATCTGATGCTGTATTAGGGAAAATTGATATACCGCATGATTACTATATAAAGCACTTCAATAAAAGACATACTCACTATCCTCTCTTACAGGTACTCGTTTCCGAGACAGCACCTTTCCTTGAAAAGTATATGTTACCTCCTGCCACTGAATTAGTGAGAGGCGGCAAGCTGCACACTGCTGAAACTTTGTACAAAAATACCGGCAATGAAGTATACGACTGGTGGAAAATGGCATTACGTACATATTTAGATAAAGAATATATAGAACGTTTATATATTAAAAAAGAAAATATATTAGAGTAATTAAGAGCGGAGCGCCACTCATTTAAAAACACTACGGATAATCGTAGTGTTTTTAAATGAATTAAACGAGAAGGGTTCAATCGTCCTGGAGGAAACCACCTGCTTGATGATTCCATAAACGTGCATAGACTCCTCCCTCTTCTTTGAGAAGTTCCTCATGGGTGCCGTCTTGGACAATCTTCCCTTCTTCAAACACAATAATGCGGTCCATCTCGCGCAGTGTTGAGAGGCGATGCGCAATAGCAATCACTGTCTTCCCCTCCATGAGTGTGTGGAATGCTTTTTGAATCTCAACTTCGCTTTCGCTATCAAGCGCGCTTGTTGCCTCATCAAGTACCAAAAATGGCGCATTCTTAAGCAGTGCACGCGCAATAGCGATACGTTGCCGTTGTCCACCAGAAAGTTTAATACCACGCTCACCCACTAAAGTGTCATATCCTTCAGGAAGTTCTTGAATAAACGCATGCGCCTGTGCCTGTTTTGCGGCTTCAACGATCTCCTCGTCGGTCGCGTTTGGATTGCCGTAGGCAATATTCTCTTTAAGAGTCCTATGGAAGAGAGCTGGTTCTTGTGGCACCACGGCAATAGCAGAGCGGAGCGAGTCGAGAGTCACTTTGCGAATATTCTGACCATCAATTTCCACCATTCCTTCATGTACGTCATGCTGGCGTAGTACAAGCGAAACCAATGTTGTTTTACCAGCACCAGAGGCACCTACCACACCAACGCGTTCTCCACTTTTAATCGTAAGATTCAAGTTTTTAAAGACATCGTGTGTGCCGTAGGAAAAACCGACATCGTTAAACGAAAGCACACCATCGCCTACTGCAAGATCCCCGGCTTTGGGATAATTGGTGATGCCATGTGGTTTGAGCACCTCATCGAGTCCTTCCTCAATTTCACCATAACGCCGAATAAAGCCGTTCATAAGACTCCCTATAAAAGTAAGGACACCAACTACTTCAAACATTAAGGTAAGAACCATCACAAACTGCCCGAGTGTAATACTTTGCGCAGCAAGAAGTCGTACCAATACAAACAACATGACGGCAGCGGCAATAACAATTAAGACGTTGTTGAGCGTCAACACCCACTCACTCATCCGCCACTGCTTTACATCAGCTAGTCGCTCTTTGGTAACTTGTACTCCGAGGAAATCCAACTCGTGTTTCCGCCGTGCAAATTGTTGCACTGCGTTAATATTACTTGCAATATCAACCGCGATACCACGAAGCACTGAATTTTCTTTTGCGTGCGCGACCACTAACGGACGACGACGCTGTACTAACACGTAGTTCATACTAAAAAGCACTACAAGAAGCGCGAGGAACACGAATCCGACGGTAACACTTGCTGAGAAAATAAGTGCCCCGGTTACCAGGAACGTAATGACGGTAGTGTAGTAGTTCCAAAGAAATGATTCTGCAAAGTTACCTGCACCAAAAGCAGCGTTAGCCACTTTATTGGTTAACGCTCCTGCAAAACGATTTGAAAAGAATGTATGGCTATGTTTAGTGAGGTATGCAAAAAGTGAGTGATACCCCGTAGCCTGCATTCTCGTTATAAACTGCATACCTAAAAAACCACTTGTGCGGTATGCAACATACATAACAGCCAATGCGCCTATATACATGACGCCCCAGTACCACACACCAGTGAGGTTAAGTGTTTCCATACTTGAGGTTTGTGTCGCCACATCAACAATACGCCCAAATACATACGGGATACTTGAACCAATACCATTAGCAATAGTGACGGCAAGCAAGGCACCGAAAAACCACCACTTATGTGGTTTTGTCGCAAACCACACAAATAATAGTGGGTGCTGTGGGATATGTTCTGTTTTTTTATCCATATATCTATTGTTCTTTTTTCCGACACATAAAAAAGCCCTCACGGGCTTGCGATTTCTTTTTATGGGGGTATCCCCCCACGCGTATTTTTATACATCGGCTGCGCCTTGGATTAAAGGCTGCAACAGGTCTTAAATTACACCATATATTTAAAAATTGCAACCCTTATCCACAATTCTTGATTTTTCTCTATAAAACCGCTGCGTTAATAGTCGCGGTAAGAATAGCGCCCTCACGAAGAATTATTGGTTTCTCTCCACGCGCATCAATAACAGTGGAAGGTTCACTTATTGGAAGTTTTCCGATACTCACTACATCAGTGATCATGGACGCTTTTTCGTTAAACTGGAGGAGAATCTTTTCCGGCGTCCGCGCGGTTGCTTTACCTGATACATTCGCGCTCGTTGCGGTGAGCGGCCGCCCCAAATCTCGTACTAGTTCAAGCGCTTCTGGACGATCCGGGATACGTATCCCCACAGTCCCCTCCTGACTTACCACTCCAGAGGCAAGTGGTGTATCATCTCTATTCTCTGGACGCGTCTTTGCTTTTAACACCAACGTAATTTTTCCGGGTAAAAATTTTTCAGCAAGTTTTCGTGCAAGCGGAGTTACCTCAACATACTGATTCATCATTGCTATATCGGATACGACAATTGAGATGGGTTTTTTATCATCTCTCCCTTTTAAATGCTGCAGGCGTGTTATTGCTTCAGGACTCGTAGCGTCCACACCCAGCCCATAAAGCGTATCGGTGGGATAGAGCACAATAGTGGTGGGGCCAAATTGCATATAGATTTAAAAATAGCTACACTGGACCCACCCATAATAAGGGCGATTAGCTCAGTTGGCTAGAGCGCGTCATTGACGTTGACGAGGTCACAGGTTCGAGTCCTGTATCGCCCACAAAACCTTAGAGCAGTATGCGCATGCATGATGCAACTTAGGTTTGTAGCAGCGACACAGGACGAGAAAGCCGGAGCCGGTATACAAGACGAGCGAGAGCGAGTGCTTGTCGGCGAGGCCGGGCAGGAGGTCCTTAGTGAATGAAGAGCGGAGCGATGAATGAGCTTAGGAACCTGACGCCGAGTCCTGTATCGCCCACAACATCTGTATATGAAAATTTTAGCCATTGAAACCAGTTGTGACGAGACCGCAATAACCGTACTTGAGGCGACAGGTAATATTGAATCATCCCAATATACCCTTCTGGGTGATTCCTTGTACTCTCAGGCATCTAAGCACTCTGAGTATGGCGGCGTGTACCCTTCCCTTGCGAAACGTGAACACCAACAAAATTTGGTGCCCCTAACCACAGAAACATTGCGCCAGGCAGGCCTACTTAAACAAGACTCTTGCAACACAATAACGGACGATGTGCTTGAACCACTCCGTGACGAATCATTTAAAAAAGCGGTGAATGATTTCCTTGAAACGACCGAGAAACCTGATATTGACCTTATTGCTGTAACCAACGGACCTGGGTTGGAACCCGCACTGTGGACCGGTGTTACCTTTGCGCAAGCACTCAGCGCTGCCTGGGATATTCCCCTGACCGGCATTGACCATATGGAAGGACACATTACCTCTGCTCTACTCAAAAAAGACCTCCGCACCCCAAACACCTATCATATTACTGACACTGCACTGCCATTACTGGCACTACTTATTTCCGGTGGACACACTGAACTTATTACCATGAAAGAGTGGTTTGCATATAATTTAGTGGGTCAAACGCGCGATGACGCCGTAGGTGAAGCGTTTGATAAAGTGGCGCGCCTCTTAGGTCTTGAGTATCCTGGTGGGCCGGAAATATCTGCATATGCTACAAAAGCACGCGAGCGCGGTGGTGAAAACCCTATTACACTTCCCCGCCCGATGTTACACGAAGAAAGTTGCGATGTATCGTTTTCAGGTCTGAAAACGGCTGTACTCTACTTAGTGCGTGACATGGGAGAACTTTCACAAGAAGATAAAGAAAATATTGCTCGCGAATTTGAAGACGCGGCGCGTGATGTGTTGGTGCACAAAACAAAACGCGCCATTGAAATACAACATCCCAAAACACTCGTGGTCGGAGGCGGCGTAGCGGCAAATACACATATCCGTGAAGGATTAGAGGAACTGGTTTCTCACCATCCAAACATAACGCTTCATTATCCTGAAAGCGGACTAACCGGAGATAATGCAATTATGATAGGTATCGCCGCATACTTGCGCCACAGCGCCGGCAAAGCAGATACTGAAAAAGAACTGAACGCGCGAGGTTCGCAATCACTCGCTGAATAAACAGTGCGCTACGCGCACCTACGAGCTCGCCTCTTGGAGATGTTGTCGCCTGGTTTCCTCTGCGTCGGCAACCACAGTGTTCACCTGCGATACATGGAGCAACGCGCCAAGCATCGCCAAAAGGACAAGTGCTGATACCACGTTCTTCGGGCTTTGGACACTGGCACCAATAAAAACAGAAAGTACCAACGCGCTACTAAGGAGTGCTGCGAGCACTGTATAGATGTACGCGAGTGTTGTTTTTGGTGACGCAACCACCCGCTCTATGAAGTTTGTCTGAGGCTCTACGTTAGTTTGTGTGGGTGCTACAGGAGTTACATTTTTAAGCGCAATAAAATTATCTTCTTGGTGAAGCACTGCTACGTTTTCAAGTACCTCTTCAGGCGTCGGCACACTATTTTCTGCGCGCACCATTGCAAACGCCTCATTATCAACCACTGAGTCCTTTTCAACCTCAGCAACAACAGCGACAGGCTCTGAAACTGTTGGCACAGGTTCTTGCGCCACTGTTGCCGGCACAACAGGTTCAGCCTGCGGAGTACCGAACATCTGCACTACGAATGTCGTTGGACGACCTTGATATACTCCTTCTGCAGTAGCAATACCAATTTCAGTAAATTGTGTATTTAAAATATTTGCGCGATGTTGTGGAGAGTTCATCCACGCACGTGCCACATCTTCGGAATTGCCATAAAATACCGCGAGATTTTCACCGGCATATGAAAAATCATATGCCGCTTCATTTAACCAATGCCATGCTGAAAATCCTTCGGGAGACTCATGGGCAAAATATCCATTCTGCGCCATATGCTGTGCCTTCAATGCTGCGGCATGGGTCAATTTTTCATTTACCGAAAGACCGTGAAGTCCCTCGTCAATACGATCAGCGTTTGTCAGGTCAACAAGTACCGAAGAGACTATCGCTGCTAAAAACCCTTGATTATCAGTCAATGCGTAAGAAAGAAATTGAGCCGCTACGAAGAAAAATATAATGGTTGCAAAAAGCGCCACAACGGTAATTGTGTGAAATAAATGAGGTTGATAGTTGTTCCGTTGACATGGAACAAACCAATCTTTAAGCGAAAAAAGCATATATTTTATCTATATTTATTATGCAACATAATAGCTATAATTGCAATAGCTTAGGCAGTGATAGAACTTTATTCGTCGCTTCCCTCATTAAAGGACGGACATGCCATAGATATAAACGGCTCACCTGGGTGAGCCGTTTATATTATTGATTGTAAAGCATTCCACCTCTGTATAACGGTGCAAATAAAGGCAAAAGTGGTATTATGAATTTTATAATTACGCGATATGCACGATAAGTTTTTAAAACCATACGACCCACAAAATACCGAGGAGGCAATCTACAAACTTTGGGAAGAGAGCGGTTACTTTAACCCCGATAATCTCCCCGGAGAGCGGTCTGAGCCGTATACCATTGTCATGCCTCCACCAAACGCAAATGGGAGTCTACACGCAGGTCATGCGCTTTTCGTTACACTCCAAGACATCATGATTCGCCTTGCGCGCATGCAAGGTAAACAAGCATTATGGTTACCTGGAGCCGACCATGCAGGTTTTGAAACACAAGTCGTATACGAGAAAAAACTCCAAAAAGAAGGGCGTACACGCTTTGGTATGGATCGTGAAGATCTCTATAAAGAAATCCTAGATTTTACACTTTTTAATAAATCGTTTATGGAGAACCAGGTACGACAACTTGGCGCCTCATGTGACTGGTCACGCAATCTATTTACTCTTGATGAACGGGTGGTACGTCTGGTGTACAACACATTTAAAAAACTCAGCGATGATGAATTACTCTACCGTGGAAAACGAACGGTAAACTGGTGCCCAAAACATCAAACATCACTTTCAAACCTTGAAACTAGTCATGAAGAACGTGTTGATACTTTTTACTACTTCCAATACGGACCATTTGTTATTGGTACCGCTCGACCAGAGACAAAGTTTGGTGATAAATATGTAGTAGTACATCCTGATGATGAACGTTACGCAGAATATGAACACGGACAAACTATAGATCTTGAGTGGATTAACGGCCCAATTACTGCGACCGTTATTAAAGACGAAGCTGGCGACCCTGAAATGGGGACTGGCGCGATGACTATCACTCCTTGGCATTCAGAAATTGACTTTGAAATTGCACAGCGCCATGACCTCGATATGGAGCAAATTATTGACTGGCAAGGAAAACTTCTCCCTATTGCCGAAGAATTTTCTGGAATGCCTATTACCACTGCAAGAGAAAAAATTGTAGAGAAACTAAAAGAAAAAGGTCTTTTAGTAAAAATTGATGAGGCATACACACATACCGTACCTGTGTGCTATAAATGCAACCGTGAAATTGAACCGCAGGTGCGAGACCAATGGTTCATTAAGATGGAGCCACTTGCAAAAAAAGCGCTTGAAGCCCTTGATACAAAAGAAACAGTAGTGCTCACTGAACAGCACGAAAAAACACTACGCCATTGGCTTTCAAATATTCGTGACTGGAATATTTCTAGACAAATTGTTTGGGGAATCCCTATCCCTGCAAAAATCTGCACCAGTTGCGATCATGCAGTAGTAGATATTGAAGACACGGTTACCGTATGCGAGAAATGTAACGGAGAAATGGTTGCAGATACCGATACGTTTGACACATGGTTCTCTTCAGGTCAATGGCCGCTTGCAACACTCAACTTCCCTACAAGTGAAGATTTCGAGACATATTATCCTACTACAGTCATGGAAACCGGTGCTGATATTTTACAGTTCTGGGTAGCCCGTATGATGATGCTCGGTATATACATGACTGGAAAATCACCATTTCAGTATGTGTATCTTCATGGACTTGTACGCGACTCAAAAGGTCAGAAAATGTCTAAGTCTAAAGGAAATGTTGTGAGCCCGCTTGAAATCACCGATACATACGGAACTGATGCATTACGCATGGGTCTTGTGGTTGGTAATACTCCTGGAACCGATTTTAACCTTGATCCAAATAAAGTGAATGCATATAAAAAGTTTGCAAACAAACTGTGGAATATTACCCGTTTTATCTTAACTGAAACCGAAGAAATTAATTTTGAAAAAGAAATTGTTCACACTGAAAAAGATAAAGAACGTCTTGGTGAACACTATGACACTCTTACCGATATTACTCATGATTTAGAGGCATTCCGTTTCCACCTTGCATCTGAAAAAATATATCACCATATCTGGCATGAAATTGCCGACACGATACTTGAAGAATCAAAACCAATTCTCCAAGGAGAGGATCAAACGGCGAAACTATCACGTCAGCACGCGCTCTACGAAATACTCACCACTTCGTTGAAAGTGCTTCACCCGTTTATGCCGTTTATCACGGAGGAGATTTGGCAAAGCTTGCCGAAAAAAAATTCCGATATACTTATGGTCTCAACTTGGCCTGTAAAAGACACAGAATAGTCTCAACAAGACTGCTACAATATACTCATGTTTGATTTTTCTTGGGTCCAATCATTTGGGTACGCCTTTTTAATTGGCTTTATCCCTGCGCTTATCTGGCTTGGGTTCTGGCTTTTACAGGATCTTAAGCGACCTGAACCACGACTACTTCTATTAAAAACGTTTGGAGCCGGTATGTTGTGTGTTCTTTTGGTACTCCCCATACAAAAATTTGCTGCGACGTATTTTGCACTTGGGTTTCCGCTCCTTCTTATCTGGGCCGCAGCGGAAGAACTACTTAAATTCGGTGCAGCGTGGCTCGTGGCGCTGCGTAATCGTGCAGTTGATGAACCAATTGATGTTCCTATTTATTTTATTACCGTTGCGCTTGGTTTTGCGGCACTTGAAAATATGCTCTTTCTTCTTACTCCGCTTGCACAAGGTCAATTTGAGCACGGATTAATAACGGGCAATCTTCGATTCTTAGGCGCAACACTCATTCATGTACTTTCAAGTGCAGTAATTGCCGGCGCACTTGCCTTTGCGTTCTATAAACGAAAAAGTATACAAATACTGTATGGTACTGTGGGAGTTATCCTCGCCATTCTGTTGCACGCTGTTTTTAATTTCTCTATAATTAATACACGCGCAGACTTGCTCTTGACCATTTTTGCAGCGGTATGGGTAGGTATTGTATTTCTGTTACTCATACTTGAGAGAGTAAAGTCAATTAGCCGACCTGCTTGGTGGAAAAAAATATTCTTAAGAAAATAAATTATTACATAATAAAATTAGTATGCCTAAAAAACCTTCATTCTTCGATAGACTCACTGGGACGCAATACGACGACAGCTTTGATTTTGAGGAAACCGCTGAGCCTTCGATACAACATCAACAACAAGACGAAACTCACCCTGAACCAGTAGAGGAACCAGGAGAAGCACAATTGACTGTCGACGTATACCAAAACGACAGTGATATCATTATTCGCGCATTGGTAGCTGGCGTACGTCCTGACGACCTTGATATATCGATTACGCGCGACATGGTTACTATTAGCGGAAAACGTGTTGAACAAAAAGAGATTGATGAGGATGACTATGTGTACCGTGAGCTTTTCTGGGGTGGATTCTCACGAACCATCGTCCTACCGGCGGAAATTGATGTTGATGGTGCCGAAGCAAATGAAAAACATGGCCTACTCACTATAAAACTACCGAAGTTAAATAAAGACAGGCAAACGAAAGTGAAAGTGAAAGGTAGTTAATATAAAAACCCGGCGAAACCGGGTTTTTATAATTTTCGACTATCATATGCCCAGTGCAGAAGGGCCTGGCGCTGTTTGGACCGACAACCCATATCTCCTCTCTCGCAGTTGTTTCGCACTTGTGCTGCATGGCGTCTAAACGCCTTCCATCGCTTTATTTGTCGTTCATCATCCTCATGACGCCTTCCCATGTAATACCGACAGTACCACTGAAACCACCCACGTGGATCGTCTGGATGTATCCATCCTTTTTCCTGCCATGCGCTAAGCGGTTGGCTTGCATTCACCTTAAAATAGTTGAGTGAGCAATCCGCTTTGTCTCCTTTAGTAAACTTTGCTTTTGTAAACCATGAGTCAGGAAATTCCTTGGCACCGTCGCGCATATATTGACCACAAAATACGCCCAACTCAAGCATCTCTTTGGGGGTAAGGTGTGGCGTAAATTCAGGGTCAAAATTCTTCCCTACCGGCTCAGTAAGCGTATAGGAATAGTTTGGCTGGTCTACCAAACTCACGGAAACTTTTTTCTCCATATGTATAGTATAAACCAGTCTAAGTTATGGGGCGGACTCGGCGTCAGGTTCGTAATTCGTTTTTACCTATCTCTCGATAGAAAAACTCATAACAACCTCCTGCCCGGACTCGCCGCCCCATTGTGCCTGAAACTCAGCACAATGGGGACCCACGGCTCCGTCTTTCGAGTCCGCCCTCGTAGCTACAAAACAAATCGCCCGATACTCTCGTATCGGGCTTCATTGTTTTTGTGCCGAGGGGCGGACTCGAACCGCCGACACCTGGTTCTTCAGACCAGTGCTCTAACCACCTGAGCTACCTCGGCAAGAGGTTAACGAGAATACGCGATTTTTCCAAGCAAGACAAAAATGGAAGCTCGCTTACATTTTTGTTGACGTGCCGGAAAAAAGGAAGCGTATTCTCTCAGCTCGACGCCGAGGCAAAGCGACCGTAAGAAGCTTTACCTCGAGAGGAACTTTACTGCATCCGAGGCAAGATAACACGAAGTACATCTTCCCTCGGCAGGGCAATCACCAAGACCATTCAATCTTAGCAATGTCCCCCATTCTATCAAAACCCACTCAAAAATCCATCTTTCTAGCCACCAATACCAAACTGCTCAAGAAAGGAGTTAAAGCCTTCAGGGAGGCTTTCACGCACTTGCTGAAGTTCTTGTGAGGCGCCGTCAATTGCTTCTACTTTTTGATTAAACTGATTATATGTATTTTGAAGATTGACTAAATGAGGTTGCAGATACACCGTATATAAAATATAAGGAATAACAAAAAGTATCGCAATCCAGAACACAAATTTTAAGATAGCACCAATGAAAGCATCCCGACGCATGGCTTTGAGCATGCGATTATTTTCCTTAGCAAGCTTATATACTTCATCTAAAGAAGGTCCTGGTTCTTTTTTTTGCTTTTGCTGATTCATATAAAACAGTGTACAACATAGAGAGCCGTTTAGGGGGTATTTACCCCCGTGCGGCTTGATACGTCCGATGCCTTATATGAAATCACTGCGTGTATTTCATGAGCCAGTGGGAATACCACAAACCTTTGGCTCTTGTATGAAAGCACTGCGTGTCTTTTCATACGCGGGCGCGTGGTAAGGCAACACGCTTTACTTTTTCCATCGCCTCAACAAAAATGTAAGCGAGCTCCTTTACTCACCCTTGTATGAAATCACTGCGTGTATTTCATGAGCCAGTGGGAATACCACAAACCTTTGGCTCTTGTATGAAAGCACTGCGTGTCTTTTCATACGCGGGCGCGTGGTAAGATAATGCGCTTCCACTTTTGCGGCGCGTCGGCGTGAATATAAGCAAGACTTCTATTCACTTCTTGCTTGCAAAAGACGCGCATTATCGTGAAGCACTATGCCCTTGTAGTTCAATGGATAGAACAAGAACCTCCTAAGTTCTAGATCTAGGTTCGATTCCTAGCAAGGGCACCAATAAAAATGCGAAGCATATTCCGTGCCCTTGCTAGGAATCGAACTGGAAAAGGGTCGGGAAAACACGTTGTTTTCCCGTGGAGGAGTTAGGCCTTTGGCCGACATAGAACCGAGGGTTCTATGAGCACACCCAGCTCCAGTTTGAGAACGGACGTGAGTAGGTATGATACGTTTCATTTCCATACAAAGATTTTCGAACCATTTTCATTTTGTCTCAAACTGGTGCTGGGGAGCAGTGAGATAGCGAAGCGTTCTAGCGCGGACATCAATAAAAACAACCCGCCATGTAAGCGGGTTGTTTGGAAGAGAGTATAGACAACTACATTCCAGACTGGAAGATTGCTTCACAGGCACTGTAAAACACATTAGTGCCGTCATTTAGAGGTGGTGCGCTTTCAGAAAGAAGTTCAGCTATAGCATCATTCGGAGACTCAAGAGCATCTTCAAGAACGCGTGAAGCCTCTACTCTAGAAAGATCACCAAATTTTTCAATTAACTCAACCCCTTCATGGAAGCTTATTTCACCAGCTTCTACCGCTTTTTCTACATCATGCACCTTAAGTTCCCCATAAATACCTAAGTTACACAAACGTGCCGGTGCGTGTTCGATTGCTTGTAGTTGTTCTATATGTTGCATAATGCGATATATCGTAACATATTATATATAGTTGTCAAGTTTTAGACTATATAAAAAAGCCTGCAGTAGCAGGCTTTAAAAGGAGCGAAATGATACTTATCCTTCGATTTCAAGTAAAGATTTAATCTTACCTTCATCAAATCCAATAACTACATCGTCTCCTATCTTAATTACCGGTACACCCATTTGACCGGTCATATCAATCATTTCTTGACGCTTTTCAAGTTCTTCTGCCACGTTGTGGTCAGTAAATTCCACGTCATTTGCCTTGAAAAACTCTTTTGCCATCTGACAAAAATGACATGTTGGTGTTGAGTAAATCGTTACTGTTTTCTGTGCATCCATATACTATCTTTTTTTATTTATGCTGTTGTTACCCCATCAGTGTAACCTTAGAGCATCTTAAATACAACGCTGTAGGTATAATATTCGCCCACTAAAATCCGAACCAGTCACGAACGGAACTCCATATACTCCGACGTTCATCTTCCTGTCCCTCCTGAGGCACCTCAGGCGCGTCTACAAGCACAATGACCTCCTCCCCTTCTCGAGCTACGGGGAAACGGGTGCGGAACTCTGCTTCACGCCCTCGCTCATTAGAAAGCGTCTCAATTTCTTTAACAAGAGTCTCATGACGTTTATACACTTCGTCATACCGCTCTTTAGCGTTCGCGTGTTCACGCCACGCAAGCCGCTCTTTTTGATACGCTTCCCACGTTGCGCCAAGCAAAAAAACAGTCACGACAACAAGAAAGGCAATAAACACCCACAGTAATATTTTTACAATAAGTCGCTCAATTCGCCCTTTCAACATACCTGTATTCTACCTTACGGATACACACAGCTCCTATGAAGGTAATGTATCTCATTTAATATGTACTATAACCCTCCACTAGTCAGGTGCTTCGGATATGGGTATACTGTCCTCAATATGCTATTTTCCAAGAAAACGAAAGGGGCTATGAAGTGGGTATGGGGCGTGCTTGTGTTTCTTATCATTGTAAGCATGATAATCCTCTACACCCCAATCATTTACTTCTTCTAAAATACTCGGTTCCCTACTCGTCAGAGAGGTTCACCATTTTAAGAAACACATCCGGCGGAATAGATACTTTACCGTGACTCCCGCGGCGCTCTTTTCCTTTCTTTTGTTTTTCCAAAAGCTTTTTCTTGCGACTCACATCACCGCCATACAAGTGACCGGTTACATCTTTTCGCATCGCTGAAAGTGATTTTGAGGCGATAATGCGTCCGTCAGCTTTTGCTTGAATCTTCACCACAAATAATTGCTTCGGGAGTGTCTTGTTGAGTTTTTCAACAGCGCTTCGTGCATCTTCCTCAGCGCGAGAGCGCGAAACTACCCGTGAAAACGCAGGAACTGCCTCCTCAGCAACCAACACATCTAGGCGCGTGACATCTGCGGGCCGTTTATCAGTAAATTCATAAGAGAGGGATGCAAAACCACTTGAAACACTTTTTAACCGGTCAAAAAAGCCTCGCATAAGCTCCCGAAGTGGCATATCAGCAGTAACTGACATTCGCCCATCTGAAAAAAGCTCAGATGTAGCGACCTGACCTTCATGCTCATAGATAAGTTGTGTAATACCTGAAAGGTACTCAGGGGGAGCGATAATGGTGAGTCGAGTCCATTGTTCAAACACTTTTTCTAAAGAGCCATGATCAGGAAACTGTGACGGACTGAAAATAACTTCTTCAGTGCCGTCTTTATACACCACATCATACATAATGGACGGTGTCGTAAGAATGGGAGTTAGTTTAAACTCACGGCGCAAACGTTCAGTCACAATCTCCAGATGGAGCATACCCAAGAAACCGCAACGAAATCCTTTCCCTAATACACTTGACCCGTCTTCTTCAAAAGAGAGTGCACTGTCAGAAAGCTGGAGGCGTGCCAGAGCCTGTTTTAAATAGACAAACTCATCTTGGCTTTCAGGGAACAGTGAGGCCCATACCACTGGCTTTGGCTGTTTGTATCCCGGCAGTGCTGGCAGTTTAGTACCTGCGCTAGTGAGTGTGTCTCCCACGACCGCAATACCCGGCTCTTTCAAACCACTGACCACGTAGCCAATCTCACCGGTTGTAAGCTGTCCACTTACCGCCGGCTCGGGAAGGAACCACCCCACCTCTCCCGCTTGGAACTGATGGTTATTGATTGCAAGCGACAAAGTATCTTTAGTAGTGATCGTGCCATCAGTCACCCGAATAAACATAACAACTCCCCGGTGTTCGGAATAAGAAAAATCAAAAATAAGCGCCCGGCCGCCATGTTCCTGAACTGAAGGAGTAGGTGGTGGCACGGTCTTTACAATACCGTCCAGCAACTCCTCAACACCACTGCCGGTTTTACCTGAAACAAGATAAATATCTGATTCATCACAATTTAATAACTCAATAATCTCAAGTTGCGTTTCGGCAATTCGCGCGTTCGGCATATCGGTTTTGGAAATCACTGGAATAATCACACATCCTGCCTCCTTCGCCATAGCAAGCGTGGCCAGTGTTTGAGCTTGTACGCCCTGAGTTGCATCAACAAGCAGTAACACACCCTCAACGGCAGTAAGTGCGCGTGACACCTCGTATGCAAAATCTATGTGACCCGGGGTATCAATAAGGTTAAGTACATACTCTTCTCCCCCAACACTAAAGTGCATGCGCGCTGGCTGCATTTTAATCGTAATACCACGCTCACGTTCAAGATCCATCGCATCAAGCATCTGCTCACGCATTTTACGCATTTCAACAGATTTAGTAATCTCGAGCATACGATCGGCTAACGTACTTTTACCATGATCAATATGCGCGATAATAGAAAAATTTCTTATATGATCAGTCTTCATAATTATGATTTATTTGAGGAGTCTTGGTGAATACGCTGTCTTATAAGACGATAAAAAACAGTGCTTACTTCCAAGAAATCACGGCTACCGAGGAATATTAGTGTCCCTACCCAAACCCCAAGTCCTACAACACCAGCTACCGCTCCTTGCGTAAAGATACCTAAGAATGTGTCAGTTGGCAAAAGTGGTCCTAATACCTGCAGAATAATATATGCGGCACTGGCACCGATAACTGAAGCAGCAAAAGAGAACAAAAGTGAACCTGCTGTTCGATTTTCAAATCCAAAACGCCGTGCAAAAATTATTGCAAAGAGTAGCGCAGCAATAAACATCACCCCTGAATACGCCAACGCAATCATTAATACCTCTGAACCCGGTGTATCAGTAATACGAAAAAGGTCTTCTAAAAAATACCGCCAGACAGTCGCATTTTGGAACCATATAACACCATACCAAGCTGCAACACTCGCAGCGAGCGCTGCAGAAACATTAATGACAATAGGTTCAAGTGAACGACCGGCAGCATAGTATGCGCGAGAAAAAATAAGAATGGATGATTGCGCAATAAGAGAAATAACAAAACCTGCAAGAATTGCTGCTGTAAGACGAGTGTCTGCCCAGGTAAATTCACCAGAACCAAGCACAACCCGTACAATTTGTGCACGCAACACAACCATTAACAACACCGCCGGTGTAATCCAAAAAATAGTATGTCGTACTGCCGCCCATACTTCTTTAGTAAAGGTTTGGTAATCTTTATTAGTAAAAAGCGTAGAGAGTGACGGAAACAGTGCCGCCGCATAACTTACGCCAATGACTGCCAAAGGTACTGACTGAAGATTAAAACCGAATGACAATGTGGACACACTACCCACAGCAGCAATCGAAGCAATTCCAGTAAAGACAAGCAATAACGCTTGTTGTGAAGAAAGCGCCAACGCGCGTGGGAGTGAAAGAAGGACCACTTGAGAGACATCCCTCCATAAGGTGTGAGGAAAACGAGGAGTTAATGCTTTATCGTACATAAGCACCGGCATTGCTTGTACGAGTAAATGCAATACTGCACCGAACACTACACCCCACGCAAGACCTGTTATACCGAGTGCTGGGTACAAAAACATTGCACCGAAAATAATACCAACATTATAGAAAATTGGTGCCAACGCATAAAGAAAGAATTTTCGAGCAGACTGCATTACACTCGCCGCCACCGAAGAAAATCCAAGCAAGATTGGCTGGAGCAACATGATACGTGTAAGTTGTATCACCACTTCAGTCAGTGATGCATCAAACCCAGGAAAAAGAATAGGAACAATATATGGAGCTGCAATAAAAAGAAGAACCGACACAACAATGCTAATACCAGCAAATACAGTGAGCACCGCACCAGTAAGACGTCGAGAAGACTCACTGTATGAACCTCCGCGGCGCGCAAACAAAGGGATGAGCGCAAACGAAGAAACAAATAATGTAAGGAATGCAAATACTACATCAGGAATACGGAACGCTGCAAAATACGCATCTAGCACTGCATCGGCACCGAAAAAATGAGCAAAAGTGCGATCACGAACTAATGCTAAAATCTGCGAAAGAAAAGTAAATATAGCAAGCAAATACGCGGTCTCATGGAGACCGCGTATTTGCGTATTCATAGCAGCGAGTAATTTCCCCACCATAATCGCTTACTATTCAATTTCTACCCCTTCTTCATCTTCTCCATCATTCGGAGCTACTGGCGCTTGCGCAAACGGATTCACATTATTCGTAAGTGCCTCATGAATTGGTTCAAGTGATTCATTGTCAGGATTCACTGTTATGAGACGTTCAATGATATCTGAAGCTGCTTCAAATTCATCAAGATACGCATATGCCTGCGCGAGGAAAAACGCAGCATTGGCAAATTCCGGATTAAGCCGCAATGACTCTTCGAGCGCTGCTGCAGCATTTTCATAATCATTGTCTTGTAAGAATAGGATACCTAGTTGGTAAAGCAGTAGAGTGTTTTGCGGCTCAAAATATACCGCTGCACGTACCGAGTTAATTGCTTCGGTTAGGTTACCAGCATTGAGTTCAATTTGAGCGAGAAGCAGTATAGCTTGTGTATAATCAGCCTTCTTTGAAAGTGCAGTCGAAATAAGTTCACGAGCCTTTTCAATATCACCTTCTGAAGCATGTAGTGTTGCAAGGCGCCAATCAATTTCAGGACTTAGTGGGTTAAGCACGCGAGCATTTTCGTACACACTAAGCGCATTTTCTAAAGCGCCGTCAATTTCAAGCGGCACCGCGCTTTCAAAGACCCGACCACGGAGCATGATGTTTTCAAAACTTCGTGGATTTTGTTGTAGCGCAAGTCCGGCATTTTGTACTGCACCAGCAAGCGCTGTTTGAAATGCACTCTGCGCTTCCGCTCCTGAATCATCTGATTGTACAATTCTTTCCAGTTGAGCTAA
Source organism: Candidatus Phycocordibacter aenigmaticus (assembly GCA_045401115.1). Taxonomy (GTDB): domain Bacteria; phylum Patescibacteriota; class Minisyncoccia; order Phycocordibacterales; family Phycocordibacteraceae; genus Phycocordibacter; species Phycocordibacter aenigmaticus. The sequence continues at coordinate 385,452 of CP174359.1, read as the reverse complement.
ATGAATTAATGCCGCGGTACGGTAGTACCGGTCTTGTGCAGAGAGGCCGATTGCAGACTCTAATTTTTCTAATCCAGCTGCTAGTTCACCTTGGTTGGCAATAACAATGGCATGATTATGATAATACGCACTTACATACTTTTGCCCTACTCCATACACTGACCCAAATACAAAGAGAGTCATTACGATGCCGCCAAACACAAAAGCAATCCCTATTCTTGGTGATTTTTTCAACTGTAGTGTTGTATTTTGTGTAAGCGACGTGCCACGCAGTGAAGCAAGAAAGACACCTATAAACAAGAACAAGAGAATCGATAATGATTGACTTGGTGCATAGAACACATGCATAACCAGTAAATATAGAACAGTGAGCGCCGAGAACGAGACAATGGTATACGAGCGTTTATCAGTAATACCAGAGAAAAATGCGCGACCAAGTGTATAGAGAAGCAACACTAAGAACGCAAGCCATGCAAGTGCCACCACAAGCCCGCCTGTAGCGGCACTAGAAAGTACTCGGCTTGCACCAGCATTGAATGATAAATTCCAAAATGGTGATTGCGCTACTTCAGCAGAGCGATACAGAAGCCATTGTGAACTGAATGTATTCGGTCCAGAACCAAAAACAGGATCTTCCGCATATACAGAATTTAATATATTGATGGTTGATTGAGTCGTTGGACGCACATCGAAGTTATCCACGCCAAATGCATTTTGAATGGTGCTAGTTACACCACCCCCAATAGTGGCAAAAAATACTGCTGCTACAAAACCAACGACAGGCAATACTCCGGGCCAACGAATATTTGACTCTTTATTCTCTGTGAATATACCGCGAGAAACACGGAGTACAAGCGCCACAAACGCTACGAGACCAAACGCGATCCATGCCGGAGTAAACCCAACAAGCATGATAAAGAAAAGCGCAACAACAAAAGTTGCCACCAGCAATAGGTGGTGCAATCTTGAGAAAGGTAACGATTCGACTGCAAGAAGTGTCAGCGAAGCAACAAGTCCTGCAAAGATTCCTAGATCATTCCAGCTTCCCACCATATTGGCGGTTGGATTAGGGAAAAATGGAAACGGAGCGCCAAAGGCAATTTGGATTAATTGGAAAACAAAGACAACCCAAGATGCTGCTAATAGAGCAAAAAAAGCTGCAATCATTCTTCCTTTAGTGATAAGAGTTAAAGACGCAAGATGCACTAATGCTGCGGCAAGTAATATGAACCCAAATGTATCTACTTCAAGGCTGTACCCCAAGAAAGAACGTGAAGGTTGTGCTGAGAATAGGGCTGAAATGAAATACGCTACAGGAAGTATCCATACTGTTAGGTGGAGCCAAGACCATACATGGTGAAATACCCCTTTACGAAATATCTGATATGTAAGTGCGGTAAGTGCGACAGCAAGGAGGAGCAGCACGAGCATAGTTTTTGAAAACTGTACCGGTGCAAGAGTTGATGGAATAAGGAAAAGTGGAGTAACAAATATCATGCCAAGTGTTGCATAAAACGCAATATCTCGTTTTGGTGCCGCTTGGGCTGTATCAGATTGCTCAGTGGACATAATATGATGATTCATAAAAAATAAAATATGATAATACTGTTTTATTGTACCATTATAAAAGAAAACACCCCGTTACAAAACGAGGTGTTTTCATGTGACTGTGAATAGTTCGCACCGATAAGCCGAATTCTGTATCACTATGCTTGGCATAGTGTGATAATGATTTATCTAGGATGTTTGTTGCCAAACACCTCATGCGGCACTTCCAAATATGGTTTCCCATACTAGACACGGCCTTGCATGTAAGTACGTATTTAGCCGTTTCAATCTCCTATTGCTAGGAGTGTCATCCAGCCCTCGTTTTATATAAATATAAAACGAGGGCTGGAGCCTTTGGATTTCTCCGCCGGCGTCTCTGCTCGCAACGCTCACTCCTATACCTCACATAATATGAAGCCTATTCACTTGAGGAGTGTGCGGGAGTTACCCGCTACCTTTTTAGATCAGCGTACACTGAAATACATGTTCGGACTTTCCTCACCCGGCTTTTTTACAAGCGCAGGCGCCATTACCTGGTGCTTAAAAGCTACCTAATTTCTTAGATAGCTAAAAATTATTATACCACGATATCATGAGGAAACAAAAAACCCCCGCTTGGCGGGGGTTTTTTGAAGAGAATTACAAGTTAGTATCCTCTGTTGTAGCCATCACCTTGAGGTTTATCCTCACGAGGCTTAGCAATGTTGACGTTCAATGTGCGCCCACCCATATCTTTACCGTCCAAAAGCTCGATCGCTTTCTGTGCTTCTTCGTCTGTTGACATTTCAACAAACACGAAGCCACGAGGACGACCGGTCATTTTATCGGTGATAATTGCTACTGATTCAACGTTTCCGGCTTCTGAAAAAGCCTGACGAAGTTCGTCTTCAGTAATCTGGTACGGCACATTGCCGACAAATAATTTCTTACCCATGAACTTTCTTGCTCTATCTCTTTCCCAACTAAATAATGGAGGAACTAGCGAGCTGCCCACACAATACCGTGTTTTAAAATAAACGCAACTAATATCCAGTGCAATATGAATGATATTCGCACTTTTATTCAAAAATGTAATCAGTCTTTTAGTTTGATATATGGTCGGATTGGGAGTAAGAGTAGAGCGCCAAGGAGAGACATTGATACGACTATAGTTATGAGAACAGGAAATCCTGCCGATATCGCTACATAACCACCGATAACCGCGAGCGCAGCACTTGTAACATCTGTAAGAGTGAAATAAACACCCCACTCCGTACCTTCTCTTCCTTTGTCAATATGGCGCGTAAAAATTGCCATAAATGCAGGGTAGGTAAACGCAGTGAATAAACCAAGAATAAACTGGACACCATACAGCTGAAGCGGAGTTTGAATCACAAGATAAAAAAGTGGCACAACACTAAAGAGGATTGAAAAAGAGAATAGGAACCAAAAATCATCCCTTTCTCCGCAAATTTTATCCATAAGATGTGCAATAGGGATTTGGAGTATACTTCTCGAAAAAAGATACACACCCGCGGCTATACCAGCTACCGCAGCATTTCCGCCGACAATGAAATCTTCGACGAAAAGCGCAAAAATTGGTGCAAGTAATCCAGCTGCTCCAACAAGCGCTGTATCAGAGATTATCAAGAAACGAATAACAGGATTAATGTCCTTTAAGAAATAGTGTCGGAGATTTTTTGAACGTTTTTTCATAATAAAGCGGCTTTATTGCTCCACCAACACCGATCCACGAGGAGTAGCACAAGGTTAGAAATCCGTTCAAGCCGTCTTTAAAATACACCGTCAGAAAGGAGTTCACAAGCAAGAGTTGTCCACCTCGTCTCACTCAAGAAAATTTACGCTCCCAGCATCTTGCTTCTCATCCTGCCGCTCCTTATATAAAACAAAAGCACTAGCACAAAGCCAATCCTTTTGTTTAGTGCGGAGGAGACAGGAATCTCACTGCTCGCTTCGCTGCGCTCATAAAACCCCTCGGTTTTATGTCCGGCTTCGCCTCATTCCGCCACGGGGAAACTCCCGTTTCCCCGACCCCCTTCCCGTTCGAATTCTCTCTCCTTGCGCAGCTTTTTCTAATCAAACGCTTTCGCATTTTCTTAGACATCTGCGGAGGAGACAGGATTCGAACCTGCGGTGGGTGTAAACCCACACTCGCTTTCCAAGCGAGCGCCTTCGACCACTCAGCCACTCCTCCGTGACACTCTTTATAACAAAATTAAAATGTATTAGTAACCTCACTGCTCACAACCAGGTTCTTCCTATAAGAGGAGGTAACCCTCTCTTATACAAAAGATATGGCATCACGAGAACGAGATCCTCAGGCGGTTGCTCATTATGAACAAGCCAAAACACATAAACAATTAGCCCTTATGCAACAAGGCGCTTTTGTGGCGGCTGCTGAGGCATTTAAAGGAACCATTAAGAACGATATATAAACCAAAAAACACCGCTGTATTGTATGATGGTGTGTTTATTTAAGTAGCGCGGCGATACGTTCTTCTACTGGTGGGTGCGTTGAAAACAGGCGATTCATTCCCTTCATTGCTTTTGCGCCGAATGGATTCCCAATAAAGAGGTGGGCGGTGGCATGATTGGCACGCTTCATAGGCGCTTTATACGCACCGATTTTTTCAAGTGCACTAGCAAGCCCCTCAGGGTAACGCGTCATCAATGCACCAGATGCATCTGCCAAGAATTCGCGCTTACGTGAAATAGCAAATTGAATGAGCTGCGCCACAATCGGTGCGAAAATGGCGAGCACAAAACCAGCGACAATCATAATCATTTGCATTCTGCCGTCACGCTCTCCCCCGCCATTTCCACTCATACCGCCCCACAACATACTACGGAGGAAGAAATCAGAGAGGAGTGTCACAAAACCGAGAAGCACTACCACCACGGTCATCACCAACGTGTCACGGTTTTTAATATGCGAAAGCTCATGCGCAATCACCCCTTCGAGTTCACTGCGCTCCATCATAGAAAGCAATCCGGTGGTCACAGCAATTGCTGCGTGTTTATAATCGCGACCAGTGGCAAACGCGTTCGGTGCCGGATCATTGATGATATACAAACGCGGCTTTGGAATACCGGTGGCGATAGATAAATTTTCAAGGATGCGATGCACCTCAAGAAATTCTTTTTCATCTGCTGACTTTGCACCACTGGTAGCGAGTGCTAGTTTATCTGAATACCAAAAACTACCAATGTTCATCACCACAGAAAATACTACGGCAACAATTAAAATAAGCGGACTCTCGAAGATATATGAAAAAGCCCAACCTAAGCCGACCACAACAAAGAAGAACGTGAGCATTAAGAACCACGTCTTACGTATATTTTTGTCTGCATCTGTATAGAGTGAAGCCATAGTTATTTTTTTATACCTTGCGGAGTCTCATTACTCATATAATTAGCATCTTCAGACCATATAAGAAAATGTTTTTTTGAAAATCCTCCTTTTTCTTTAATGTTTTCAGAAATCGCTGTTTTTATATCTGCCTCAGAAAACTCAAGCTCTCTGGTAAGGGTATCAAGTACTACCATCAGGTCAGCATACTCATTGAGGAATTCGCTCCGAGAACGCACGCGGGATAGTGCTGTTGCCTCTTCAGTTATTTTTTTGAGAAGTTCTTGCTCAAATTCCGCAATATTTTCAATGCTGCGCACCTCACACGATTCACCTTTGCTGTGAATTTTCTCTTCTATTTTGTCACGTACTAACTTATTGTAGTATACGCGGCCCATAGGACTTGTAACTAGTCAAAGGAAACCTTAACAGGGTCTCGAGCTTCTTGTTCACCCTCAGCTAATTCAAAGAAGTCATTTTGCGTAAACTTGAAGATACCTGCAACTATGTTTGCAGGAAACTGCTCTACCATAATGTTAAGGTCACGCACATTGGTGTTATAAAACCGACGTGCTGCTTGAATTTTATTCTCAGTATCTGAGAGTTCTCGCTGTAGCTCTAAAAAGTTTTCATTTGCTTTTAAATCAGGATAACTTTCTGCAACAGCAAATAAGCTCTTTAATGTGTCTGAAAGCATGTTTTCAGCCTGTGCCTTTTCAGCAGTACCAGTTGCATTCATCGCGCTGGTGCGCGCTTCAGTTACTTTTTGCAAAGTTTCTTTTTCATGAGTTGCATAGCCTTTTACTGTATCCACAAGATTTGGAATCAGGTCATACCGGCGCTTCAACTGAACATCAATGTCAGCCCATGCCTCTTTAGTTCGATTGATAAGACGAATAAAACCGTTATACGTAGCAATGAACCAACCGAGTGCCACTGCTACAACAGCAAGAATAATATATATAGGTGTCATGTCTGTAGTATATCAAACATCTATTAAAAAAATGAATAAAAATAAACGGCTCACTATGGTGAGCCGTTTATTAAAAAGATAACGGGCAATATAATCACGGATTACATTCCCATACCCATTCCCGGCATGCCGCCGCCAGCACCGGCGCTGCTTTCTTTCTCATCGTCCGGATCTTCGGCAATTGCCGCCTCAGTGGTGAGAAGAATTGCTGCCGCTGAAACAGCGTGCTCAACACTACCTCGAGCCACTCGGACCGGATCAATAATTCCTGCTGCAATCATATCAGGTACGAGCTCATCTTTAAGAGCGTCATAGCCACTGTTCGCCTTACCGCGCATTACGTCGCCAACAATTACTGCACCCTCTTTACCTGCATTTAACGCAATCTGCTTAAGTGGTTGCTTCAGCGCTTCAAGGACAATACGATACCCAGTCGCTTCAGCTTGATCCATACTGTCCCACTTCATTTTTTCAGCTACCTTTGATGCAGCTTTCACAAGCGCTGCGCCACCACCAGGAACAATACCTTCCATAATTGCTGCTTTAGTTGCCGCAACCGCGTCATCAATTTTGTCTTTAAGGTATTTCATTTCAGTCTCGGTTGCCGCACCCACACGAATCACCGCAACACCACCGGCAAGTTTTGCAATACGTTCTTCCAGTTTTTCTTTATCAAACTTAGAATCGCTCGCTTTGTGCTGTGCACGCAATGATGCTACCCGCTCTTCAAGATCCGCTTTCTTTCCTTTTCCTCCTACGATAGTAGTGGTGTCTTTTGTTGCAACTACTTTCTGCGCACGACCGAGCATATTTGTTTCAACTTTATCAAGAGTCATGCCGACATCATCACTTACCACCGTACCTCCTGTGGTTGCTGCGATATCCGCCAACATATCTTTTTTACGTTCACCATATCCAGGAGCTTTTATCCCAAGCACTGAAAATGAACCACGAAGTTTATTTACCACAAACGTAGTTAACGCTTCGCCTTCAATATCGTCGGCAATAATAACTAATTCTTTCTTACCTGACTGTGCCACCTTTTCAAGAAGAGGTACTATCTCTTGCACAGACGCAATCTTTTTATCAGTAATTAAAATCGCCGCATCTTTATATTCAGCTTCAAGTCGCTCAGGGTTCGTTACCATGTACGCAGATACGTAACCACGGTCAAATTCCATACCTTCTACGACCTCGGTTTCAATTTCAGTACCTTGTGATTCGTCAACACTCACCACGCCATCTTTGCCAACCTTCTGAATCACTTCAGCAATCTTTTCACCAATCGCTTCAGATTCTGCTGAAATAGTAGCCACTTGTTTTATCTCTTCACTTGAATTCTCAGGAATTTTCTTCGCAGATACTTTAAGTGCACTCACTACATCTTTTGACGCCTGTTCCATCCCCGCGCGAATACCCATAGCGGAAAGCCCCATGGCGGTGTGACGCATTCCCTCGTCAACGAGTGCTTGGAGAAGCACAACCGACGTAGTGGTGCCATCTCCGGCAAGATCGTTTGTTTTATTGGCAACCTCTTTCACGATTTCGGCGCCCATGTTTTCAAATTTATTCTTGAACGAAATCTCTTTCGCGATTGTTACGCCATCATTCGTCATATGTGGGCCGCCATAGCCACGATCAATGATTACGTTTCGTCCACGCGGACCGAGAGTTACTTTTACTGCATTCGCTGCTTTATCAATGCCCGCTTTTACTGTTGCACGTGCGTCAGAGTCAAAAAGAATATCTTTTGCCATAGTGATTATTTATTATTTTGGTGAGTAAATTATTTTATAAACTACGTAATAATTGCAAGAATATTTGACTCAGAGACAATGAAATATTCTTGTCCTTGTACTTTTACTTCTTCGTTTCCATACTTACTAAATAGAACACGATCACCGACAGCAACGGTCATAGGAACTGATGCTCCGTCATCATACGCACCAGGACCGACCGCAACCACCTTCCCTTCTGTCGCCTTCTCTTGCGCAGTCTCAGGAATAATAATCCCCGATGCAGTCTGTGTTCCCATTTCTTCCGGTAAAAGTGGTCGTATTACCACTCGATCACTGAGTGGCTTGAGCGGAACTGCTGCTTTTCCTGTATCTTTCTTTGTTGCTTTTTTCTTTGTTGCCATAGTGAATAGTGTTGTTAATTATTCTTTATTAAGTTACGTAGTGGAACACATGCTCACGTTTTTTTTACCACCTATCTCCGCGTAAGTATGTGCCCTGTGCCGCTCATTATAACGAACCAAGATGATAGAGCGCAAGAATTCATGCTTGTGCACGAATACTATCAGTCATACAGTACTTCGTATACCCACTAGCGTTGTATATATGAGTGTGCTATGCTTCCTCGTAAGACGAGAAGCAGCTATGGATTCATTTGAAACCCTACTCTCAATCGCACAAATTGTGCTCTCACTCCTCCTCATCGGCGGTATTTTACTGCAACAACGTGGAGCGGGTCTTGGTGGTGCTTTTGGTGGTGGTGAAGTAAACCAAACATACGCAACTCGTCGTGGCGCAGAAAAACTACTCTTTCAAGGCACTATTGCCGTAGCAGTATTATTTGCTCTCACTGCAATCATTGCATTGGTTATTTAATAATTAGTTATTAAGGGCCACACACGTTATATACATTACGCCCCATCTCACTGAGAGAAAGCAGATGAAACTCTTCTCTGAATTACTACGTTTTTGTAATAAAAACTATACACTTGGCGGAATACATCGTGCCGAACAACGTATAGTTGCCATTTTAAAACCATCTGATTGGTTTATTGTTGGTATATTCTTTTTTATAACCATACTTGGCGCTGGTATATTATTTGCTGGTGCCAGTAGTGGTATTTCTGAAAAAGTACCAGTACGTGGCGGTACACATACTGAAGGAGTTATTGGAAGCCCTCGATTTATTAATCCACTTCTTTCATTATCTGAAACCGATAAAGATATTACGTTATTAGTCTTTGGAGGACTGATGCGTGCACATTCCGATGGAAGCCTTAATCCTTATCTAGCGGCAAATTACGAAATATCTCCTGATGGATTGGTATATACGTTCACCATGAAAGACGATATTAAATTTCATGATGGACATCCTATTGATGCTGAAGATGTCGTATTTACCGTACAGTATGCTCAAAATCCAGATATTAAAAGTCCACGACGTGCAAACTGGGAAGGGGTCACCGTACAAGCGCTTGATGAAAAAACGGTTCAATTTATGCTTCGCGAACCATATGGACTTTTCCTGGAAAATACCACACTAGGAATTCTCCCTAAACATCTATGGGAAGACATTACCCCTGAAGAGTTCCCTTTCAGCGACCTTAATACCGACCCAGTTGGCTCAGGTCCGTACCGTGTGGATACCATAAAAAAGAACACATCTGGCGTCGCTTCTATGTACCGACTTACCGCAGCAGGTACCACCGCAGACATGCCATATATCACAACACTCAACTTTCGTTTTTATCCAAACCAACAAACACTCACCGACGCTCTATTGAATGGCACTATAGACGCCGCGCATTCGATTTCTTTCAATGTGAACGAGAAAGTGAAGAATGAACATGTTGTTAAAGAAGCAATTTTCTCGCGCGTTTTCGGTATATTCTTTAATCAAAATCAACAAGACCTTTTCACTGATGAGATAGTCCGAATTGCGCTTGACAGTGCGCTTGACAAACAATTGATTATCGATACAGTACTCAATGGCTACGGGACACCTCTTTCTGGCCCCCTCCCTCCTCAAGAAGTACTCGACAACGAGATGGTACAATCTGAAAACGATCGTATCGCTCAGGCGCGTGAGCTTCTTGCAGAATATGGTTGGCAGCCAGGTGAAGATGGTGTATTAGAAAAAGGTAGCGATGAAAAAAAACGTCTCTCCTTTACCGTCACCACCGGCAACGCACCTGAACTAAAAACTGCTGCTGAAGCAGTTGCCCAAACCTGGCGGGAGCTGGGCGCTGAGGTACGACTTGAATTCTTTGACCATAACGATCTTAACTTAGAGGTGATACGCCCACGTTCATACGATGCACTTCTTTTTGGACTTGTTGTTGGCCGTGAACCTGATTTATTTGCATTCTGGCATTCAAGTCAACGTAATGATCCAGGTTTAAATATTGCACTATATGCAAATATTACTGCCGACAAATTACTTGAAAGCGCACGAAGTACACTTGACCCTGAAGATAGGCGCACTATTGCATTAGATGCAGCTGAAGAAATTGCTCGAGAGACAGCGGCAATATTCCTCTACGCGCCACATTTTACATACGTCCATGAGCCCACTTTAAACGGAGTTACTATCGGTGCAATTTCGACACCAAGCGACCGTTTTGCCGGGATTGAGGACTGGTACGTACACACTGAGTCAGTGTGGCCATTCTTTAGAAATTAACCATTAATCATTAGATATTATTATGCAATCAGATACTAATTCACCAGAAAACCGCGGAACACAGACCGCTCAAAACGATAGAAAAACAACAGGGACACAACGACCCCGCAACGCCGGCGGCGCTAAAGGAGGACGTGGACGTCCCCAACAAGGTGGGGGTCGCCCTAAACGAAGCGGTGCCCAAAACCGTACCCGTAACAATAAGCGACCTCGACGTGACAACTTTAGACGACCAGCACCGAAACCACTTCGTGACGCTGGTATGGCAAATCTCAAAAAAAGTGAAGTCGTAGAGCTCCCGCCAATTGACCCGGATGCGGTGCGCATTATTCCACTTGGTGGCGTTGAAGAAGTAGGTCGTAATATGACAGCAATTGAGACACCTGAAGGTATTATTGTATCTGATGCCGGCTTCCAGTTTATGAGTGACACTGAGGCACCGGGAATTGACTACGTACTTCCTAACACGCGTTGGCTTGAAAAGAATAAGGATCGCATTCTGGCACTCTTTATTACTCACGGCCACCTTGACCATATCGGTGGTATCCCCTACATCATAGATCGTATTGGTAACCCGCCAATTTATACGCAGTATTTGACCAGCCTCATGATTAAAAAACGTCATGAAGAGTTCCCTCATCTACCAAAACTCAACATGAATGTTGTCGAGATTGGTGGACGTGTACAAATTGAGTCACCAAGCGGCGGCAATCTGGTGGTAAAGACATTCCCTGTTACGCACTCCATTCCCGATTCAATGGGTCTTTCAGTGCACACGAAACACGGCAATGTTGTACTTTCTGGAGACTTAAAACTTGAACACGTTGACGGTGAACCAACTGAAGAGGAGAAGAAAGTGTGGGGCGAACTTGGTAAAGACGACAATATTGTATTTATTGCCGACTCAACAAACGCTGAGCGTGGTGGCTTCTCTATCCCTGAAACAAAAATTTATGGGACGCTTGAAGAAATTATCACCGCTGCAGATGGACGACTTATTATTGGACTCTTTGCATCAAATTTTCACCGCATGATTCACATTGTGGAGACTGCAGAGAAACTTGGTAAAAAGATAGTCCTCGAAGGTCGCTCAGTGAAAACTAATATTGAAATCGCGCAACGTGCCGAATTCTTTAAGCCAAAACCAGGAACTATTATTCCTTCTGATCAAATTGATGACTATGCACCTGACAAAATTGTCATCATTGCTACCGGAGCTCAAGGTGAAGAACAAGCAGCACTTATGCGTATCGCAACAGGACGCCATAAAACGATTAAATTCACACCACGGGATACTATTGTTCTTTCGTCTTCTGTCATTCCAGGTAATGAGATATCAGTACAACGTCTGAAAGATAACCTGTACCGACATGGACTTAATATTGTGCACTACCGTTCAAGTGATGTGCACTCAACGGGACACGGATACACCGGAGAATTGATATGGATGCGTGAACAAATCAAACCACGATTCGTGATGCCAGCGTATGGCTTCCATTCAATGCTTCGTAACCATGCGGCAGCTCATGTTGAAAGTGGTTTTCCAAAAGAAGGTGTCATTATTGCCGACAATGGCATGGTAATTGAGATTAAAAATGGCACCGATCTGACTATTCGCAAAGAGACAGTACCTTCAGGACCAATGATGGTTGATGGCTTCTCTATCGGTGACATGCAAGAAGTAGTCATCCGTGACCGCCAAGCACTTGCTAAAGATGGAATGTTTGTCATTATCGCAACGGTGAATGTGCGTACCGGACAGTTGAAAAAATCACCTGATATCATTTCCCGTGGTTTCGTGTACCTTCGCGAATCACAAGGACTATTAAGCGAGACACGACTCCTTATTAAAAAGAGTATTGAGGATATGACACATAACATGAATCCTGTTGACCTTGAATATGTAAAGAGTAACTTGACTGATACTGTTGAGCGATACCTCTTACAGAAAACGTCAAAACGTCCGATGGTAATTCCAGTGCTGATAGGGGTCTAATATATTTCTGTCGCCCAAACTAAAAACCGCCCTCAAGGCGGTTTTTTACAATGCCACTATGTGTGTAAAAGATATACCACGGATACGCTATACTTTACCGCAGTATGCATTTGTCGCGGCTTCATGCCGTTTTCACGCGCGCTCGTCGCTTCTTCAACACCCTCATGCTTCTCGCCGGGGTTAATTTTATTTTTTCGATAAGCCTCATTACCACCACTTTTATTAACTCATCGTTTCTCGGTCAATTCTTCTCACCTGAGGCAATAAGCCTCCTCTATATTGCTTCTTCAGTATTGGCTATAGCAACTATGATAGCCGCTCCTTTTATTGTAGGGAGACTCGGGGTTTGGAAAACGCTCATTATCTCAATTCTCCTTCTCCAGATACTTATCTTATTTTTTGGGTTCGCTGCCACCACTGTGGCCGCTGGGCTGTTCTTTATGCTCCGTACCCTCTTTGCACGAATGGTCCCTTTTCTGCTCGACCTCTATGTCGAAGCACAGGTGAAAGACGAATCACATACCGGAAACGCCCGCGGCAGTTACATTACCGGCTTTAGTTTAGGAGCAGTATTGGGTCCTATTATAGCGTCACTACTTGTATTTGGCACGAACTATACCCCTGCCTACATATTTTCAGCGATAGCACTCACACCTTTGCTGTGGCTTGTCGTCGTACGCCTTAAAAAACTTACCCCCACCCTTCCAGAACCCGGGCACTTCATTAGGAGTTTCAAAGCACTATGGACGTGCCAAACTAGTGTCCGCTACACCATGTTCATCCACCTTATATTTCGCGCAACAACCATTATTTATACCATCTATGTCCCTCTTTTCCTTGTACAAGCCGGCTACTCATGGCAAGTTATCGGAATCATTATCGCCATTGCCCTTATTCCCTACCTCGTACTTGAATACCCTTTAGGGACCATAGCCGATAAATTTCTTGGGGAAAAAGAACTGATGATCACCGGCCTCTTTATACTCTCATTTAGTACCGCCGCACTTTCTCTTGTACCAGTAACGTACCTCACGCTCTGGATACTTCCGTTTATTTTTACCCGCGTTGGAGCAGCATTTATAGAGATATCTACGGAGAGCTACTTTTTCAAACAGGTCACCGAGAAAGATTCGGCACTCATCGGCATTTTCCGCATGATATCTCCGCTTGCCGTTATTACTGCTCCGGTGGTGGCGCTTGTTTTTCTTCCAATCACCGACCTTCAATGGCTCTTTGGTTTCATAGGAGCAACGATACTGATCGGTGTACCACTTGCACAACGCATCCAAGACAGCCGCTAGAGCACTGACAAACCCTTTGAATCTTACTCAGGAAGTCCGTATCGGCGGCGGTAGTAGACGAGCATACCTTCATCGCAAAGAGCGGCAATCTGAACGTCGATTTTCTCTTTATTAAAAGGAAGTGTGTGGAGCTCTTTTTGCGTTTGTGGATGCTCGCTCACTGCGCGTATCAACGCGCCGCGCACCTCGCGGCTTGAACCTTTGAACGGTTTTTGTGTTATGTGGCGCTTGCTTTTTCGTGACGGATTTATATGACTTTTTTTAAGATACGAACCGTAGTCCATAAGTGCCGCATACCATATCCGCGGCTCATCAGGTATACCTACCCGTGCCATGTATTCCATAATGTCAGTATCCTCCACCGCTTCGACATTTGGGAAAAAGTGGTGTAGAAACACAGCGCGAATATTGGTCTCGATCATGAACTCCGGCTCATTATATGCAAACACACGTACTGCCTTTGCAGTGTAATCACCCACGCCCGGCAGCGCTAATAACTCTTCATACGAACGTGGCATACGACCGGCATATTCCCTACGCACCACTTGGGCCGCTTGGTGCATCATTTTTGCACGCCGATTGTAGCCAAGTCCACTCCATACTCGAAGTACGTCGCCCAGCGAAGCTTCTGCTAATGTATTAGGCGTAGAAAATCGTTTTAAAAAATCTTTATAGTAAGGAATAACTCTATCAACCTGTGTTTGCTGAAGCATCACTTCAGATACGAAGATACGGAATGGATTTTTTGTGGTGCGCCACGGTAAATGTCGTCGACCTTCTTTATGATAAAAGTCGAGAACAGTGCGGGTAAATTTATTTAGATTTTGGCCAGATAGTTTCACTTGGCGGGTAGATTGCGGTGAGCGGGTGATTTTTACAGTCATGTTTTTTGGCGGGGCATATATATCTTCCATACAGCACAAGACCGTTATTAATATATTTCCAATCTTTCTTAGGTACAAGTGTTTCGAGGTCCTTTGAAATCTTTGTTAGATCAGTGTTGTCGGTTAGATCGAAGCGAATCGCGAAGCGGCGCACGTGAGTATCGGTGGCGATTCCTTCCCAAATACCAAACAACTCACCTAAAATAACATGCGCGGTCTTGTATCCTATCCCGGGCAATTCTACAAGCGCTTCTTCGGTTCGTGGCACACGCGCGCCATGTTCAGCAACAATCTTTTGTGCTGCGCCCACGATAGCTTTCGCTTTATTGCGAAAGAACGGGATAGAGGAAATCTCTTTTTGGAATGTTACCGGGTCTGCCTTAGCAAAATCTTTTACGGTACGATATTTTTTAAAAAGCAGTCGCGTCACTTTATTGACCGCTTTATCAGTGCATTGAGCAGACAACATTACAGCAGCAACAAGCTGGAACTGAGTGTCATACTGTAATTCAGTTTTTGGTTTTGGATATGCCTTCTTAAGGTACGCGACAATACGTTGTACACGTTCTTTACGCGCTGAGACTTTTGAGGTCTTCGATGACTTCTTCGGCGTGTTGTTCGGGCCTGACTTTTTCATATACTTTCTTGATTATACCGTCAGGATCAATAAGAAACGAGGAGCGCATAATACCCATATACTTCTTTCCCATAAACTGCTTTTCCTGCCATACACCATACTGCCCTACCACCGTGCCGTCTTCATCCGAAAGTAATGGAAATGGAAGTGAATATTTTTCAGCAAATTTTTTATGACTGGCGACTGAATCTTTTGAAACCCCAAACACTTGAGCGTTGATAGCAGAAAATTCTGGAAAGGTATCACGAATTGCACACGCCTCTTTAGTACAACCAGGAGTGTCATCTTTTGGATAGAAATAAAGCAACACCCACTGTCCTTTATATTGAGAAAGAGTGTGCACATTACCGTTTTGATCAGAAAGAGTGAATTCAGGGGCAGGTGTGTTTATGGCAGTATGAGACATATTGAATTGAATATATTACGCATTAAGTTCTTCGTCTTCTTTTTCTTGAATCTTTTTTGTTTCAAGTTCGGCTTCCCGGTCGGCAGAAACAGCTGTTTTCGATGCGATTGTACGTTTTTGATATAAATCCATCAGTGAGAACATGAGCATACTAGCAAATATAATTCCTATCACATTAACCAAAAGATAAATTGCCGCTCCAGCAATAACCGTCCAATTAAACGCCGCGAGCCCAATTCCAATAACAGCTAATGGTGGAATTAATGCTACTGCCACCGCAACTCCAGGAAACGCCTCGTTCATTTCAGGGAGTACAAGCGCGTAAGCAACCGCAAAACCAGAAACTATAGCGATCGCAATAGACAGAAGGGATGGTTCAATACGGGCAATGATTTCAGGTGTTAGTACATCACCACCTCCAAGGAAAAGGGTTGCAAAAAATGACATAGAAACACCTAATATGACCGTCTTCATGAGTGTCCCCGATGCCCGAACAATTAACTTGTAATCACTCATTACAATTGAAAGCGAAAGAGAGAGGATGGGAAAAAGGATTGGTGCTACCAACATACTTCCGATGACCACCGCAGTATTATTCTCCAAAAGCCCAAACGTTGCCATGAGCACCGCCAACACGGTCAAGAAAAAGAAGTCAAAATCTGGAGTAGATTCTTTGATTAGCTTTTTCACCGCATCTGATTTTCCACGGTCAGGAATAGTGCGAATATGTCCAATAATACTCATGGGAGAAAAAATCGATTACGTGGTTATTATACCGTATTTTTATATATTATTTGAAAGTTTCTGTTTAATAGGTGAAGATTTTTTAGGGAGAAAAAACAGAGTGGTAAGTAAAAGCACTGTGGCATCAAAAAGCGAAAAGAGACAATACTCACAAAATGCTTGAATAATAAATGCCTGTAAATAAAGAAAATACAGCGAGAGGATGAAACCAAGCACTGTAAGCACAAGGATAAAATTATACACTGGAGCTTTGTTATCAATCATCCCCCACAACGAAAAACCAGCAACAATACTGTAGAAGAACACCCCAAAAAGCGCGAGCGGGATACCAAACACTTTTGAATACGGACTCGAAGCAACCTCAGCACAACCATGGAGAAAATTACACGTTGGTGAGACCCCCGCAAACGCAGTGAGTGTTAGATACCCAGCATTAATAATCCCCAGTACGGAAAAGATAAGAAGTGTGGGAAACGCAAAACGGCGAAGGTTACGTAAGGTATTCTGCATAATCTGTATTGTATCGTATATTATGGCACGCTATGCCATACCCATTCCTCAAAAGATTCATACGTATTGCGCACCTCTGACCAAAGTGAGAATGTGGGCCATGCGTGTTCATCACTTAGATTCCATATTTCTTTAAACGACCCACCAGCGCAATCATAATATCCAGACACCTCTATAAGTTGTGTACGTGTTCTATGTTCACCACCCTGCGACTGTTGACACTGAAAACGTGTTGTATCCCATCCTCCCCCCTCTGGTGAGGTGAAAAGGTTTTTATGGATAGTCGTACCTCCTTCAGGAATTGGTTTCAATTCATTATTAAAGCCAAAAAATATCCCCGACCAATCACGACGTTCACAATTTTCCAGCACCTTAACGCCTCCATCTACTGAGATCATAAAATCAACTGGACTTTCCGGGTGACACGCCCAATGTGTTGCCATCATGGCACCATTTGAAAATCCAACGACCGACACTGAACGAATCGGAATTATATTGGCAATATCCGTAACTACAGCAGAAAGAAATTCTGCATCAGAAATATCCTCTTCTAAAGCAATATCGCAGCAACGCTCTGCATTCCATACATTGTGATCATCCTCCGGTCTATCAGGTGTTCCCTCTGGATACGCAATGGCGACCGGTTTTTTAAGGACTCGATACGCAGTCTCAAAATCAGTGCGTTCTTGTACATCTTCAGCACTAGAGCCACCGCCATGAAGAACCACCAAAAGTGGCACTGGTTCATATGTCTGCTGGCTAGGAACTCCCAGCATATACACACGATCTCGCCCCTCACTCACAATTACTCTATTTTCAAAGCGAAGTTCGTGTGCCTCTATAGCGTTAAAATTATTAAAAAGAAGCACGCCACCTGTAACAATAGCGCCGAAGATAATTACTAGAAGTATTCTTATGAGTGTGTGCCGCATATATAATACCTTTAGCATCCTATACCCCCAACAGTTTGTCAAAGAAATGCCTGTAATTGCATAAGTTCCTGATACACTGTGTTCATGCGAACTATATACCAACGGAGTATTACCTATCGAAAACCACGAGCTGTGGAAGCGTTCCAAAAAGGTGCTTGGATACAACTCACTCGTCCAACTGAGGAAGAACTCCAAGCTGCTGCTGACACACTCAGCTTAGATCTCGACACACTCAGAGATGCTCTTGACCCATATGAAGTGCCGCGCTTTGAAGCGGAAGATGGCGCAGTGTACATCTTTATGCGCTACCCACAAGGAGAGAGTACTGTCCCCCTTCTAGTGGTGGTTGCCAAAGAAGGTGTACTGACTATCGAACAAGAAGACAGCGTGATCATGAAAAAATTTCGTGAAGGTCATATTGATTTTTATACAACACAAAAGGCACGTTTTTTACTCCTTATACTCTCTGAAATAAATCGTAACTATACAGTCGCAATTAGTTCCATTCGACGTGACGTGAACCGTTTAAAAACCAGGCCAGATAAGATGTCTTCAAAAGATATTGTCCAATTCGTCTCGTATGAAAGCACAGTAAGCGACTATTTAGACGCACTTATACCGCAGCAGGTAGTGCTTAACAAAATACTTGTTGGGAAAGCATTAAATATCCATGAAGCAGATGAGGATGTTGCTGAAGATATTATATTGTCAACAAATCAACTTATTGAAGCAGGTCGTGCCACACTCCGGACTATGATTAATATTCGGAGTGCGTATAATGCAATCTCAACAGAACATCTTAATACTATTATCCGGCGCCTCACTGCTCTCACGGTACTTCTGACCATCCCCATGGTTATTACCGGCTTTTACGGTATGAATGTAGCCCTTCCCGGTAGCGAACACCCACTTGCCGCGTACTTCATCCTCTTTGGCACCACTGGAATTATGGCCACCCTGATATTTACACTTTCAAAAAATAAGTGGCTTTAAAAATACTTGCTCTATTTTAAACGGCTCACTGGAGTGAGCCGTTTAAAAGGACATGGATTGTACTTCTTAAATACGTTTTTTAATTCTTTTTTGCCTTGGAGCGGTCGGTTTCTCGAAGATGTTCTTTACGAAGTCGAACTGAGTGCGGCGTAACCTCAAGATATTCGTCATCACTCATTACTTCCATACCACGCTCAATAGTCAGCTTCCAAGGTGGTACCAGTGCAATAGCGTCATCTGATCCTGATGCGCGCACATTGGTGAGATTTTTACCTTTGGTAGGATTCGCAACCATTTCGTCACCTTTAGATGTATTACCAAGAACCTGTCCTTCATAAACCTCAGTACCGGCGTCTATATACAACGTGCCGCGGTCTTGGAGATTAAAGAGTGCGTATCCAAGCGCTTTACCAGTTGCCATAGAAGTCATAGAACCCACTTCTCGTTTACTAATTTCCCCAGCATGCGGCTTAAACCCTATCACCCGGCTTGAGAGGATTCCCTCACCTTTTGT
The DNA here is from genome assembly GCA_045401115.1 of Candidatus Phycocordibacter aenigmaticus. Classification (GTDB taxonomy): domain Bacteria; phylum Patescibacteriota; class Minisyncoccia; order Phycocordibacterales; family Phycocordibacteraceae; genus Phycocordibacter; species Phycocordibacter aenigmaticus. The sequence goes on along the minus strand of CP174359.1, from coordinate 366,246 downwards.
GTCAACGACAAAAATATTTTTATACCCCAACAATCCACGTGTTGGACCTTCTAATATGATACGCACTAAAGCATCACCATTAGTTTTCATGTCCGTCATTTGAAAGCCACGACGTCCTAAGCGTTCAATCACGGTTCCTTGAAATTCACTTGGCACATCAATAATCACTTCTTCAAACGGCTCATGCTTTCTACCATCTATTTCAGTGGTAATCACCTGCGGTTGTGAAATTTGCATTTCATACCCCTCACGCCGCATATTCTCTAAAAGGACCGCGATGTGTAACTCGCCGCGTCCTGCCAATACAAACTTATCGGGCGCCGTAAAGTCAACAGTTAACCCGACGTTTACCTCAAGTTCTTTCTCAAGACGGTCGCGCAGCTGCCTACTCGTAACATATTTTCCTTCGCGTCCTGCGAACGGCGAATTGTTAACTAAAAAGTTTACTCGTACAGTCGGCTCATCAACTGCGATAGCTGGTAGCGGTTCATGACTCGCATCACTTGTTATGGTTTCGCCAATGAAAATATCCGGGAGGCCCGCAAGTACCGCAATATCACCCGCTTCGGTTTCATCAACCGCCACACGCTCAAGCCCTTTAAAGTTAAATATTTTGGTAATCTTTCCACTACGCACCTCACCCTCGGGAGTAATAACCGAAACAACGTCTCCTGTTTTAGCAACACCACCATATACACGCCCAATAGCAAGTCGGCCAAGAAAGTTATCATACGCCAGATTAAATGGCTGGAACAAAAACGGACCTTCAGTTGAAGCGTCTACTGGAGACACCTCCTCAAGGATAGTGTCAAGTAATGGCGTCATATCTTTTAACTCATCCTCCATTTTTTTCTTTGCGACACCCTCAAGACCAATAGCGTACACTACGGGGAAATTTGATTGCTCATCAGACGCACCAAGCTCAAGAAATAGCTCAAGCACTTCCTCTTCAGCGCGGTCCACATCTGCCGCTGGTTTATCAATTTTATTTAAAACAAGAATTGGTTTCAGACCAAGTTCAAGTGATTTTTTCAATACAAACCGTGTCTGTGGCATAGGACCTTCTTGAGCATCAACCACAAGTAACACTGAGTCAATTGAACGCAATACTCGTTCTACCTCACTACCAAAATCCGCGTGTCCCGGCGTATCAACAATATTGATTTTTGTACCCTTATAGTCCAAAGAACCATTTTTTGCATAAATAGTAATACCCCGCTCTTTTTCAATTGAATCTGAGTCCATGGACACATCATCGGCAACCATACCGGTTTGCCGCATCAGTGCATCGGTGAGCGTTGTTTTTCCATGGTCAACATGGGCAATAATTGCAATATTTCGAATAGGCATACGTAGTACATTAAAAAGCGGCGTATGCCGCTTACTGGCTATCATAGCGCGTTTATATAAAAAACACTACTACCTACCAGAGACTTATAATTAAGTTAACTGGAACAGTGAAAACTTAATTACCTGGACACTGTGCAAAATTACAATGTGGAGGAGTTCTGCCTACATATGAACCATCTGAACAACGTTTTACATCAGCGGTACAAAATACATCAGACCCTTCTGTATTATTTACACGCATCCCTTCGAACATCCCCCAACCAATCCAAAGCATCACAAAAAGCACAATACCTATCACCACAATTACAATATCTTTATTCATATCAGTTTATATACTTCATTCACTATTTTATCAGTGCAATATGTCTTTTAAGTATACAAATACAGTATGATACTGTATAGATTACTGTGTTGAAATCTTTTTTTCATAGTCCTTTTTTTTCAAGCATATGGGGGCTTGCTCACCCGCGACACTTCGTTATATTTGCTGCTCTTATAGTATCTATTTTGCTTTTTAAAGGATTGATAGAGTCAGCAATACTTTTTATTATTGCTTTTCTCACCACTTTTGCCATCGTAACGGTTATTAAAAATACAGTCCGTACTCCGCGCCCACGTAATGCTGCGGTGGCAACTGTTGGATATTCATTTCCTAGCGGTCATGCCGCTGCAGGAGGTTTTTTCGCTACTTCAATTAGTTATCTTATGGCACAACAATTCTCCGGTATTATTGTGCTGTTAGTAAGCGCGCTCGTGGTAGGTATTGGAGTATCAATCGCGGTAAGTAGAGTTTTTCTACGAGCACATACTATTCCTCAAATACTGGTTGGACTTATTATTGGTGTTTCAGTTCCCCTGATTATATTTCACTACCAACACACGCTTTTACTATTTATTTTTGGGTAATGTTACTGTTCTATCTTACAAACAAGTGGTTCATTAATTTTCTTGGTAAGCATATATACAGAGTATGCGAGGAGGCCAACCGCAAGGAATCCAAACTCTTCACCTCCAAGTGGTAAAAATGCAAGTAATCCAGCGACGCCAAAGAGACTTAACAACGATGTAAGTATGAACGTACCGCACGCCGCACAACCAATACCGAAAATACCACTCACAAAACCACCAATACTGAGCGCTGCACTGCCACCCGTCCCTTTACTTTGACGACTTCGAATATAATAGGTTAATAATGCAATATTGAGGCCAAGAAGAATCGCTATCGCAATCGTGTAACTCGCCGATATAAAGGTAAAGTTGGTATAAATTGATGCTAATAAACTAATTAAAAAATTAACTTTTTGCGTCAATGAGATACTACTATTCCCAATAATTTGAGTAATAACTCCTATATTAGGAAGCCATACTGATAATACAAAACTCACCGCGGTAATGCCGAGTGCCAAAGCACCATAAGCGGGGCGAGTGAGTATTTTTGTGATAGTTCCCATTATTATTGAGCGTCGAGCGCAATCTCAATAAGTTGCACTACCGCTGCATGAGGCTGGGCACCTGAAAGTGGGAAGGTTTCTCCATTCGGTGCAATAACAATACTCCATGGCGTCCCCCTGCCACCAGTCTCAATTGCATTATTATAGTCCGCCGCGATAGCTGCATCATGACGATCACCTGTCCAACATTCATTGAACGTATCAACATCAATACCGAGTTCGGTAGCAATTTGTGGAAGCACTGTTTCAATGTCGGTCTGGTTATTTGACGGTGACACTTCAAAATAGCGGTCGGCAAATTGCCAAAATGCATCATTACCTCCTAGTTCAGCAGCGCACTCTGAAGCACGTGCTACTGGTAAAGCTTTTGAATGTAATTGTTCGATGGGAAATTGACGAAACACCCATGCAACATCACCCGACTCACCGTACGTATCCATAACCTGATTTAACGTGCTATGAAATCGCTGACAAAATGGACATTCAAAATCAGAATACTCAACAATAACTACTGGTGCGTCAGGATTGCCACGAACATGATCACTCGCGTCAACTGGACGCACTTGGTCGGTGGTATCCTCTTCTTGAGCTTGAGGTGAGTCGTTATTTTGCGCTTGTGGTGCGGTAGTATTGCTACCGTTATAAATCATAGCCCCAGCAATAAGTGCCCCGGCAATGACAATAGCAATCGGGATAAAGAATGGGTTCATTGCCTCATTTGATGTATTTTTGTTTTCGTTTTCCATAGTGTTATTGCATTATATATCCATAACTGTACCACAAGTACTTTCTCTATAAGATGGTTAAAATAGTGCCGGTGGTTGTGCGAGTATCCACAACCCCATCACGGTATACCCCACCATCAGGATAAGCATAGGGATCTGACTACGCACAGCTTTTTTTGCATCAGGACATACTCGTAACGCAACCATATGCGCGATATATATTGATGCAATATGTCCAAACAAAATGAGCGCAATCTGAATATTCCATAGTAAGTTAAAATCAATAAAACCATAATTAGGTTTCCACGAGGCGGAACCAAAAAGATCCCATCCAAAACCAAATGGATCGGAAGCAAGAATAAAGAGACGTTGTCCTTCTGTTAAAAGAAGGACCATAAAATGTACGACTTCATACACGATAGCAATAGGTAGTAGTGAGAGTATGAATTCCTTTGCAATAGTCAGTAAATCTTTATCCAGTGAACCGTAATTTCGTATCAACAGCACAAACGTAGCATACACAAGTGCAAAGAAAGCAAATACTCCCACAAAAAGCGCTACTTTTACGGAAAGCACTCCAAGACCAATATCTCTCAGTCCATTTAAAATACCGACCGCAAACGGCGTGCTTGAAATACCATCAAAAGACACCGATACCAACATAAGCAAAACGAATGCCATTTCTGAAAATGAAACCCGTGATGCGTTTAAGAGACCAACAGCAGGAAGTCTCAGATATACATGTTTTTGTCCCTCTTTCTCTTCATAAGAAAATATCGCGAAGTGTGAAAGAAAACGATAAAACAAAGAGAACGGGTCACCATAGCGCAGCCACTGTGCGCGACCAAAGACTATAAACCCGGTAAATGTGATAACGGAAAACCCAACGACATACCACGCGAGCCTACTTGGGTCAGTGGCATTCGGTGCAATGTTTTCTAAGTAGCGGAATATAAAAAATAGAACAAACGCCGGCCATACACCAAGCCATACCGGCCATTCTCGTTTAAACGACCAACGTTCTTTTTTATCAATAAATTCACCAAGTGCTTTCCATGGATTAATAAGTGGCCACACGTTACCAACGAAGGCAATGAAATAGGTGAGCCCTACTGTAAAGCCAACCCAAACAAAGATGGGTAATATGTTGTTTGTTGGTGTTTGGTCGCCCCAAAAACCGGCATATAGCAATACACCTAAAAAACCAACGGCGATAAGTTTAATAATGTTCACTGTTATAGGACTCAGCAAAACCGTCTGTAATAGTTTTATGGAACAAAGATTCTTTTTAGGATATGTGTCATACGATTTTTCTCGTTTTCCCAAAAAACCAATTAAGAAGAAAGATGCAATCAGCGCTGCTGCTGCTGCGCCTAAATAAATATCGAGTGGAATCGGTAAATCAATACGCTGTCCAAGACCATGCGCAAAAAGTGACTGTGGTATAAACCAGGTAAAAACTGCTATAAGTAAATATTTCATAAACTGTTTATTTGTTACACAAATAATATCATTAAAGAAAAAAGATAAAAAAGAAGACTGTTTTATAGAAATAATGTTACTATTTTCGTACCATGTTTCCATTACTTGGTTTTATTGAACCGAAAACTCTTTTGATAATTGCCCACCTATTCGGGTTTGCGCTTGGTGCTGGAACAGCGCTTTTTTCAGCAGTTATGTTCACAAAAGTAATGTATGACGCACGCATTACTAAAGATGAAATACGCTTTTTAGATACAGCGGGTCTTTTGGTAACTATCGGACTTACTATTATTGTTCTCAGCGGTATTGGACTTTTCTTTATGAACCAAGCTGTATATCTTGCTTCAACAAAATTTCTCTCAAAGATGACTATTGTCGGTGTTTTGATACTGAACGGCATCCTGATCCATACACTTCATATGCCTCTTCTTAAAAAACATATAGAGAAAAATTTACTTACTGTGCCAAAATTCCGTCTGCGTAGTTACTTTTTTTATATCGGAGGCGCAGTATCCATGACTTCATGGTTAAGCGCGTTTATTCTTGGTGTATTCCGAGCTGTTCCTTACTCATATGGAACTATTATGGCAACGTATATCAGCGCACTAGTGTTTGGAATCATAGTTGCATACATTGTGCGTTTTTTAACATTTGGGAAAAACACAACCACACATACATAAAAAACACCCAAAAAGGGTGTTTTTTATGTATGGTTTTTTTGTTTAATTACGGATTTACCAGAAGAGAACCAATCTCAATGTCTTCCATGGTTCCATGATCTTCCTCATCCATATGCCCACCTGAATTAGGGTGGAATTCAAGCGCGTAACGCCCAGCCTGATCAGCAACAAACATAATACTTGTTGCTCCGTCAGTGCTCATCTCTTGCACAACCTCATAGCCGGCAATATGGAACTCACCAGCTTCATCAGTGTTCACCATGAGATGCACACTATCACCTTCAGAAACCGTTACCATTTCCGGAGAAAGTGTACGATTTGTTAGTGAGAGACTCATCATTTTAGCGTTCGCCGCATCAAACTCCGGCTCTGGCTCAACAACAACGGTTACGGAATCTTCAACCAACACACCATTTACTGAGTATGGGTTGTGATTGTTTGCGTTTAAGTTCACTTTTATCTCATGCTCACCAACTGATAGATCGCCGAGATGATACCACGACCCATAGACACGGTTAATTTTTTCTCCATCAACGTAAACGTGTGCGTGCCCTTCACCGAGTATGTGGTCTTGAGACGCGTTTTCTGGAGAAAAACGGAAATTTTCAGTGGTAATTTTTACATTCCATCCACTCATTGGGTCTTCGAACACCTCAAGAGCAACTGCCGGAGCTGAAGCACCAGCGGGTACATCAACTGGAGTGCTATGCTCCATCGCATGCCCACTATCACCATGCTCCTCTGTTTCAGAATGGATATTATGTTCCTCTGAAAGGGTATTACCTGAGACGAAATACCCACCAAAAAAACCGACTAGTAAAAGAACAATTCCTACAATTATATTCTGCATAACAATAATGTTAATTAATAAGTCACGAATAAATAAAAGAAGGGGGGTCAACCAAAACATCTATAAGGGAGGATACCTCGCCGTAGCGCAATACGTTCAGCATGAACACTTCTAATCAATCGCGCACTGAGATCACGCCATCGCCATGACACAAAAAATACGACCAGTGGAACAAAAAAGAAAAAAGGAATGAAATCAAAAAGAGCGAGCGCATCACCTTCTTCATGTCTAAAAAACGTATGCATTTCTTCAGCAATCACTGTATTACTCGAGTGACTATGCGGAATAACTGCGTGCAATAATTCACTAGAAGCAATCGGGATTACCAAAAGTACAATAAAAATCAGTCGTATAGCTACGTTCTGCATATCCCCTATGGTAATACACTATATTCTTTATAGGAAATCGTACAATACATATCCGCAACTCCGCTACGGAGACAGCCGTGATGACCGATAGATACTCAATACATCATCGTAAAACACCTGTTTTTCTATATTATGATGAGTGTGTTGCTTTGAAAAATCACTCAAACATTGCTCGTCACTATAATTATTTTTTTGCTTAAAACAAGCGTAGAATAAATAATCATCAACATGTTTCGCCCAAAAATTACCAGTGACTGTATTCGGTGATTTTTCAAGCCGAGCGTCTAATCGCTCTTCTAATGGGAACCAAAATACGAGTGGCGAAACAACACTCCCCGTCTTACTGAGCGCGTGGATATTGAAAAACGTATAATCAGTATACTGATGCTCTTCTTTTATGTAACGTATATCTTCAACTAACGCATCAACCGCGCGATCCATAAGTTGATAGTGAGGATATTCAAAGGTTCCAATGTTCGGATATACCCTAAACATTCGCTCATCAGTTACCATGGCATGTAGCGTCACCAAACAAACAATAAGAGACACACCCATCATCAGATGGTTTTGTTTGATAAAAGGTGCAGTAATAATAACGCCGAGCAACACAGTCAATATCCAAAGCGCCGGTTCCATATGCCGTAAAAAACCTTCTGGGTCAAAAAATACAATAATGCATATTTGAGTGACAAGAAACAGTATTCCTAATCCATAAAAAACCTTTTCTTTTCTCAGTACTTTAGAAGAATAGATAAACCACGTACTGAGTGTAATAAAAGAAATAATAACTGCGGCCGCTGCAGTAGAAGTAATACCGGATAATCCGAACGTATACAGTATTTGAGAGAACGCTAAGTGGAATGCATCAAAAACTGGAATTACGGTGTGATCTGAAATACGAGTCCCCCATTGCAATGCACCTTGATGTGTAAGGAGTGAAGGTAAAAACAAGACACCAGCACACAACAGGAACATACCCCCGGCAATAAGGTAGTGTTTAAGTAAAAACCTATTTCTATACGCCACATATAATCCAAGGGCGGCATACGGCATAGCAAGCGCCAGCGTTGCTTGATGTATCGCAACTGCCATAAGCATAGCTATTGGACTCGCTATAATAAGTGCTCTATGTGTCTGTTTATCTCCTCGCCATAACAACCACAGCGAAACAACAACAAATGTTGCCGCAAAGTAAGGAGGCCAAATGGAATCGCTCGTAACCGTTATTATATAATGTGGTGAAAATGCAAGAAAAAAAGCAGCAACAAGACCAGCAATAGAATTGAATAACGCCCGAGTAATTAAGAACACGAGCGCTACGAAAACCGTTTGAAATATGATAAAAAGCACACTCACGCCAAAAAAAGATTGCGTGAACAGCGCGAAACCAATAATTAAATAATAATACAGAGGACTATTATCGACAGTAGAAAGGCCGTTGTGGTGGCCACTGAGTGGCCACTCATTATATATAAGCGCGTGTTTTGCAACGAATAAATCACGAAATCCTTCTGCCGCGTGCATAGAAAGTGGGTGGTCAAAAGCTGCAAAACGCAGTACAAAAGCGGCAATAATAACCCCAATAAGAATAATACCGATGAGATAGCGATTCACAGACATAACACTATAGTGATTCAGCAGGGATAGAAATAAGTCGCATCCACCGGGCCGATCCGACCACTTTCCCTGGATACCGAGCGCATACAAACGGAATTTCACTATGGTGTAAAAGAAGTAACACCACGCCATCTTTTTTTAAATATGCCGATGCGGAGTCTAAAAAACGAGTAATCAACTCTTTTCTTTGTTTACGCACTAAAAGAAATGCCGCTTCGGCAAAAAGTCGGTTATCGCGCGGTATCCATGACTTTATAGTTTCCAGAATACCTTGTAAGGCACCTCCTTGTTTTGAATATCCATATGGGGGGTTAAACGCTATACAATCAAACACACCAGACACTTTTGAAAACAAATCTGAATATACAACCGGAAAAGAGACGCCATTCTCTTGAGCATTATCTTTTGCCGCGTTACATGCCTGTAGACTATTGTCGACCGCTGTACACTGCCACCTGTTCTGGGTTGCCATAATGGCAATATAGCCGGTACCAGTCCCCATATCCAATAACGTACCCGGAGAAAGGGTACCTAAATACTCGGTGAGTAGGAATGTGTCAAAACCCGGACGAGAAACATTTTTATATAATGAATAAGAGGGTTGTTGTCTCGCGCCTGTCATAGAAGTGTGTGTCTTGTATAATAACCTAATGAGATTTATTTGTGCCGTACCGGCGCTCAATGAAGAAAGCTGCCTTGAAAACACAGTGCGGAACTTAAGAGAGTTTTTTGACGGACAGTACCCTCACCACCATTTTACATTAATTATTGCTGATAATGGATCGAATGACGCGACGAAACATATAGGTGAAAAACTTAAGCGTACAGTTCCAGGTGTCGAATACCAATACACCCCTTATCGCGGTAAAGGGCGCGCCATACAAAATGCGTGGAAATTACACGAAGCTGACGCATGTTTTTTCACTGACGCTGATCTTGCATATGGACTTAATACTGTGGGACATGTGATTAATGCGCTCGCAGAAGGAGCGCCAATCGTTTCAGCGTCTCGTTTCGTCGACGGCTCTTCAGAACATCAACCGTTTCTGAGAAAAATCATATCAAGAACGTATAACAAAGTACTCTCTATATTATTTCCGCATCAATTTACCGACGCGCAAGCTGGTTGCAAAGGTGTCCAGATGTCAATGTATCAAACGCTCGCACCCCACCTAATTGAAGAGACTGGATGGTTCTTTGATACCCACTTACTCCTCCTTGCCGAAAAGTATGGACATACCATATATGAGGTTCCGGCTGAGAATGTTGATCCACGTCCAAGTCTTCCAAAGCTAAGTGCACTGATAACACTCCCTCTAGGACTCCTCAGGCTCCGCCTCTTTGGTTTAGAAAAAAAATAATAGTATGCAACATGATTTTATTACGACACTTGATGACTTTGGATTATCGCCACATTATGATGAAAAGATCATTTCCACAGCAAACAAAGAAAAAATAAATCGCGTATCGATATTGCCACACCTCTACGACATACGTTACGCACTCCCCTGGCTACAGAGTATCCCCGCACGCGACATACATTTAACAGCGACAGAACAAAAAATTCGACAGAAGCAATATCCACCTAATAGCATAAGTCGACGGGCGTATTTTATCTTAAAAACGAGTACATCAGGTATTGACTGGGTAGAACGTGAATGGGAAAACCAAATAAAAGAATTCATCGCACTTTTTGGATCTGCGCCAGACGGTATAAATTCGCATGAACATATACATTTCTACCCTCCCCTATTTAAACGAGCGTGTAATCTTGCTGAAAAATACAATATCCCTTTTATACGACTCGGCACGAACATTACTCATCAAGACCGTTCAATACGAGGAGCTCTTTATAACAGGTTCCACCCAAAGAATATAAAACATCTTGGCAACACGCAGTGTATAACGAGTACCGCACTCTATAGTGCTGACGGTCATTTTGGTGAAGAAATTGCCTCACTACTCCCTGCAAACACTGAAGTAATCGTTCATCCTGATATCAAAAATGATTGGCACCTCATCACATAGCGTCTACTAGATTTTTATTTAAGACACCTACGAATCAAACCGATCTTCATAACCCGTAAAGCGACTGAACAAAATATTTTCTTCATTAATACCGTGCTGAGTAAGTAAAGCAACAAGAGAATCGATGAAAGTTGGTGGTCCAGCAACATAATATAATGCGCTCGGTTTATCTTTAAGTACCTCTGTCACGGTTGTTTCAATCTCGGGACGAGTAATGCGGTATTGCTGTGTAAGCAAAGGCGATAATTCATCTTCGTATAGATATTCGTGACTACTCACATGCACTAAACTCGCCCGATGTGCTTGACCTTTTTCGTGGAGTGACATGAGTATTGAACGAAACGGCACTATACCAATACCGCCGGCAATGCAGACAATAGGGCAAGAATCATCTTCAGGGAGTATGGTCTTACCTTTCAGTTTTACGACATGCAATTCATCACCTGTTTGTAGATTCATAAACGCTTTTTTATATGCGCTGTGTGAACCAACATGAAGTGTGAACTGCAATAGTGATTCAGTCGGCGACGAAGCAATGGAGAGACTTCTCCGTGCCGCATCACCCTCAAGCTGAGGTACTACGACGCGCACATTCTGTCCCGCCTTAAAAGTGAAATCATCTGCAACACTGAAATAATATGAAAAAACGTCTTCATATTCATGAACACGTTTTTCAAAATAAATCGAGATAGGGGAGTCGAATTCTTGATTCATCAAAAGAACTTCAAAGGAGTTAGAGTATGTCCGCGAACTTTTTCTTATACATCTCAATGCACTCATTAATAAATACTCCCGCCTCTTTTTTATCCATAAACTTACCGACTTCTGTTGTATCCTTCCCTGTTTGTGGAATCTTGTAGAGTTCAAAAAAAGTGACGATATCTTTTCGCTGGTATGGAGTGAGGTTTTCTATTTTTTGTACGTGATCAAAACGTGGATCTTTAGCATTCACACAAATAATTTTGTGATCAATCTCTCCATTATCAATCATTTCCATACCACCAATAACGCGACCGGTAACCATGGCGCCAGGAATAATTGGGGTACTACTAAATACCATCGCATCAAGCGGGTCTTTATCGTGTTCGTTCCATGTACCAGGAACGTCACAATAATTAACCGGATAAAACATAGGACCATAGAGAACGCGATCGACTTCAAGTACGTCAAGCTCGTGATTGTACTCATATTTGGTATAGTCACCTTCACTAATTTCTACGACCAGTGAGAGTGTGTCGGGGGCTTCTGCTTGTTGAATTCGATGGAAAAGTGATGTGTGTTGCATAATACTCGTTATTCTATAATACGTTCATTATAATGGCAAAAGCGACTCAAAGCGATGATACTATTGAGAGAGCATCTTCATTCTTTATATGCACCTCCTTTTCTATATACCTATCGTGACGTTTTTAGTTCTCGTAAACCCGATGTCTACGTATGCCGCTCTCGAGATCGACTATGCGCGAGTGCAGCAACACTCGGAAACTGAAGTGTTAATACAGCGAACTGCCTTCACTAAAGAAACTTCCTATCGGTGTTCTTTTATAACCCTGAAGTGCAATGAAACTGATGAGGGTACGTCCATTCTCTCGCCTGGAGCGAAAGAAACACCGATATTTATGAACGCGTATCGCGCATTGCTACCGCGCGGCGCGTCAAGTTTGCACCGCTCCCCAGATGGGCGATACATTGCTTTTTATATCCCAGCAACACAAGCACGCGGAGCGCACACGTTTGGAGTAATGGATACGACTGATTTGTCTATCTATACTAAGACTGAACCTGTTGCGTATTGGGACTTACTCTCAGAAGGTTTACTGCGTTATTATCACTTTTCACCTGACTCGAAAACACTTCTCTATTTAAGCGACACAAAAGATCACTCAACACTCTACGAAGTAAATATGACACAGCTTGGGTTAAAAGGAACTGAACTGCCAAGCACAAGACTATTCTCTCGTGAATACTCAGTTGTTGATCTTGTATGGAAAGATAACGATACTATTTTTTATATCGCCAACCGCGACAATCCATATGCGTGGGCACTTTATGAACTTACTCTCTCAACATACAATCTGCGGAAAATAGCAGATAACGTTTCGTACGCCGATAATCTCTGGCTGAAAGGAGAAAAACTCTTGTTCGCACAGAACGATGCACAAGGACTTAGACCGGCGCTGTACAATACTCGAACAGAAACACTTGAGTACTTTCAATTACCTAAGTGGGATACGGTAACCACGCAGGGACAGGTGGTTGAAACACTTACCGAAGGACTCACGGGAATATTCTTACTTGAAGAAAGCGGACAATCAGATACGTTAGTCATCTGGCTTCACGGTGGACCCTATCGACAAGCCGCTGAAGAATACCACCCGTATTGGAGTTACGGCGGGTATGACTGGATGCTTGAAAAGTTACGTAGAGCAGATGTGGGAATACTGAAACTCGACTACCCCGGCTCATTTGGTTTTGGACGACTCTTTGCTGAATCGATAACTGGTGGTATTGGTACTATCGACGCTGAAAAAAGTGCGGCTGCGATTGCCAACTTTGCTGCACGAAACAACTACGAAAAAGTGTATGTCGTAGGAAACAGTTATGGTGGTTACTTATCACTTAAACTATTAGTTGATAACCCTAACCTTATTGACGGAGCGCTTTCCATAAACGGTGTCATGGACTGGATGACACTTCTTGAAAATCTAGGGAATTCTATTTTTAATGTGCAATTCCACGGCACAGCAAATGACACTAATCGTGAACTGTATCGAACCGCCTCGATATACAATTATGCAGACAATATCACCGACCAAAAAGTAGTGCTGGTACACGGTGAAAATGACACTACAATTCCTTATGAACAATCTCGGGGGCTCGCTACCTTCCTCTCCTACACCGGTGTTCCAGTTAACCTAGTGACTATGCCGGGCGAAGACCATGTTTTTAAAAAGCCGATGAGTTTCGAAACATTATGTAAAACACTATTTCAGTTTACTGATAGAAGCACCACAAAATCCTGCGAGTTGTAGAAACTCAATATGTATTACATATAGAGGAATAGAGATTATTCGAACACGATTGGAATTTCAAGTGCCGCATCATTTTCAGGTAACCCTGAAGCATTGGATCGCTGTAGAATGATTGCGCCTCTATTTATAAGTGCACCTGCTGTAGGGGTATCAAACTCAAGTGTAGCCGTAAACGGTACGAATTCTTCTGTCATCCAGTCGCCTTCAGCTTCTGCGTAATGCTCAGCAATAATACGTCCGTCCCAATCAACGATAACTATTGGGAACGTAGCCTCAAAGAACCAGTAACCGCGAGCCTCGCCGGAAATAGTAAGTGGAGAAGAGACAGAGTCGCCAACTTCGGGAGAATTAACTACGATAAGATCTTCAGACGCATTGGTATACGCCGCTTCCCAGTCGCGAGTGACATCTTCAACAAAAAGAGCCCCTGCTTGATCTCTACATTGACGAGGATAGCTTTCCATAACAGGATTCCCCTGTGCAACACACTCTTCAAATGACTCAGCTGTTGTTGGTGTGGGTTCCGTATCACGAGAAAATCCCAGCCACGCTACTGCGGCTGCAATCAGTGCTACAACGATAAATATCCAGATTTTTTTCATATAACAATAATTAATTTTTAGGTTCTTTATTAAACCGAATGAGTTTTTTTATAATAATGAATACAACGAACGAAAGGAGCAGGAAATTGATTAATTCAGCAATAAACGCACCGTAACGCACCGATGCCGGGCCAATCGCAATAGCAGCTTCACGCCAAGAGTCACTTGGAAGAAGTAGACTAAACAGAGGCATAAAAATATCTTTCACCAACGATTGCACTAACGATGTACTGGCAACCCCCATCACAAATGCTACGGAAAGCGCCACGATATTGTAATCGCTGAGAAACGTTATAAATTCATCTTTAATTTTCATAGTATTACTCTTAATATTTCTTATTCCGAAAGGAATTCAATAGAATCGATAAACGGGTGGAAATCCTGACGAATCGTTTGTTGTGGATTAACATACGCACCTGAGATCATATAGACATACTCCCCATAGGTAACCACGATTGTATCATTCATATAAAGACCGTCATACATATAACGTACCGCTTCCTGTCCATTGAGAGTAAACTCTTCCAGTTCCCCATTTATAATTCCTATATTAGAGAATGATGCATGTTCTTGTACCCAGACTTGAGGCGATTGTTGTTGTGGATTTTTAAAAACGATAACGTTTATTGTTGGTGGTCCTTCTCGTGGAACATCACTTTCTTGTAGCTCTTGATAATCTTGTTCTAAGATAAGGTTCCATCCTTTTACAAAACCGGGGTCCGGTAATGAAGGCGCAGCATCAAATTCTAATTCTTCAAGTCGGTAACCGTTTGGATTGGTCCGATATGAAAAAGCGATAGCCACCTCTTCGTCTGTCTTTTTTTGAAAGGTAGCCTTTTCCAGAACATCAATAACAGTATTAATTTCCTCTTGTGTTTGTATCGGCATATTCAATCGCTCAGACACATTTGTCAGTAACATACTATATCCATCTTGAGAAATAGTACGTTCGGCGCTTGAAACAGGTTGTTCGAACTGACGATTGAAAACGAGTTCACCGTTTTCAATATGATATACCCCTTCAAATGTTTCCACGCCATCGAAGTCTTCTACAACAAGACTGGGGAATTCCGCCAATAACAACCCAGCATCGTAGCCTTCAATCGGTATCATCCCGTCACTCGTTGCTCTTTCAAAAATTTCTTCAGAAAAATAAACAGCAAGAGCTTCGTTTCCGCTTGCTTGTTTTTCGGTATATACATAATGGTTAAAAAGGAAAAAACCTCCAATTAAAACAACTAAAAGCACAACAAGGGCGCTCAATACATTTTTATTCATATATACATTATTATAACAATAGATATGCTACTCAAAAACCCACTGTAGTTACCGTACTATATTTTTATATATGAGAATGTGTATGAGATTGGTTTTTTGTATACCCCTTCAAAAAGAACACCGCGAGTAAGGTCACAATAGGCACCGCCAGAATAAGGCCGATACTGCCGACGATGGTGCGCACGATCTCGGTAGCGAACAGTTCTGAATTTATTGATGCGCCAAACCCGGCGGGAGAAAGGTAGAAATACAAAAGCAGTGGAAGCGCCGCACCGGTGTAGGCAAGCACCAACGTATTAACAAGCGCTCCTACATGTTCACGCCCTACACGAATTGCTTTCATATACACTTCCCTTCTAGTTAAACTATCATTACTATTAAAAAGCTCTGTTACTACTGCTGCTTGTGTAACCGCAATATCATCAAGCACTCCTAACGCACCGATAATAATTGCGCCGAGCAAAAGTGCCGTGAAATCAAGCGTGCCTTGAGTGCCAAAGTTTAAATATACTGATTCTTCGGCAGCAAATCCCGATAGGCTGGTAAGTCCTACCGCAAAAACAGCAAAAAAACCGGTTAATACCACCGAAATCATAGTTCCAGTGTATGCCACCACTGACTCGCGGTTAAAGCCATGTGTAAAGAAAATCGCCGCGAACAGGATACCAGTGGCAACAGCAATACTCGCGAAGAGAGGATTCCACCCTTCAAGTATCCCCGGCATAAGAATATAAAAAATAGCAATGAAACTTGCAGCAAGCGCAACAAGTGACCGAACACCTTGCCATCCCCCGAACGCTACCACTACTGCTACAAAAATTAACACCAATAATATGAGAGAATCTTTTCTATCGATACTAATGACTCCTGAGACTTCTTGCCCGTTGATGTCAATAAAATTATTGAAATAAAATTTATCGCCTTTTTGTAACTCAAAATAATCATTTTCAATAAGGATCTGTTCCCCTTTCCGAGGACCCTCTAAAATTTCTGCATTGATTTCTTGATAGAGATACTCTGTTTGCGTTCCAGGAACTTCTCTTACATCCTCTTTGAGTACTTCGAGGACCTTTCCATGCAGGATACGTTCTTTAAAATCGTTTTCTGTTTCTGCGGCAAGAACACTACTTCCGCTTAATAAAGAGAGTCCGACTAATACGATAGAAAAAATAAAACGCATACACTATGTCTTACAGTTACCTCGAACGGTAATTTCTATGGAGTTTGGATCAAGGTGTTTAAGCGCCGGAATGCGTTGCAACTCCTCTTCTTTTAATTTAATGTGCTGCACTTGATCACATGTGTTACACACCACGTGATGATGTTTGTCCGATATGTATTCATATGCAGATTCTTTTGAAGGAAGAATAACTTCTCGCACAATCCCTTCTTGTTGAAACAACTCTAAACTCCTATACACCGTTGTAAGATCAATGTCAGGGATACGCGCGCTAATCTCCTGCGCAGTAAACATACCGCCTTTTTGTGTGAGCGCCTTAAGTACTTGTTTTCGTTTTTGTGTTAATCGCATATTTGCAAATCATTTGCATTTATAGTATACCGTATATGTATTCCGCAAGCTAATCCCTTTATATTCCATGATACTTCAAATTTTATTTGCGTCACTCTCTATAATGGCCGTCTCACTTATAGGGATTATCACTGTATGGACACAGGCGGGCGCTTTTTTAGAAAGAAACCTTAATTACTTTGTAAGCTTTGCAGCGGGTGTATTTTTAATACTATTCCTTAAACTGACCGAGGAGGTGCTTATGGAAGCGTCAACACTTCTCCAGGGCGCTTTATGGATCATTGGCGGCTTTATTCTTGCGTTTATATTAGTGAAAATGTTTCCGGAAGGACACAGCCATCACGCAAGCGTAAAGGGTGATACACACGCAGCGCAACGATTAATTATTGGTGACTCATTCCATAATATTGGTGACGGCATCCTCCTTGCTATTGCTTTTACCACAAGTCCATTCCTTGGATTCATTACCGCAGTAAGTATTTTATTTCATGAAGTCATACAAGAAATTGCAGAATTTTTTGTACTGAAAAAATCTGGTTATACTACTCGCGGCGCACTTCAAATTAACTTTCTTACTTCCTCCACCCTACTTATTGGTTCTATTGGAGGATACTTTTTCTTAGAGAGTTTCAGTGCATTTGAAATACCGGCACTTGGTCTTGCAACTGGTGCATTATTTGCTCTTCTCACACAAGACCTCATTCCCCACTCAATTAAATGGGCAGCTAAAAAAGGTTGCGGACCAAACCATATGCTTGCTATAGCTGCTGGTGTGCTGATTATGTTCTTAGTACTTACACTCACCGCACCTGCCCACTCACATGAACACGACGATGACCATTACGAAGAAGAAATCCATAACGAACATTAAAAAGCTATAAAAATAACTGAGTGACTTATTTAAGCAATATCAATAAGGAGTGGTGCGTGATCTGATACTTCGTCCGGTAATACGTTGAAATCGTTTACCTCAAGTTCAGGAGAAACAAATGCATAATCAGCATATTGTTCTGATCTTGGGTAGTAACTCGTTCGTGTTGAGGTTATACCATACTCTTTAATAAGATTCTTCAGGCCCGCGTCTTCAAATTTCTTTATACTCTCAGTGGTTGGTAATAAATTAAAATCACCACAAAAAACGATCGGGTGTTCGATAGTGCGTATAAATTTCACTATATTATCAGACTGTTCAAGCCGGTCGGGAATATCCTGCTTCCCTGTCCCTTGCGGATTACTCGTCCATAAGCCATGAAAATTAATAACTGTGAGTGGTCCATGGTCACTATTGAAAGATACGTATTGAATATTGCGCGCATGTTCACCTATATTACCTTCTGGTATATAGCCTCTATGTTTATGGACAAATATATCACCCACATCAAATACATCTAAACTCTTCTTCACCGCCATCATGAGTCCATAATTATCTTGATGGTGCGGATGAAAATACACATCATACTGAGGCAATACTGCTGCTATTTCTTGCAGTCCGTGTACCATAATCTTTTCATGGTCAATTTTTAAACTTCCGGCATTCTGTCCATCTAAGTCTTCGTATGGTGCTGACCAAATTTCCTGCAAACAAAATACATCGACTTTATCGGCATGTTTCCTAAAAAATCCAAGCAGTTTTTCTTTCCCCGCGCGACCGCCCCATGTATTAAGAGATATTATTTTCATAATTTTATTCTATCGTACCAAGAAAAAACTAAGGACGCATAAGTAAAAGTTTTTCTTGTCGAGAGAGATTTTTAATTTCTATTTCTCTACGCATGGCATCGCCTTTTTTTGTAAAAGTCTCACTATACACGAGTGTCACCGGAGCTCTACCGCGTGTGTATTTTGCACCCACGCCTTCGTTATGCGCTTTAATTCGCTGTTCGAGATTATTTGTATATCCGGTATAGAGTGTATTGTCTTTACACGACACTATATATACGGCGTAGGTGCTCATTACAAAACATTCTACCTGAGTTTTATGCTATTTCTTCTTATTGAGATCAAGAATGTCATCAATACGAATTTGAGAAACAAACTCCGGAACATGTGACACGAGAATCATCGCTCCTTTGTATTGATCAAGCGCTGCGGCAATGACGGGGATATGTCGGAAGTTAATATGATTCGTCGGCTCATCTAGAATAAGTAGTCCCGGTTCCATAATTTTCAAACGAGCGAAAGCCACTAACCCTTTCTGTCCTTCTGAAAGTACGCCGATTTTTGTTTTCATAATTTCTCCGTCCAGTAGAAAGCCCGCAGCGATTGACCGCATCTCTTCTTGCACTTTCTTTCCCATAGCATCCATAAGGCAGTCGAATACCGTTTGATCAAAATCTAGGTTCGAAAAATCCTGACGATAGTAACCAATCTTTACTCCCTCTGCCACCTGTTCTCCTTCGGCATGTCCTGACGCAAGTGACTCAAGAAGTGTGGTTTTGCCAATGCCGTTTGGGCCGACAATCTGAAGATGGCTCCCCCGTTTTAATTCAACTTCACAAGATACATTAGTGGGTTTATGGTCGCGCACCACGGTGTAGGATGTAAGCTTCATTATCTCAAGAGGAATATCCTTCTGTGGTTCTATCGTAAAATTCCGGATCGTTTTGTCTTCTTTGCGTACGTCTACTTTATTTTCTTCTGCCTCTTCCACTTTGTCGCGCATCCGCTTTGCCACCATACGCATGTTGCCTCCTTTATGAGCAAAGAAGTTTGCTTTATCTTTGTTTGCCTGTATCTCTTTGGCAAGTTGTGCGTTCTTTCGCTTCTCTTTCTCTACGCGAACAGCGATTTCTTCCACTACATCGTTATAGTCACCGGTGTACTGTTCGATATTCCGCGTTTGTGTATTTAAATACAACACCCCTTCCGTAAATGCGTTGAGGAATTCTGCGTCATGGGAAATAACGATAACCGTCTTTTTGTACGATTTAAGAAAATCGGTAAGGTGTTCAATACCCTCCGTATCTAGATTGTTTGTCGGTTCATCAAGGAGGAGTATATCGGGGTTTTGAATAAGCGCTGAAGCAAGTAAAAGTCGCGCCTGCTGCCCTCCAGAGAAGCTCCCAATAGTTCTTTCTTTAAATGTTTCAGCCACCGCTGTGCTTTTTGGAGAAAGGTTCACCACTTCAAGCACTGCATCAATGCGCGGGTCGATATCGTACACTTTCTCATCAAAACACTTCTGAAAGAATTCTCGCACCGTATGGTTAAGTTCGTTTCGAGGAATTACTTGTCGAGATACCGCAATACTTGTGCGTGGTGTGATATTTATTTTTCCTTCTTCAGGTTGATGCTCGCCGGCAATAAGACCGAAGAGTGTGGTTTTCCCGGCGCCATTCTGTCCCATCAAAGTAAACTTTGCTCCTGTGCGCAACGAAAAAGAGGCATCGATAAGTATCGGTTTATTTGCGCTGTGCTCGTATGAAACATTGTTGAACGAGAGTATCCCCGCGTTTTTTGCCATAAGTACTGAAGCCTACACTACCTAGGCGTTCCTATCAATGAGCGTTCTCCTGCCAGAGTAAAAATTCATTCTTTCGTTTACCAGCGACAAAAAACTTGATGGAACCCATTTACACACTCGACCCGGCGACATAGCCCGTCGTCCAACATAATTGAAGTGAATACCCTCCGGATGGACGGGTAATGTTAAGTAGGTCTCCTACGACAAACAAATTCCTGCAGACGAGTGAACGCATGGTCTTTGTATCAATTTCGGAAAGAGAAACACCACCGTCGGCCACCACCGCGCGCTCCATTCCCATGAGCCCAGAGATGGTAAGAGGGATATTTTTAAGAAACACCACCAAGTTCTTTCGTTGCTCCTTGGTAACTGAATGCACAGGAGTTTCAGGATCAATGCCTGGAAACCGACTCGCAAGTATATTGCCGGTACCCGGCGGGAGAATTTCTTTACATGCATTACGTATAGCCTTGTTTTTGTGTGTATCAAATGTTTGCCGAAGTAGTGCATCGAAGGCACCGTCATCAAGATCTGGGAAAAGGTCGATATAGGCGGATACGACACCCTCGTGCAGTAAGTCATCCACCTTGGCCGCATTATTTAAAATAATCGGCCCGGAAAGCCCAAAGTGTGTCACTAATATATTCCCCCGTACCGAAAACTTACGTTCATTTTGCAGTGCAAACGTTATCTTGGTATCAGGGAGTGTGGTGCCGGAGAGATCTCGTATCCATGTCTCCTCTACCCGCAACGGCACAATAGTTGGTTTTGGTGGAAGTACTTCGTGTCCCAATTGAGCAAGCCACGTAAAGCCGTCTCCGTTTGAGCCGGTCTCAGGGTGCGAGACTCCCCCTGTCGCAAGGATATATGCTTCTGCTTTAAATGTTTCATTGCCAGCAATGATATATTCTATCTTCTCACCTCGCTTCACCATCTCAGTAATCGGCATGTTGGTCCGCACATCTACTTTGTATTCGTGGAGTAGTCGCTCAAAAAATATACACACGTCCTCCGCGTTCTCTGATACGGGGAATGCCCGGTTGTTTGCTTCTTCTTTTATTTCAAGCCCGTGTGACTCAAAGAATGCTCGTGTTTCTTTTACACCAAATTGAGAGAATGGTGAGAAAAGAAACTTCGCCGCATCCCCAAAGTGAGAGAGAAGCTTTCGCGTATCTGCTTCAGTATTTAAAATATTGCATCGTCCGCCGCCGGTGATACGAAGCTTTTCGCCCAGCTTTTTGTTTTTTTCCAAAAGCAGCACCCGCTTTCCTCGCGCGCCAGCGATGGCTGCAGCCATCATCCCAGCAGCACCGCCGCCAATCACAATAACGTCATATGTCTGTTTTACTCCTTTCACGCCCCCACACTACTACCAAAGAGTACTTTGTGAAAGCTGTTTAATATTTACTAAGTGACTGGATATTTCTTCTTTAAGTCTGAAAGACCGGCTTTGAAATGATTATTCTCAGCAGTGTGGGTGAGGATAATTTTATTTAATTCACTTTCGCTTGAGTTAAAAAGAATTTGTTATGGAGTGGTCTGTATATATCTAGACAAATGGAAACGGACTAAATTTAGGTCTTCATTGTTAATAAGTTCAGGTTGATTATTTATATATGACGACAAAGCTTTGGGATTAAGTAACCAAAATCCTTTCTTCTCAGCTTGCTTAGTGCTCTCTGGCTCGATAAACCAACCTGGGAATACAAGAACTGGCCATACAGGAAAATCTTTTCCTGTGCTCTCTTTAAGTACACTCCTCATCCAATCAGCTCCCGCTAAGCTCTGAGTTACAACATCTTTAGTTGGTTTTTTACTGTTAACAAAAAGATGGTCTCCATTAAACCTCACCACCTCTTTACCGCTTCGTTTACTCCACGTTTTTGTTTCAATTGTAAATATTCCATGTGATGAAACTATTACGTGGTCGATATTAAAACCTTGTGCTGGGATATCGTGAAAAATTGAGCATTTACTTGACCGTAGTTCCTCAAGCATTTGTCCAACTATTCGTTCACCCTCTCTCCCCTGTTTTAGATTGTGTACTTTTTTTAAATCTTTTTTTATCCTATACAAACTAAAAAAAATAGCCACACTACAAGCCACAGTGACAGTGACTGGACGAGGATCAATACTCCAATAAAATCTCACCCACTCGTAAATAATAAAAGCAATGGCTACCATGATAATCGTGATAAAAGTCATAATCTTTTCATCAATGAGATTATTCAACTCTTCATCAAGAGATTGCCCCGGTAAATGAAGTGGTTTATTTTTTAACGGACTATTCATACTTTTATTATACGCCACACATCTATACATTAAACGGCTCAATGCATTGAGCCGTTTAATGTATACGATCCAGGCTATAGAAATCTAATTGGTATCAATAGACTCTACTTTAAATACAATACGGTACTGACTCTCCTCTATCTCTTTGGTTGAGTGCGACTCCGGAGCGACATCAGCGATAGAAATGCGGAATGCGTCAAAAGTGATCGGTGCCGCGTCAGACGCGATAGTAGTGGTGAGTGTATCAGTATCGCTTTCAAGTGTGACATTTACCACAATGTTTCCGGCTTGGATACACTGCACATCCACCGGACAGCGACTGTCCTGTACAACGCTGTTAAGTGTTACGCGCACATACCCGACAAGCGCCGACTCGCCCACGCCAATCTGTGCCACCGGCGCGTCGTACTGAGGGTTTACCTTTTCCATACTCTCTACACGAAACAGGTTGCCTTCAAGGAACGAACCATTTGCGTGTACCTGCTCACCAAGCAATGCTTCAACAGAAATAGAGTCAGTGAGTTCAAGAGGTATTGTATACGTTACCCCACCGACAATCTCTTCGGGCGTAGCGACCACTAATTGATACCCTTCACCAACCTGCTGGAATACACCGGTAAACGTAGAGCCGGCGCACGATTCAAATGTACACTCCGGACCGGAACGACCAACCCCGTCTCCGTTCGGACAGACCAGAGCGTCCATAGTACAGAACACTGCGCCACCATCTGTAGGAGTATCTTCTTTAACGTACGGCGTAAAGAAGATAAGCATCAACGCAAGTACCGCAAGCAGAACGACAATGATTATCAATTTGTTTTTCATACTAGATTTTATGTTTAATTTTTATAGATATTAAAAACCAAAGAAGCCGATAATTGTTCCCATCACTACAAGTGTGACGAGCCAATTTCCTAAATTAATAAGGAGGAGATATTTCGACCGTTGCTCAAAAAGCCCCGTCCCAAGTACTACTGGGAGAACGAAGCCTAACCACATCATAAACCCGCTGGTAATGCCGGCGAGTTGTGCGCCGTAACCAAATGTATGTATTGACATATACGTAACGTGAGAAAGCATGTACGCCATTACTAATGACAACACCAGCATACCAGCGGTTGCTGAAGCCATTTTTGGTTTAGCTTTTTCTTCAGTAAGTCCAACAAGGCTCATCCAGCGCTCACCGAATGCAATTTTTGAGTACCAAAAAGCGCCGATAATAAGCGAAGCTAACGTAGCAAGGGCTATAGCGAGATAGTTGATTTCAATTTCCATAGAGCATTTTTAGTATATAACTCTATAAATTATAGAATGACTCTTTTAAAAAAGATAGTTATACAGACCATGGGCCGATGCGTCTATATATCTTTTCAATTGTGTTATATGGACTCCTCAAACAAATAGAGGTAGTCACCATACCCTTCGTTAGCCATCTCTTCTTTTGGAACAAACCGGAGCGATGCTGAATTGGTGCAGAATCGCCTCCCTCCTTGTTCTTGGGGACCATCATCAAATACATGCCCGACATGGCCCGCATCACTTCGTATTTCCGTACGTGTGGTTGAGAGTGAATTATCTTCATGCATCGTTACCGACTCATCATCAATAGTTCTCCAAAAACTAGGCCAGCCGGTTCCCGAGTCATATTTATGCGTGCTTGAAAAAAGAGGTTTTCCCGTCACCACATCAACATAAATACCGTCCGCTTTATTATCCCAATACGCATTGTTAAAGGGTGATTCAGTGCCATTTTCGGCAACCACATGGTATGCCAACGGATCGAGATTTTTTAGTTTCTCTGCAATCTCTTCATCAGTGTACCGATAACTCTCTTTCTGAGATTCATTGCTTGAATTTGTAGTATTCTCTTGTTGAGATTCAAGAAACTGAATAGCGGCATCTTTCGCCCACGTTTCCTCTACGAACCCTTCCCTGCCTGACGCTTTCTTATAGCGCTCATAGTGATTTGCTGCTTTCTTATAATAATCTTGATGGTACTCTTCCGCTTTAAAGAAATCAGTAGCCGGTAAAATTTCAGTTGCGATTGGTTTGTCAAAAAGATTGCTCTGTTCTAAACGTGTCTTTGAGTCAAGCGCCACCTCTTTTTGTTCATCGTCTTGATAAAAAATAGCGGATGTATACTGGAACCCTTTATCGGCAAATTGTCCTTCTGTATCAGTTGGGTCAATATGCGACCAATAGATATCAAGTATCTCTTCAGTGGAAATAATTTGAGGATCATATGTGATGCGTACTGCTTCGCGGTGTTTTGTTTTTCCGTCTGCAACTTTTACATACGACGCATTTTCTTCACTTCCTCCAACATAACCTGAAACCGCATCCACAACACCCGGTTGCTCTTGAAAATATGCCTCAGTACACCAGAAACATCCCCCTGCTAAAATAATTGTTTTATGATTTTGCTGATTAACGTTATCGTTCATAGATGTGTCTGGCGCAAAGCGCTCGATGAGATTATTTTCTAATTGAATAGTGGCGCCATATCCTGAGTCAAGAATAAATGTTTCAAGTTTCTTATCAAAACCAGTCAGGATAGCAACTCCAACCAGAATAATAAGTACGCCCAAAATTTGTTTTACTCGTCCGGCAGTACCCATACGGTTACTTATTGCAGTAATAATACGTTGTCCGAAATACGCAATAAGAAGCAGCGAGAGCGCGAGACCAAATGTAAACCCGAGAAGGTAGAGAATGCCCGGTGCAAACGCCGCCGGTAGTACGGTGGCGATAATAAAGAGGTATGTTGGCGAACAGGTAGTGAAAACCGGACCAAGCGCAAAGCCAACCAACATATCGCCGATATAACTTTTTTTCTGATATCCAGCCCCCACTGCTTTATTACTTGCGACACTAATTTTATTAATATACGGAACTCGTGCCCAGAAAGATGGGAACACTATGGCAAGCCCAACAACAATAATGACGACGCCTGAAAACCAATTCCAAAATACCTGCGGTATATCAATAAACAGTGTTGTCGCTTTTAAAAGCAACGTAAAGAGTATGACCGATACTGAAAGCGAACCAATCACCACCAATGCACGCTTTGAGATATACCGCTTATCACTTTCTGACGCGCCAATCACCACAGGAAGTAACGGGAGTATACATGGCGCAAGAACAGTGAGTACCCCAGCCAAAATCGAAATGCCGAGAAAAATCATAATTAATTAATCTCCGACACGAGCGCGTTTAGCGTGGGACTACCGCTCCATTTTTTAATCAGAGTGCCGTCTGCATCAACCTGCACAAGTGTATGTTGGTATGTCACGGAGTATTTCTTTCTTAATTCTGATTCCTTGTCATAATCAAGTTTTAAGATACTCACCTCAGACGGGATGGCGTCTAGGTTTTTCTCAATATCAGCATTTAGACCACGACACGACGGGCACCATGACGCATGGAAAAACAAAACAACATCGCCTATTTCAGCATATGCGAGTTTTTCCGGTGCATATTCTTCGTACACTCCTGACCCTTTATCCATATCAGCCATATCATCCATGTCAGTCATATCATCGTGGGTAGCAAGATCGTCTTCCCCGTTCATATCTGTATCTGTTTCAGATGAAGATTCGTTTATCTGAGAATTTCCCGTGTCATTAGTATTTTGGTTCAGAGACACATAGGTAATACCAACCACTCCAATAACAATGATTCCAATAATAATTCCTGTGATGTTGTTCATAAAAATATTTTTTAAGTTTTCTATATACGGTAAGTGTAATGGATACTCACGAAATGTAAAGAATACTTTACATTTCTCTTAGTGGATAAATATTCATCATTAACACACCCTCTTAAGGAAGGTGCTGATAAAAAACCATTTATGGCACTCGTTTTTTAATTAGATGCAGTTGATTTTTCTCCTTTAAATAACAACCAAAGTGAGAATGACATTTCGCCAAATATGGCAGGTATTGCTACTGCCATTAAAAATAAGTCAGCATACGTCTCATAATGCGGAAGGAGGAAATGCGCACCAGTATCAACAATATACATAACCCCAGCAAGCATTAATATCCATGGAATAATCCGAATATGCTTTACGATACGTCCTAATAAAATGAGGTGGACACCGAAAAAGAAAAGTCCAATAAGCCACATTGTATTGAAAATGGTCACCTGGTTGAGGATTGCCTCATCGGCAGTCAACGTAAGTGTAAGAGGAAGTGCAAACACAGCGACTCCCATAATCACTGCATGTATGATTCTAAAATAAGTACTGAGCCGTGAGAGAATATTCCCTTTATATAATTCATATAAAGCCCACGCAACAATTACATCAAAAACCGCTGCAACAAGAAACGCGAGTGCACCAAAGCGCACGTGCATACTATTTTGTTCAATCGTTCCTAATGGATCCTGGAGAATAGCATCGAGCACGAAAAAGTTTGCGTATATAGCTAAAAAGAAAATAACAAGATAACTAACTCCGGCAATAATAGAAAGTGTTCTTTGATTCATCTTTTACAAAAAATTAACTTCTATCTCTATTTTTTATTAAAACAAGAGATTCCCCAAAACAAGACACCGACGCCAGCTGCTGACAAAAAGAAAAACAATCCTAATCCAAGTGGTGAACCCCAATTAACAACATATAATAGTGTGTCCATATAAAATTACATTATGAATAACGGTACGTAACTAAGTATATAATAAAAATCTGGATGCAAACATTCTAGAGACCATCTAAAATATTAAACCGGCGATTTCAAAAAAGATGATGGACAACTAAATACATCACAACGATGAAACGTTTTTAATAAATTTTTTCTGAACAAAACCAATATTTTGAATACACCATGTCACTATATAAATCCCCATAACAACAAAAGGATTGTTTGAAGCAATAAATGTACGTATGTGTTCGGTGATTCGAATAGTACGGGTTGCTTTTTGTTTTCTTTCTCGTGCGTACTCTTGAACCGTATTGTGTATTAATGCGGACGCGAGAGCTTGACCATCTTCAATGCCAAGATTCATACCACGACCCCCAATTGGTGAATGCGCATGTGCCGCGTCACCTGCCAACACTACTCTACCGCGCACATACTCTTGCGCTTGTCGCACTGTTATTTTAAACGTGCCCGTACGACGTACTTTTTTTACATCAAGTGTAACCGGTGACGTTTCCAGGCTATCGGGTGTAGAAGAAATAAGGCGTACACGATTTCGCTCAATTGGCACCATCACCATTCCATCTCTTTCTTTATGTTCTCCTTTTAGAAGCCAGGCGTTTAGAGAATCGTATTCATGTTCAGCGGTAAGCTCAACATCAGCTATCGACCACTCCTCTTCAAGTTCGTATCCTTCATAAGGAATCTTTAAAGAGCTTCGAACAGCTGATCCAACACCATCAGCGCCAACAACCCAGTCGTATGTTTTCTTTTCTCCACTTTCAAATGTAACCTCCGCAGACGTATCAGATGTAGTGACCAAATCCACTTTTGTGCCAAAACGCACCGACACACCCATGTGTTCTAACTGCTCAATCATAAGACTCTCTGTCCTATCCTGCGCAATTCCAATAATAGTGATCTCGTCACTTGGTAGTGTTATATCAATAAGCTGTTTCTGCCCCCGATAAATGTGTACTTTCTTCATACGAATTCCTTCGGAAATGAGGCGTTCACCGACGCCAGTTCTGTCGAGAATCTCAATACTTCGTGGGAGTACAACAACCGCTCGTGATTTCCACGACGGTTCGTCTTTTGCATCAACAATTTCCGGTACGATACCTTGCCGCGCCAACTCGAGTGCGGTGGTAAGTCCAGTGGGTCCTGCCCCTACAATTAATACTTTCATATATTATTCCTTTTCAATCTTTAATGAATCAGTGACAGAGAAAATACCTTCTATAGGATACTGTTGCCAATGTGCGGCACTTAATCGCTCCACCGGAACTACAGAACCGTTAGCTGAAATTCTCTGTCCAATGTCAACTGGATCATGTGTTTGTGACATCAAGAAAAAATTTATGGCATAGTACTCCCCTGTGTTTGTTTTAATACCGAACACACATTCGGATGTTTGAGTTTCTGATGCATCTTTATATGGAAGACATATATACTCACCCGATAGCGATGCGCGATATGGCTCAAAACTATCGTTTTGTTTTTCTTGATACATGAAATTACCCAATAATTGAAAAACGGCAAATAGCCCAACAATAGCGAAGAGTACTACGAACCCTATTGCATGTCGTGTGTAAAAATTATGAGAGTTCATTGTGACATGCATTTATTACACACTATTTCTGACGAAACAAAGCAAAGAGCGCAAACAATCCGAACAGACCATAGAGACCAACGTTTTCCGTAAAATATCCAAGAAAACCTAATAAACCAAAAAGACCTAAAAATCCTAATGTATTCATATGTTAATCATACCAAATTTTTCTGGCTGACTGCCGGGGATCTGCCTATAGACAAGTAATGTTAAAACTTTGTTATACCCCTTTTCGTTTTGAGAAAACACTATTCACTGGAATCCTTAGAAAGATGTTCTCATCGTCCTCAGCCTGCGGTAGGTGACCTGCTCGCATATTCACTTGCAAGGAAGGAATAATAAGGCGTGGCATGCCAAGTGTTTTATCTTTTTCTTCTCGTGCTTCTGTGAAAGTGCCAAGCGCTGTCTTTTTGTTGAGGTGCACGTTATGTTTTTTCTCCTCGCCCACCGTTGTTTCCCATTGGTATTCAGTGCGCCCTTCGGGTAAATAGTCGTGACACATGAACATACGCATTTCGTCGGGAAGCACGAACAGTTTCTGTACTGATTCAAACAGTGTTGTTGCGCTTCCACCAGGAAAATCAACACGGGCCGTTCCATAATCGGGCATAAAAAGTGTATCGCCTACAAACGCCGCATCACCAATAACAAGCGTCATGTCTGCCGGCGTGTGACCTGGTGTGTGCAATGCACGCGCTGGGATATTCCCTACAGAGAATTCTTCGCCGTCGATAAATAAATGGTCGAACTGGCTGCCATCGCGCTCAAATTCTGTGCCAGCATTGAAGACTTTACCAAACTGCTCTTGCACATCGGTAATATATTCACCGATTGCCATCTTTCCGCCAAGTTTTTCTTTTATATATGGCGCCGCAGAAAGGTGGTCCGCATGCACATGTGTTTCAAGAATCCACTCCACGGTGCACCCCTTCTCGCGTACGTATGAAATAATTGCATCCGCGTTTTCAAACGAAATCGTTCCGCTCGCCGGTTCGTAATCCATCACACTATCAACGATGGCGCATTTTTTGCTTTCCACATCAGCAACAACGTAGCTGATAGTGTGTGTTGCACCGTCAAAAAACCCTTTAACCTCAGGCAGGTGTGCCACATAGTCAGTAAAATCAACGTGTTGTATATCTTTAGAACCCATAAACCTACTTATGCGAATTAGTTTTATAACCTGCCTGATCCCACGCTAAAAGCCCTCCTTCAACATTAATAAGTTCTGCCTCTACACCCAATTCTTTGAGGCGTGCCATAGCAATACGACCCCGGTTGCCGGAACGGCAATGAATGTAGACCGCTTGTTTTCCTTTGAATTCATCAATATGGGTGTCAATTTCATCAAGCGGTACACTGCGCACTCCCTCAACGTGTTGCGCTGCATATTCTTCAGGGGTACAGACATTTATAAAATCAAACGCAGTATTACCATGTTCTGTTTCGACTAAGTGTTTAAATTCTTCGACAGTTATATGTTTCATAGTGTTTTTTATTAGCTATTTATAATATTAAGGAGTGTTTCGTATTCGCTCACCTGTTTTTTAGAGGAAACAGGTTTTATATATTTTTTACCGAGAAAGCACTCAACGAACGAACGTCGCAACGAAGCGAACGAACGTGACGCGGCGGCAAGTGTTCGACTCGCCTTCGCGCAATCAGGGTCCGTCTTTCCTAATTCACGTTTTACAGAAGCAATCTGTCCCTCAAGACGACTAATGTGGTTAGTAATATCTTGATACTCTTTTGTTTTTTTCGCCATAGGTACATCCTATCATATACCCCAGGGGGTATACAAGGTTGAAAAAATATTTGGGTTGGAGTTGTGTGGGGGTGTTTTGGGGTGTAAAAGATAGATAAAAAAGAAGAGATGGATATCAAAAATTATGCAAAGTATCTACTTGGAGAAGGGACTATTGTTGAGAAAAGAGAGTTGTTAGAGAATTTAGTGATTTTGTCTTAAAAGAAAATAATCAGTATCGTTAACGACTAGACCAAGCGGCATACCAGCTTCGCATCATATCAATCTCACCTGATTGTGAGGTAATAATTTGGTTAGCGAGTTCTTGCATTTCTTTGCGCTCACTTGAAAATGCGAGCATAGAAGCCATCATGATTGCCATTTCATGATGCGGAATCATTTGACGAATAAATTCAAGATCAAAGTCCTCTGCGGCTGCAAGCTCATCAAGATCACCTTCGAATGCCATCATATGATCGCCACCCATCATCATACCCATACCGAATTCACTATATTCAGGCACATCAGAGCCAAACCAATCCTTGTACCAAGTTTTCATTTGTACAATCTCCCTGGTTTGAGCAGCAATGATGTCCTCTGCAAGTGAACGAATCTCTGAACGACTAGAGCGCTCAAGCGCAAGCTCTGCCATTGCAATTGCCCCTTCATGGTGAGGAATCATTTGTTCGATAAAATGTTCATCTATCTCGCTCGACATAAACCCTCCTCCATTTCCTTGCATCATTCCCATGTAACCAGGCCCTTGAGGATTTACTGATGGTGCGATAAATACACCAATAATGATCCCTGCGAGAAGAAGTATTACACCGTAAAGTATGTTGTTATTCATATATTTTTATTACACAATTTCTAAGTTAACTCTCTTCAGCGTCATTGCGTTTACCACCACAATGACTGTCGAGAGACTCATGAGTAAAGCGCCAATTTCCGGGCGTAAGAAGAATCCCCACACCGCAAACGCGCCAGCCGCCGCAGGTATGGCAATGATGTTGTACCCAAGTGCCCACACAAGATTCTGAATCATTTTAGTGTATACAGCGCGTGACAGTTTTAAGAGCCGCACAACATCGAGCGGATTATTTCGTGTGAGAACCACGTCCCCTGCTTCAACCGCTACATCAGTTCCCGCACCAATAGCAATGCCTGCATCTGCTTGGGTAAGTGCCGGTGCATCATTTACGCCATCACCCACCATAATAACGACATTGCCGTCTTCCTGCAGTTTCTTGATATGGGTGTACTTATCTTCTGGCAAAACTTCTGCAAAGTACGTGTCGATACCAAGCTCCTGTGCCACACCATGCGAAACTTTCTCATTATCCCCAGTGAGCATGGCAACTTTTACTCCCATATCATGGAGCTTTTCAATTGCCGTGTATGATTCCTCTTTGATAGCATCCGAAAGTGCAATGAGCCCTATAATTTCTTTTTCCAATACTATAAAGATAGTCGTCTTTCCTTGGGAAGAAAGATTGGCAAAGCGGTTGTGAGCATGGGTGTTTAACACACCCAATTCTTTCAGGAACGCCTCATTTCCAATGGAGTATTGAAGACCATCGACCAGTCCACTAATTCCCTTTCCAGCAACATTTTTGAATTGCTCTGGCTCTTTAAGTGTTAATTTCTTTTCTTTTGCAAAACGGACAATTGATTGTCCAATAATGTGGGACGAGTGTTGTTCAAGTGACGCAGCGATTGCAAGTACCTGTTCTTCAGAGTGACTGCCAAATGGAACGACATCGGTTACTCCGAACTCCCCGAGAGTAAGTGTTCCTGTTTTATCAAATACGACATAGTCTGCTTTCTTGATAACTTCAATTTTGGCAAGATTTTTAATGAACACACCATTTTTTACTGCAAGCGATGTAGTAATTGTGGTAACGGTAGGAATCGCGAGCCCAAGTGCATGCGGACACGCAATCACTAAGACGGTAATGGCAAGTGTTATCGCAAATACAAATGACTCACCCAAAAACACTGACCATATGAGAATGGTGAGAAGCGCAGTAATTCCCGCCACAAACGTGAGCACGGCAGATGCTTTATCTGCAATTCTTTGCGAACGCGGCTTAGTACCTTGGGCTTCAGCAATGAGTTTTTGAATCTGGCCGATGGTTGAGTGTTCACCGACCCGCGAGAGCGTGATCGTAAGCGAACCATCCAAGCAGATTGAACCAGCAACCACTTCATCTCCCTCATTTTTCTCAATTGGCTTTGACTCACCGGAGATGAGCGACTCATCCACGTTGGCCGAGCCACTCTGTACTATGCCGTCTGCGGGTATTTTCTCTCCTGGCTTTACCAACACCACATCGTTTTCTTTCAGTTCGGCAACGTCTACATCTTCTTCTACTCCATTCACTAACTTATGTGCTTGTTTCGGCAAGAGCTTCGCTACTTCCTGTAATGCATTCCCTGCTGCTGAGCTTGAGCGTGCCTCAAGGTAATGACCGAACAAGAGTACCCAAATCAAAGTTGAGATTTCTAAATAAAACTCTACTTCAAGCGCGGATATAAAGGTTGAGGCAACCGAAAAAAGATACCCGCTCCCCACCGCAATAGCAACGAGCGTCATCATTCCGTACTTTCGCGCCTTTATTTCATGCCACGCGTGCTGGAAAAATACGAGTGAGAAACTAAAGATTACAGTCGCGATGCCAAGCCCTACCCATTTAGCAAACGGAAGCGTGCCAATACCAAAAAGTCCGGTAAGCATCTCATTGGTAAAGATGAGAGGAATTAAGAGGAATGTGACAATCCAAAACCTGCGTAAGAAATCTTGTGCCGAGCCATGGCTCATGCCCGGCGCATGGGTATTGTGATTATGTGAATGATCCATACGTTCAATTTAATTACGGATGTTACATTTTCTTGTGGAGGAAAGAGAATAGTGCACCGAAAACCCAACCATAAATGAACGACTCAATTGCACCAATGATAAATCCTACAAGGCTCATGCTAAAGCCGGGCAGCGCGATGCGAAGTAAGTTAACGTGAAGTTCTTTCAAAATAGGATCAGTGAGCATAAGCCCCCATGCCATACAAAGGAAGAAAAATACTACTGACAAAATGCCTACAATGGTTCCTGTTTGCGTAATACGTAGATGATTCATATATTTTTGGTTATGTTATTTGATTAATGACTTTTTTTAATTTTTCTTCAATCCTTTGTGCGATTGCGCCGAGTGTTTGATTTTCAACCATATTCATGGCTACTGTAGGAAGAATGGCGGACACAAATACGGTGCTGCCGTCTTCATAGACAATGACATTGCACGGCAAGAGAAGTCCGACGTCTTTCTCCGCCTGCAGAGCTTCGTGCGCAAAGGGAGGATTGCATGCGCCCAGAATAACGTAGTTGTCGTACTCAACGGCAAGTTTCTTTTTCATAGTCACCTTAACGTCAATCTCAGTAAGCACGCCAAATCCTCCTTTTTCAAGTTCATCTCGTACCTTTTGCACAGCTTCACTGAAAGGTAATGCGACTTGCTTTTTATATCCGTAGTTCATAGTGTTATTTTCTTTTTGAAAGCTTATACACAGAAAGAATTTCTTCAATCGCCTTCTTAGAATTTCCTGATTTCATCTGCTCCACAACATGCGTCGAGAGATGGTTCTCAAGCATGGAGTCCTCCACGGCAGAGAGTGCTTTCCGCACTGCAGATGTTTGAGTAATAATGTCGACACAATATTTTTCCTCTTCCACCATCTTCTGCAAGCCACGTACTTGTCCCTCGATACGTTTTAGTCTGTTCTGCACCTGCTTTTGTATGTCGCCTCTCATGTACAACCAGTATACCCCCCGGGGGTATACTGAGTCAAGAGTATGTAGAGATTTTTGTGTAAAAACTCTCTACTGTGAACTGATGAGTGGAAACCCTTCCCTGTCCCATTCAATCATACCGCCAGGCACATCAATGACGTTAGTGTATCCAAGATCAACAAGTGTTTGTGCTGCAATAGCGCTCATGTTGCCGCTCTGACAATACAACACTATCTTTTCATTTTTATCTGTTGGTAGTTGATCGAGATTTTGTGCAATCTCGTTGTACGGAACAAACGCATCAGTTCCTTCAATTTCAGCTGTGTACGGAATATGGACGTTCACCAACGTAAAGTCTTTACTTGCTAGAGACTCTTTCAGTTCATTTACTGATATTGTTTGATACCTTGCGGTGTGAGTTTCATTCGTGAGAGAAGTTGTGTAGTAAAGTTCAATTTTATCCTCACTTTGAACCTCATAATCACCGTACTCCATGTTCTCTTCTCCATTCACCGTCATACGCTCTAACGTACCAAAAGCGGTTTGAATATCTTTATTCCCCCAAATTCTAAAGAAATTGCCAAGGCGAAGGTCGCCAGTGCGAACCGCGCCGCCAAACTCAAAGTGAAGAACTCCTTGAGGAGCATCTTCAACGTGCGTGTGCATCGGCTGGTGCCCACCTGCCAAGCCAATATTGGCTGGTATTTCTTGTTTATCACCGTCGACATAAATGGTTAATTCTGGATGCCAGTGAATGCCGTTTGTTGCTACAATGTCCCCTCCTCCTGATGGTGTGCGGGTTGCAGAACCAGCCCAAAATAGAAGTCCTAGGACTGCAATAATTCCAATAAGCCACCAAACTATCTTTTTATTTTTCATATAATTCCTATAACAATTTTAGTTTATTACTAATTACGAACAATAACAGTTCCAAGTTCACTTGCGTTTACGTGATCATGATACTCCCATGTACCTTCTTGTTCGAACGTGTACTCATAACTCTCACCAAACGCCGACACACTGAATTGATCGAATGTTGGCAAAACAGTATGCGCAGGATGTTCATTTGAAGCAACCCACATTGGGCGACTACTTTTGTTTACGAACTGAACAGTGTCGCCGCGACGCACTTCAACAGTTTGTGGCGAGAATCCACTATCGGTGTATGTCACTGTTTGTGCGATAACGTTTGTACCAATTCCTGTGTTCGGCACTGCTACGTGCTCTGGTGCAACAGCTCCTGTTCTGACAAAGCGTGCAAGCACTGCCCCGTTGTAGTACGCTGGCGAATCAAGAAACGGATTAAAGCCTTTGTCGCCATCATCTGTGTACACAACAGCAACAGCATTTCGTGTGAGTGGAAACTCACCGCTGATGTCAACACCCACGGCAGGAAGTGGCTTCGTGAGTTCAATGAGGATATTGGCGTGTTCTCCTCTTTCAAGATACCGGCTCGCTTCAATAACTTGTCCTGGTTTTTCGTTCACTACCTCGCGAAGTACCACAAACCCTGGTTGTTCCATAATCACCCGGTCAATCAGGATAGTGTCTTCAGTGCCAACCTGCTCTGAAAGGAAAAACACCTCATCAATGCTACGCACTGATACGTTCTGTTGTTCTGCTCCGTTGTTCAGTAGTGTAGCCAGTGCGCCACCAATGACTACCATAAGAATGACTGCAAGAACTTTTTTCATATCACTTTTACGATAAGCTCTTCACCGTGATTATCAGTCTTGTCACTCGGATTCGGACCACCACACACCGCAGCGTCAGTGTTCACTTTCCTATCAGCAACAAATTCCATACGCGCTTTACCACCTGCAGGGATATGCCCACCAGGAACTGTTGCATTGAACTGAGGTAGCGCAACGCCGTGACTTACTGGATCACGATTAGTGAAGTTAATGACTACTCGATCGCCAACACTAGCAACGATTTCTGATGGATTGTAACGATTATTTTCCATCACGATGTTGAATGTTTTTGTGCTTGGACCATCGCTTCCGGTAAACAACACTGCTGCGACAATAAGACCTCCTGCGATAATCGATGCTGCGACAGTCAGTTGTGTATTGTTGTTCATATGTTTCTTCTACAATTAATTACTAAGTCTCACAAACAAGCGGCTCTCCGATCTTCTTTGAGATGCTATACACGGAGTACCCGAGCAGTGCAACACCAAGGAGGCCAAACTCCTCTCCACCGAGTGGGAGAAATGCAATAACTCCAGCCCCTCCCACGAGTCCGAGAATAGAACTCAGGATAAATGTTCCGCATGCTGCACAGCCAACCCCAAAGATACCGCTCACAAAACCACCCACACTCATTGCGGCGTTGTTTGACATACTTCCCTTCCGCGTTTTTATGTAATGGTAGAGAAGTGCCACGTTCACACCGAACAAGAGTGCGATAGCGACCGTGTAGCTTGCAGAAAGTGCGGTGAAGTTTGTCCCAATAGAGCCGTAGAGACTGAGGAGAACACCGACTTTGTCTGCAACTGCAATGTTTTCAGCTGAGAGCATTTGGAATACCAAACGCCAGTTAGGAAGCCACACAGCAATAGTGAACACGACCCATGCCACAAAGATTGCGAGCAACGCAAGGAGTGGTTTTCTTGTGAAGGTTTGTAACAGCACCATAGAAGGTTGGTTAATTCTGAAGTGCTAGGTCAATAAGCTGTTTTATCGCACTGTATGGTTGTGCGCCAGAGAGCGGAAAGGTATCACCATTTTGAGTGACAATAATGCTCCAGGGTGTTCCCTGACCGCCAGTTGCAACTGCGTTAGTGAAGTCATCCTGTACATGCTGATCATACCTACCGCTTGCGACACATTCGTCCACCGCTGATTGAGAAAGTCCGAGCTCTCCAATAATTTGCGGAAGAACTGTTTCGAGATTAGTTTGATTGTTCGATGGCGTGAGCTCAAAGAAACGATCGGTAAATTTCCAGAACGCATCATTTCCGCCAAGTTCAGCAACACACTCAGAAACCACTGCTTCACGCACCGCTTTTACTGGGTGAAGTTGTTCCAAGGGGAAATGCCGATATATCCATGCAACCTCACCGCTTGCACCGTACTCATCCATGACCTGATTCATGGTCTCGTGAAATCGCTTACAGAACGGACACTCAAAATCAGAGTATTCAACAATTTTAACGGGAGCATCAGGATTCCCACGAATGTGGTCTTCTGATGTCACTGGACTAACTTGATCGGTTGACCCAGTTTGCTGTTGTGGTTGTTGGTCCACTTGTTGGTTTCCTGCTGTTGGTGCAGCGCTTTGTCCACCACTAAAGAATAGAGCCGCTGCAACCAAAACTCCTGCTATGACAATGGCTATGGGGATTGCTAAGCTATTTGTTGTTTTTAATTGTTCCATAATTAAGTATTACTTTTCTGTTAAGGGTAAATAAAAAAACCACCAATATCTGGATTCAAGAGGTGGATATACAAAAAATTAGAAAATCTTTGGGTGAAGAATACCGTTTGAAAATGCTTCCTGGAGAGGATTTGCTATGGGTATAAAGATACCTGCATAAAGAGGCGGGGGTGATGCATTAAAGGGTTCGAAGAACGAATATATATTGAGTGCCAATGAACGGGCAACAAAAACTGAAGCGAGAGCAAGTAGCAATGTTAATAGTACACTCGCGAACTGCGATGGGAGTGCGGTCACCGTATCTTGCCAAGCAGCAATATGTTCAAGAGCATCCATCTGACACAGCGAGTGTGCTCCAGGCATCACTGGGCAACCTGGCGCCATTTCTCCGTTTACATGCTCACTGAGCACTGAATGTGGAAGACCAACACAACCAATTAACAAAAACAGTCCGAACACAAAAATTCCGAAGAGTCGTAAATTGTTTTTTGCTAACGCAAAAAATTTCATGAACCTAATTATAACGGAAAATAGAAAGCAACGCCAAAAGGGGTATACTTTACCTCATGCACCCAGAACATAGTGAACGAAAAACAAACTATAGGGCGGGCAGCCTGTCGCTCATCGGTGCGGTTTCAATGGGCACGGCAGTAATTATCGGTGCTGGTATTTTTGCTCTCACCGGCCAAATTGCAGAATTAGCGGGACCTTTATTCCCGCTTGCGTTTATTGTTGCCGCATTTGTAACAGCCTTCAGTGCGTATTCATATATAAAGTTGTCGAACGCGTTTCCAAGCGCAGGTGGTATTGCTATGTTTCTCAAAGAAGCATACGGCCTTGGTACAGTCACAGCAGTCGGCGCGCTTCTCATGTACTTTTCTATGGTTATCAATGAAAGTTTGGTAGCGCGCACATTTGGAACGTACGTCCTTCGACTGTTTGATGTGGATCCACACTCCTTGTTGGTGCCAGCACTTGGTGTTGGACTGCTTCTTTTCGCGTTCATCATAAACATCTCCGGGAATCGAGTGATCGGAAAGTTTTCGATCATTATGTCGTTTCTAAAAATCAGTGGTATTGCCCTTTTTGGTCTGGTTGGGTTATGGCTTTCTGGTTTTTCTTTTGAAATTTTCAGTACAAACACCGCGAGCAATACAGATGCTATTGGCTTTTTAGCTGGTGTTGCGCTTGCAATACTTGCATACAAGGGTTTTACAACCATTACCAATAGTGGCTCCGAAATACGAGAACCACATCGTAATGTGGGTCGTGCCATCATAATTTCTATAGGCATCTGTGTGTTTGTCTATTTTCTCGTAGCGCTTGCAGTTGCCCTCAACCTTACACCTTCTGAAATAATCCAATATAAAGACTTTGTCCTCGCTGAAACCGCACGGCCTGTGCTTGGGAATTTTGGAGTTTGGTTTACCGTTGTGTTGGCAATAATTGCAACCGTCTCTGGTGTTATTGCGAGTGCATTTGCTGTTTCAAGAATGCTTGCCATGCTCACCGACATGAAGCTTGTGCCGCACAAACACTTTGGCATGCCTGGCGATATTCAAAAACACACACTGGTCTACACTATCGTGCTCGCCATGCTTCTTACCGTTTTCTTTGATTTGAGTAGGATAGCTTCATTAGGCGCAATTTTCTATCTCATCATGGATATCGCAGTGCACTGGGGTGTATTCCGTCACCTGCGACACAAAATTAAAGCAAACGCTTTTATCGTACTTACTGCCATTGTTCTTGACGTTGTTGTACTTGGAGCGTTTTTGATTATAAAAGCTCGCACGGACATATTGGTTATTTATGTGTCAGTCATTGCGATAGTTCTAATCTTCTTGGGTGAGAAACTGTTTTTGTCGAGGAACAAGTACATTAAGTGAAGCGCTAATTAACTTAAGAGACAAAAACAAAAAACCACCCATTTGGGTGGTTTTTTGTCTGGTTACTGCACTCAACAGGTATGCAATTTCAGAATAGGTTCTTGGGCAATGACCCTCTTCGGTCACGGTGCCCTAAGATGCTGCCGGACAGGGCTAGAGCCTGACGGTTCGTAATTCATTTTATTACCTAAAGGTAAGAAAATTCATAACGACCGCGGGCCACGCCTCGGCTTCGTGCTCGCTCCGCTGCGCGCGACATGCCTCCGGCGGTTCGAGTCCCTCGAACAGTGCGCAGGCACTGTTCTTGTACGGCAACAAAAAAGCCGCTAAAGCGGCTTTTTCTCTAGTTGCCGGACAGGGACTCGAACCCCGATTTCTTGGACCAGAACCCCTATCGCGGGTTTGTGGCCTTAGTTGCCGGACAGGGACTCGAACCCCGATTTCTTGGACCAGAACCAAGCGTCCTGCCATTAGACGATCCG
This sequence comes from Candidatus Phycocordibacter aenigmaticus, assembly GCA_045401115.1. GTDB lineage: Bacteria > Patescibacteriota > Minisyncoccia > Phycocordibacterales > Phycocordibacteraceae > Phycocordibacter > Phycocordibacter aenigmaticus. The sequence goes on along the minus strand of CP174359.1, from coordinate 325,965 downwards.
GCAACTAAACTCACAAACAACCGCGATTTCCTAATGGAACCGGATGAAAAAGAAAGCAGATTCTTTTTCATTCCCACCATTAGACAATCCGGCAATAAAGGCAGAGTAGCTGAAAAAAGGGTTTATTTCAACTACAGGCATACTAAAGGTGTACGGTATACTGTAACTATTACAGATTAATAATATAGATTATATGAAAGCATTTATTGGAATTATTATTGCGGTAGTGGTGCTCGGTGCCGCGTATTACTATTTCGCTCCTGAAACTATGAACCCAGAAGGAAATAATAACGGTTCTCCGGCAGGTACTATGCCTGAGGGAAGCGAACAACCTGACAATGGACTCATTGGCGGCGATGCTGCAGTGAATGGTGAGGCTAATCTTGAAATTCCTGAAGGTGGCCAACTGCAAGAGTTTGCCATTGACGGCACTAACTTTGCGTACTCAGTGAAGGACATGAACGTAAGCCGCGGTGATGTGGTGCGTCTTGTTTTGACGAGTAGTGAAGGAACCCATGACTTTGTTATCGACGAGCTTGGGGTAGCAAGTGAACGCATTGAGGCTGGCGGTCAAACTGTTATACAATTTACCGCTTCTGAAGCTGGTGAGTTTACCTACTACTGTTCAGTGGGTAATCACCGAGAACAAGGCATGGTGGGTACTATTACTATCTCTGAATAGTAAGAACGCTTGTTCTTTTAAAAACACCCCGATTTACGGGGTGTTTTTTGTTGATAGTAGCAAAATATTTAAAATTAAAAGATGAGTGAAAAGAAGTAAACTAACCAGCCGGATGTGGTCATAAACAATGCGGCGATAAACGCCCCAACCCAACTAGTGGTCGATACAGCACCACTGATTAAAATAGGAAGTCGTTCTTTTGGTGTCAGTTCGGCAAATGGGGTGCGCGTGGTGACAGACAACAACTTACCAATAACCAACCCGTTTATAACGAGAGCAAGAACAAACGCCATTTTAATGTAAAACGCGAGCGAGGTGGCAAAGTAATCTTTTAACGGCCACGCCATCCAAACACCTGAAACCATCATGCTGACAAGCCCTACCCACACAAGTGTGTGCAATATGTGTAGTTTTTTCTCTGAAAGCGTTTCCTTCTTGCCACGAATCCATGAAAACACATAGTGATCAGCAACAAGTACGGTGACGAATAAGACAAGTAGAGCACCGAGGTGTATAAAAATCATGTCTTTATGATACCACCGCCTCTATGTAACCTATGTACCTTTCTTTTGTGTGAGTGCCGCTTTGAGAAACGCGGTAAACAGTGGATGTGGGCTAAGCGGACGCGCCTGAAACTCGGGGTGGAACTGGGCACCAAGCATAAATGGATGATCTTTTTTTGAAAGTTCAGCAATTTCCATCAGTACCCCGTCGGGTGAAGTCCCCGAGAAAACCAACCCTGCTTTTTCAAGCTGCGTCACATATTCTGGGTTTACTTCATAGCGGTGACGGTGACGCTCGGTAATTTCTGATTTCTTATTTTTAGTTTTTGATTTTTCAAAGTAGGCGTTCGACGCGATGGTGTTTTCCTTTATCTTTGCCGGGTATGAACCGAGGCGCATGGTGCCGCCGTAATGCTTTTTCTGGAGCAATTCTTTCTGTTCAGGCATGACATCCACCACAGGATGTGGTGTTTTTGGATCTACCTCGACGGAATGTGCGTCGCGTAAACCAAGCACGTTACGTGCATACTCAATAACTAATAATTGCATACCGTAGCAGAGACCGAAGTATGGAATATTGTTTTCGCGCGCATATTTAATGGCACGCAGTTTTCCTTCAATACCTGTCTTACCAAAACCACCAGGCACTAACAATCCATCGTAACGGTTTAATGAGGTTAGTCGTTTCCCCTTTTGTTCAAACTCTTTGGCATTCAACCAATCAATAGTGAGTTTTGCGCCTGTTGCTGCAGCAGAAAATTTTAACGCTTCAATAACTGAGAGGTACGCGTCAGATAATACAAAGTCACCAGTATCAAAATATTTACCAATAATACCAATACGTACTTCAGTAGGAGCCTCTTTTACCTTACGAACAAATTTCTTCCACTCAGTAAGATCTGCAGGTTTCCGACTTTTGAGATTTAAAATATCGAGCACTACAGAACCTACTTTTTCTTTTTCAAAATTAACTGGCACCTCGTAAATACTTTTGATATCTGGAGCAGAGATGATGTGATCTACCGGCACATTTGAACTTGCGGCAATTTTTTGTTTACGTCGTGCATCAAGGGGCAAATTTGAACGCGCGATGATTGCATCTGCTTGTACGCCGTATGAGTTGAGTTGGTGCACGGCGTTTTGTGTAGGACGCGTTTTCATCTCGCCGAGTGTGCCTGGTATCGGTAAATATGAGACGAGCATAAAGCCCACATCTTCTGGATGCGCAACTTTCAACGCACGTGCGGCTTCAATAAATAATTCATTTTGAAAATCCCCTACAGTACCACCCACTTCAATAACTGAAATATCTGAACCGTTTTTTTCACCTGCTGCGCGATACCGCTCCATAATCTCATCGCGCACATGGGGAATAGCTTCAACACACTTGCCGCCGTACTCAAGGTTACGCTCTCGTTCGATAACTGAGCTGTACACCATGCCACTAGTCATGTAGTCGTGTGCGCCAAGTGGTTTATTGAGGAAACGCTCATAATTCCCCATGTCTTGATCGGTCTCAAGACCACTTTCCAATACAAACACTTCACCGTGTTCGGTTGGGTTCATCGTACCGGCGTCAACATTTAAGTAGGGGTCTACTTTCACCGTGTTCACACGGTATCCTTTTGATTGCAGGATCAGCGCTATAGAAGAGGTAGCGATACCCTTCCCCACACCACTCATGACACCGCCAATAACAAAAAGGTATTTATGCGGTTTTTTGCCAGGAGATTGTTTTTTAGAGGGAGCAGTGCCCGACCGTTTTTTTCGTGATCGGGAGTCTGTCATATCGCATTAGTATACCGCATCAGACGCAGTATGAAAATCATCTCAACACGATGACTGCCGCCTTTTTATACTGAGAGGTATTTTCGTACCGCTAAGAAACTTGAAAGCGCACCTAATACCACACCAATACCAATAAGCGTGACAATGAATACCGGAAGGTTCATCACGTAGTAATTGAATATATCCGTACCAAATGCCGCAATGGTGGCGTCACGTAAAAAGAGTGTAATTGGTACAAATAATATAAGAGATACCAACCCAGAAATTACCCCATAGAGTGTTCCTTCAACAAGGAACGGACCGCGAATATATCCGTTTGAGGCACCCATAAGACGCATGACGCTGATTTCTTCTCTCGCTGTATAAATAGCAAGACGAAGCGTGTTAAATGTAATTAATATTGACGCTAAAGAGAATAAAATAATAATGACGTACCCAAAACGTTCGACATAATTAGTGAGTGCCTGAAGTTGGTCAATAACTACTTTATTTTGAGCGTAATTGATCGTATCGATAAATGTTTCGCTCTCGGAACTTTCCATGCGCTCCTCCAGAAATTGAGCAATCCCAGCATATTGTGAAGGGTCTTTTGCTTTAATAGAAAGCGTGGCACCAAATGGGTTATCTCCCAGCTCATCGATCGCCTGTAATGTGAGTTGATCGTCACGATGCCGTTCACGGAAATTCTCTAACACCTCATCACGAGTTGTATATTCGACATATGAGACTTCCGGTAAGTTACGTATCGTCTCAGTAATACCGCTAATAGCCTCTTCTTCAGCTGCGGGAACAAAATAGACATTAATATCAACTTTGTCTTGCACATATACAACAAACTGACCGACAATCCCGTTGAGGAACATGAGTGAACCGATAATGGTCAATGTCATAGTCATAACAAAGACACTTGCAAGTGAAACAAACCCGTTGCGCCAGAAACTGACAAACCCGCTTCGCAATATTCTTTTAATACTCACCCACATAGTTGATTTGATTATACCTTATAAGACGTATCGTCCTTCTTTATCGTCACGTACTACACGACCATTATCCATAGTAATAACACGATGCCCAAGGGAATCGATGACTCCTTTGTTATGACTTGTGAGAATCACGGTAGTACCGAGTTCGTTAATGCGTTTAAGAATCTCTACAACTTGATAGGTGTTTATTGGATCTAAATTACCAGTTGGCTCATCAGCTAAGAGCACATCGGGCTGATTCACGATAGCGCGACCAATAGCAACACGCTGGCGTTCACCTCCGGAGAGTTCATACGGAAAATTCCACGCTTTATTAGAAAGATCAACAAGGTCGAGTACGTGTGGCACATCTGCGGCAATCTCTTCATCAGAACGACCGGCTGCCTCCATAGCAAAAGCAATATTCTCATATGCGGTCATGTGCGGTATGAGTCTGAAATCCTGAAACACTGTACCCATCTTCCGGCGAAGGGTGTGGAGTTTGGAACGAGGAATATTATGAATGTTTACTGATTCAAAAAATACCGCTCCTGATGAAGGTTTCTCTTCCGCAAGAATCATTTTAAGAATTGTAGTTTTCCCCGCACCGGCGTGACCGACAATAGAGACAAACTCTTCCGGTTCAATAGAGAGTGTTACGTTTTCAAGAGCAACAGAGTTGTCAGTGTACTTCTTGCAGATGTCATCGAAATAAATCATATGTGTTATGTACACTAATGTTACTCTACTGAACGCATTGCGTCTATAAAGCTATCCAAGTCCCCTTCTAATACAGAGTCAATATCGCGTTCTTCAACACCAGTGCGATGATCTTTTACCATCTTATATGGATGTAGTACGTATGAGCGAATCTGACTACCCCACTCTGCGGACGTTGTGGCGGCCACCGAGTGTCCACGCATTTCTTTTTCTTGTTTTTCTTCTTCACGCGCTACCAACTTTGCTTTAAGGAGCTCCATAGCTTGTTCACGGTTTGCTTGTTGACTGCGTTCACTTGAAACACTGACGGACATATTGGTGGGGATATGTACGACACGAACTGCTGTTTCGCGTTTGTTCACATTCTGCCCACCAGCCCCACCCGACTTACTAAATTGCACATCAAGTTCATCTTCTTTAAGTTCAATTTCTTCATCACCTACAATTTTTGGAAGCACTTCAACCATCGCGAACGCCGTGTGTCGTTTTGCATTCGAATTAAACGGAGAGATACGCACCAAACGATGCACGCCAGATTCATATTTTAAATTGCCATATACCTTCTTTCCTAATACATCAAATGTAATGTTGCGATAACCACCGTGCTCATTTGCGTTTTCGTGAAGCACCATAACATCCCACCCTTTGTTTTCGGCATAGCTTTGGTACATACGAAACAATATCGCTGCGAAGTCTTCTGCATCGGTACCGCCGGCGCCGCCAAGGATGGTCAGTGTGGCGCCACCGCCGTCATACTTTGAACCGCCCTCAGCAACTGCCTGGAGATTTTTCATTTCTTTAATGAGTTCCTGTGCTTTTGCTGAGTCATTCCAAAAATCAGGCTGGACCATAGCCGCTTCGATTTCTTGAATTCTTCGTTGTGCTTCGTCTTTGTTCATTGGTACTAGTGTATCGCACCTTTGGCAAAATGGGAGTTTTTCGGTACTATAGCAGAGCTGCTTTAAAAAATAAGAGTAGCAGTGAGTAGAGACTGTTGTAAGCAAAGCTTGCAACGCCGTCCTGTTGAAAATGCTGCTCGTTGTAAGGCTCCTAAACGTCGCCTTGCAACGGCATCGAACTGAGAGAAAGCCGTTGTAAGACTCCCTCTTGGTCGTCTTGCAACGTCTTCAAGCCGAGAGCATACACTCATTCTTTTGCTACGCAGCAATGAAAATGTAAGCGAGCTTCCATTTTCATCTTGCTTGCAAAAGTCGCGTATGCTCATTAGTCTCTCGCCGTTGTAGCTCAGTCGGTAGAGCGCATCCATGGTGGGTCGCACACCCCTGCCCATCTCAATAGTAATGTTGAGATGAATCCCGAATAACGGTTAAAGGCCTTGAGGGGCTCAGACCGTGGCATGAAATTTTACTTTCAGGCCCGAACGACTGACAAGGGCATCCAATCCTTAGATTGGATGAAGATACAGTCTAGCCCTCTCGTATACATAAAGGAGAGGTGTAAGCGAAGGATGAGGTCCCCGGTTCAAGCCCGGGCAACGGCTCCAGGTTTCCTCACTCAGAGGACCTGCCACCTTAGCTCAGTTGGTAGAGCGTGTCACTCGTAACGACAAGGTCCCCGGTTCAATCCCGGGAGGTGGCTCCAAAAAATCACTCGCAATTGCGAGTGATTTTTAAATCCCTAAACTAATCCCATCCCAAGCTGTCGCGCAGCTTCATCAAGAAATATTCGCTCGCGTTTTCGAATAAACTGTCCTTCATAGTGGTCGAGTGGTTGTGTAGGATCAATATAAGTGCGTGCTTCTTCAAAAGAACACCACAGCGGCTTCATGCCGTCGGCAATTTCTCCTTCTTCAAAAGATGGCTCTCCCACTGCACCATCTACCTGCGCTAGATATCCATAGGCAATATGCAAAAGTCGTGGGCGGGTAAAATATTGCATCACCACACCAAGCTCGTGAATATCGGTAATAGCGCACCCGACTTCTTCATGTACCTCGCGACGTAATGCATCTTCTTCGGTCTCTCCCAACTCGACACCGCCGCCGGGTAGTTTATAAAAACCAAGACGGCTGACATTTTGAAGTGACACTTCTCCTTTATCGTTTACCAGTACCGCGCGTGCTGATTTCCGTAGGCGGTATTCTTTTTCCAATATCTCTTCTGCTGGTTCAATACCTAGGCTTTTTTCTGTGAGTTCTGCGAGGATTTTCATATACAAAAAGCATAGCATGTACATAAACGGCTCACCTGAGTGAGCCGTTTATGTACATGCACCACATTTACTGATTAGTGACTATGCTCACTCGCTGAAGAGTCTCCATGGAATATTGTGGGATCTTCCTCTCCCTCAACAATAAGTGTCCCCCATGCACCACGGTCAAGTCGCGCCAACGCATGATCAACAAGAATATAAGTGCCTGGTACTTCTGTTTTAAATTCAACAATGGTGGCGCCACCGGCGGGTATTAATGTTGTTTGCACATTTTCGTGCACTGGTGTATTTGGTCCCATTGCCGCTTCAGGATACACACGGTTAAATATCTCACCAATGAGGTGGAATGAAGACACAAGGTTTACTCCACCATTACCCACATACAAACGAACCGACTCCCCTGTTCCTACGGTCATCTGATCGGTAAGCGCGCCAGTGCGACCATTAAATACAACATAAGATGGTCGACTATCGAGCATTGCCTGCCCATCAAAAAGTTGAAGCCCTTTTCGACCAAGCCGACCAAGACTGTAGAATTCACCTTGCATGATGTAGAACTCGTGATCAACTTCTGAGAGTCCATTTTCCGGCTCAACAAGAATAAGTCCATACATACCGTGTGCCATGTGGTTGGCAACATTTGGTGTTGCGCAGTGATACACAAAAAGACCAGGATTCAACGCCTTAAAAGTCATAGTTTTCTCTTCTCCTGGGTTTACCCGTGTGACTGCGTGACCACCACCAGGACCAGTGACCGCGTGCAGATCAATAGAATGTTGGTGAATATTTGATGCGCGATTTTTAAGCGTAAGGTGCACAGTGTCGCCTTCCCGTACCCGTAAAAATGGGCCAGGCACTTGACCATCAAACGTCCAGTAATTAAACGTTACCTCAGGCGCCATTTCACCAATAACTTCAACCGCTTCCAATGTTACTGATACGTCCGCAACCTCCTCTCGTTCTAGTGGTTGTGGTAGATTACGTGGATCACGTGCGATTTCATCAGTACGTTCTATAGTTTCAAAATGCTTAAAAAAGGTAAGTGCGTTTTTTAGAGGTAACTCAGGTCCTGCAGACGGACCAAAGGTGTGCAGGTTCCATGGATATGTTAAAGACGACGGAAGTCCAACTGAGGCAAGCCAAAACAAAGAACTTGCTGCAAATAACCCGAGCAAAAAGAGTTCCATTTTTGTCGAACACACCTTACGTGCACTAATAAAAAGAATAATACCGAGTGCGAGTAGCGCAAGGAACCACGCAATCCAATCAAAAAAGAAGTAGCGTATGAGAAGAAATGTTTCAATCATAGAGATAATTATTTAGTTGAGTATGGAATCTGGCATTCTTCAAAACAATGAGCATCACGATTTAATCGATATACACGCTCACGTCCTCGTGCTTCACTCGTTACCGCATCAACTGAGGCAAGTATTTTTAGGTGATGAGTCACTGTTGGTTGCCGTAATTGCAACACATCAGTGAGCTGTCCAACGGTCATTCCTGAAGACGTTTTTCCGAGGAGTCCCACAAGTGTGTAGCGACTTCGGTCACCCACTACCTTAAAACAATCCGGACAAAGATCCTCTTCTGTGGTCACGCTTTTAGGCACCCACTTTGGACGTTTAAATATTGGTTGCGATGACGTTTTTTTTGTGTTCCGACGATTAGTTGTCCCCATAGTATATTGATTTTTTTGTTTTATAGATACCCATCTATATTACGATATATAGACCATTGTCAATATAACCCATTCCCACACTATGTCATCAATACAATCCACAGCTTCACTCACCACCATTATTAAGCGAAGTGGTGCAAAAGCACCTTTCCAACAAGAAAAAATTATCTCTGCTATACAGCGAGCTATGGAGGCGTCCGGTGAACAGGCTATTGCCAACGCAACACAAATTGCCACTGCAGTGGAAGCACGGCTATGCGCTCGTTACACAAGAACAAAGCGTGCCATCCCCACCGTCGAAGATATACAAGACGCCGTAGAGCTTGAACTTATGAAAGCAGGGGCCCTTAAAACAGCAAAAGCGTATATTCTCTATCGGTCTGAACGCGCTGAAACGCGAGAAAAAAATGGCACCGTCCCTGAACATGTGCGCGCTCTACATAAAGAGAGCAAAAAACACTTTGCCCATAATCCACTCGGAGAATTTATTTATCTGCGCACCTATGCTCGGTGGATTGAGTCAGAAGGTCGTCGCGAAACGTGGGTTGAAACGGTTGCACGCTATATGGACTTTATGCATGAAAACCTCGGCACACTGTTAACAAACAAAGAGTACACTGAGGTTCAAGAAGCCATTCTTACCCAAGAAGTCATGCCGTCAATGCGCCTTATGCAATTTGCCGGTGATCCTGCGCGCCGATGTAATACATGCGCATACAACTGCACGTTTATTGCCCCCGCTGCGCTCACTGACTTCGCTGAGATAATGTATCTCTCGATGCAAGGGTGCGGGGTTGGATTTTCAGTTGAAAGTGACAATGTTGAGCGTCTCCCTCAAATAAAAAAACAGACCGGACACAAACCTTCCGTGCATACAGTCGCCGATTCAAAAGAAGGATGGTGTGATGCACTCACCGCAGGACTCACTGCATGGTACAACGGTGCTGATATTTCTTTTGATTATTCACTCATTCGCCCTGCGGGGGCACGATTAAAAACAATGGGAGGTAAGGCGTCAGGTCCAGAACCCTTGCGCGCCCTACTCTCCTTTGCGCGTGACCACATACTCAAACGCCAAGGACGTCGACTTCGATCAATTGATGTACACGACATTATCTGCAAAATCGGTGAATGTGTTGTCTCCGGTGGAGTACGGCGTACGGCAATGATAAGTCTTTCAGATTTAGATGACACTGATATGCGTGACGCCAAGAAGGGGCAATTTTATCTCAATGAGCCACAGCGAACTGTGGCAAATAACTCTGCGGTGTATGAAACAACACCAACAAATGAAGAGTTATTAGAAGAGTGGATTGCGCTGATGAAATCTGGATCTGGTGAGCGCGGTATTTTCAACCGCGGATCCCTCAATAACAGCCTCCCTGAGCGACGTAAACAATATTTCTCTCGGGTCGGCTTTATCGGCACAGACGGAGTGGTGCGAGGACCTATTGGCACAAACCCATGTGGTGAAATAATCTTGCAATCAAAACAATTTTGTAACCTATCAGAAGTTATTGCGCGCGCTCACGACTCACAGGAAGACCTAATTCGCAAAGCACGTATTGCGGCCCTGCTCGGCACATACCAATCAACACTCACTACATTCAAGTACATCTCAAAAGAATGGGAAACACACTGTACGGAGGAGCGACTTCTAGGCGTATCGGTGACCGGCCAGTGGGATAGTCCGGTAGCACGCGAACCAGAGACGATGCGTGCGATACGTGATGTTGCGGTCAAGACAAATGCTGAATACGCGCAACGATTCGGTATACAACCATCTATGGCAGTTACTGCAGTGAAACCCTCAGGAACCGTCTCACAAACATTCGACTGTTCTTCCGGTATTCACCCACGACACGCACCGTACTACGTACGGCGCGTGAGAATATCTGCAACAGACTCACTCTTTAAAATGCTTAAAGCACAGGGAGTGCCCTACCACCCAGAAGTTGGGCAATCGAAAGATACTGCACACACGTATGTTCTTGAATTTCCCGTACGTGCGCCGGAAGGGGCACGGTGTAAAGACGACTTCACCGCACTTGAACAGCTTGAGTATTGGAAACGAGTAAAAGAACATTATACGGAACATAACCCCTCAGCGACTGTTTCGATAAGTGCGCATGAATGGGTCAGCGTTGTTGATTGGATACAAAAAAATTGGGGAATCGTTGGCGGACTCTCGTTCCTCCCCCGCTTCGATCACGTGTATCAACTCGCGCCATATGAAGCGATAACGAAAGAGGAGTATGAACAACGTATGAAAACATTCCCAACAATTGATTACTCAAAACTTGTCTTATACGAACATACTGATGAGACAGAGCAAAAACAAGAGCTCGCCTGTGCCGGTGGTACTTGTGATATCGATGATGTTATTCCTCAAGAAAAATAACTAGTATGTTTTACACCAAGACTGGAGACAATGGCACATCAGGACTCTTTGGGGTTAAAAAACGTCTCGCTAAAGATGATGTGCTGTACGAAGCACTTGGCAGTGTTGATGAATTAAATTCACTTTTGGGATTGTACCGCGCATCTCACGGCGAGAGTACTGAAACACCTATTAACACCGCAGACGTACTAAAAAATGTCCAAGAACACTTATTCATCATCCAAGCTGAGATTGCCGGGGCGTACAAAGAAGTGACTCATGAACATGTGACCTACATAGAATATGTTATTGAGACAGTAGAGGGTATTGTGAAAAACCCAAACTCCTTTGTCATACCTGGCTCAACTGCATCATCAGCGTTTCTTGACTACGCGCGTGCTGTAGCAAGACGTGTGGAGCGTAATGTATTACGAGCACGTATGCAATGCGATATCAACCAAACATCGAAAATATATCTCAACAGACTTTCTAGTCTACTCTATGCACTTGCGCGATATACCGCACATAAAGATGACGTACAAGAGTCATCACCGACATACTCATAACAATACATATATGAAAAAGAAACAAAAAACACTATTACGTAACATCACCCTTGCATTCGCTGTTGCTCTACTGGGTATCTGGCTCTTCGCAGGATGGATAGAGTTACCTCGTGACACGGAACAACAGGAAATAACCACAGAACAGCAGACCATCTCTATCTCTATTGAAGGTATGTATCAAGATGAATCAATACGTGTTAAAGGTGATGCGACTATACTCGACGTACTCCTCACACTTGATAAAGAGAACGACCAACTAAAGGTTACTACTGAGACATACGATGGACTCGGTACACTTGTTACCCAGATAGGTGATAAAAAAAATGGAGACAGAAAGAGATATTGGCAGTACACCGTGAACGGAATCATGCCTCAAATAGGAGCTGATGCACTCATCGTTACTGAAGGTGATCATATTCAGTGGGAATTTAAACTGTCCGAATTCTAAACACCAATATATCTATGCCACACCTTACACAAAAACACATTATACTCATCGCCGGCACGCTTCTTATCTTAGGCGTCTTGTTACGCCTCGCGCCACATATGCCAAACATGACACCTATAACGGCGATTGCGTTTGTTGGCGCTATGTATCTTGGGCGACGCTGGGCAATAGCGCTCCCTCTTCTCGCGCTACTTGCCTCAGATTTACTTATTGGTTTTTATGATTGGAAAATAATGGCATCGGTGTATGGATCATTCGCACTCATTGCGTGTATAAGTTGGATAACACGGACGCATCGCAATGTTGTCCCAGTTGGACTTTCACTTTTTGCCTCGTCAGTGATTTTCTTCATAGTGACTAACGGCGCAGTGTGGGCACTCTCGCCGTGGTATGAAAAAAGTGTCACTGGTCTTTTTTACGCATATGAACTTGGTCTTCCATTTTTTCGTAATATGTTAATTGGAGACGTGCTTTATACGACCGGCCTTGTTGCAATGTTCGAGACCGCACGTATTGTGTTCCGTGTACCTTTTGGTGCTATGGAGAATATTCATAGCCCTACCCCACCTGTTTTACCAACTGAAAAACATAATTACACTTTTTGAGTGCCGTCGTCTACACACTACACATAAAACCGTTTTGTATCCCCTACGGGTTCAAGTCCCCCATCACTGTTAAATAATACAACCCGAATACTTTCGTATCCGGGTTGTATTATTTAATGCGCGAGTGATGGGAGTTTCACTGCTTGCTTCGCTGCGCTCATAGAACCCACGGTTCTATGACGGCCTGCGGCCTAACTCCTCCACGGGGGAACACCCAGTTCCCCCGACCCCCTTTCTGGTTCAAGTCCCATCACTCGCACAAAAACCGCCATAACGGCGGTTTTTTCTATGCGCGAGTGATGGGACTTGAACCCACGACCTTCCGCGTGACAGGCGGACGCTCTAACCATCTGAGCTACACCCGCAAATGAGGAATATAACGGGAAAACTTGTTTTCACATTATTTCCGAATGCAGCGGGTGAAAGATTTACTTACACCCGCAAGTGTTTAACGAGAATACGCGGTTTTTCCAAGCAAAGTGAGAATGGAAGCTTGTTTACATTCTCACTGCCGCGCCGGAAAAAAGGAAGTGTATTCTCTCAACTCGCCGCGGGCGCAAGGTTTCCTTACACCCGCAAATAAATACCTGTAGGTGCAAACCAACGCTTACACCCACAAACAGTCACTACCACCTTTCGGCAGTTCCCAAAAGATACCCTAAAAACGACTTCTTTTCAATATATACCGAATTGAGAACAATCTACGCCCAACCAAATATCTTAGCGACAAACAACGCATAGAGGAGGAGGTAGAACATGCCTTCCCAGGAATGAATACGTTGAGAGAGGCCTGAGATAACAAAGAGGATAGTTGCTACTAGCATCGCTGGCAACGCCACAGTAAGCGTTACTGTATCAATCGCAAGCGGTGTAATCAACGCCGGAACACCTACTACCAAAAGGAGGTTGAAAATGTTGGAGCCAAAGATGTTTCCAATAGATACTTCGGCGTTACCACTGAGCGCTGCTTTAATTGACACCACCAATTCCGGGAGTGATGTACCAAGTGCTACCGCTAATAATGTAATAACGCCGACTGAAATGCCAAGTGATTGAGAAAGTACTAATACTGATTCAACAAGGTATTGAGCACCAAAGATTAACAGTGCAAAACCGACAACAAGAAAGAAAATATCAGAAAGCGTAATTCGTTTACCTGCTTTTTCTTCTTCAGTTTCAAGTGCAGCAACCGCTGACTCCCCATTTCCTGAAAGCAATGTATAGAGAATATATACTACGAAACCAGCCAATAAAAATATACCTTCTACAGGAGTTACCACACCATCATAAGCAACACCAAAGAAATAGGAGGTGGCGAGTATTAGTAACGGGATCTCAAGATCAATGAGGCTCTTAGTGGCTTCAAACCTTCCTCGTGCCACTACTGCCGATAAACCGACGACTAAGAGGATATTGGCGATATTAGAGCCAATTGCGTTCGCAACTGGAATTTCTGTCGCCTTTTGTAACACCGCGAAAATAGAAGAGACTAATTCTGGAGCGGATGTACCAAAACCAAGAATTACCACACCAATAATAAACGGAGAGAGGCCGAGCGCGAGTCCAATTTTCTTTGAATTATCAAGAACCCAGTCTGCTCCTTTAACAAGAGCGACAAGAGAAACCACAAAAACCCCTCCCCAAATCAAAATTTCCATATAACGGTCAGTTTAGCATTTATTTATCAACACTCAGTGGGGACTCTTTTCGTGTCCAATAAGCAACCACATCTTTGAATGAAAAAAGAAACCATACGACATTTAAAATAATAAACGGTAATGACCCAATAAGGTATGCATAAATAATGAGCATGCCGGAACCAAGGAGATTTGCACTATCGTACCAAATACTTTCAACAGAAAGCACTTTGAGTTGATTGAGTAGAAAGAAGATTAAAATAATACTCGCACCACATACACCAAGTATCGTTATGGGATCCATATACTACTTAGTGTATCACTTTTGTCTCGGCCCTTTTGTGGTGCCGTGACCGCGGCAGCCTTCACATTTTTCAACCCCTCTTTTTATCATTCCAAAAAAACCACCAACGAATGTGTGATCATTTACATCTTTTTCACCGGTACCACCACACTCAGTACAAACAGTTGAGTCCTTTTCTCTATTATATTTCTCTGACATATGATCTGTGCCGATGGGAAGAGTCGAACTTCCGTCTAGGGTTTATGAGTCCCTCGTTCTAACCGTTGAACTACACCGGCAATATATTGTAGAGAGTACTACATTACCTCCTATATTGTCCATGCACATCAAAAGTGCGTTGAATTAAGCTATTAATTCTATCCCTAATTTCAGTCCCTTTGAGAATTCGTATTGTACACACACCATAGTATGAATCCTTATTTTCATAAAATTTCTTAGTTTTAGGTAAAAAAATAATTTTAGCACATTGACTCTTTGGGAGACCTGTAACCTCTAACCAATACCTTTCAATCACCTGAGCTCGCCCTCGGTGAGTATCACTAATGAATATTTGCATCCGCAATCTATCACGTGGAATATTCATACATTGCTCAAGCCATACAACCATCACATTAATAACTCGCGGGTCTGAATTCGAAAAGCCTGCCGAAGCCTTTTCGGACTTAAAACCTTCGCCCCAATAAAGACCGAGACCAAGAAAAAATAAATCTTGAGTGGAAACTTTTTTAATTTTCTGTAGAGCATTTTCTTTATGTTTTGCGAGCCTAATAAGGCGCTGCTGTTTATTCCAAGCAGCTCCAGCAAGTCTCCCCGCATGACCGCCATCAATCATTTTTTGTTTTAAACGCGCGCGTTGTTTTCCTGACAGTGAAATATCACGGACCCAAACACTTACCGACCCTCGAGAAACACCAACTTTTTCAGCAATATCCTTAATACTGAAACCTTTCCTCCGCAATGCAATTGCATGTTTTTTTTCGCTGGGTTTAGACATAAGTATTAATATCATTATATCACTGGTATAGAAATAAAATAATAAACATTCGACACAGCCATCACTACTAACACCCCCACACGTGCATACATATTTTCCTGCTACCATGAATAGAAAGGTATTATTGTAACTACCTTTAACATAATTCTATGGATATAACACTACTTATCGCTAAAATATTTGGCGTTTATGCGCTTGTTGGTGGCCTGTCCGGCCTACTCTACCCGGCACGTATGCAAAAGGCGCTTTCTGAGGCGACACGAAGTTACCTTCTCCCTTATTTTGACGGCGCATTGGCGCTGATTATCGGACTTTTGATAGTAATCAGCCACAACGTATGGGGCACATTCACAGAGATAATAATCTCTCTTATAGGATGGATCGCCATCATAGAAGGCGCTGCACTATTCCTTCTTCCTCATAACACTATTGTTGGTTTCGCAAAAATATTCTCCTCACGAGAAGTGACTATGGGATGGAGTGTGCTCGCTATTGTTCTGGGAGCGTTCTTAACGTATGTAGGGTTTATTGCGTAGAGATATTCACTCGACTTCGTTATTTAAAAAACACCGGATATATGTCCGGTGTTTTTATAACGTGGTTGCGGGGCCTGGACGCTTCGCTATCTCACTTTTTGGAAGCGCCACAAAAATTCTCCTGTTACAGGAGAACTCTGTTACTTTTGTGAACCAAGATAGTGCGCTAATTGCTTTTTCAAAAATCGCCTACCTGAACCACTTTTGAGAAACTGTTCACGTCCTACCGCATCTTTCTTGTTGCGATAGGACTCATAGTACATAAGTTGCCAACCACTTTTAAGGCTTGTGGTTCGTCCACCTTTCCCATTTTGATGTTCTTTTACTCTACGCTTTAAGTCTGGTGTGTATCCAATATACCAACTTTTATCATTTTCATTTTCTAAAACATATACATAATAAAAAGACATAGTTTTATTGTATACGAACTATGTGCCTCGTAGAATTCGCTAAGCGAATCACGGGGCTCACAAAAATATAAAAATCCCTGCACAGCAGGGATTTTTACTCGTAGCTCGCCCAATGGCTCGCCACGAGGAAATTACTATGTAATTTCTTTTCGTGGTTGCGGGGCCTGGAATCGAACCAGGGCCTGGAGGTTATGAGCCTCCCGAGGTACCTCTCCTCCACCCCGCTACGGTAGACAGTATCATATCGCGGTTTTTAATCAATTTCAATAACCACCCTTCTTACCTCACCTCCGCGCAATTTTTATAAGACCTATATAAAGTGAAATTCTTCAAATACTTGTTCGTACAGTTTCATCACGCGGAACGCCTCGCGTTGGGTCAAAATAAAATCGCTGGAACCTGCGGAAATAAAGTTTCGAATACGATGTGCTTCCCAAGCAACCGGTACCGTCACGAACGCGTCTTCCGGTAGAGAGCGCATTTTATCCGTAGTGGTCGCGCCAGCATACCCAAGACGCTCTAATAATTCACCCAACATGCTGTCGGCTTCAAGAATAGCGTGGCGCCATCGCTTTGGATCGGTGACCATTGTTTCTTCAAGCAACTCTTCCCACCGCGCCGTGCGGATTGATTCCTTTTCGGTTTCAGGCGGTAAGGTGCCATATTTGTTAATTTCACGCAGCCGAATAAACAACAGACTCCCGAGTGCAAATATCATCACTAAAAAAAGAAAGAAAGAAATACCCCACGCCAGACCACTGTAAAAACCCCAGATCGACTTTATCAATGGCGAGAAGAAATTTCCTAACGTACTAAATACTGAAAAAAATACCTCGCCTATTTGGTCCAACACACCTCCACCGGCGCTTGGTGTTGTAGATGCGATACTACCACCATTGCCGAAACTGCCGTCATTACCAAAACCGCCCACATCGTTACACTCGTTACCAAAGAACGAGTATATAACGCAATAGATATACTGAAGGTTTAAAAAATGGAGCCAATCCATACTCCTATAATATCAGGGAAACTTATGCCTCCTCTCCCATTAGGTCACGGGCGATAGAAAAAAGTGCTTGTTCAGTTCGTTTTTGACTCATGAACTGTATACCAACCGGTAGTTGTACACCGTCGCGCGCAACCTGAGCGTGTGGAACTGAGATGGCAGGTATTCCCGCTAAATTTGCCGATACAGTAAACACATCTTCTAAATAAAGTGATACGGGGTCTTGTTTTTCACCAACCTTAAACGCGGGACGAGGCGCAGTAGGAGTGGCAATATATGCAACATCTTCAAAAATAGCGTCTAAATCTTTTACGAGTGTACTGCGCAATGCTGTTGCACGGTGATAGTACGCTTCAGCATATCCTGAAGAAAGCAGGTATGTACCAAGCACGATACGTCGACGTGTCTCTGCACCAAACCCCGCAGCACGAGTTTTCTTATATTCATCAAGTAAGTTATCTCCTTCAAGATGCAGACCATAACGTACACCATCAAAACGAGTGAGGTTGGTGGAAACTTCAGCAGGCATAATAATGTAGTACGCTGCCAACGCATGACCAATAATAGGTAGCTCGATATCTACAATTTCATACCCTTTTTCTTTGAGCACTTCAAGACTCTTTTCAAACTCTTCCACTACATCAGGTTCAGCATCGGCAATAAATGCTCTCGGTACGCCTATTTTTTTATTTTTTACCGGCATATCGCCTACTGATGGCAAGCTGGTGGCATCATTTTTATCATGACCTTTGACGACTGAGAACACTTCCTCAATATCACTCACGTTACGTGTAATAACACCAAGTTGATCAAGTGAAGACCCCATAGCAATTAAACCGAAACGAGAGATACCGCCATACGTAGGTTTGAACCCATATACCCCACAGAGGCTCGCCGGCTGACGCACTGATCCACCAGTATCAGTACCGAGTGCGATCGGTGCCAATAATGCGCTGACTGCCGCTGCTGAACCACCTGAACTGCCGCCAGGGACACGAGTTGGGTCAATAGGGTTCTTAGTGGGACCAAACGCAGAATGCTCAGTAGAAGTACCCATAGCAAATTCATCCATATTAGTCCTCCCAAGAAAAACAGCGCCTGTTTTTTTTAAACGGTCTATCGCTGTCGCATCGTACGTTGCAACATGATTTTCAAGCATTTTTGAAGCCGCTGAAGCAATTTTTCCTTCGATTAGAATATTGTCTTTAACTGCAATAGGGACACCACAAAGCACGTGAGCATTTGCTCCTTCTTTTTGCAGTATTGCATCTGCACGGTCAGCAGCTTCCAGGACATCATTAAATACTTCGAGATATACATTGAATTTATGATTTTCTTTTTCGATTTTATCAAGATACGCTTGCACCACAGAACGCACAGTGAAATCACCTTTCCGGTATCCTTTTGCTAATTCAACAGCATTGAGTGTGGTTACATCCATATTATCTGTCTAAGATATTTTTTACTTTAACGTATTCACCCTCCTTCTGTGGCACCTGGTTGAGTATTTTTTCAGTAAAGATTCCCTCTTCATAAGGTTCATCATCAGCGCGCATCGCATTCTCCACATCGAGATGAGGTGAAGCAGCAACACCATCAGGAATATCAATATTTTTAATTACATCAATATAGTCAACGATTGCATCAAGATCTTTTTGTAAATTGGAAACCTCTTCATCGGAAAGCGCGATGCGAGACAATTCAGCATATTTGATAACTTCGTCTTTTGAGACTGACATGAAGTAATAATACCAGTATTAGTGAAAAACTAAAAAGTGAGCACTACCCTAAAGCATCTCTATGAAATCATCTTCCGATAGGACCGTGACTCCTAATTCTTGTGCTTTGGTAAGTTTTGAACCAGCTTTTTCTCCTGCCACTACGTAATCAGTCTTTTTCGAAACGGTACCGGTCACTTGTCCCCCAGCATCACGGATACGTAATGCCGCATCTTCACGAGTTAATGTAGGAAGCGTACCGGTGAGAACGAATGTTTTCCCGGTGAGTGGGCCTATTTTTTTCTTCTTACATTTTTGTACTGTAATCTGCTGTAAAAGTTCATCCAACATAGCCGCATTATCTTTAGAGCGGAACCACTCGTATACTGAGCACGCGACCACGTCACCGATACCATCGACATCTTGTAGATCGGCAAGTGACGCATTGCGTACGTTATCAAGCGTACCAAAACGAGCTGCAACATCACGTGCGGTTTCAACTCCGACTTGATCAATAGAAAGTGCCACTAATAAACGCGGTAGTGAAATGGTCCGCTTTGCATTAATACCTTCGATTAATTTCCGTGCTGATGTTTCAGCAAACCCTTCGAGCGGCTCAACGTCACCTGCAGTGAGTGTAAAAATATCAGGAAATGAAGTGATAAGCCCTTCATTAAGTAAAAGATCGGTGGTGCGTGCACCCATACCCTCAATATCAAACGCCTGCCTGGATACAAAGTGGTGGAACCGACGACGCTGCTGCGCTGCAGATTTTTTACTCACACAACGCCATGCCGCCATGCCAGGTACACGCTCAATTGCGCCGTCATCGCCGCATTCAGCCACCTTTTTAGGGAACTGGTATGGTTTTGTATTTTTAGGACGCAATTCCGGCACCACTTGTACAACCTCAGGAATGACATCACCCGCGCGTTGCACAACTACGGTATCGCCGATACGTACATCTAAGCGTTTAATTTGATCTTCATTGTGGAGCGTCGCGCGCGAAACCACTACCCCTCCCACCGTCGTCGGCGTAAGGTGCGCTACGGGAGTGAGTATACCGGTGCGGCCAATTTGAAGTGCAATATCTTCAACCACCGTAGTTACCTGTTCTGCAGGAAATTTAATCGCTACCGCAAATCGCGGTGCCTTTCCGGTATAACCTAATGCATCTTGATACTGCTTTTCGTTCACTTTTACCACCACGCCATCGATTAAATAATCCTCTTTATCCTTACGATCCTGCCATGTCTCCCAAAATGTAAGCACCCCATCAATAGTCTTACATTGTTTCGCGTGTGGATTCACTTTAAACCCTAAGTCACGAAGTACTTCAAATTCTTCCCACTGTGTATCAGGGATAGTTTTTGATTGCGCAAGGTCATATATAAAAGTATCAAGTTTTCTCTCTGCTGCCACGCGCGGATCAAGTTGACGAATAGAGCCCGCAGCGGCATTGCGCGGATTAGCAAATACCTCTTTACCTTCTTTAGTGCGCGCCGCATTTAACTCTTCTAAGCCGCGCTTCCCCATCCACACCTCACCTTCAACAATAACGTCAACCGGGCTTTGTAGTTTAAGTGGCACCGATTCAATGGTGCGCACATTTGCCGTGACATCTTCACCTACCTGTCCATCGCCACGCGTTGCCGCCGTTACCAACAAACCTTCTTTATATGTGAGAACCACTTTTAATCCGTCAATTTTAGGCTCGGCAGTATAGGTATAGGTGACCCCTTCACCAAAATCAGCGACAATATTTTTACGTACACGTTCATCAAATGCCCGGATCTCTTCTTCGTTAAACACATCGTTAAACGACCACTGTCGCACTTGGTGTGGCACTTTTTCAAACTCAGGTAACGGCTCTCCGGCAACACGTTGTGTGGGCGAATCGGGAGTGACGAGTTCGGGATACGTATCCTCAAGCACTGTCAATTCATGTTTCAGGGTATCCAGCGCTTCGGCAGAAATAGTTTCTTTATCAAGCACGTGGTACTCATAGCGATATCGCCGTATCGCTTCACGAAGTTTTTCAGCGCGCTCATGTGCTTTTTTAGGAACAGTTGCCATTACTAGTATTGTACTCGAATTGCTCGCTCAATACGACGAGGGTTAGTGGTAACACAGGTGTTATACCCTGCG
This sequence comes from Candidatus Phycocordibacter aenigmaticus, assembly GCA_045401115.1. GTDB lineage: Bacteria > Patescibacteriota > Minisyncoccia > Phycocordibacterales > Phycocordibacteraceae > Phycocordibacter > Phycocordibacter aenigmaticus. Next base: position 304,708 of record CP174359.1, on the reverse strand, counting down.
GCTACCACAATGGTGCGCGTAGGGTCAGTACGACGTGTAACAGTTACGTCAGTACACGGACCTGAAAGGGATTCTTCAAGAGAGAAACTAAACGTGGTCGTATATACGCCCGTATCAGCGTCAAAATCAACGTTGTAATTTGTGGTTTCTCCTCCAGCACATTCAGGTTGTCGTGGCGAAGTAGCAGAAAAAGCATCTTGTTCGTAATCCCAATATAAAGCACACTCAATTCCTGAATCAGCCGCATAAAACGCGAATTGTGATTCACGACCGGATGCAGAAAGCACCACTTCTTTTGCGGCAATATTAAAGATAGCAAAACCAAGTGCTAATAAAATACTTGAAACAAGCACGGCGATTAATAAGGTAAATCCTCGTTCAGGTTTTTGTACGCGGTAATGTTTTTTTGTATGTTTTGATCGGTGCATATACATAACACTAATAGTCAAGCCAATTTAACAGTTGCTCGGAAATAGTAAATTGTCGGTTTAATCCACCTGTTTTCCATGACACAACAACCCGAATCGTTATCTCATCAGGATACCCTGGAATAGTTTCAAGTAGCATAGAGCGAGTATATATAGTTGGGTCGCCGACATTGTCTCCAAATAATTCATTATTTCTGTTAATGAGCACCGGACCACAGGTACTTCCACATGGATTGTGATTAAAATCAGGGAAATTGATAGTACATTTTGTATCAACACAATTATTCAACCCGGTCAGCCATCCTCGATTACGTAAATAGTTTTCATCACGCACCGCGCGGACATATTCAACCGCTTCTTGCGCAAGATAAAAAGCGGTAATTTGATCACGCGCATAATATGCTGAATTAAGCGACTGTGTAGCAATAGACAGTGGACCAGTAAGTGAAATAAGAAGCACAGAAACAGCAACAAGCGTTTCAATCAATGTGAATCCCCTCACCTTCTTCGATGTGTTTGTTTTTTCTATACTCATATATCTAAGATTCGCTGCACCACACTTGCCTGCACATTAAACTGTGTCGTACCGCCAGGTATTGGTGCTGACCCTTTTATACGCATAAGCACGCGTGGTTGTATACGGTCTCCGGCATCTGAAAACGACTCAGCTCCCACGACATAAAACTGCAGTGTTTCAATGGTTACTTCCGGTGCGGTGAGCGCAACCCACGTGTCACCTGAATCAAGAGAGCGTTCAATTTGAGTACCATTGAGCCGATACACAACTTGATCATTGTTATCGTTATGATTACCTTGAGAAGATTCAAATGCGAGGAGAGCCCCGGCAGTACACCCTCTTGGTTGACTTAATGTCCCCTTAGATGGTGGCACTGCAGAAGACTGACAGTAGTATGTGGTACCAACGCGCGTGGAACGCGTCATACTTTCAAGTGCCGCGTTCAAGTTATTCATAACCGAGTTAATAGCTTGTGCACGACGATTTGCTTCAACAAGCGAGAGAAGTGCACCGACGCCAATCATCATGACCATTGCAAAAATACTCACTGCAACCATCATTTCAATAAGCGTGAATGCACGATTATTTTTTTTCATACTATGTTGTCGTTGAGTATTCATTGATTTTTTATCGATATTTGTCCTGTAGAGGCAATTTCAACTTCACGTGTATCACCGCCTGGCGAAATAACTGTTACCTTCCCTTGTGAGTACGATACTCCAAGTTCGTTTGAGGTCATAGACGCATCCGGATCGGGACGCAGGAACACCACTGATAAATGCGTTATTGGTGACGAAGTATCAGTAGAGCAATCGACATGACCATTTGCTAACACCCCACAAAATTTTTGAATACGGAATCCATTTTGCAGCGCATAGTTTTGGATAATCTCATCTTCATCGTCATACCTTTTGTTTTGGTTGACGTCTGCAAACAAGCTATATGACTGACTATCAGCAAAACGTACCCCGTACCCGATTTGAAACTGACTATTATATTGACGTACTGAAACCCCAAACACTTGTGCTTCGCGGATTGAAAGACCAATGTCATACGCAAGTGACTCAAGGAGCACAGAACCATTGAAACGCGTATGGTTCGCGAGCACCACGCTTGAAATAACCGCAAGAATCCCTACAGAAACCAATAATTCAATAATGGTAAACCCTTTCGTAGTGGAGACGAAAAACGAGTGTTTAATATGTTTTTTTATCATCATGGCAATAGTAAATTTGTGAATGTACCAATCCACATAAATGGAGAGAACCACGTATAGGCACCAATCAATGCCGCAGCAAAAAGAAACGGAATGAAAGGCACTTCACTCTTCATTCTAAACTGTTTTTGATCGGTCTGAGCTTGATGAGCAAGACGGAGTGAGGATAAGCGTATATGGCGTCGTAGTGCCCCTACAGTAATCAGAGTAAGTCCTACTACTGCACCTATCCAAAATGCCATGGTTAGTACTTCAATACCCCGTGCGACGCCAAACATAAGCCCTAACGCAAGTGCAATATAAATATCACCAACGCCCATTCCTCTGCCGCGTGTTACCAGTACCAGCACGCCAATAATTCCGCCAAGTAGTGCTGCGCCTAAAAAAGCATCATATATTGGCGTTATACTTCCAAGAAACAATATTTCTCCGACACGAAGAAGCAGTGCTGCACCTAAAAGTGGAAATACAAATATGGTGGGGACTAATGTATGACGTAAGTCGTATATCACCAACGCAACAAAACTCGCCCAAAAAATAAGCAGAGCGATGAACGATACCACTCCACCAAAGGTAATGATAGGAAAAGCTACGCTAAAAGAGAACGCAAACAGAACTCCTGTGCTGAGTTCAACCGCTGGGTATTGTAGCGCGATACGGCTACCACACGCGCGGCACTTCCCTCGCAGTAATACATAAGAAAGTACGGGGAATAGCTCATACCATGCCAAACTACTCTGGCATGCCTGACAGGCAGATCGGTGACGTGGCGTTTCTTTAAAACCAAAACGAAGTATAAGAACATTTATAAAACTGCCAATCAAAAGACCAAATATAAAGAAAAAAATGATACCAATCGCTTCCATTACTCAAGTATCGCATATAAAAACTCCCCTGAGGGGAGTTTTTATATGCGTACTGCGTTTCTCTTAAGAAAGAGCTACGGAGTCACGTCGTAACAGTAGCGACCGGCTGTATCATCACAACCGTCTGCATCTGTACCTTCGACACTAGCAGAGTCACTATCAACGTCCGCACCAAGAGCGGTGTGAGTATCCGCCTCAAGGTTTGCACCGAGGTGGTAGTCGGTTCCTGAAGAAAGCTGGTCGTAGAAGTAACTGCCGCTCAATGGGTCAGTTGGTACTACAGCAATGTAATCAGTAGCAAGATCAGAAAGTGATGATGGGTATGTGCTACTTGCGTCAAAGTACAACTCGAGTGCAAGTTGTAGTTGCTTAATGTCAGCAACTCGTTTTGCGTCACGAGACTTTTGTCGCGCATCGTTCAATGACGCCAAAACAACAGAAGACAAGATACCGATGATCGCGATCACCACGAGAAGTTCGATCAGAGTGAAACCTCGTGTTTTCATTTTGAACATAATGTTTCTATCTATTGAATAAGTAATAAAGACCTAAGTTTGAAGTGGTCCCTTTCATTGTAGCTAAGACTAAGATAAAGAGTACAGTGTGGTGTGGATAACACACCACAAACTCTGCGCGGTTAGATAGCTGAGGAGATGTTGTAAATAGGAATCAATACTGATGCAAGAAGAATACCAACACCAAGTCCGAGCACCACAATCATAAATGGTTCAATTAAATCAACCAAAGTGTCGACGGCATTATTTACCTCACGTTCATAGAAACGAGCAAGGGTTTTAAGGATATTTCCGAGTTCACCAGTTTCCTCACCCACTTTAATCATGGCAGTCATAATACCCGGTATCTCGCGATACTGAGAAAGCGCGGCGGATACTGAACCCCCACCTTTTACTGACGTAGTAACATCTTTTAGAATTTCTGAATATACAGAATTACCTACCACCGAAGCGGTCACTTCTGTTGCTTGTACCACTGAGATACCGCTTCCCAACATAGTTGCAAGGTTATCAGCAATACGTGAGAGATATAGTTTTTGATACAAATTACCAATGTATGGCGTGTTTACTTGTAGACGATCGAACTGTGCCTTTCCTCCCTTGGTAATACCGTAGCGAACCAAAAAGAAACCACCGACCACCGCTAAAATCAAGAGAAGAATACCGTAGTCAACAAAGAAGTTCGAAAGTGCAATGACCACTTGTGTATATACAGGAATTTCTTGCCCTGAATCAGTAAGAATGGTCGAGATACGAGGGATGACCATAGTCATCATAAGAATCATCACGATAACAAACGTAGAGATAACAAATGCCGGATAAATTAACGCATTACGTGCTTTTGAAACAATAGCGTAGTTTCGATCAAGATAGTCAGCAAGATAAAGAAATGTTTCATCAAGTCGTCCAGATTCTTCACCACTTTTCACCATGTTTACATAAAAATCGCCAAATACCTTTGGATGCTTGCTTAAAGCTTTTGAGATAGGAGTACCTGCCTGTAAGTCGTCAGCCACCGCAGTGAGCGTGCGTTGTAAAATAGGTTTATCAGACTCTGATGCAAGAAGGCGGAACACCCGAAGTGCTGAAACTTGAGCTTCAAATAGAGTGGATATTTGTCGTGAAAGCAATACAACATCCTTAATAGATACTGTTTCAAACAAGGTGATATTTAAACCACCCCCTTCAGTCTTCTTTTCTTCTATTGAAGTTATCGAAAGACCACGACGCTGGAGTGAGCTAATTGCGACTTCGCGCGATACCGCATCAATAGTTCCTGTTTGCTCTGCCCCACTTTGATCAACTGCTTTATATTCAAAAATCATATGCGTTACATTAATCGAGAGAACGCTTTTGGATCAAGCGCGCGTGAACGGGCATTTTCTTGTGTCACTTCCCCGCGGCGTACTAAGTCGGCAAGAGAGCGGTTCATATCAACCATACCGGACTCAAGTCCGGTTTCGATTACCGCATTAATTTCATGAGTACGTCGCTCGCGGATCAAATTGGATACCGCTTCATTGTTGATAAGTAATTCATACGCAGGTATTAAACCACCGGAAATGCGTGGGACTAAACGCTGTGAAAATATACCTGCAAGACTGGATGCAAGCTGCAGGCGGATTTGATCTTGTTGTCCTGCTGGGAAAGAGTCAATAATACGGTCAATGGTTTGTGCTGCATTATTGGTATGTAATGTAGAGAGTACAAGATGGCCAGTTTCAGCAGCGGTCACCGCGGCCGCCATAGTGTCAGGGCCACGCATCTCACCGACCATCAACACATCAATATCCTGACGAAATGCTGATTTGAGGGCTGAATGGAAACTTTGTGTATCAATACGCACTTCACGTTGATTAATAATTGACTGTTTGGATTCGTAAATATATTCAATCGGATTCTCAATAGTGACGATATGTTCGGTGCGATTTTGATTAATATATTCAATCATTGAGGCAAGTGTCGTAGACTTACCCTGCCCAACCGGACCTACCACTAAAAAGAAACCTTGTTGAAGTTGTGCAAATGTTTCTAACACTGGCGGTAAATTTAATTCATCGAAAGTTTTTACCTCGCGCGGGATGAGACGCAGCGCGATAGAAATATTCCCTCGTTCAAAAAACGCGTTACCGCGGAACCGACCTTGATCTTTATACTGATATGAAAAATCGAGTTCTTGCTCGTCATAAAACGCTTGCGCTTTCTCTGGCTCAACGAGTATCTCAAGAAACTTTCGCACTGTTTCGTCGGAATATTTTTCATGCTTTACCAGTGGAAGTAACGAACCAGATACACGAATAATCGGCTGCGAATCTGCGGTGAGATGTAAATCAGAAGCACCTTCAGTGATGACTGTTTCTAAAAGCGTGGTGAGTTCTTGTTCGTACTGCATTTATATGTAGTATACCCTCTTACCAGACATCCACCGAGTAGTGGGTAGTGAATAAGTTACCGACACTACCCACTTTTCTTTTGGTTGACGAACTCGAGTGTTTTAGTGAGTACCTCTGAAGGTATGGCACTCGCCTTGATGATGTACCCATCGGCACCAAGTTCGTTTGCCTTTTGTATATCATCGTCATGACCTTGGTTTGAAAGAATAATTACCGTCGCGTCTTCGATTAATTTTTCATTTCGGGCGGTCTCTAACAACTCAAAACCGGTCATGTTCGGCATAATAACGTCAAGTAATATAATATCCGGCTTTGTGCCTTCGCGTAATTTCTTTAACGCGTCCTGTGGGTCAACATTGGCAATGACCGAAAAACCCGACTCCTTAAACTTGACTGAGTATATGTCGAGTAAAAATCTATCGTCGTCAACGAGAAAAATAGTGCCGTTATTTTTTGAGTTTTCTGTCATAGTCTATTCAACGATAATATCGGTACCAAGTGTGTTCACCTCCTCAAACGGTACGGTACCTTCAAGCATTTTAATGATAGCATCCTCTTTCATAGTTAACATGCCTTGCGTGCGGGCAACATTAAAAATGGCATCTTCCGTCGGATTTTCCAAAATAACCTTTTCAAGTTCTGTAGAAGTAGGGAGCATTTCGAACACAGCGACACGCCCACGAGTTCCGTTTGGACAATCGGGGGTTGACTCAATACCGTACACCGAGTCAGGGCGCGGTACTTGTTTCATAATTGATTCAGGGACTCCTTCAAACTCTTTCTTGATCATCTGCTCTATCGCGCCTTCATACGGCATCTTTTTACCAGCTCCGTCACAACGCTTGCGCACCAAACGCTGAGCAACCGAAAGCGCAAGCGTTGGTGCGATAAGGTACGGGTCGATACCCATATCCACAAGACGAGGAACCACGCCGATAGCGTTATTGGTATGGAGTGTGGTGAATACTAAGTGACCAGTGAGCGCCGCCTGAATAGCAAGCTGTGCGGTTTCCCTGTCGCGTATCTCACCGACCATGATAATGTCCGGGTCTTGACGCAAAATAGAGCGTAGACCGTTAGCAAACGTATACCCGATTTCCGGTCGCACCTGAGACTGCGCAACACCTTGTACGTCATATTCAACTGGGTCTTCCAGTGAAACTACATTCTTTTTTTCGCGGTCAATTTCCTGCAACATTCCGTACAGCGTTGTTGACTTACCAGATCCGGTAGGACCGGAAATGATGATGATGCCGTATGGACGACGTAGTGCTTGGCGTAAGGTATTGATATTCTGCGGTGAAAGACCGAGTGCTTCAAGTGTCAGGTTTTCTTGGCTTCTATCTAAAATACGCATTACCACTTTTTCACCATGGTATGTCGGAAATGTAGAGACACGGAAATCAATTACTCGTTCATCAACGGTTGCTGAGAATCGGCCGTCTTGCGGTTTACGGCGCTCGTCAAGTTTCAGCGTCGCTAACACTTTAATACGCGCCACAACTGCCCGTTCAACTTTTTTTGGTAACTTCAACGAAGTGTGCATAACTCCGTCCACACGGAAACGCACTTGTAACCCGTCTTGAGTGGGTTCTATATGAATATCGGAAGCTTTACCGTCAACAGCATAACGGAGTACCGTTGCCACAATTTTAGTAACCGGAGCATCTTCTTTAATCAAACCCGGCTCTGTTGAATTACTCTTCTCTTTAATATTTGTTTCAGCAGCGCCAGTTTCTTGGTCATCGAGTGAAATAGTAGTTTGCAACTCTGTTAATGCCTGTCCTACTTCACCAGTCAGCCCTTTATACATCTCAATAACACGAGCAAAATCTTCTTCTGAGATTAAAAATAATTTATAAGGGATATTCGTGCGTCCGGTAATAAAATTAAGTGCCTCAATCGCTTCAAGATTGTCCGGATCAGTCGTCCCCACTTCAAGTACACCATCAACCACACCTAACGGCACAAAGTGATAATGTTTTGCTGACTCTTCAGGGACATGGTTAAGTACTTCAAACGGTACGGTCTCGTTAGGGCCTAGCCGGCGTGTGGGTACCTGATAATAGTCTCCTTGCGCTTCAAGTAAATCACCAGAAGAAACACCACGCTCCAATAATGCTGCCTCAACAGTCTTACCGCCACGATCTATTTCTTCTTGAATTGATGCAATAGTAGCATCATCAATAATTCCTTTTTCTTTTAATACATTGAGTACTTCCATAGAAATGCGAGTGCGCACCGCGCTTCCTTTATGGTAACCTACAATTTTCTATATACCGTGTGAAAAGAAAAATTATTGAGTATAAATAACAATACTTTTATAGACTATTCTTTTTTGTTAAACGGCTCACTTATGTGAGCCGTTTATGTGATATATATTTCAGTTGAAAATTGTTACTGTCCGAGTGGTGCAAACGGATTTGGACGACCAACCGGTTCAGAAATAATTTGTTGACCAAAATCTTGAAGGCTTTGGAAACGTTCATCTGAAAAAAGTGACGTATCAAGTTGAATAGAGCGAAGTTCAAGCAATAAACCAATGAGCTCTTGACCCACTTCTGTAGGCGCCTCTTCTGCTTGTTCTACTGTGAGCGATGCATCATTATCTTCCCCAGCAAAAAAGAATGTGTAGCCAATAAACGCAATGACGATAAGCGCCACGATAATGAAAATATTTTGATATTGTTTTAGAAAATCACTCATGGTTTTAGCCAATAGGTTTTAATTGAAACTGAATAATCATACACTCCGGATTCGTCAGCAGAGAACGAAATAGCAGAAATATCTACTAGACGAAGACTCTGTTCAAGATCCTCCAAAAAGGAACGGAATGAATTATAGTCTCCTGTGACCGCAAACGATAGCACTATTGATTCATAGTCGTCGCCGTTCAACCCCACTTGCCCGCGCGCCGCGCGATCATCGCTGGTGTCCAATGCAATATTGCGCAGACGCATACCGTAACGAGCAGCGATCGAATCGAAATCAAGGATGAGTCGTACGTTATCAACATTGTCCGGCAACATTTTCTCAAGCCGCGTTAAATTCGTTTGTGAAAATGTATTGTACTGTGACAACAATTGATCGCGGGCTTGTTGTAGTTCTTTTGAACGATCCAACGCATCATTGAATCGACCTTCTTCAACACGTAACTCTTTAATACGATCATACGCCGGGTCAATAAACCCGAAAAAGATACCGAGTGCTATTAGAACAAAGAAAACAGGGAGTAATGACCTCATAGTGTTGGTTCTTGATTAATCGTACCGGAGTCTGGTGCCCCACCAGAAGCATCGCCAGGAAGTGTTTCTAATTCAGTATTTACTTCTGCGCTTTCCGGAGCGGTATCTAACGGTTGAGAAGACGGTGACCGATTTGCTTGGTACGCAATTTCTCCGAGGTTAACTACCGCAGAGAAAGAAAACACTACATTACCACGCTCATCGATATTAAAGTCAGAAAAGAGAGGTTCAGAAAAAAATGGACTTGCGCCAAACGTATCAGATTGCAGTGCAAGAGCGTTGAAACTTGCAGCCTCCCCTGCCATTGTGATCATGAGCCGACCAGGACCACTTTCTGCCATAGTAAAATCATTAAATCGGACGGTGTTTAATGTCTCACGTTCAATTTCATTGAACAAACGTGACGGAGCAATATGTCCATCAAGAAGTGCAGTTGCCGCACCTAAGCGCGTATCCAAACGTGACAATTCTTTAATAGTTGCAGGCTCAAAAGCAGCACGCGCTCGGTCCAGTGACTCTCCTTTGCGCGCGATGTTTTGTGTGGTGTATTGTTCAAAAAGAAAAACACCTCCTGCTGCAATAATTGCAGCGAGTAAGATAATACTCGCAATCACATTGATAATACCCAATGATGATTGGCTTCGTGGCCGACGCTTCTCTGTTTTAAGAGACGCTTTCGGTATAAATGACGTGGTCACACGTTCAGGCATACTCAAAGCATAGCATGCAGCAACCCCCTTGCATGCACTCTGTTATGTGAACATGTGAATTGAATATGCATGGCACGAAACGTGTGCGTCATACGTTTTTATTTTATTTAATCGCGCGAAGTGCAAGACCGACTGCTGACGCAAACGATGGTCCGGCGCTGCGTAATACATCACCAATAAAAGCGGGTGCCGCTACACGATCAAAAGCAGTAGCAAAACTAATCGGCGCATCAAAATATTCAGCGGCAATAGCATCTATTCCTTTCATTTGTGCGCCACCACCAGTTAACACAACACCAGAGATAGCTTTTCCTTCTTTGCGTTGATAGGAAAGAAAAATACGACGTGCTTCTGAAAAAATATAATGCATACTGGTTTTCCCTGTCTCACTTCCCTCAAGACCTTCGGAACGTTTTAGTTTCTCTGCTTCAGCAAACGAAAGTCCTTGTGACTTTGAAAGCGCAAGTGTAATATCCTGCCCTCCCCGGTTAATGGTGTGTGACACATCAACGATGCCAAATTCAATAATATAGACTCGGGTACCGGATGCGCCGAGGTCAATTATCATTGTTGGTGCGGTGTCATGTTCATATGCACTGCGCGATATGCTGAACGGTTCGATTTCATAAAAACGTGGCGCGATTGACGCTCCCTCAGTGACTGCACTAAGCCGATTAAGTGTCGCGTTATGAATAGCAACTAAAAGCACGTCTGTATTGTTTTTATTCTTTTCACGATTGGCGCCACCGAGAAATTCTGCCTCCTCTTCGGGAATAACAAACCAGTCGAGTGTTACTTCACTAATAGGCACAGGAATATATTTCCGCGCTTCGATAGGAATCATTGCCGCCAAATCAGCGGTTTTCTTAGTTGGTAGTGAGATGAGTGAAATAAGGCTCGCTGACAGGGGTACTGAAAAACCACCCACTTTTGATGTAACATTTGCTTCCCTCATAAGGTCAACAAGCGCTTCAGCTACTTTGGCAGCCGGTGGATTTACCGACTGTCCTACCTCACCTTCTGCATAGGGACCGACAGCAATCTCGCCATAGGTTTCAAGCACAGCGGCGCCTTTTTTTCGGCAAGCTGCACAATCTTAATACTCGAGGTGCCAATATCAACACCAATAACACTTTCGCCGTCTTGTTTACGAAAATCGCGGAAAAAATTTTGGAGCGCTTGAGATGCGCCAGACAGAGGTGATGCCATAATATAGAATACTATTAGAATATCATGCGGAAGCAATTCTTAAATAGTATTCTCAACTTGATTTTTCCACCTCATCCGGATGTCGCAAAAGCCCATGAGGTAAGTCGCGCGCAACTACTTGACCTGATGCAATACCGTACAGCCGTCGGGAAAACTACATTTACCTGCCTTCCTTACCACGATGCACGTGTTCAAGCGGTTATCCGAGCAAATAAATTTTATGGGAGCATACACGCATCCACTATACTCGGCGCCGTACTTGAAGAAGCGTTATTTATATTCTTTGAAGAGAACGCACTCACCCTTCAGTGGAATCATCCGATTATTACTCCCCTACCTGCCGCGCCAAAACGCAAACGTGAGCGTGGGTATAACCAAGTGGTTCACATTATGCAGGCACTACCACCTGATGTTCTTGCGGAGTGTTCGTACCGACCAGATATATTAAAACGCGACAATCGCGAAAGTCAGTCCTGGCTTACACGCCGTGAAAGAAAAGAAAATATCAAAAATAGTTTTTACGTACCGAACCCTATCGCGCGCAGTGGAGAACTCACTGGTGCTTCAGTACTCCTTATTGATGACGTGATTGAAAGTGGCGCCACCATGAAAGACGCGATGCGTGCACTCAAAGCTGCGGGAGTACGCCACGTCGCCGGTATCGCGCTGGCGCAGTAGATCCCCTACTCTCTTTAATTTAAAAAAGCAGCGTACCGCTTTCGGTCGCTGCTTTTTTAAAAAATATGCTTCTTTTTATAACAAGATTTCTACGTCTGCTTCTTGACGTAACTCTGCTACAAATTCAGCAAGTGCCGCTTGTTGTTTTTGTTGAATGACTGCTTGTTCAACCTGGTCACGTACCTCATCAAGTGGTGGGAGGTCTTCGTTCTGAGCAGCTACCTGAGTATACGTTTCCTCAATCTCTGCATCGGTTGCGGTGAAAGTAGAAAGGTTTAATTGTTCTTCAAAGTACGCCTGAACTGCAAGGTCACCACTAATTTGTGTACGGAATTCTTCTTCTGATAATTCTTGATCAGCGAGCGCCTCTCTAAACGCCTCTTCGCCACCTACCTGGGTTATAATCGCGGTGATCTGCGCATCAACGTCATCTGATGACGCTGTAACCTCTGCTTCCGCAACAATTTGTTGCAATAGTGTTTGGTTGACGAGTTCGTTGAGAATTTGCTGTTCAAACTGAGCGCGTGTGTCCGCATCTAATGAAGCGAAATCAATTCCTTGCTGCGCTGCTATCTGTGTTTTAAATTCTTCAAACTCACCACGCGATATCTCCTCTCCGTTTACGGTAGCGACTGTGCTTCCTGCATCTTCCTGATTAGTTATGTTGGGCGTGTCCGAAGACATGAAGTACCACACTCCCGCTGCGATTATGATTACCCCGATAATAATAAATATTATTTTTTGCATATATTGATGTGTGCAACTTGATTAAAGTGCTGTTTATTTTTGTTATATATTCTCTAAGACTAGCAGACTGATTGTGTTGCGCAATAGAGTTTTGTGCAGGCTATCTCAGGGTGGAACTGATGGTTCTCTTGTACTATTAAACACTGTTAGGTAATACTTAAATAAAGTCGTAACATTTCTTTGTAATTTTCATTCAAATTTAAATATCGTTCTCTTATTGTCTTAGGGGTAAGCTGAATATTTTCACACACTCCGTTACCTCTTAGATACGAACTTTTAAAAGTCAGGCGCATACCATTTGCATTACCATATCCCATAAAATATTTTCCATGAATAAATGGGTTTCTTTCTTCCAGCACCTCTTCAAGCATAGAAAATAGCACCTCAAATTCATTGAATTGCCTGACAGCATCTAATCTTTGTAAGCTTTCATCTGAATGCTTAACAGAGTCTAGATTTTCACCTCTCAAATACTTTATTTTTAAACCCCAAGGTGCTCTAGATAAACCTCTATTAAAATCATCCTGCATGTCTGCACTACCTCCAGTAAATATATCTTGGCAGAGCGGTGAAAAAATCCAAATTTCTATTTCACTAAGTTTTACCAAAATACTACTTAGGTAATGGTAGATGATGATTTTATCAATCCACCCAATAAATCTTCTTAGAAAATTTCTCACATAATAAAGCTATCACGAAACAACAATGTCTCGTGATAGCTGTTAGATGCGGAGAGTGAGGGATTCGGCGTCAGCTCACAGCACTATAATTGTTCGCTCCGCTCCAATTCTAGTGTGTGGCTCCTGCCCGGACTCGGCGACAAGCACTCGCTCCGCTCGTCTTGTATACCGCCTCCGTCTTTCGAATCCCACGCCTCCGACACATGTAGAAACCCCGATACTCTCGTATCGGGGAATAACATGTGTTGCGGGCTACTCGAGATTCAAACTTTGTAGTCCAAGCCCCATAAGGGTATTTTGGCGGTTTTTCTGAATGCATATTGAGGTCTCCGCATAGGTCTCTTCTTTATATCAATTGCAACAAATGCAACGAATTTTGCAGATTCTTGAAAGAGTCAAACCATTTGCACCTTTCTCACTTTCGTGGTGTTATCCACAACCTCTCCTGACAATTAAATACCGAATATGGGTATAATAACTTCTGAAGCACTCGTGGCTTCGCGCACTTTGAGAGAATACCACTAAGGATGATTCCGCGCTGTGATCTCATTCCGGGCAAGTATCCGGGAGCCGTAAGGCGAACAAAACACTACACAGCAGGGGTATCCGCATTGATTTCATAGACGCAACTGGGTAGAGGTGCTCAACGGCCGTATGGCGACAGAGTAGCTGATATCAAAGGGCTATAGATTTCGACTAATAAACCTTCGAGGGTTTGTTGCTTGAAATGTGTAGCCCTATTTCTATTGCCAACAATACCCTCACCAATGACGGGTGTTTTTCATTGGGCGATTACTCGCATTAATTAAAATAATCATGGCAAAGAAATCAATAACGTGGCGAACCGAGAAGCGTAAAGTATGCGACTTGGTTGAGTACGATGGCAATCCACGTATCATCACTGACCAGCAGATGCAGGTCTTGCAGGACAGTCTTCGTAAGTACTCACTTGCAGAGATTCCTGCTATTAACACGGACAACACAGTACTCGCTGGAAACCAGCGCCTGAAAGCACTGCTCCTCCTCGGAAAGGTAGACGAGGAAATCGACGTACGGGTACCCTCGCGCCCACTCACTAAAACAGAAGCTGAAGGATATCTCCTCACGAGCAACGCAAGTGGTGGCGAATGGGACTGGCCAGCACTTCAAGCATTCTCTCCCGACCTACTCCTCAATGTCGGATTCGAAGCAGAGGATCTCTCTCGCATATGGGACGAGATGCTTGAAATCGAAGACGACAACTTCAATGAGGAGAAGGAGTTAAAGAAAGCCAAGGCAACGAAGATACAACATGGCGATCGCTTTGCACTCGGTGAGCATCAACTCATCTGTGGCGATGCGCAAGACCTAAACGTCGTTAAGCAACTTGTTGGAAAGCGGAAGATTAACGCAGTGAACTCAGACATTCCGTACAACATTGGACTCTCGTATGACAAAGGAATTGGAGGAAAGCAATCATATGGCGGTTCAACGAATGATAAGAAGTCAGATGTTGAATATCGTTCGTTCGTCTCTTCACTCCTCACCAACGCTCAAGCAGTGGCACACACAGATTGTCATTGGGCGATATGGTCTGACGAGCGATACAACGGAATGATTCAGGACCTGTACAAAGAACACGACATTACGTTCAAGAGAACATGTCTGTGGATCAAACCGCAGCACAATCCAACTCCCAAGGTGGCATTCAACAAAAGCGTCGAGTACTGCACATACGGCGTGACAGGCAAGCCATACATCGCTGACAAAGTGTTGAACCTCACGGAAGTCATGAACAAAGAGATTGGATCGGGACAGCGACAGATATCTGACATTATCGATCTCTTCGATATATGGCTTGTTGATCGCGTGCCAGGCACTGAGATGCAACATCCTACACAAAAGAGTCCAACGCTCTATGAGAAGTTTTTCAAGCGCTGTACCCGCCCTGGAGACACGGTACTCGATATGACCGCAGGATCGGGGGCAATCCTTGCTGTGTGCGAGCAAATGAAGCGCACCGCACTTCTGGTTGAAATAGAACCCATCTTTACCCAACTCATCATCAATCGCTATGAACACCTCACTGGAAACAAAGCAAAGAAACTTAATTAAACAAGGTGACATCTTCTCACTCGGCAATCACCTCGTTGCGTGTGGCGATTGTCGAGATAAAGAGTTCGTTGCAACGGTAATTGGCGCGAGAAAGGTTGTGTCGGTAAACATAGACCCACCATATGGCGTTGGATTGGTGGAGAACGCAGAAGGATTCAAAGCACTACTCAAGAACAAAGTTATTGAGTCAGACCACCTCCAAAGCAATGCAGAGTATCGACAGTTTAGCCGTGAATGGATTGCGGCTATCAAACCACACCTCGAGCGCAAGAACTCCTTCTACATCTTCAACTCAGACAAGATGCTCTTTGCACTGCGTGACGCAATGCTCGACGAAGGACTCAAGTTCGCACAGCTTCTCGTGTGGGTGAAAACTAGCGCTGTGGTTGGTCGCCTCGACTACGCACCACAGCATGAGTTGATTCTGTACGGCTGGCACGGTACCCACACCTTCAAGAAGTCGAAGGACAAATCAGTCTTGGTGTTTCCTAAACCGAGTCGCAGTCCGCATCACCCCTCCACGAAGCCTACAAGCCTCATACGGCGACTTATTCTCAACAGCACGAGTGTGGGTGATGTCGTGTACGACGGCTTTCTGGGGTCGGGCACCTGCCTTATATCGTGTGAACAGACCAAGCGTTCGTGCATTGGTATCGAAATTGATCCTGAGTACTGCCAGACGGCAATCGAGCGCTGGGAGAAACTCACGGGAGAGACTGCAAAAAAGATTAATAAAACTAACTCTTAAGAACCATGACAAAGAAAAAAGAAACAACACGGACGGCGCGCGGAGCGAAGAAGAAAGCTGACACCATCAAGAAACGCCAGGATGCACAAAAGAAACAATTGATTGAGTTGCTTGAAAAATCTCCGAATGTTGGATACGCACTTTCACGAGTTGGTATTAACCGCTCCACGTGGAGCAGATGGCGACACGAGGACATTCAATTTAGAATCGATAGCAACTATGCACTTGAGTTTGGTGTTGCATCTACAGCAGATCTTGTTGAGGGGTCGATGCTTGATAATGCTCAAAAAGGATCTGTACCGGCGCAGAAGTTTTACTTAATACATAACCACGAACGCTACCGTCCAGCACAAAATATTCCTGAAGAAAATCCTCTCACTGAAGAGCGGAAGAAAGAAATCGGAGATGCGCTTAAAGCATGGGAAGCACAAGACCCTGAGGATGAGTGGGTTGAAATTGATGACGAAGATGATGTGTGATTGATTTACGGATATGGCGAAACCTTCTCCCACGAAGAGGTCTGTTATATAGTGAAGAAACTGAGAGTTATGGAGACAATAGATTACAGTCAGTTTTTGGGACTCATACCTCCTGCGATTGCTATATCGATATCTGTTTATTTAGTACATTTTTTTGGCAAGATTATAGCAGATCAGGTTCCTTTTGCTGATGATAGAAAGTGGCAGATTCAATTGAGTGGAACAATGTTCATGTTGAATATGATGTTCGGCGTTATTGGTATATACCTTGCTACTCTATACCCGTGGGGAATAGGACATTGGTGGCTCCACTTGATCACATTCGCAGTACTTAGTTTCGTTGGGGGCACTTTATTTGTCTATAACTTGAAAGAGTCTTCGCGAGTCTTTAATCACAGTGCAAAAATTATTACGCTTATCGACGAAAAGTTTGATGGAATTGCTAGTTTTTATGCAAATATTGGTAAATATATGGGGGTGGGTATTATCCCTATTATTGTTTTCTATTTCGGCACACTGGAATTTCTGTCCGGCAATATCTACTGGATAATAATTTTCTTTGTCTTTATTTTTCTTATATTTATCTGGTCAGCATTTGGTTATTCGTTAACAAAGTTGAAAGACATCACACCTGTTGATATACATTTCAAAGATAGAGATCGGGAACCCCTTTATGGAGCAAGAATTCTAAAGTTCAATGACGATAATATCCGCGCCAGAGTTGGTGACACAATCTATTTTTTAAATAAGAACGAGGTGTTAATGACAGAGATGAAAATACCGGAGAAATTTCTATAAGGTACTTACTGATTGACTCAATTCGCTGAATCTAATTGGTCCAACATCACTTCTCTCGAGCCGATACAGCGACACACTACTCCTATCTCCAGACACTTCTTTCAGTTGCTCCTTTGATAGTACGTAGAAATACCACTGGTCGAGGTTGAGAATATCGAGTGTGTCGGTTTCTTTATGCTTCAGAAGTGCGAGGACATAAATATCAGATTTATACTCAGGCACTTCGTCTTCAACAGGTTTGCCGTTCACTGCTGACGACCAGTACAACGTCTTTGCTTTAAGCCCTGACCACTTGATAGTGGAGAGTTTGTGCTGATCCCAATCCTGAAGATACGAACACGATTTTACTTCTATTTTCTTTCCTTGGTATTCAACGTCTGAATCACCCCATGGATTACGTAGTTCTATGTCTTTAACATCTTTGAGCGCATTCTCTACTAAAAACTCCGCTAGGGCACCGCGGAGTACATTTGAGTTTAAATTGGAGAATCCGTACTGCCAGAAATCGAGCACGGAGAATTCTTTTCCGTTGGTGTTCTTGAAATGCTCACTGCCTGTGAGCTTTACTACTGGTTTTCGTTTGTACATACATCTACTAGGATTTATGTGACGGGAACCTCAGAAAATCAAAAGGCTCCCAGCCATCGCGATCCAACCTTTCGGCCAGACCCATACAGGTTTCCCCATATGACCTAGTAGAGTGACTCTGACTGGGAGTCCTTTGATCTCTACTAGGTTTTTGCGCCATACCTCGGAAGTCAATTCACGAGGGTTAGGCGTCTTTATTCAATTGTGGAACAAGTATATGATAGCAATTTTGCTATCGTTTGACACCTTAGCTTAGATTCAGGGCTTTGCGAAGCAGGGCTACCAACAAGTGGAAATCATCCCGAAATCAGGACTTTTACCTTCTCGTCAAGCCTATTAACGATATCTACCTGTTTCTCTAGAGATTGTAAAAGAAACAGAAGCCTCCTAAGATGATTTTTTGTAAAGTCGGTTCGTGTGTATGCATGCGAGTGCATTTTAAGCCACTGTTGCAAAACTTGGTAACCTCCGACCCGAAACCCGAGAATCTCAGTTGGTATAGGCTTGATTTCAAACTCCTTATTACCATCTTTTAAGACAATTGATTCACTTTCGACACTAATTCGGAAATCAGTCATCTTGAAATCCCCATCGAAACGATCAAGGTGTTGCGAGTAGGATCCTTCTATGAACATTTCGTCATCCGGTATATGTTTTTCGAGCAATGCGAGTTCTTCGCCTAATGCCGCTACAGCATTAAACAAATCTGTTGTTGGAGAGACCGGAATCCTAGGCGATTCGCTTCCAGAAGGAGTGAACAAAACTGGTTCGAAAGCATCTAGATAAGCATTGGAACAAAGAATTCCATAGACATAGAAAAGTATTTTGTCCGGCGATTGTTCACCGACCGCAAGCAAAAGATCTCTATTGATATTTACTTGAGGCGTGTCGTCCCATGCCCTTCTCCCTTGCTTATATTCAGGGAAATAATTGCAAAAGACGTGCGCATTCCCTCGCTTACTCAAATCATTGTCGGGTAGATACCAACAAAAGGACGCAAAGCGATGGAGTTCTTCGCCCAAATCTTTAGGGGACGGTGCAATAGCTATTCCAAACGTCCGTTTGTCAGTATATGCACTTAAGATTTCTGGCCTATACCTAGTACCGCCCCCAGGAGCACGGGCGAGCACACTCAAGATCTCCTCCGAGATTAAAGCGGGAAGATTAAGCATCGGCCTGTATGAATACAGCGTGGACGATTCAGTTTCTCCACTCAGTTTCTCTTTAAACGCTGATCTGACTGTTGGTGAAAACTTGGCGGCTGCTGGGGGTCGATCTTGACCTTTATACCAACGAGAAAGAATGTCGTTGGTATTGATGCTATCATTCGCGATATCGTCACTTCGTCTAAACAGAATTGGCTCGTCAGTATGCACAAACAGACTTGATGGAGCTAACTTCAATCCAGAACAATGTCTTTCAAAAATATATCTATCATCGGTTGTGGAATCGTTTTTGAAAAGCGACCAGAAGCTTGAGTAACGTTCTCGATCGAAATCTTTCCGAGGACGGAAAATCGGATCGTTCAAATCAGTTTCGAAAGTTTCGAATTTTTGAAGCATACTTTCACCTGCGTCGGCCTCCATTTCGAAGAAAGCGTTTTTCTCGTCGAGATTAAAGTCAGATATAGAAATGAAATTGTAGGGAACGCTCATCTTTTCTGACCTTGATTGTTCTCTTAAGGCAACAAAAAGCAGACGTCCTTGTAGAGTATGAAAAATGCTTGAGGATCGAACGCCTGTTCTTCCATCCTTATCAATGTCTATAATCCAGAATTTGTCGAAATTCTGGGTAAACCATTTCCGTGCATATTTATAAGAAGGACTCTCTGCGAAGGAGGCAGGTAACACGAGAGCAACAATACTATTTCCTGTCTTCACGGCCTTGTTCCCAGTCCATCTCAAAAATTTTACAAACTCATTCTGAAGCTGTTTTTGAGTATTTTGACGAGTGCTCCGTGATGATGTCGGAGGACGAAAATCTTCCAGAAGATTTTGAATAATGCTGAAACTGGAACCATTGCTGTGCGAGAAAGAATCAGAGGAAGGTGGATTGCCTATAACAAGAGTCAAAGGAGGTTTAGCGAGGTCTCTAGCCGCTTGTTGTTCGTCCTCAAATAAATTCTTTTGATAATCACCCGTTGAGCCTCCTTCAAGGACATCACTGAGCGTATTAGTAAGAACAATATTCATGTCTGGATAATCTGGAGACACTTTTGCTATTCGATAATGTGCAAGTGCGTAGGGAGCCGGAAGAATCTCAAACCCAATAATTGTTGCATTGCCACCACTACGGACAGAAGCCATCAGCAGTCTCTCCAAAAACGAACCGGTTCCGCAACAAGGATCGATTAGTCTGTTACCTTTATCATATATACTGCCGTTGAACTCTTTTCCGTTAATCTCTTCGACAAGAGCAACAGTATATGCGGCAAGTTCTTTAGGTGTATAGAAAGCACCGTAATCAAAACGTGTTTTCGGATCAAAGGCCGCTAGAAAACGTTCAAAAAGACCGTGATAATCAGGAGTGGAGATCTGATCTTCTCTCAATTCGACATGAGAAAGCATCAGACAACAATCTTCGTACCATACCCCAAGTGCTCCAACTGAAGATATCTCTTCGCGTAGAAGTTTGGTCAAAGCTCTAAAAGGTTTCAAATCCTGAGTAAAGCGAGCATTAGAATCTTCAAGCCAGAATTCTTTCAGTTTCGTATATCTATCAATTGGATTCATGTTCTCCACTCCCAAGACTCTATGGGCATAAATGAGTCCGAATATCAGAACTTGAGAAACAAAGGCAGAAAATACTTTCTTGTCACGCAACAGCGGATCGTGATGTTTTTGAACAACTTCTCGAAGTTGTGAGAGAATTTCTATTGCTTCGTTTTCCAACTCGTTAAGTCCAGATTCTCTGCGTAAGTCTGCAAGAGACTCCACTTCGTCTGAAAGATACCTTGCACGTATTGCACATTCCGCTACCAACTGCTGTTCTGAGATGCGCCTTGCGGAAAGATTTCCAAAAAAATTTCCGAATTCAGTTTCGATCAACGTGAGATCAGAAGAAATTCTGTCTTGTAGAGCACCGTCAGTGTTTTTGTCGATCAGGGTATATGTGATATGTGACTTATCCGAAGGATCAAAGAATACAAACTCCACCCCGTCAGTCAGTATCACTCGGTAACCTAGCGACAAGTATTTCTCCACTTGCTCTGTATAATCTTCCACACGAATATGTTTCTCCTCTGAGAAGGCCTTTGCTTCAACATATCCGTATATGCCTAAACTGCGTTTATCATAAAATCTCCAGTCAGGCCGACCGGCTCGCGCCTGCTGTTTCGGTTCATAGACATTAGCGATGTGTTCTCCAAATTCTCGTTCAACATCGTTAAAGTACTCATTCAATGAGGGTCTGTAGGAGAGTTCACCAGTCATCTCATTCACACGGCGAGATTCTTGGTGGAATTTTTCTAGTTTCTTAAAGTATTTCTCTGTTACTGTGCGGAAAGCCATATTATTTACCTTGATAATACTTCAAAATCTGGCGCCCTACGACCTCCGCGAGCTTTGGAGGCACAGCGTTCCCGATCTGGCGAGCTATATCAACCTTATTGCCTGAGAATTGAAAATCCTTTGGGAATGTTTGTAAAAGAGCCCCCTCACGAAGCGTAATACTCCTGTCCTGCTCAGGATGACCGAACTTCCCACGAGTAAAGCTATCGAATCGAGCCGTTATAGTAGGAGCGACATCGTCCCAAGCCATTCTTCCGTATACATTTCTATGACCAATCTTGTCGGCTCCAGCCTTGTGACAGTCAGCTAATAGTTTCTTCGGCAGGAACTCCATACCTTGTCCAGGTTTCAAAACTCTTATACGGGCAAGGTTGAGCGGACTCAATCTATCCCGTCGATGGTGTACTACTTGAGGGTGATCAGTACCATCAGCTGGCGGTTCGGGTAAATCAGATAAGATGTCTGCGACGGTCACCCGAGTTTTTTTTGATGTAATTGGTTCCGGAAAGACAAATTCGCCTTTATGTACATCATCTCGCACGCCGACTACAAACACGCGCTTCCGACGTTGCGGAACACCGTAGTCTTCTGCATTTAAAATCTTGAGGTATGGATGGTAACCTTTCTGCTTCATGTTCGCTAAAAAAGAATCGAGGATCGGTTTTCCTCTATTTCCCATTAGACCGGGAACATTTTCCATAAGGAAAAATTTTGGGCGAAGTTCCAAGATTAAGCGCGAATAAGCCAGGACCAGATCATTTCGTTCGTCAGTATCTGACCCAACTCTTTGTATGGAGAACCCCTGGCAAGGTGGGCCTCCTGCCAACAAGAAAAGCTCGCCTCTCTTTAAGCCAGTGTTCTTTAGGAGAGACTTGTTCCTCAAGATTTTGCCAATATCCTCGACAGCTATTTGATGTGTAAAATGTTTCTTGTTTATTTTTTGTGTCTCAATGGATATGGGGTCGTTATCAAATGAATACAAAATATTAAATCCCGCATTGGTAAGACCTAGCGATAGGCCACCCGCTCCTGAAAAACCGTCTATGCACGTATACTTCTTCATGCGACTAAATTCTTTACGCTGGATGCCATGCTTTTGTATGAATTACTGACTGCTTTTAGCGTATACCCATCCTGCGCTTTCCGTTCTTCTGAATTCGGAGTTGTTGAAATTAGTTCAACAAGCACACTTGCTGCAACTGCGCATGAAAACTTAGGAGGCACAGCTTCTCCTATTTGTTTGAACATTGAGTCAAACTTTCCAGCAAATTGAAAATCATCGGGGAAACTTTGTAGTCGAGCGACTTCACGAACCGAAAGTCCTCTATCTTGTTCTGGATGAACATATCTGCCGCTTGCTGGGTTTCGTGCGTATTGAGTTATCGTAATAGATGGCTTCCCCCAGCTCAGTCGACCATAGACGTCACTAAATCCTTTAACGCGATCGAGACATTTGGGACCAATTCCTTTCGGACGATTACCACCATTTTTCGGAACTGATTGTATGACTCTCACTGTTTCCGGTTTGTGACGTGCAGACAAGTGGTAAGCATCATGAAGATGACGCTCGCCTGGCGCTATTTCTGGTAAATCACCGATAGCGTCTCGAACGGTCAAGAACTTGTTTTTTGGATACATTTCTTCAGGTAAAAGGAAGTCTTTTTTCATTGCAACACTTAGTAAACGAAAACGCTCTTGAGGAACTCCGAAAGCGGCAGTGTTGTAAACCTTTTGGTACACTGTATACCCTCCTTTCTCGAAAATTCGTTTTGCATTTTGGTAATAGCTTTCATACTTACTAGAAAACATATCTGGGACGTTCTCCATGACTACACATACCGGATCCAGCTGTACTGCTATTGATGCAAAAATAGATACCAAATCATTGCGCGGATCTCTTTCTTCCCAATTCTTTTTTCGATGGGAAGTAAATCCTTGGCATGGACTACATCCAATAATCACTAGCGGTTTCTTTGGATCATAACCGACACTTTTCAAAAAGTTCTTAAGTTCTTTCGGTTTTGAAAGCTTTCGAATATCTTGCACCATACCGTGCGCGCCGTAATTTTTTGAGTAAGACTGAGTCGCATCTTCATTTATATCAACGCCGGCAAGAAATTTGAAAGAACCTGGAATAACTTTTGCTACCATTGCAAACCCAGCGGTCATACCCCCAGCGCCACTAAAGAAATCCAAAACCTGAAACTGACCGTCAGTAGGGAGGGATTTTTTGGAAAAACCTTTGTTAAGAAGTTTATGCGCCGCTTTCGTTAAAGTCTTTTTGAGTGGGCGTAGGTCTTTTTGAGACGCTTTCCCAGATTTCTTATATGTATTAAAAATATCTATAAGATCTCGCATGGGTAAAATATAACATGAACATCAGCCCGAAACGGGCTGACTTATCAACAGTTACTCACCTTGTTGGTTTGCGACGAATGCCCTGGTTGTCAATTTCCTAGACATTAACGACGCACTGGACTCCTTATGGTATCTGCGTCATCTCTGTAGGTGTATGCAAAAACCAATGGAAATAGGCCTCCCTGGAGGCCAAATAGGAAGAGCTGAGGCGAAAGTGACTCAACTCCGTTTCTGCCTGTATGCAAGGAAGAGTACGGAGTCTGAAGAACGACAAGTGCTTTCAATCGACTCACAGATCAAAGAGATGCTTCAACTAGCCGAGCGAGAAGGACTGGAGATTGTTGCAATGAAACGAGAGAGTCATTCCGCAAAGGAAACAGGACAACGACCAGTCTTTAATGAAATTGTTGAAGAAGTGCGTGATGGCAAATACAACGCAATACTCACTTGGGCACCTGACCGTATTTCAAGAAATGCAGGAGACCTTGGAAAAGTCATCGATCTCATGGACGGTGGAATGCTCCAAGAAATACGGACACATGGGCAGAGCTTTAGGAACAATCCAAACGAAAAATTCCTTCTAATGATTCTCGGATCACAAGCAAAGTTAGAGAACGACAACAGAGGTATCAATGTGAAGCGAGGACTACGGACGAGATGCGAGATGGGATATCGACCCGGCGTTGCGCCGACTGGGTACCTAAACCAAAAACATATGGACAAGAAGTGTCAGGTGATTGTAGATCCTGAACGCGGGCCAATCATAAGACAGATGTTTGAGAAAGTCGCACATCAACAATGGTCAGGGAGAAAGGTATATCACTGGCTCAGATTCGAACTGAACTTTCATACACGAGGGAACAAACCCCTGTCACTGGGGAATGTGTATCGGACACTCTCAAACACCTTCTACTACGGAGTCTTTGAATATCCAAAAAGTAGCGGTAACTGGTATCAAGGAAAACATGAGCCGATTGTTACTAAAGAACTCTTCGACAAGGTCCAGCTACAACTCAAGAGAGACAACATAGTGAGACAGTCTAGAGAGTTTGCGTTCACCAAACTTATGATTTGTGGACTCTGTGGATCAGGAATATCAGCAGAGGAGAAATACAAACAGCTTAAAGATGGTACGACCACGAAGTACATATATTACGGATGTGGCAGGTCAAAGGATAAGCAATGTAAAAATGGATGTCTTCGAGAGGAGGAGTTAACAACTCAACTTATATCCATTATGGATCAAATAGATCTGAATGAGACTGGTGTACAGATAAAATTTCAAGAAGAACTAAAGCGATACAATAAATTTAATAGAGGTGTGCTGGGAGTACAAAAACGTAGTACAAAACACGAAGACATAGAACTTAAAACATACGTAAAATACATTCTTAAAGAAGGAACTAACGAAGAGAAGCGTGAGTTAATGGGATGTTTTAAATCAAAGATTAAAGTTACGAAGAAAGTAGTAACAATTGAATAATTTTGTACTAGACGGTTTGATTACATATAAGAACATGCTAATATACTTATATGTCTGATTTATGTAATGAAATTGAAAAGCTAGGAAAAGGGATCGGTAACGCAAACAGATACCGTATCCTTGAGGTGCTTATGAGTGGACCTCAGACGGTCTCGCACATAGTAAAGAAGGTCGAACTGTCACAGCCTGCAGTTTCTCAGCACCTTAAAGCGCTTAAAGAATACAATCTAGTCACTGACAGTAAAGACGGGCAGGAAGTATATTATTCAATTAATGTTGCATATACAACAAAATTACTTACCTCTCTTGTATCTAGTCTTAATAAACAAAAGAAACATTAACAACTAATCAATAAAAATATATGAATTACGAAACAACACCACAAGAAGATGTCATTAATAAAACAGTCGATGCAATAAAAGGTAGGGGTATCAATGTAATTTTAGTTGATACAAAAGAAGATGCTTTGGAAAAAGTAAAAGAACTTATTCCTGAAGGAAAATCAATAATGAATGGCTCTTCCAGAACACTAGAGGAAATCGGCTTTGTTGATTACCTTAAGGAAAATACAGATAAATGGAATAATCTGCATGTGCCCGCAATGATGGAAAAAGACCAGATGAAACAAATGCAGATGATGAAAGAGGCTCAGTTAGCTGAATATTTCCTTGGGAGCGTAAATGCGATTGCAGAAACTGGTGAGCTTGTTGCCGCCGACGCAAGTGGTAGCCGAATTGGTGCGTATCCGTTCGCCGCAGGCAATGTTCTCTTGGTTGCTGGAGTAAATAAAATAGTTCCAACACTAAATGAAGCAATTACAAGAATTAAGGAACACGTGCTTCCTCTCGAAAGTGAGAGGGTAAAGAAAGAAATGGGAATGCCAGGGAGTATGATTGGCAAGATGCTTATCTTTGAACGAGAAATGTTTGAAGGTAGAACCACTCTTATATTAGTAAAAGAGAAGTTAGGATATTAAACTGCATAAATTATATGGAACAACAAACAAATCAAACTGTGAGAAATGGTTATTCTCTTTGGATAACAGCTATAGGTGCCATTATCTTGAGTATCATTGCCAATTTATTAGTTCTTCTTGCCACTAAACCACTTGCTCCTGACTTTATGTCACTTACCGTAATGCCTGTTGCATTCTGGAGTGTAATTGCTGCTGTTGGTGCTGCTATTGTATTTGCATTAACTCGCAAATATGCCGAAAAACCTAATCGAACATTTATACGTATTTCGTGGATAGTATTTCTGTTGTCCTTCTTCATGGACATTCCCCTGTTTTTCTTCGATATAGAATTCTTTGCTGGAGCAACAACGGGGGGAATAATTGCACTCATGGCGATGCATGTTGTTGTATTTGCAACCACAGTGCCAATTTTAGTGAAATTTACACGTCCTCGAAATGTACAGTTAGCGGAAGAAATGCCTCATGCAAATTAAAGAACTCGGACATGTGGTTCTGTATGTAAGAGATATCAAGCAATCTGCTGATTTCTATCGTGACACACTAGGTTTTCAAGAATTATTTCGAGAAGAACAAATTGCTGCTTACTCAGGAGGACGTACACACCATGAGCTTTTGCTTATCGAAGTCGGTGGGAACAAAAAGACAGAAAAACAGATTGAGCCAGGACTTTACCATATTGGGTTTAAAATTGGTGACGGACACGAGGCGATAGAAGAAGTATGGAAAGAGTTAAAAGAAAAGAATGTCACTATCGTTGGAACTGGAGACCATACCATCACCCACAGTATTTATATTCTCGATCCAGACGGAAATGAATTGGAACTCTATGCTGATATGGGTGACGACTGGAAAAAAGACCCAAAGGCGATTCTTACTACGACAAAACCTCTTAATTTAAGAAGTTAATCATGTTAAAGAACTCGCAACTACAAAATGGAGATGTGGCACCAAGTTTTGAGGTGGAAGATGTTAAAGGGAAAACAATTTCCCTTAAGGAATACAAAGGAAAGAAACTTCTTGTATCATTCTATCGCTACGCGGCGTGTCCCTTATGCAATTTAAGAATACATGATCTTATTACCAATCACAGTGACCTTAAAAAGAACGGGTTGCATATGGTTGCATTTTTTCAATCCCAAAAAGAAAGTATCTTGGAATATGTTGGCAAACAAAAACCACCTTTTCCAATAGTTCCAGACCCAGAAAGAAAAATTTATTCACTGTATGGTGTAGAATCTTCACTCGGAAAAGCTCTCAAGGCAGTATTCAAAATGAATAAATTCAAGGAAGCCAATAAGCTAGGTTTTAAGGGTGGTAAAAAAGAAGGTGACAAAAAGCTTGTACCTGCCGATTTTCTCATTGATGAAAAAGGTGTCGTACATACAGCATATTATGGAAAAGACATTTCAGACCATCTTCCTTTAGAGCAAATTGAAGAGTTTTTGAAAGTTTAATATGCCCACTGTGCAAAAAAATACTTACATACCAGGAGTGTGCAATATCGGCCCCGAAGAAATAAAGAAGCGAAAACAAGCTGGGTGGATCGGACTCATTGCAACTATTGCGCTTTGGGCATTGTTTATATGGCTTGAAACTCCTCCTATCTGGCGACTCACGCTCTTCTTTCCCGCAATGATGTCAGCAACCGGCTTTCTCCAAGCGTATACACACTTTTGCGTTTACTTTGGTTTTGCCAACCTTTTTAACTTTGGAGATGTTGGTAAGACTGATTCTGTGAGTCAGGCTGAATTTCGCACTAAAGATAGAAAGAAAGCATGGCAAATCATATTATTTACTATTTCCATTGGGGCTATAGTGTCCTTCTTGGCATATTATTTATAATTTCATAATTTTTATTACACTATGCGTTTTTCACGTAAAAAGAAAATAGATTGGGAATCACACGAATACAAGCGTGCGCGTTACCACTATCTTCTTTTGTGTCTACAAGACTTGAAGGAGGACAGTCTGTGGCAGAACAAGAAGATGGAACACCTGTTGTGAGAGTTACTAGCCATACAAAAGGTGGTGTTGAGGCACAAGAAATTTTCAACTCTGTTTTGGTGAAAAGTATATAAAACAATAGTAATCACGAATAAACGACAAGTGAATTATGCATAAAAGTTCGAATCCCGCAGAGGTCATGCCTTGCGGGATTTGAACGATTCTAAATTGGTACTTATTTATCAAGGCCTCAGGGTCTTCCGATAATAAGTATTCCTGGCGGAGAGTGAGGGATTCGAACCCTCGAGGGGGTTTCCCCCCTACATCCTTAGCAGGGATGCGCTTTCGACCACTCAGCCAACTCTCCAATATGAGAACTATAAAGGATTAGAGGCGTATTATCAAACTTCTATATATTTACTAAACTCATCGGTACCAGTTATTGCTTCTTTGAGTACCTCCGGTGATGGGGTTGCAGTACCTACCAGTTTTTTCCAAAAGCGCTCCCGGCGTTTGAGTGTTTCGTCACGTTCTCGTTTTAGATCATCACAGGTAAGTGTGCGTTGTGCTCCGTCAGTAGTAAAAAATTGCTGTATATTCTTATGGGTATATAAAAACGGTACTGCTGCTAAATGGTAGTTAAGCCCCCTGAGTGCATACGAATCTTCCTTTGAAGCGCGACTTTGAGGATAATTATATTTTGAAAGCGGCATCGCAACAGGGCCATCAATATGAGAGAGGTTAAAGTCGTGCCCCAACACGTACGCGCGCAGTTTCATATAAGAAACATTTTTAAGATGTAATACGTGTTCAACTTCTTTCCAAAAATCAATATCGTTTAGTGTGTGTACTTCAGGATATCTATCGAGCAATTCTTGTCTCAACCCATCACGTATTTCTGGCCGACTGGGGAGATATGAATCAAATAAATCCGGAGTGAGCGTAATGTTTAATGCACTTGCTTGGGATACGTCATATAAAAAATTCTCTAGAATAATCTTTCCTTTTTCTGGCTGCCCCTGAAGAGTGCGGCCGGCGGCACTTGAGACATGATTTAACAAGTGATCCTGCACTATTTGAGCAGTGCATTCACGCACTCTCGTTTTTTCAGAATCCCCATCGCCGGCAGGTCCATTATCGCTATAGTAGACATGCCAAGACATTTCATTCGCAAGCGTAGTATTATCCATAGGTATATGAAAACACTGGTCATTATATATGCAAACAACAGGTCACCGCACCTAAAGCAAAATGATTTAGACGCTTTTACAAAAAAGGGGTTTTTAGTCACCACACTCACCGCTAAGCAATTTTTAAAAAAGAAACCAGAAGCTGATATTCTCTGGCCTTATTTTAGAGACATACCATCCAAAAAAGAAGATGTATTAGCACATATCGAAAATAGCGCACACTATCAAACGACGCATATTATCAATGATTACCGTACTTATGGCGATGTGCGCCCCGCTGATAAAGCAGCGTCATATGAACTCGTTCGTAATCACAACGTTCAAGTGCCGCGCACCTTCAGAGTGCAGTCCATTGGTGACGTGTGGCGATATGCGCACACGCTCAGCTTTCCATTTGTTTTAAAGGCATACCCAAGCGGACAAGGAAAAGATGTACATTTATGCAAAAATATTTTTCACACGTACTACCTTTACTTTAAAAAACTTCTAAAGAAAAAATCGGTACTTGTTCAGGAAGCTATCCCCACCAGCATGGGAACCGACCTTCGGGTGACATTTATCAAAGCAAAACCAGTATTAGCAGTACAAAGAACCTCTCAAAAGGATTTCAGAGCGAATGCTGCGTATGGTGCAAGTTGTAACCTCTATACACTGACTGCAAAACAATTGGCGACCGTTAAAAAAATTGGGGAAATGAGTTGTTTTGATATCGTAGGTGTCGATTTTCTTTTCGCAAAAGACGGTGACTTAATGTTTAATGAATTTAACAACGCGCCAGGGATGAGCCCTTTCTCAGAAGAGATAGTGAACGCATTGCATGCTGTATTAAAATAACTGACATCGCACACACTATCGTTTTTTAATATGAGGCGCTGGTTATCAAATACATGATAAATATAAATTCCTAAAAAGGAGACCTTGTTCTTTCCGCAGCTTTCCACGCCAGACTATCAGGCCACCCCACCGCCATCATAAGTGCTAATGGAAGCACCGCATCGGTTGCCCATCCCATTTCGTTGATGTTTGGGTCAATCTCAAAATAATCGAGTGCTGCTTCTGTAAGGAATGGTGTTGCAATCACCATACCGCTGTAAACGAAAAAAGAACCCCACGGAAAAGGATATTTTTGTTTTTCCATAAACTTATTAATACTACGGGCGTAGGGCGAAGTCAAAGCTAGACCGCTTTGGCTACTGCTTTCACCACGCGTGGGTCTGATACCGCCGGCACAATTTTTGCGGCAGTTGGCTTTGCCACTAAACGCGCTAAGGCATGCGCTGCTTTTACTTTCATCTCGTCCGTAATAGCGGAGACCTGTTTATCAAGCGCACCACGGAATATGCCCGGAAAGACCAGCGCGTTGTTTACCTGGTTGGGAAAATCAGAGCGGCCCGTTGCCACCACGCGCGCACCGGCAGCGTGCGCTGCGGTTGGTAGAATTTCCGGTATTGGGTTAGCAAGCGCAAAGACGATTGCGTCTTCAGCCATAGCGGCAACCATTTCTTTTGACACCGTATTCGGACCTGAGACACCAATGAGCACGTCGGCTTCTGAAACAGCGTCGAGCGCCGTCACGAGTCCTTTGCGTTTTTGCGGCAAACGCGCCAGCTTCTTTTTATGTGGCGCCAGGTCTTTACGCGCTTTAGTAATCACACCGCGGCTATCAACCACCGCGATATCGCCATAACCATCATACGCAAGGAGCTGCGCGATAGCATTGCCCGCTGCCCCCGCTCCTAAGATAGCAACTGACGCTGTGTCTTTTTTCTTCTTCACTACTTTGAGCGCGTTGGTGAGTGCGGCGAGTACCACTATCGCCGTGCCGTGCTGGTCGTCATGCATGACGGGGATGGCAAGGCGTTTTTTAAGGCGCTCCTCCACCTCAAAACATTTCGGCGCGCTGATGTCTTCGAGATTAATACCGCCGAACCCCGGTGCAAGATTTACTATCGTTTCAATAATCGCATCAGTGTCCTGCGTATCAAGCACAATAGGAAACGCGTCGATATCCGCCATAGTTTTAAAAATAGCTGCCTTCCCTTCCATAACTGGGAGCGCACCGTAGGGACCGATATTGCCGAGACCCAGCACGGCAGAGCCGTCTGAAATGACTGCGACAGTGTTTTTCTTTATTGAATGCGTACGCGCCGCTTCGGGATGCTGTGCAAGGTGTGACGCAACAGCAGCAATGCCTGGTGTGTAGTAGGTGCTCCAGTCGTTTTTAGTCTTAAGCGGCACTTTACTTTCCACGGAAAGTTTACCGCCGTATTTTTTATGCTGAGCGAGTGATTCTTGACCGGTATTTTTCTTGCGCGTTGCCATATATACTGGGGAGAGATAGTTACTATGCGTTTTAATGATCCACTTGAGACACACGTGCGCGTTACTAAAAGTCAGCGTGCCGGACTAGTAAAACTCGCTATACAAACAGTGGGTGATTTATTGTATCACCTCCCCCATCGCTATGAATCTGCGGCAGAGATGAAGCAGGTCGCGGGAGTGGTTCCAGGAGAAACCGCCATTATTTACGGTGAGTTTACTAAACTGGAAATGAAAAAATCATTCCGCACTAAAACACCTATTGCTGAAGGAAGTTTTTCAGACGGGACCGGCACACTGAAAGTGACTTGGTTTCACCAGCCGTACCTTGCCAAGATGGTGCCAGCGAACACCTTGGTGCGTATCCGCGGAAAGGTGTCTGCAGGAAGCGGGCGAAAGTACATGGCAAACCCTACAGTGGAAGTGGCAGCAGGAATGCCGGTTATTGAAAACACGCACGATGTATTTCCTATATATCCTGAAACAGCCGGCGTTTCGTCACTGTGGCTGTTTCATACTGCGCAACGAATTTTGCGCAACCTCGACTGGGACACCATACCCGACCCTATTCCCGAGCAAGTACGACGTCAGTACAATCTTCCTGAATTGAAATCGGCGTTTATATTTGCGCATGAACCGAAAAAACAAAAAGATGCCGACACCGCGCGGAAACGCTTCGCGTTTGAAGAGGTGTTCCTCATTCAAGTAGGGCGTGCGCAAGAGCGTGAGTCTCATACCCAACGAAGGGCGTGGGAGGTGCAGGTAAACGATGAACGCGTGAAAGAGTTCATACACACCTTTCCGTTTACCCCGACGGAGAGTCAGAACAAAGCGATTCGCGACATTCTCACTGACTTTTCTCACCCGTACCCCATGCACCGCCTGCTTGAAGGTGATGTGGGAAGTGGGAAAACCGCGGTGGCGGCAGCCACCGCGTACGCGGTGATAACCAGCCGTCCGAAAAATGAGAAAGGTGAAACGCAGGACTTTGGCCGTTTGCAAGTTGCCTACATGGTACCTACCGAAATTCTCGCTAAACAACATTTCCAAACGTTTACTGACTTTTTTATTGATCACCCAATACAAATTGGCCTCATCACTTCAAGCGGTTGCTACAAATTCCCCTCAAAAGTTGACCCACGTAAAGCAACTAAAATTTCCCGTGCGCAGTTACTGAAGTGGGTGGCAAACGGTGAAGTACCCATTGTTATTGGTACGCACTCGTTGATTCAGAAAAGCTGTGAGTTTAAACACTTGGCGTACGTCATTATTGACGAGCAACATCGCTTTGGCACCTTGCAGCGGCGTGAAATTACGCTCAAGAGCGATGTGGCGCCACACCTGTTATCTATGACCGCTACGCCTATTCCCCGCACACTGGCACTCACCCTCTACGGCGACTTAGATCTTACGGTGATTGATGAGTTGCCAAGTGGACGCAAGCCAATTAACACTGAGATTGTGACTCCGGCACAGCGCACCAAGACGTATGAGGCGGTGCGTGAGCGTCTGAAAGAGGGGCGGCAGGTGTACGTTATTTGCCCACGCATTGATGAGCCGGATCCGGAGAAACACATGGCGCTTCAGGCGCGGTCGGTTGCAAGTGAATTTAAAACACTCAAAGAAACAGTGTTCCCCGAATATCGCATCGGGCAGCTGCATAGCAAAATGAACCCGGCGGAAAAAGAAGCGGTGATGAATGAATTTGCTGCGGGCGATATTGATATCCTGGTTGCTACCAGTGTGGTTGAGGTGGGCGTGAACGTACCAAACGCCACGGTCATTATGATAGAAGGCGCGGAGCGGTTTGGTTTGGCGCAGCTACACCAGCTACGCGGGCGGGTGATGCGTTCAAGTCACCAACCGTACGCGTATTTAATGGTAGACAATAATGCAAAAGCAATCTCTGCCAGACTTAACGCTATTAAAACGGCAAAGAATGGATTTGAATTAGCGGAGAAAGACTTGGAGATTCGTGGCGCGGGCGAGTTGTATGGTCGCGGACAATCAGGGCTCTCCGACATCGGCATGGAAGCGCTTAAGAATTTAAAACTGGTTGAAGCAGCGCGTGAAGCAGCGCTTGCATTGGTGAAAGAAGACCCTGAACTTTCTTCACACCCGCACCTCAAAACGCGCGCTGAAGAAACAGTGCGGATGCTTCATTTTGAATAAAATATAAAGGACTGTCCTTTATATTCCTAAAACACTACGTTATACCATAGTGTTTTAGGATGAAATAAACGGCTCAATGGATTGAGCCGTTTATTTCACCCGCCTGTAATCTCACTGCTGGCTAGTATTCTCGCCTGCGCTCACGGAACCCACGGTTCCGTGTAACCTCCTCCACGGGGGCGTTCCGCCGCCCCGACCCCCTACGGGTTCGAGTCCAGGCGGGTGGCATTCAAAAAAGCAGTGCAAACGCACTGCTTTTATTTACATGTCCACCCGCCTGGACTCGAACCAGGGACCGCCGAGATATAAGCTCGGTGCTACTACCAACTGAGCTACGGGTGGATAATGCTTCAGCGCAATACACGGTTTTTACAAGCAAGAAGTAATAGGGAGCTCGCTCACTAATTACTTCGACGCGCAGTAAAAAAGGTAGTGTATTGCCTTACCACGCCCCACCCGCAAGCTATGCTTACGGGTGGAACTGCCCACATTTCCTTCATGTGAACCCCCTTACTATATAACCCTCTTTACCAAAAAACAAAACCCCATCTTTGGATGGGGTTTTGTAAATGAGAGTTGTCGCGTGTTTAAACGCGTGGTGGTTGATCTCCAGGCGTATTTTCACCCATGTCAGCCTCCATTGGTTCGCTTGGCGTTTCCATTTCTGGCATTGCTGAGCCTGAGCTCTTCATACCAAAGCCAATGTATAGAATCGCCACTGCAAGCACAACATGGAGCACATGGTCTGCCATATTTGTTGCAATAAGTCCGAGCACTGTGTCGCCTTGTACGAAGCCAATAATAGCAACGAGCGCGTACACAACACCGACTACCTTGAACACCATTTGTGATGTGCTTGCTGAGGCAAGCGCGCCCCATACAAAGATAAGACCAGTGAGGAGATGGATGATATTGTGCACCGCATCAACCTCAAAAATACCGAGGAGATGTCCGTCAGTGGTGATACCCGGCACAAAACCGAGTACGCCGACCGCGAGAAATACGGCACCAAACACCCACGCAAGTTTTTGAATCATAGTCGTAAAATGTTTTTACACTACTACTAATCGACCTATTCTTATAGTAAAACGTATAAAGAAGACTGTGCGGCGCACTGTGCAAAACTATATTCCCTACACTTGGTGTTCAATGTCCTGTTTTTTCTTTGGTTCAACGCCATGAAGCACGAGTAGTTTTTCAAACTCGTCACGTTCAAGTGTTTCGTCTTCAACCAACCGCTTCGCGATTGCATCAAGAAGCCCGCGGTGTTCCTTAAGAACGTGTACAGCCTTATCGTGTGCCTCATTAATGATACGCGTTACTTCACTATCAATACGCGCTGACACTTCCTGAGAGTATTCTTTCTCTGATGGACCGCGACCAAAGAGTGCTTTGCCGCCTTCGCCTTCAAGCGCTACCGGGCCGAGTGATTCACTCATACCGTACTTAGTCACCATATTGCGTGCAAGTGCGGTGAGCACCTGAAGGTCGTTTGATGGGCCAGTAGTTAAGTCATCAAAAATCATTTGCTCAGCTACATAACCGCCGAGTGATACCGCGATGTCATCAAGGAACTCTTTCTTTGATTGCATGCGTTTATCTTCAAACGGAAGTTTGAGTGTGTACCCTGCCGCGTGTCCACGTGAGATAACTGAAATTTTATGTACGGGGTCGGCGTATGGAAGCACGCTGGCAACGAGGGCATGTCCTGCTTCGTGGTATGCGGTAATTTCTTTTTCTTTTTTGCCGAGTACGTGCGTTTTACGCTCCGGACCAAGCATCACTTTTTCAATAGAGCGTACCAAGTCAAACTGTGCAACTTTCTTGCGGTCTTCGCGTGCAGCGAGAATCGCCGCTTCGTTCATTAAGTTCTGCAGGTCAGCACCTGAGAAGCCTGGTGTACGCTCAGCAATGGTACGCATTTTTACATCTTCAGCGAGCGGCTTTTTGCGCGCATGAATTTTCAAAATTTCTTCACGACCATCACGGTCAGGTAGGTCAATCATAACGCGACGATCAAACCGTCCCGGACGCAACAGCGCCGGATCAAGCACATCAGGGCGGTTGGTTGCTGCCATGATAATGACTTTCTCTGACGGTTCAAAACCGTCCATTTCAACGAGGATTTGGTTCAGTGTTTGTTCACGTTCATCATTTCCCCCACCAACACCGGTGCCACGGACGCGACCGACAGCATCAATTTCATCTACAAAAATAATAGCGGGTGCTGACATTTTTGCCATTTTAAAGAGATCGCGCACACGGCTGGCACCGACACCGACAAACATTTCTACAAACTCAGAACCTGAGATAGAGAAAAACGGTACCCCTGCTTCACCGGCTACCGCACGGGCAAGCAATGTTTTACCCGTACCAGGCGCGCCCATCAGCATCACGCCTTTCGGAATACGTGCACCGATATCAAGGAACTTCTTCGGATTCTTAAGGAAGTCGACAATTTCAGTTAATTCTTCTTTTGCTTCTTTTGCACCAGCAACGTCAGAGAACGTAATACGGGTTGATTTATCTTTCGGATCAATAAGACGTGCTTTGGATTGTCCAAAACTAAAGGCCTGCATGCCTGAACCACGCACTTGGCGTGTTAAATACCAAATAAATACCACAATCAACAAGAGCGGTAGCATGATAGGCGCCAATGAGAAGAACCAGTACCGGAACCCACTTTCGTTCTGGACCTCAATAGCAACTGACGCGAGCTCTTCGGCGGTGACGCCATAGTTAACCAATGTTTCTGAAAGTGCGGCGTCAACTTCTTTGCGCCCCTCTTTTTCTGTGCCGTCTTTATAGGTTGCGGTAAGGCGGTTACCGGCAATAATAATTTCATCCACTTTCTCTTGGCGAATATCACCAGCGAGTACCGAAAGTGAAATGTCTTCTGTTTCAGACGTATCGTTAAAGAGAATGTTAATGCTGAGTATCAATAAAATAACGATAAGCACGGTACTTGGCCAACCACCAAGAAAACCGGCTTTCTTTTTCGTTTTACCCGCGCTTGAAGCAAGTCCTTGTAACTGCTTTGGCAGGTAGGGCATTTTTTTATTCCCCTGCTTTCCGCCCTTTGAACCGCGCGGTGTGTCTTTTTTCTTTTTTGGAGTGTCTCCCATGCGAGGTATTATACATGAGAAGTACCTATACAATAAATGTAAAACGGGATAGCTTTAGACATGTATGGCATTAATTGCAAACAAAAAAATAGCACTCGAGTATGAAATACTCGAAACCTTCGAAGCAGGTGCTGAGTTGCACGGCTTTGAAGTAAAGGCCCTCCGAAATGGTTTAGGGAACCTTGAGGGTGCACGAGTGCTGGTACGTGGCGCTGAGGCATTTCTTACGGGCACCACTATTCCCCCGTACCAAGCTGCGAACGTGCCAAAAGGGTACGACCCTGAGCGCCCACGCCGTTTATTGTTGAACCGAAAAGAAATTGCTGAAATCGCTGAAATAGAGCGTAAGAAGGGTTTGACAGTAATCCCTAAAAAGTGGTATAATAAATCCGGAAAAATCAAGCTTGAAGTGGTGGTCGCGCGACGAAAAAAGAAGTATGATAAGCGACAGACACTCAAAGAGCGAGATACGAAACGCGACATTGAGCGCACCTTGAAAAATCAATAAAGTCACTCGCCGAACCTCATCGTGCATGGCACCTTTTGGGTACCGCATTTTTGCACAGCGCACTGAGGTTAGTTCTCGTGCTCTGCGCAATCGCACGATGGGGTTCGGGGGGTGACTTACGTTTCGACAAGAAATGGAAACATTATGTGCAAAACGGTGAATACTGGAGAACACCTAAAACCTCGAGTAACTACAACGTGCAAACGCTGTAAAAAATGCTGTAAGCCCTTACTTTACTGCTAAGGACTTCCAGTTCGCTTACGCTACGGCCTAAGTGACATCACCTTCTTTGACTCCTGATACGGGAACGGTGGTGTTATATTCATCAGGATACGGAAAGAAATTGTTCGCCTCTTTCTCGAAAATTAAGAACTCGATACCGTGCGATTTGGTTCGCTTTATACACACGATATTTAAACCTTTGAAAGCGAACTATGTTTTGTAGAGTCATAATGCAAGAAATTTTTTGGACGGGGGTTCGTTACCCCCCACCTCCACCAATGAAACCGCCTGGCAGGCGGTTTTTCTTATTGAGGAGGTGAGAGAAAGCAAACTGCTTTGCTTTCGTGGGTAACGAACCGGCGCACCACAAGGGCACTTCTTGTTTTCTAATTCCCTTCGATCATAACAAAACAATGTCGCAGGCATATTTCATTTTCGCTGAGTTGCTGGTGAAAATGAAAAGCCGAGCCGCGTCCAGCGGTGCCCATACTTTTTTACGCCGAAGGTGTATAAAATATATACACGCCCCATATTTGACAAAAATATAAGATTGTTACATTATCCTCATTAAAGAGTAACTTAATATATTTAAACTGAATTATGTCTATTAAAGAAAAACACCACTTATCACACCCGTCTTCTCATAGTGAAGCGATTCTTACACCTTTCAGAGTAAGTTTTAAAGGCTTACACGCAATTGTGCGTGCAATTCTCCAGGCAGCTAAAATCGAAAGAGCGCCATGGAGTGCACCAAAACGCGACCGACGACGACAAGAGCGAGAATGGAACCAAGTTTCAAAAAACTCAGCCTAACAATAAAAATTACCCAAAAAACATTTGAGGTGGCGGATGTGGTTGAAAAACGAATAAAAATCTCAAGGTCGGTCCTTGAGATTTTTACTTTGAGCTCTCCCTCCCCTGCTATAATGCCCCTATATGACAGAACAAAACGAAACACAACATATAGTTGAACAAGAGCAGGAGCGAGAGGCAGAACTGCCAGAACATCCCGTTCATTTACTAGTGCCTCACCCTAAGAAGTCGTCGCGGGCATTGGCAGTGGCTACACTTCTCTTTATGATCCCGAAGCTGATTATCCTTATCCCCCACTTCATCATTCTGTACTTCCTGGGTATTATCGCCATGGTTGTGGCACTCATCGCCCAAGTTGCTGTCCTTTTTACGGGACGATACCCAACAGGCTTGTTTGAACTAGTAAAAGGGTTCTTTCAGTGGCAGACACGTGCGAACCTGTACCTCCTGGGGCTTACCGACACCTACCCACCGTTTTCGCTTAAATAAAGGAAAGGTACCTCAATAGCGAGGACCGACCTCGCTATTTGCTAAACGGCTCACCGGGGTGAGCCGTTTATTTTTATGGAGGTGGTATAAAGGCGACAGCATATTTAAAGCGTAAAATAACCTTTTTCTCGCCGGTGCCCCTTGCAAAAAGGCTAAAAAATACGTACACTACTCTCATATAGCTATCCGAACTAAAAAAAAGAATAGAAAGCTTGTTAAACGTGAAGAGCGGATTCGCATAAACGGGCAAATTCGCGTACCTGAGGTACGTGTGGTTACCGAAGACGGAGACAATTTGGGCGTTATGCAGACTGAAGAAGCGATTGTAAAAGCTCAGGAAGCAGGGCTTGATCTTATTGAAGTTTCACCTAAAGCAAAGCCACCGATTGCGAAAATCGCTGATTATGGTAAATTTCAGTACGACCTGCAGAAAAAGGCGAGTGCTGCAAAACAGAAGGCGCATACGACTGAGACCAAGTCTATACAGGTTGAGGTGGTTACTGGAGAGCATGACTTGATTCGCAAGGCTCGCCAAACCGCCAGCTGGCTCCGAGAGGGGCACCGGGTAAAAATTGAGCTCTTTCTAAAAGGTCGGTACAAATACATGGAATCAGCGTTCCTTAAAGAGCGCTTGAACCGATTTGTGCTTTCCGTTCCTGAGGAATATAAAATTGCCGAGGACGTTAAAAAAGGACCTAAAGGTTTCTATATCATCCTTGAACGCGCTAGTAAGAAAGCTGCTGATAAGGATAAAAAAGAACCTGCGCAGAAAAAAGAGGGAGCAGAAGATCTGGTAAAAGAATCTACTTCTTCAGAATCTGACGGCTCAAGCGAATCACAGAAATAGCACTACTATGAAAACAAACAAGTCATTCACGAAACGTATTCGCGTTACCAAAACCGGTAAGCTTATTGCGCGTAAGAGTGGACAAAACCACTTCAATGCCAAAGAGAATTCACAAGCAAAGTCGGCAAAGCGTAAGAATGCGTCAATTACTATGAGCAATAAGGCAAAGTCCCGTTTCTTGCCGGGTGCATAATTTATATACTGAAACTAACGAAAACGACCTATGGCACGAGTAAAACGAGGAATCATAAAGAAAAAAACAAAACGTAATGTCTTGAAAGCGGCAAAGGGTTTTCGCTTTGCACGTAGCAAAAAAACCAAAGCAGCTAAAGAAGCATTGTTGAAAGCACGGACATACATGTTCCGTGATCGTAAGAATAAAAAACGCGTGATGCGCCGTACCGCTATTGTGAAGGTCAATGCCGGAGTACGCGAAAATGGTTTTGCTAACTACTCAACGTTCATCAAATCACTCAAGGAAAAAGGTGTTGATTTGAATCGCCCAGTGCTTGCGCGCCTTGCTGAGCACTACCCTGAGGTGTTTGAACGCACGATGAAATCACTCGTAAAATAAATAGTTTGACTTGAAAAATAAAACCGCCATCTAGGCGGTTTTATTTTTTCTATTTAGATACTCGTGACCAACCACACTCTGGGCAACGAGATTCAGTGATAGGAATCCCCCATGTATCACAATGCCCACAATTCCATGTTTCAGACATTGGACCCTCTCGGTCTTTTGGGATGTAATGCTTTTTTTCGTGCCTGTTCATATAAGAAGGCACTGTAAACAAAATGCTATGAAAAAGCAACGTTAGACTTCGAAACACTCTCCTACCTGAGGAATACTTGTCTCAATACCCAAGAATCCATTTACCCTTTGCGCAAAAAAACTTGCTGATTCCATTTCACCGAGTACTACTGATACCGCTTTTGGATTAACCGCCTCTACAAAGGAAAGGAGCCCCTCACGGTCGGCATGTGCTGAGAA
The DNA here is from genome assembly GCA_045401115.1 of Candidatus Phycocordibacter aenigmaticus. Lineage (GTDB taxonomy): Bacteria > Patescibacteriota > Minisyncoccia > Phycocordibacterales > Phycocordibacteraceae > Phycocordibacter > Phycocordibacter aenigmaticus. The sequence continues at coordinate 263,851 of CP174359.1, read as the reverse complement.
CCCACCAACCTTTGACACCTTGGCGCGTACTTTTACACTCTTTTTGTTAATAGTGACTGTACGCGCCCCATCCTGTAGGCGACGGCCCAAACTACCAGGAACCTGATATCCGACCAATAGGAGCTCATTTTGCGCCCCTGGGAGGTAGTGTGTCTCGTGACTACGGATACGCCCACCATGACTCATGCCTGCGCCCGCAATGACCACCTTAGGGGGTGTCGTATCGTCCACCTCTTTTGAATCTTCTGCGCTATAGAGCATTTTAAATGAAGGGAAGGAAAACGGGTCATCACCAGCAGCGATACGTTGTTGCATTTCAGGATTCAAATATTTGGTATATTTCCGATAAAGTTCAGTGACTTGAATTGCCAATGGCGAATCAAGAAATACTGGTAGCGGTTCAAGATTACCGCTTTCTACAAACCGGTCAATTAACGCGAGGATGATTTGTGTTCGTTCAAGAGAAAAAGATGGAATTAATAAGGTACCTTTTTTCTCCTGTACGCGACGTATAGTGGCAAGCAGTGTTGCTTCACTTTCCTCACTGTCGTTATGAACACGGTTCCCATACACACTATCAATCACTAACATATCAATAGGTCCCGATGGTATTTCTCGGTTTGCTACGATGAGTGACGACTCACGCCCAAGATCGCCGGTAAAGAGGATACGTTTTTCACTGGTCTCCACTAATATAAGTGCTGATCCAAGGATATGTCCGGCGTTATAAAAGGTGATAGTAAGGTTTCCAACTGAAACTGATTCGGTATACTCGAGAGATTTTAATAAGCCGATTGCCTGTTCCATATCCTCCTGTGTATATGGTGGCGTATCACCACAGCTTTTCGCTTCACGCGCCATAATAGACACACTATCTTTAAGCATAATAGGCATGAGGTCACGAGTTGGTGGGGTTGCGTACGCATCGCCACGAAATCCATCTTTCACCAATTTTGGAAACCGGCCAATGTGGTCGGCATGGGCATGCGTAAAAAATACCGCATCAAGCGTAGCGACATCATACGGAAACGGTTCGCCATTGGTTGATTCACAGAAACGCTCCCCTTGCGTCAACCCACAATCAACTGCTATACGTGTAGTGTTTCCTTTTTCTTTTGATTCAACGAGAAAATGTGCGCCGGTCACAGACCGTGCGCCGCCAACAAAGGTAACCGAAAGAGATGGATCAGACATAACGTTTGAAAAGGATATATGCACTCATCATACCAGCGATATCCATAGCAAGGTCAAGCGTGGTATCAAGTGTGTAATTAACCGCTCCGTATGAACCAGTGACATACTCAAAAACTTCCCACAATATCCCAATAATAAGCACTACCAGTAGTGTGACCGGGAACAGTAGCTGTCGGCTCATTGGTAGCACAGGGAAAGCGCGGTGCGCCCAAAAAAATAAGAGTGCCACAAACGCACCACCGAGGAGATGCATAATGATGTCATACCACCAAAATATCCAATACAGGTAGTACATGCTCGCCAGGTGTTGGAGAAACGCAATAGAGAGTCCTAAAAGAACGACAGCGAGGACCAATTGCTGGCGCGCATTATTCATAGAAATAGTATACCGTATCCCTATATAAAAACCCGTCCAATGAAAAGGACGGGTTTTTATGCAAGGGCTATTGGAATCCTCATTAACCTAATTACTTAGGTGGGTGCCCGCAAGACAGACTCATCGGTGCCTCTAAAGGCGCATCCCGAGCCAGCTGATGTAAGGCTCCCGAGGGTTTTCTTCAGTGGTTAATGAATCTAACCAACAACCCTATTTATAGTGTACCACTACACAAAAAACTCCCCCCTCGGGGAGTTTTTTATATGGTGTGCATATTCTCGACTAAACGACTATTCTAAAATACCGTCAAGGTTTACGTCGTAGAGTATGCTTTCCGGTACAAGACGATAGTTTACAATTTCATTCTCAGCAAACCAAATGTCGATTTCTCGTTTTGCCTCTTCAAACTCGTCAGAACAATGCACGAGATTGCGAACTGCGCGTTCTTGCATGCCAGCATGTTCATATGAATCAAGCGTATAATCGCCACGGATTGTACCAACATCTGATGTAGACGGTTGTGTCTCGCCGACAAGTTTTTTAACAATATGTACCGCTTCGTTACCACGTACCACCATAGCCACAACCGGACCAGTGGTCATGAATGTTACCAGTTGTTCGATAATTTCACGTCCATATTCGATCGGTTCTTTTTCTATTGGGAGATTATTTTCTTTTCTATTTTGAACAATATTTTCCCCTTTCTTTAAGAACCATGCATCATCTTTGTTGTAGTGAGTAATGAGTTGGTCGCGTGTAGGTACTACCAACTTAAGACCGACGATTTTAAGTCCTACTCGCTCAATACGCGAAATTATTTCGCCAATAAGTGAACGTTGTACGCCGTCCGGTTTTATAATTAAAAGCGTTTGTTGTTTTTCAAATTTCATCCCGTTAAAAGATTAAATGTATAAGTATAGAATATACCACCTCAGTGGCACTGTACGACACGAGTGTACCACGGAGCCGACGAAAAAGCGAAAATACTCAGGTATCGTATCAATATTATTTTATACCGCGCATACCTTGGTATTTCTCTCGAATTTCCTCTTCAACAGCAGCGCGTTGACGCCCATACCGTTGATATGACATATGCTTGAGCGCCTCAACTTGTGTTGCCTCGCCACTAATAAATGGAAGTGTTTCTAAAGAAAATGGATCGACCGGCTTTCCTTTTGCAAGCATGCGCACATATGCATTATAGTTATCAATATTTACCATGTCTTTTGCAGTGAACTCCGGAGCGTACTGCCTTTCCAAAAATTGTGCGTCTTCGGAGCCAATACGGAACGCAGCCATTGAACCCACGTTACCAAATACCGCCTCTGAAATGGTAGGGCTCAGCTGTTTAATATATTGATGGGCAATCGTAAGTGAGAGACCATACTTACGCGCCTCAGAAAGAATGGTAGCGATTGAGTTGGTAGTAATATTTTGGAACTCATCCATATAGAGATAGAACGGTGCGTGATATTTTGTATTCAATGTTTCAGAACGCGCCAGTGCTGCCATCAAGATTTTACCGACAATAACCAGCCCGATGAGGTCTGCGTTTACATCACCAAGACGTCCTTTTGAGAGATTGACCAAAAGGATTTTTTTATTTTCCATAATGTCACTCATGGTAAAGGCACTACGTTGTTGCCCGATAATCGGGCGCATAATCTCATTGGCAATGAAGATATCGAACTTCGAGGTAATGTATGGCACGACGTTGCGTAAGTCACCTTCACCACGCACCTGTTCAGCCACCTCCTCCCAGAAGTGATTCACTACCGGGTTGTTCGAGCGTGACAGCTTGTAATGACGGAAGTCATCATCTGAAAGCACGCGCGAAATATCCATAAGCGTTGAACCAGTCTCCGGATCTTCAAGCACCAGAAGAGTCGCATTACGGAAATAGGTTTCGAATACCGGACCAAATGCTTCTGGATTCGACTTACCGTACAGTTTTTGGAAGATTTTAAACATTTCATCCACCACAAAAGTCTTCTGTTCAGGAAAGCGTGGATCAAACTCCAACATGTTCATACCCATAGGGCGTTCTGTATGTGCTGGGTCAAAATAAATAACATCGTCATATCGTTCTTTCGGTATACGACTTAAAATATCCTGAACATCGACTCCGTGGGGGTCAATAAAACAAACCCCTTCCCCGTTTTCAATATCTTGTGTAATCATCTGCTTGAGTAATGTTGTTTTACCAGTACCGGTTTGTCCGATGGCATAAAAATGGCGCAAGCGGTCATCAGGGTCAAAGTGAATCTGTTGTGTACGTCCACCAAATGTGTTTTCACCCAACACAATACCTTCGTCAGACAGGTTCATCGGTGCAGGGGCTTTTGCCGATCCTGATGATTTCAATTCACGCGACGATGACCCGCCACCAATACTGATGTGGTACGCCGCCGCAAGTTCGGCAAGGTTCAAATACAATGTATGCTTATCAAAGAGCATATAGTCTCTTCCAAACCACGGAAGCAACCAAAGAATCATTGGATCCTCCTTAAACCCTGGTTCGAATTGTCTGAAAATAAATTGGCGCAAAAACGTCCGCAGCTCTTTTTTGTTATCAACACGAGTAAATCGGAATCGGTTACCTTCTGAATTTTCAAATTGACCAAATGAGAGCTCGAGCTCTGAAAGAATTGACTCGGCGCGAGATTTCGTACGCGCTGAAGCAACGAGTCGCAAGTTTGCTCCCATGACCGGACTTTTCATTTTTTCTGCCATCGCAGTCGTCACGATTGAATCAGGTGCTTTATCTTTCTTTTCTTCTTCTCCGCTTTTGAAAAAACCGGAAAACCACTTCCACAACAACGGCCAGATACGTCGACTCCATGGATGTTTACCGAACAAAAACCATTTTTGCTGTGCCTTGATAAGACCCGCACCTTTTTGTGCTTCAAAGTAACACTCACGCACCTGGTCTTTCAGATAATCACCCGCCGGTGAAACAGAAAATTGAATAGCGGCTCCCTCTCCTTCTTTTGCTATTTTGGAAAACGCAGCAAGTGTAACGTTCATCGGATCGTAATCAAACTTTGCCCCGGTATTAATCGGAGTGGCTTGGCCACGCGCGTAGCGCCCTTTTGAGGCAACAGTCTCGCCGAATTGATTAAAAATATTATAATCATCCTGCACCTCATTAATAATTGCTTTAGGAAAGATGGAAAATACTTGTTTTTCAAAAAACTCTCGCTTTGAGCGATCAATCGCTATATAAAATGTTGCATCTTCACTCCCCTGTCTGACCGCGAGCTCAAGAGTAAAATGTTCAGGGAATAGCGCGGTCCGTTTACGCGGTCCTTTAAAAAACACTGGGTCTGGGACACTGAAGTAAGGAACGATAGCTAAATACAATTGCTCCATTTGTACAAAAATATCTTTCAGTGTTTTCTCTCCTGCGCCGCTACCACTGACAGGAATAGCAATTTCAAAAAGCATGAAATTAAGTGCTTCGTTGAGTGGGTCATTTTTATTCAGCCCCGGTATTTCATGTCCGTCTTTTTTATACTGCACCAATAAGCGGTGAAAGTCGTCTTCAATATGCGGGTTATTGATACGATCTAACTCTTTACGCACCGCTTTCCACCCTGAATCTTGTAGGATACTGAGGAGGTGTTCCATATCTTTATCATTCGTGTCCGGCGCGAGATTTAAACGTATTTCACTTGCCTCATGCTGTGTTGGAGTATCATATTGTGGCGTGGTGAGTTGTTCGGTTTCTGGAGTTATTGCAACATCAGTTGCGCCTGAGCGGGTACGCCTACCCCTGCCAGAGTCACCGCCGGAGCGTTCGCTTTCACGAAGTTTATTCAATTGATGCTCGGGAGAGATATTACCTTCACCGCCAGGTTGCTTCATATTTCACAGTATAACAGTGTTGTATGTAATATTTACAACGATATTACCACCAATAAAGACCACTGATGTGGTCTTTATGAATGATATGTATATAAAACTATTGCAGGCGCGTTAAAATTTCTGGTTCACCATCGGTAACTAAAATAGTATGTTCAAAATGCGCATTACGTGAACCATCTGTTGTCACATACGTATATCCGTCATCAAGCAGGTCTACTTCATCAGTCCCTTCTGTAAACATTGGTTCAATGGCGAGCACCATACCCGCAATAAGTTCCGGTCCTGTGCCTGCATCACCTACATTAGGAATATACGGTTCTTCATGTACACGATACCCAACACCATGTCCACCAAGTGACTGCACGATACCGTAACCATACTTCACACCAATTGCTTCAATTGCTGCGCTGATATCTCCTACGCGATTGCCCGCACGTGCGGCGTTGATTCCTGCCATCATTCCTTCGCGTGTCGCATCAAGCAGACGTTGTGTTTCAGCATCTGCAGTGCCCGCTACTACTGAAACGGCATGGTCAGAGATAAGTCCATGATGAGTTAATCCGCAATCAAGAGAGACAATATCCCCCTCTTCGATAACGTGTGGGTTCTCGTTTGGAATGCCGTGGACAACCTCTTCGTTTACCGAAATACATATAGACGCAGGGAATGGACGGTCGGCACCCCAAGGTTTGTAATTAAGAAACGCCGGAGTGTCACCGGTAGCACGAATCAGTTCATCAGCTTTTTTATTTAAATCGGCAACCGAAACACCGGGTGCAATCATACGTGCCACTGCATCAACCACACGACCGAGGCGTCGCCCTGATTCGCGCATGTAGGCCAGGTCTTCAGGATTTGTTATAACACTCATGAAACAACGTTAGTTACGTACTGCATTACCTCTTCATGAATAGCTTCGACTGGTTTTTCGCCATCGATATCAACAGCAACACCTTGCTCTTTGAAATACTCAATGGCTGGTGCGGTTGTTTTTTCATATTCGGCAAGCCGTGTTTTCACAGCCTCTTCAGTATCTGCTACATCACGTCCACGTGACAGTGAACGCTCCATTACCGTCTCTGGGGTCACTACTAAATTAAACACTGTATACGGACGCCCTAACCATGCCGCTGTTTTATGAAAATCTTCTGCTTCGGCAACCGCACGACCGGTGCCTTCAAAAACTGCATGTGTATCATCCGGTAAATTTAAAAGGAAGTCCTGGAATAGGTAGGTGGCAAACCACGCCGGCATAAGGAGACCTTTGTTGTAGTCGTCTTTTAGACGCTTACCTAATTGTGAATCAGACGCCATGATCTCGCGAATTTTACCGCCAGTCATAAACATTGGTGCGTCAAGTTTGTCAGCAAGTAATTGCCCTTGAGTTTCCTTGCCTGAAGCAATACGTCCAACAAACAAAAAGAGGTGTTTTGGGTTATTCATACAGAGGCAGCATAACAGATAATCATGAAATTATCGACCGAACGGCATCTTCAAAATCCTTTTTTGCCTGCTCAAGTTCACCGTTTTTATTAGAAATAATTATATCTGCATGCGCCTTAAAACTCATTTCATCTTCATACCGCTCTTTTCTTTTTTTAAGCTCTTCTTCGCTGATTGGTGCCCGGGCCCGAATACGAGCTTCCATAGAGTCCCAAGAACCTGCATCAATAAAGATAGTTACCACCTCCGCAGCGGGCATTGTGGCGATAACCTGACGCACACCTTGTACCTCAAGCTCTTTTAAAACAAATTCACCCCTCTGCACAAGCGGAACGACTGAATCATATGAGGTTCCATACAGATGTCCCCCGTATTCCGCCCATTCGAGGAAAAAATTTTCAGCGATACGTTGCTGAAATTCCTCTGGTGAAAGAAAGAACCGGTGCACACCCTCTTCTTCGCCAGGACGAGGTGCACGAGTGGTTGAAGTGACTGGTCGTGCTAAATGAGGAAATACCGTGCGTGCATATTCAATAAGCGTCCCCTTTCCACTCCCAGAAGGACCCGCTACCATAATAAATTTTCCTGACCTTTGTTTCATTAGAATATAGTTACGTAAACTTACGAGCACGTCAACTTACCGCGAGTGTTAGTTTTAATATAAGTTGCGCTGTGTGGATGTCGGTCTATACAAAAATACGAAGCGAGATACTACGTAATTGAGATTGAATACCTTCTCTCTCGTTTAGTATTCTCGAAGAGAGACTTGTGCGTCGATTTTACGCACTAAGTCGAGTACCACTGTTACCACAATCAAAAGTGCAGTACCGCCAATAGCGAGTGCTGAGAAGCCGGTGATTGACTGCATCGCCAATGGAAGCACCGCTACAAACCCAAGGAAGATAGCACCCACAAGAGTGAGGCGGGTCACAATACGACCAACATATTCACTAGTTTGTCCTCCTGGACGTACGCCCGGTACGAACGCGCCACTTTTCTGTAGGTTGTCAGCAATACGATTTGGATCGAAGGTTACCGCAGTGTAGAAGAAGGTAAACACGAACACTAAGATAAAGTAGAATGCTGCGTAAATAATTGCACCAAACGGAATTGAGAGAAGACTGGACGCAAGACCTGAAACACCGCCGATGTCTGCCTGTGAAAGGAAGTTAAGAATGAGCTGTGGGAATATAAGAATAGACAACGCAAAAATAATAGGGATCACGCCAGCCTGGTTAAGGCGAAGTGGGAGATATGTTGATACGGCTGGTTGTGCACCGCCACCTGAACGGCCCTGCCGTGCGTAGGTAATAGGAACTGGTCGCTCTGCTTCGGTCATAACCACCACGCCGTATGTGACGAGCACTGCCGCGATACCGAAGGTAAGGTAGAGCGGAATCTGTGAAGGATCGAAAGAGAAAAGAAGTTGTGAAATAGTCTGTGGCAATGTTGCTACGATACCGGCGAAAATAATAATTGAAACACCATTACCAATACCAAACTCAGTTATTAATTCACCAAGCCACATAAGGAGGAGGCTTCCGGCAATAATAACGACAAGGTTGAGTGTGTATTCAATCGGTGCTAATGCGGTAATAACGCCCTGATTTTGGAGTAAGAAAAGAAAACTGAAGCCCTGCACCGCTGCAAGTGGCACAGTGAGTAGACGTGAGTATTGAATAAAACGTTTACGACCAATCTCTCCCTCTTCTTGATACATTGATTTCACTGAAGGGAATACGATCGTAAGGAGTTGCATGATAATTGATGCCGTAATAAACGGACCAACACCAAGCATAACCAATGATAACGACGACAGACCGCCGCCAGAGAATATGTTAAGAAAACCAAGGAATTGATTGTTTTGGAAAAATTGCTCCAATTGAATTGGATTAATACCCGGAACTGGAACTGCCGCTAAAACGCGAAAGATCGCGAGAACCACCAAAACAAAACCGAGACGTTTAAGAAGAGCGCTGTCAGTGAGTACGAGTTTAGCTTTTCTAAGAAAAAGATTCATAGGTTATGCAGCGATAGTACCGCCTGCCTTCTCAATGTGTGTACGTGCCTCTTTTGACGCATTCACTTTTTCAAATGAGAGTTTTTTACTGAGTGTGCCACGTGCAAGCACTTTTACTTTCGGCAACTTTCCTCCTTGGCGACGTACCAACCCAGCCTCAAGAAGAGCGCTTGGCGTTACTTTTGCACCAGTGTCAAAATGTGTTTCGAGCTGATCAAGGTTTACTACTTGATACGCAACACGTGGTACTACTGTTTTGGCACGATTTTTACCATGACCGCGTAGTTTCGGAATTTTTTTAATGATATCCCGCATTTCAGGACGAGTACTGTTACCAGCGCGTGCTTTTTGACCTTTATGACCCTTACCTGATGTTTTACCACGCTTTCCACCACGTCCAATACGTTTTTTGGAATCAAGATTTACTGGTCGTGTAAGTGAATGTTTCTGCATACTCATCTTTATTATTTAGAAAGCTCCATGAGCGCCTGTACTGTCGCGCGAGCATTGTTAATTTTATTCTTTGATCGAGAGTATAATTTTGCAATAACGTCAGTGACTCCGGCGAGTTCAAGTACAGTACGTACTGATGAACCAGCAACAATACCACGAGCTGGTGATGGGCGAAGTTCAAGCATTGATGCTGAATATTTTGTTTTTACGTCATGTGGAATGCTTTTTGTGTCAGTTAACGGCACACGAACCATGTTACGTTTTGCATCACGGAACGCTTTATCCATAGCAAGTGCAGTATCGACACCCTTACCAACACCGACGCCAACGCGACCTTTTCGGTCACCAGCAACAACAGCTGCTGAGAAACTAAATCGACGGCCACCAGCAACCACACGAGAAACGCGTCGCAAACTAATTACCTTCTGGTCAAATTCACTGCGTGCACGGTCATCACCACGACCGCGACCACCGCGACGACCGCCACCGCGACGATCTCCACCGCCGCGAGCGCCACCACGGGCAGGACGTGTGTCACCTTTACCTTTTCCGGCAGGAGCATTTTTGTCGTCTGTTTGCGATGTTTGTTTTGATGAAGCAGTTTTTACTTCCTCGTTATTTTGCTGTGTCTTTTTTTCTTCAGTCATAATACTTAAAAATTCAAACCTTTAGCGCGTGCACTCTCCGCAAGGGCTTTAATACGACCGGCGTATGTAAAGCCACCACGATCAAACACAGCATTCGTAATACTTTTCTCTGCCGCTTTTTCAGCAATAGTAGCTCCTACCCATTCAGCTTGTTCGAGCATCGTTTTATCTTTTACGCTTTGTGAACTTGCGCTAACCAATGTTACACCTGCTTTATCGTCAATAAGTTGCGCATAGAGGGCAGTATTTGATCGGAACACTGCAAGACGCGGACGTTCAGGAGTACCCGATACTTTAGCACGGACACGAGCGTGACGGCGTTCACGAGACTCTTTTTTTGTTTTTGGAATTAATTTACCCATATATATATTTACTATGCAGCTCGCTTACCTTGTTTTTGACGTACATACTCACCAACATAACGAATACCTTTTCCTTTATATGGCTCTGGTTTTTTAGTTGCACGTACATTTGCCGCAAATTGACCAACTTGTTCTTTATCAATACCAGAGACTGTAATAGTACTCTTTTCTACAGCAACCTCGAGCCCATCAGGAATCGGCATTTCTACTGGGTGTGAGAAACCAACAACAAGTTTCAACACCTTACCATTCAATTCAACCTTATATCCTACGCCACGCACTTCAAGCTGTTTGCTGTATTTTTCATTCACACCAGTAATCATATTAATGATATGTGATGCGAAAGTTCCCCAAAGTGAACGAGCGAGTTTTGAATTGTTTTTTGGTGCCACCGCCACATCATTATCACCAATAGTAACCTCTACTGCATCATGAACAGGACGTGAAAGTTCTCCTAATGGACCTTTCACTGTTAAAACATTCCCCGTAAGTGATACGGATGTCTTTTCTGGGATAGCGATTGCGTTTTTACCTATTCTACTCATATAGCATTACCACATCATAAAGAGGGTTTCCCCTCCTGCGCGCACTTTCCGTGCCTCACTGTCAATTAATACACCACGTGGTGTTGAAAGAACAGTGATACCTTTACCGTACTTCACCGGATGCAACTCACGTACACCGGAATATACGCGACGACCAGGTTTTGACACTCGTTTTACATCGGTGATACGTGGAGAACCGTCTTTTTGGTACAACAACTCTACGGTAAGTGTCTTTTGAGGACCATCACCTTCTTTGCTTACGTCACCTACAAAACCTGCCTTTTTAAGGGTTAAGGCAATAGCCTCCTTAAACTGGGAGTACGGAAGTACTACATTTGCATGACCAACCATGCTGGCGTTTTTAATACGCGTAATCAAGTCTGCTACTGGGTCGTTTACCATGATGATTTCTTTACACCGGGAATTTCGCCCTTACGAGCAAGTTCTCGGAATTGGATACGAGAAAGACCAAAGAAACGCATAAAACCGCGTGAACGCCCTGAAACGGCACAACGGTTATTAATACGTACTGGTGATGAGTTACGAGGAAGTTTTTGAAGTTCTTCGTACTGCCCTTCACGTTTTAGTTGTGCACGCTTTTCAGCGTATCGTTCTGCAAGACGACGTCGCTTCGTATCACGTGCAATTTGTGACTTTTTAGCCATAGATAATATAATTTCTGAATTCTCAAAAGAGAGAAAAGGAACCTTTCTCGACGAATCGAGAGGGTATTCGCTTTTGAACCATCTTTCCGCCCTAAAAGAGCAAAGAAAAAGGCTACTAAAAGCTCTGAGGATAGTAACAAGGAGCGCCTGGAAAGTCAATAAACCCTAATCGCGTGCGCATCCTGGACAACTACACACAGCTGAGATAGTACGAACCCAACCATATAAAAAAACACCACCGCGAGGGGTGGTGTAAAAATAATACCGGATATCTTATGAGGCTTTTCCTTCCTCAGTGCGAAGTGGGAAACCAATATGTCGGTAGAAAGCATCTGCTTCTTTTTTGTCTTTTGCTGTTGATACCACAGTAATAGCGAGACCAAACACATCTTTTAAGTCTTCATCTGATGTTTCAGGGAAAATAGTATGTTCTTTTACTCCGATGGTGATGTTCCCCATCTCGTCGATAGCAGTTGGTTTGAGGCCACGGAAGTCACGTGTTCGAGGTAATGCTACGTGCACCAATTTCTCTAGGAAGTCGTACATACGTTGACCGCGTAGTGTTACTTGGTAGCCTACCGTATCTCCTTCACGTACTTTAAACGCCGCAATAGATTTCTTTGCACCACGTGGTGCTGTTTTTTGACCAGTAATACGCGCAAGTCTGTCTTGCACTACTTGGATTTTGTTTTTATCAGCAATTTTACCTGTGCCGGTTGAAATAACCACCTTTTCAATATGTGGTGCCTGGAGAGCGTTCGTATAACCAAAGTCGCCCTTAAGCGCTTCGAATGTATTTTTTACTTGTGTCTGTACTGTATTCATATATCTTTTTATAGCTCTTGACCACTTTTCTTAGCAATACGCACCCGCTTACCATCTTTACGCTCAAGACCAATACGTGTTGGTTTATTGGTCTTAGGGTCGATAATCATAACGTTTGAAACATGGATCGACAATGTTCTATCAACCACTTGACCGGCTTTGCCTTTTTCACGTGAGCGAACATGTTTTTTCTGTACATTAACTCCTTCTACAGTCACACGTTCTGTTTGAGGAAATGCTTCAGAAACAGTCCCGGTTTTACCGCGATCTTTTCCTGCTATTACCATCACTTTGTCTCCTTTTTTGATTTTCATATGCGCTATACAACCTCAGGGGCAAGTGAACCAACACGCTGATAACCTCTCTCCACTATCTCACGTGGGATAGGGCCGAATACGCGGTTTGCCTTTGGCTCAAATGGATCCTTTTGGTTCTTAGAAAGAATCACTACCGCGTTATCATCAAAGCGGATGTACGAACCATCGCGACGACGAAACGGTTTCTTCTGACGTACTACCACAGCGTGTAATACATCTTTCTTTTTAACTTGTTTACGTGGCTCAGCGGTTTGCACAGAAAGTACAACACGGTCACCGAGCTCTGCGTAACGTCGCTTTGAACCGCCAAGCACTTTAAACACGCGACCGATTTTACCGCCAGAGTTGTCAACGATTTTTACTATTGATTGTGGTTGTATCATATACGTTCTATTACTTCAAAGCGTTTCCGTTTTGAGATTGGTGCACACTCACGGATAACCACCTTGTCACCTTCTTGAGCAGTATTTTCTGGGTCGTGTGCAAGGTACTTCTTACTTAATGTACGGTACTTTTTATACTTCGGATGCTTCACGTAACGGTTTACCAAAACCCCCACAGTGTCCTGCATTTTTGTAGAAACCACCACACCGCGTAATGTTTTACGCATACTGGTTCCTGTCTCGTTTGTTGTGTTTGTTTTTTTATCCATATTACTTTTGTTCATTCAACACGGTCTTAATGCGGGCAATGTCGGTGCGAAGCGTTCGAGCACGACGTACATTGTTTCTTTGTCCGCTACTCATTGCAAACCGAAATTCACGAAGCTCTTCAGACAATTCATTGAGAAGCTTTTTCAATTCGTCCGGACTCTTTTTTCTAACATCAGTAGGTTTCATATGCAATTAATTAACGGCTTATCACCTTAGTTTTAACTGACAATTTTGCTGATGCTTTACGGAATGCTTCTTGCGCCACCTCTTCAGAGACACCATCAATCTCAAATACGATCCGTCCTGGTTTTACCTCGGCTACAAAACGGAATGGGTCACCTTTACCTTTACCCATGGGAACCTCGGCACCTTTTTTAGTTTCCGGACGATCAGGGAATATACGAATCCACGTGCGACCAGTTTTTCCAATTGAGCGACTAATCACACGACGAGCAGCCTCAATTTCATTAGCACTCATACGCGCGCCAGTCATTGCCTTAAGCGCATGTGAACCAAAAGTAATGGTAGTTCCTCGTGTTGCTACCGCATTTTCCAACTTCTTTGGATTTTTACGGGCACTCTGCCATTTACGAAATTTTACCTTTTTAGGAAACAACATATATTTTTATTATGCGTTGGCATTATTAGTGCGATCATCAAACACTTCACCACGATATACCCACACTTTTACGCCAATAGTACCCAATGGGAGCCGTGCCTCTTCATGTGCATAATCAATATCTGCACGGAATGTTTGAAGTGGAATACGACCCTTCTTCATTTCTTCGGTACGACTCATTGATGCGGCACCAAGCATACCCGACACTGACAAACGAACTCCTTTTACATCACGATTCGCCATAACTTTGTCGATTGTTTGCTTCAGTACGCGTCTGAATGGCATACGCTTCTCAAGACCTTCTACAATCATAGCGGCCACTACACCTGCATTTGATTCAGGTGAACGGATTTCAATAATATCGAGGTGCATCTGAAGATTTTCACTTGGTGAAAGACGCTTCAATAAGTTCTGAACTTCAGATTTAAGTTTTGTTGCATTCTCGCCAGCGCGACCGATAACCATACCAGGACGTGCGGTGTGAATTGAAATACGAATATCTTTCTGTGAACGTTCAATTTCTACATGACTGACATAGTTTCCACGGAGACGCTTTTTTAAAAGTGCGCGGATAGCCGCATCAGCCTTTACGTATTCACGATACTTTTTAGGGTCGGTGGTAAACCAACGGCTTTTCCAGTCGCGGAGGATTCCAAGTCGGTGGGCGTATGGGTGTACTACATGTGTCATATACTAATTTTCAATTTTCTTACCAAGCGTTACTGTAATATGGCTGGCACGCTTACGCTTAGGAGTAGCGCGACCAAATGCACGTGGCATCCAACGCTTTAGTGTTGTTGCTTCGTCAACGGTGATATTTTTTACCACTAACGCTTCCAGTTTTTCCCCTTGCTGCTCGGCATTCGCCGCAGCTGAACGTACCAATTTATGTATTGGATCAGCAGCTCGTTTTACTTTAAATTGCAACGTCGTAAGCGCCTCATTGAGTGACTTACCTTTCACTAGGTCCGTTACCAAACGCACCTTACGAGGACTCTGACGATAATTTTTAAGTGTTGCCTTCATAGTATTTTAAAATATTTAGGCTTTAGCAGCTTTAGCAGCAGTAATTTCTGCTTCTTTCTTCTTCTGGTCGAGGGCCTTCTGCATTTGACCACCATGACGGAGGAATTTCTTTGTGGGAGCGAACTCCCCGAGTCGGTGACCTACCATTTCTTCGGTAACGAATACGTCAGTAAAGTCCCGGCCAGTGTGTACCCCAAATGTGTATCCCACCATTTCCGGACTGATTTGTGAGGCACGAGCCCACGTCTTAATAGTTCCTGCTTCTTCAGGAGTTTTACCCTCAATTTTCTTGAGAAGTTTATAAAAGATGTAGGGTCCTTTTTTAATTGATCGTGCCATAGATAGGTGACCACCCGAATAAAAAGGGCTCGTGAACGCAATCCTTATAAAGAAATACGTTAAATCACGAACCCTTTCGAGCTTGCAGCAAGAATAGCAAACGCCCTCCCTACCGTCAACCCCCTTTGGTCAACACCCGGGTGTTGACCAAAGGGACAGAATACAATAGATTGGAGTGGATGACGGCTCAACGCACCATAGCGCCAGGAGAGTACTACCACATTTACAATCGCGGGGCTTTTAAGCAGACACTTTTTAAAGAGCACAAAGACTACGCACGGTTTCTTTTCTATATGCTGTATGCGCAGTCACCTATCCCCTTTAGCCATATCACTAGGCTCACTGAGTCATTTTCCACTTCAGACGGGTTCACTGTGTCTCCTGAAGAGACTAATGATGTCATTGTGAACCGCTCGGTTGAGCTGACGAGTTTCTGTATTATGCCAAACCACTACCATTTGATAGTAAAAGAAGTGGTTGAGGGCGGTATCGCGCGCTATATGCAACGCGTAGGAAACGGCTACACAAAGTACTTTAATACTAAATACGAGGCTTCGGGGAGAATATTTCAAAACGCGTTCCAAGCAAAACATATTGCGGACAATAACTACTTACTCTACCTTTCCGCCTATATTCATCGGAATCCACGGGAATTGAAGACCTGGAAAGATAAGATTTTTGACTACCCGTGGTCTTCCTTGCAGGATATTACCGAGGCAAACCGCTGGGGCGGCCTGCTTGAGGCCGATATCATCGCCGCGCAGTTCGAACAAGAGCCGGATTCAAACTACCGAGACTTTGTGGAAACCTCAACCGCGAAGATACTGGAAGAAGAGCTTGATGAACTACCGAAGTTATAAAAAGAGATTTTTGATCAGTTGGTTACGTATCAGCCATGTCAGTCCACTAGGAAAAAGGTAGATTATCCCTCTTGGTCAACACCCGGGTGTTGACCAAGAGGGATGGGGGTAAGAAAAAACCCGCTTGAGAGCGGGTTTTAAAAAAGTGTCTTGATTAGTTACAAGGGCCGCCACTGTGCCATTCGCTACATTGTTCACACCAGAAAGGCAGGAAAGAAGGAGAATCATTCACTCCTTTTGAAAGTCGTTCAGACATAATCGTATGCGTATCTATTTTTGTAAGTCACCTTAAACACATTCAGATCTCCCAAGCAGTTCGAGAAAACCAAGTGTATCAAAGGTATTGAAGGAAAATACATTATTTTATTAAACATGTCAACTAATACATAGGCAGTTAAAAACCCGCTTGAGAGCGGGTTTTTAATATTTATTCACAATACTCACATGGTATTGGTCGTAAATGTGAAGCGCAGAGCGTCATATTAGTTGCCTTAGGACCACTGAAAGGTCCTACCAAAGGCTCAGATTCCATGCCCATAAATTTGGTTTTTAGCTTTCTAAATACCTGGAGCACATTCAGGTCCCCCAATGTTCGAGGAAGCCAAGTGTACTAAGGTATTTAATCAAACTACGCCTCTAAATCGAGGATGTCAAGAAAAACACCCCTGTTGAAGGGGTGTTTTGAAGATGTTAGCGGCGTTTGCCGACTTTGCGACGAGACACAATGTGGATGTTTGAGTATTTCTTTGGTGTACGTGTCTTTTGACCTTTGCCTGACGGTTTACCCCATTTGGTGCGCTGTCGTCTGTGACCACGACCTTGTTTTCCTTCACCACCACCGTGTGGGTGATCAACGGCGTTCATAGCGCTACCACGCACAGTAGGGCGGATGCCGAGGTGACGTGAACGACCAGCTTTACCAAGGTTACGTAATCGGTGCTCAGGGTTTGATACTTCGCCAACTGAAGCCCATGCCTTCGCTGGCACACGACGAATTTCAGAAGACGGCATCTTCAGCTGTGCATATCCACCATCGAGCGCAACAAGTTCTGCATACATACCTGCTGAACGCGCGAGTTTTGCGCCACCACGCTCTTTAAGTTCAATATTGTATACATAGGTACCCACGGGGATACTTGAGAGAGGGAGGCGGTTACCCGGCTTCACAGGAGCATCTTCAGCGGTAATAACAGTAGCTCCTACTTCAATAGATTGCGGCGCAAGAATGTAGCGACGTTCACCGTCTTTATAAACAATGCGGGCGATAAAACCACTACGATGTGGATCATACTCGACTGTTTCAACACGTCCAGGAATACCAATTTTATCTATGAAAAGAAAATCGATTGCACGAAGTTTACGTTTATGACCACCACCTTTGTGACGTACAGTGATTCTCCCAGCACTGTTGCGGCCCGCATTTTTCCGCGCACCTTTTACCAGCGACTTAAGTGGCTTTGACGCAGTCAACGTATTTTTATAACGCACGGTACGGGTACCGCGTACGCCCGGTGACGTTGGTTTACTGTTTTTTGTTTTACTTTTTGTTGCCATACTATTTTATCTATGATGAAAAGTCGATGCGGTCGCCTTCCTTAAGGTATATATACGCTTTTTTCATACCACTACGCTTTCCGTATCCTGGACGAGTGCGGAGTCGTACACGTGACGCTGGAATCTTCACGATACCAACCTTCACTGGGGTTACGTTATACACGGCTTTCACGGCTGATGCAATATCTGCTTTAGTTGCATTCTTACGTACCTCAAACGTGTAGACATTTTGTGCGGTTGCTTGCGCTGCTTTCTCAGTGATATGAGGACGCACCAATACACTTTGCAACTCGTTCGTTACTTTTGGCGCCGTGCGTAGCGCTCCTTTTGAACTCTGCGCTTTACGCTTGGTTCCCTTCGGTGTTTTTTTTGTTCCAAAAAGTGCCATATAATTATTACTTCATGCGATTAGCAAGCGTCTCAAGGGTCGCTTCAGGATTAGTAATAATGAGATAACGATAATTCAGCACATCCACTGGGTTTAGGTTGCGTGACTCTTCAACAAAAACATTCCCCATATTCTGAAAACTCTTCTTAAGCGTGTCATTCTTATCGCCAAGCGCTATCAATGCTGCATTTTTGCGACGCTCAGCAAGTGCAGTGAAACCGCTCACCTTTGCCAATTTACCAAGGAATGATTTTGCCTCGGCTGTTTTTGGATCCGGTAGAGTTGGCGCATCAACAAGGAGAATTTCTCCGTCACGCAGTTTTGCTGAAAGCACGGTAGCAAGTGCACGAGCACGCATTTTTTTGTTAATGCGTTGTGAGTAATCACGCTCAGACACTGGACCATGAGTCACTCCTCCTCCGCGCCAAATTGGTGAACGACGTGAACCATGACGAGCGCGACCAGTTCCCTTTTGTTTCCATGGCTTTTTACCGCCACCGCGTACTTCACTACGCCCCTTAGCGTGGGCAATTGACGTGCGTGCATTTGCCTCCATAGCAAGTACTACCTGATACACCAATGCATCGTTTGGTGTTGCATTAAAAATATTTTCTGGAAGGTCGATAGTGCGCACCTCTTTTCCAGACGCATCATATACCGGTGCGGTGAGATTCATCGTTTGATCCTTTTTGGTTGTTGTTTTTTCTGTTGCCATATATCTATTTTGAAACAATCTCAACGTATGCGCCACGACGACCTGGAACCGCGCCACCTACGAGGATCTCGCCTTTTTCAGCATCTACCTGTACGACCGGTAGATTTTGCACGGTAATGCGGTCACCGCCCATACGACCTGCCATGCGCGTGCCCTTCAATACACGAGCAACACCAGCAGCACCGATAGAACCAGGCGCGCGCTCAGTATGCTTTTGACCGTGAGTACGAGGACCACCATGGAAACCATGGCGCTTTACCACACCTTGGAATCCTTTACCTTTTGACGTTGCTGACACTGTTACTGTATCACCAACTTCAAAAACAGATACATCGATAGTATTACCGGTGGTAAATTCAGGCGCCTTATCAAAACGGAACTCTTTAAAGGTAGCAAAAAGCCCTTTTGGACGTTGTGCTTGAGCAACGTTTTTTTCTTTACGTTCACCAATACCAACTTGAACGGCATTGTATCCGTCAGTTTCAGTGTTTTTTACCTGCGTCACCGTAATAGGCGCAGCGGCAATAACCGTTACCGGATGCACGTTACCCTCGGCGTCGAACACCTGAGACATGCCTTTCTTTATTCCTACGATGAATTTGTTCATGCAATAAAAATAGCGCCTTATGGCGCCAAACACTGACTGAGCAGTATATGGGCCATTGGTTCCCGAGGGAACGTAGCGATATGAAGAGACTATACACGAGGTTGCTGACGAATGCAAGGAACGTACTTACTGATGAAATATTTTCCAGTACCGACGCTGTTTAATCTTCAGAATTCATATGATGCAGTCGTCTACGTACTTCTTTAATAAGACGTGCTCTTTCAACTCTATCAGTACTACCTTTGGGAAGCTCTTTTACTCCAGCAATGAGTAGCCAAAAAATTTCTTTTATAGGATTACTGTGTTTTGGACCTTCATGTGTCGTACGGCGCTACTATACCTCGTGAGGTTCTAAAAAGCAAAAACACCCCGAAAGGGGTGTTTTTGCTTTTTAGAGAGTTGTGCGTGTTTTAGCTTATCGTCTTCACATCGATTGACACACCGGAAGGAAGTGACAAGTTAGTAAGCGCATCTACTACTTTCGGGTTTGGGTTGAGGATATCAAGAATACGTTTATGGGTACGCATCTCGAACTGTTCACGCGCGTCCTTGTGGACGAAAGTTGAGCGGTTTACCGTAAACTTCTTAATGTCAGTAGGAAGTGGAATAGGACCTACTACCTCTGCTTCGAGTCGGAGCGCTGTGTCAATAATTTGTTTTACTGACTGATCCACTAGAGTGTGATCATAGCCGCGCACCTTAATGCGAAGTTTCAATTCGCCGCTCGCCTCATTCTTCTTACGAGAAGATGCTGCCTTTGTCTTTTTTTCTGTTGTTGCCATAGATATCTTCTCGTGAGTACCTTCCTTAGGCAACAATCTTAGTTACCACTCCCGCACCAACGGTTTTACCACCTTCGCGCACTGAGAATCGCTGATTCTCTTCAAGCGCAATAGGAGCAACAAGCTTTACCTTAAAGGTTGCGGTGTCGCCTGGCATTACCATCTCAGTACCTTCTGCAAGCGTTACTTCGCCAGTTACGTCGGTCGTACCTACGTAGAACTGAGGTTTGTAACCAGTGAAGAATGGGGTGTGACGACCACCTTCTTCCTTAGAGAGGATGTATACCTCTGCTTCAAACTCGGTATGTGGAGTCACTGAGCCAGTTGCAGCAAGCACCTGACCACGGTGTACGTCTTCTTTCTTCAAGCCACGAAGGAGAATACCTGCGTTGTCACCAGCCATTGCTTCTTGGAGCTGTTTGTTGAACATTTCAACCCCAGTCACAGTAGTTTTTGAAGTGTCTTTGATACCAACGATCTCTACTTCTTCACCAACAGTTACTTTACCGCGAGTTACTTTACCAGTTACCACGGTACCGCGTCCTTCAATTGAGAAAATGTCCTCAATCGGCATAAGGAATGGTTTGTCAGTGTCACGCTCAGGAACCGGAATGTAATCATCAAGCGCCTTAGCAAGTTCAATAATTTTATCTGACCATTCATTACCTGGCTCAGAATTCTCAAGCGCTTTAAGCGCTGAACCACGAACCACTGGAGCATTTTCTCCATCGAATTCGTACTTGGTAAGGAGTTCACGTACCTCTTCTTCAACGAGGTCAACAAGGTCATTGTCGTCAACCATGTCTACTTTGTTGAGGAATACGATAACGCGAGGGACGCCTACCTGACGAGCAAGCAAGATGTGCTCACGAGTCTGTGGCATCACACCGTCAGTAGCAGCAACAACAAGGACTGCGCCGTCCATTTGAGCCGCACCGGTAATCATGTTCTTAATGTAGTCTGCGTGTCCTGGGGCGTCGATGTGCGCGTAGTGTTTTGTTGGTGTTTCGTACTCTGAGTGAGAAAGCGAAATGGTAATACCACGGTCTTTCTCTTCAGGTGCGTTGTCAATTGCACCAACATCCTTTACGTTCGCATCAAAACCATCCCCTGCTTTGTGTAAGACATTGAGGATAGCGGCGGTCAACGTAGTTTTACCGTGGTCAACGTGACCAATAGTACCTACGTTTACGTGTGCCTTGGAACGATCAAATTCTGCCATATATTTACGTAATTGTTACTAATAACGAATAAACTGCGCAAAGCTCACCAACGCCGAGGCAATAGTTGAGCAAAGCGAAAACACGCGTGAAGCGTTACGACCTATACTACGGTAAAGCCCAACGGAATGCAAGAAAAATAATACGCTACCGTGCGCTATTCATTCACATACACCTCTTTTGCGAAAAGAATTTCCCTACAACACACCGCTACGCGTAATTGAGAAAAAGGCATGCGAGAAGTGTGTACCTCATATAACGAGTCGAATATACGCTCATAAAACAAAAAACACCCTCTGGTGAGGGTGTTTTTTGGAAAATCGGATTAAATTAGCTACGAGAAGTTTTAATCTCTTCAGCAACGTTTGGTGGCACCACTGCGTAGTGGTCAAATTGCATAGTCATACCACCACGACCTTCGGTCATAGAACGAAGCTGTGTAGTATACCCAAACATTTCAGAGAGTGGGACCATCGCATTGATGGTTTTATCCATACCGCGGTCTTCCATTGACTCAATAGTACCGCGCTTTGAAGTGATTGAACCATTTACATCACCCATAAACTTCTCTGGTACTACCACTTCAACCTTCATAATTGGCTCAAGAAGCACTGGCTTTGCTTGAACAGCAGCTTCTTTAAAGGCATTAATACCAGCGATCTTAAAGGCAATTTCAGAAGAGTCGACATCATGGTATGAACCATCGGTGAGTTCAACAGAAATATCTACCATCTTATACCCAGCGACAATACCGCGCTCCATAGCTTCACGAATACCTTTTTCAACAGCAGGGATGTATTCCTGTGGGATAACTCCACCCTTAATACTGTTTACAAACTCAAAGTGATCTTCGCGAGTCACATTCTTCGCTATTTTTGCGTCTTCGGCAAGCGGCTCAAGCGGTTTTATAGTAAGCACTACATGTCCGTACTGACCTTTACCACCAGTCTGTTTTACATACTTATGATTCGCATCAGCTGATCGTTGGATAGTTTCGCGATATGTTACCTGTGGCTGTCCTGTGTTGGCTTCCACGTTGAATTCGCGCTTCATGCGGTCAATAAGAATACTGAGATGAAGCTCACCCATACCGGCAATGATAGTTTCTCCTGTTTCCTCATCTCCTGATACACGGAACGTAGGATCTTCATCAGAAAGTTTCTTAAGCGCGACACCAAGTTTTTCTTGGTCTGCTTTTGTTTTAGGTTCTACACGCACCGACACCACTGGTTCTGGGAAGGTAATCTCCTCAAGAACGATTGGATTCTTTTCATCACACAATGTATGAGAGGTTTTGGTTTCCTTCAACCCAACCGCTGCGGCGATTTCACCTGCATGTACTTCTGATATTTCTTCACGTTTATCTGCCTGGAGGCGTACAAGACGTGAGAGACGCTCTTTTGAACCAGTTGTTGCGTTGTATACGTACGACCCTGCCTCAACTTTACCTGAGTATACCCGGAAGAAAGTTAGCGTACCAACGAATGGGTCTGTCTGTACCTTAAAGGCAAGTGCCGCAAAAGGCTCTTCGTTTGATGGTTTTCGTTCAATCTCTTCTTCAGTTTTTGGATCAATACCAGTTACTGGTGGTACATCAATAGGAGATGGAAGGTAATCTACAACAGCATCGAGTACGAGCTGTACACCTTTGTTCTTAAGTGCTGAACCAGTGAACACTGGCACAATAGTGTTAGCAATCACCGCTTTGCGGAGCACTTTCTTAAGATCATCAACTGATGGCTCAGTACCGTCAAGATATGCACTCATCATTTCTTCGTCATGTTCAACAATCTTTTCAATGAGTTCAGCACGATATTTCTCAACATCGTCCTTCATGTTTGCTGGGATCTCATCTGAGTATTCTACGTCTCGTCCGAGCTCACCCTTGAAATATACTGATTGACGAGTAAGAAGATCTACAATTCCTTCATGGTTCTCTTCTTCGCCGATTGGTAGTTGCATACGTACCGCGTCCTTGGTCAACCGATTAAGAATTGATTGGTATGAACGCTCAAACGAAGCACCAGTACGGTCGAGTTTATTAATGAAACAGAGGCGTGGCACGTTTCCGTCGTCTGCATAGCGCCAGTTGGTTTCTGTTTGTGGCTCAACACCGGCAACACCGTCAAATACAACAATTGCGCCATCGAGTACGCGCATAGAACGCTGCACTTCAGCGGTGAAGTCAATGTGACCTGGGGTATCAATAATATTAAATCCGTAGCGCTTATCAGCATCCAACTGATTGTCGTAGGTCTTCACCCATGAACACGAGATAGCTGCCGCGGTAATGGTAATACCACGCTCACGTTCCTGTTCCATCCAGTCGGTAACTGTTGCACCATCATGCACTTCACCGATCTTATGACTCATACCGGTGTAGAACAACACACGCTCAGATGTGGTAGTTTTACCCGCATCAATGTGGGCGATAATGCCGAAGTTACGAAGTTTTTCTAATGGATATTCTCGTGCCATACGTTTTTTAATTTAAGTAATGTTGTAATAAGTAATTATAGTATGCCTGACAAAACAACAGGCTTATAAAAGGGTCATGTGTATGATTTTGAATGCAGAACAAGGCGCAAAGGAAGAAATGTGTGAGGTGTAGTTTCTTCTACAGTGAATACATTTCTGACGCCGGCAACGAAGTGCTGCGTCAAAATCATAACATGATTACCATGATAGATGAGCAAAGGCTCGGTTCGCCTCCGCCATCTTATGCACATCTTCGCGCTTCTTAATAGCAGCGCCCTCGCTTTTTGATGCAGCAATGAACTCATCGGCAAGTTTTTTATGCATAGCACGACCTTTCGTGCCACGCGCTGCCTTTAGAATCCAACGAAACGCCAATGCACGACGTCTATCAGGACGCACTTCAACCGGAACCTGGTAGTTTGCACCACCAACACGACGTGAGCGCGTCTCAACTGATGGTGATACGTTTTGAATCGCCATATCAAATACTGCGAGAGGGTCAGCGCTATTGTCGCGATTTTTAATTTCATCAAGCGCATCGTATACGATGCTGCGCGCAACTGATTTCTTCCCATCAAGCATGAGCGCATTAATAAAACGCGCAAGCAATTCTGAGTTATATCGCTCGTCGGCAGAAACGGTATGAGTTTTCTTTACTGGTCGTCGCATAGTAGTACTTAATCGTTTACGTATTATTTATCTCGCTTTGCGCCATATTTAGAGCGACTGCGATTACGACCTTCAACGCCTGAAGCATCTAACTTACCGCGTACAACGGTGTAGCGAAGAGACACGTCTTTCACGCGACCGCCACGAAGCAACACCACAGAGTGCTCCTGTAGGTTATGGCCGACACCAGGAATATATGCGGTTACTTCCATGTTGTTTGAAAGACGCACACGCGCAATCTTTCGAATAGCTGAGTTAGGTTTTCGGGGAGTGGTGGTCGTTACCTTAGTACATACACCACGCTTGAATGGTGAATCGTAGTAGGTTCGCTTGTTCTTAATAGTATTAAAACCACGCTGAAGCGCCACGGTTTTTGCTTTCCGTGTTTTGCGATTACGTCCTTTTTTTGTTAGTTGATTGATAGTAGCCATAGCGACATTGAACAAAAAAATCCACCGAAAATGGATTGAGGGAACTATACTATCCGATACATAAAAACGCAACACCTAAATCAAAATAGGCGTGTGTTCTAAAGTGACACCCCTGTTAATAGGGTGAATATACCGCGTACTAACGCAAACACCGCGTCGCTGAACACAAAAACAAGAAGAAGGAGAATACCGATCAGACCAAATGGACCCAACGCGTAGGTCATTTGCTCTAGACGTGCGTATGAAAGCGCAGCTTGACTCGGCAACACCGCGCGGAGAATTTTTGAACCATCAAGCGGTGGGATAGGAATAAGGTTAATGATAGCAAGCGCAATATTAGCAAAAATAGCCAATACCGCTACTTGAAAGAAGACAGGTGAAGTGATGAGATCAAGACGAATAAGAAGCGCAAACAATGCAGCGATAAGGATATTCACTGCAGGGCCCGCTGCGGATACGAGCGTTTCACCCCACTTACCATAGCGGAGGTTATAGGGGTTATATGGCACCGGTTTTGCCCACCCGATAAGGAACGGGGTGCCGGAAAGTAGAAGAATACCGGGAATCAGCACAGAGCCAACCGGGTCAATGTGTGGAATAGGGTTTAGGGTAAGCCGTCCCTGCAGACGTGCCGTCGGATCACCAAGCATGTTGGCAATATAACCATGTGCCACTTCATGGAAAATAATGGAGAGAATGACAATAACAATGGCAATAAGTGCAATTTCCGGAGACATGCACCTAGTATAACGCACATATAACCCCTATCCCCACTTCCTCAGTTCAATGACCGGTTTGGCACACATAACAAAAGATGGAACATAAACGGCTCATTGGGATGAGCCGTTTATGTCTGGTCAACACCCAGGTGTTGACCATGATGTTGGGGGTATATGGTAGGTAGAAAGCTTTTAAAATACTGAGTTTTGGTGTAATGTCAAGAACAATGAATAAAATATACATCTATGGGAAACACCCAGTCGCAGAAGCACTCTCGTATCGGCCTGACGTAGTGGAAAAAGTATTCCTTGACCCCCTACAATATCCGGAACTTGATTCGCGCGCTAAAAATAAGGGTATTTTTAGAGAGCGGTTTGATGAGCAGAAAATCTCAAAACGTATTGGCGACGAAGCAGTACATCAACACGTGGCAGCACTCGTGAATCTCGACGAACTTATGACCGACCTCCCCTCTCTTGAGGAAACACTTGCTCAAGAAAAAGGCGTTGGACTTGTACTCCTTGGTGAAGTACAAGATCCACAAAACGTTGGCTCTATTATTCGCTCAGCTGCTGCCTTCGGTATGCATGGTGTGCTTATTCCTAAAGACCGACAAGCACAAATAACTAGTTCGGTGATAAAGGCCTCAGTAGGGACCGCTTTTCGTATTCCTCTTATTGCCATCGGCAATGTAAATCAAACAGTGCGAGAGCTCAAAGACAAACGCTTCTGGGTATATGGCCTTGCAGGGGACGGCGCGCGTACTATCCGCGATGAAGATTTTACCGGTAACTCAGTATTTATTGTTGGAAATGAAGCGCAAGGCATTCGTGCAAAAACCAGTGAGCACTGTGATGCGGTACTGCGCATTCCTATTAGTGAGAACGCTGAATCACTTAACGCCGGCACTTCGGCAGCTATTGCCTTTTACGAATGGCGCTCTAAGCAATAAAAACCACTATCTATTCATTGCCATGCCACGGAAAAAACAGAAAAATTTCTGGGAAAAAGAATACGCACAGGCTTCACATTTAGCGATGTCTGACACTCATTCTGAGGACTTGGAAAAATTCACTCGTTTCCTACAAAGAAAGAGCGGAAAACAATTATTAAATGTCACCACAAAACTGGTTGATGTTGGGTGCGGTAACGGCAGGAACGCTATATTCCTTGCACGCGAGTTTGGTATGCACGGTTTTGGGTATGACCTTTCTGATGAGGCCATAAAAGCAGCGCGAACAGCGGCTGAAGGGTTACCGCTTGAATTTGAAAAACGCTCTCTTTCTGAACCAATCCCGCTTCCTGATGAATCAGTAACTATTGCACTCGACATGATGGCCTCACATGTGCTGAATCGTGCAGAGCGTGAAGCGCTTCGCGCTGAAATCTTTCGCGTTCTCAAGCCCGGCGGATGGCTTTTCTTTAAAACTTTTCTGCGTGATGGCGATAGAAATGCCGAAGCACTCCTTAAGGAGTTTCCGGGCACCGAAGAAGGAACATATATACATCCGGAGATTAAAATACCTGAATATGTTTCGTGGGAGTCTGATATCTATGATTTTTATGAACCGTACTTTACGATACATAAACTGGAACGTTCTCATAAACATATTAATAAGCGTGGGAAAGCATGGAAACGTCGAACAGCGAGTGTGTATCTAGAGCGTGTACCAAAAACCTGACACAGAATACGTATTTTTATAATATAGACAGCAAAAAAACGCTGTGGTACAGTACCAATCACTATGTCAAAAGAATGTGCAGTAACTGGAAAGAGGTCTCTCGTAGGAGGGCGCTATTCCAACAGAACTCGTGCGACGCAGTACAATCCTTGTGGGAAAGTGCGCCGTCATGCAAACCTTCAAAAGCGAAAGGTATATGTTCCTGAGCTCGACAAAACATTCTCTCTCACTCTTTCTGCAAAGGCACTCAAAACTATTGCAAAGCGTGGCGCCTACGCAACACTCAAGAAAGCAGGAATTGTAAAATAAAAGAAAAACCCGGAACTGCCGGGTTTTTCTTTTCCAAGTCCGAACATATAAAAAGCATACCGATATGGAGCCCTATTTCTTTACAGATACTGCGCTTCCGTTTGAATGAAAAGTAACGGTGCCGTCTTCACACGTGTCATACGTTTGTATACCGCGTGCATTGAAACGCTCAACAACATCCGGATGCGGATGACCGTATCTATTGTCACACCCTCTGGAGTACACCACCGCTTCAGGTTGTACCGTATCTATAAACTGCGGGTCTGATGATGTTTTTGAGCCATGGTGTCCTACCTTTAATACTGTGCTATTGAGCGTACTGCCATACATCGCTACCAATACCCGCTCAACAGAAGCCGGCGCATCTCCTGTGAAAAGAAATGAGGTGTCACCATACACAACCCGAATGATAATTGACGATGCGTTGCTTGAAATATTGTTAAGTGGTTGATTTGGAAACAATACATCCGCATACGCAGTGCCTCCAAGCATGATACGCACAGGAGTGACCACACGGTGTATGTTTTGTTGTTGACCTTGTTGCGCTCTCCAAAGCGCTCGATACACTGCTGTGTCATTCTTCGCACCAGAGTCAAACCACACTCCAACAGAATACCGCTGCACAACATCAACTAAACCTCCAATATGATCCTGATCGGGATGCGTAGCAACCACTGCTTCGAGTGCACGATCAAAAAACGGCATTCGTTCATTCAAACGACGCAATACTGCTCGTGTACTCCCGCCGTCGATAAGTACCTGCGCACCACGTGGACCTTCAATAAATATTGCATCACCCTGACCCACATCAAAAAACGAAACCGACAGTCCATTTGGGGTAGGAAACGTAAAAATAATAATATTTATTACGACCAATAGACCGAGTACTGCGATGCGCATCATCTCTTCATTGTACGCACAGATAAAATAAACAGCATCATGCTACACTTGGAAATATAAGAATTCTGAAAAACTTCGGAATGCTCGTTATTAAAAAATAAATATCCAATATTATGAAACACTATTCCGCGCAACAATTTTCTTTTGGCAACCTAGATGGTATTTCTCAAAAACAACTCGATGTACATATTAAATTATATGAAGGCTACGTAAAACACGTAAACCTACTCACTGAAGTGCAAGAAGACCTAAAGCAAGATCCTGAAAAAAACGCGTATGCTTTAGCAGAAGTGACACGTCGACTCGGTTTTGAGTGGAACGGTATGCGCATGCATGAACACTACTTTAGCCAGTGGGAAGGTGAACCTACTCCTCTACCAGATCCGATAGCCGCACTCAAAGATGATATAAAACGTACCGCTTCAATGCGTGGCATTGGATGGACACTCGTTTCAAAAGATAATACAAATGAAAACCTATTTGTCCATTGGGTTTCTGATCATGAACTCGGCCAGCTCAATGACACCACCACTCTTCTCGCACTCGATATGTGGGAACATGCATTTATGGTGGACTACACACCAGCAGAAAAAGCGCAGTACATTGATGCGTGGTTTAATAACCTCAACGGCGCTATTATTTCTGAACGTTATAACGCCTAAGTGCGTGAACTCCATACACACTGTACGTCACTACAATAATTGAAAGTACCATCCACGTTACATGCGATGGAATGGTAATGAGCGCAAACGGTAGTGTTCCAAAAAATATAGAGACATTCATTATGTACGCCAACACTCCGTACGCAAAAGTCGCGAACGGAAACACTACTGTCGGAAGTGTGAGTGCGATAAGCGCTGCAATAAAAGAAAACAACATGGCGAGTGGCACCAACGGCAACACGAGTACATTTGCCGGAAGAAATGTAAGCGACACCGCGCCGATAGAGAGTACAAGAAGTGGCAATACTGCAACTTGAGTTGCGAGTGTCGTTGCGGTAATTTCACGTAATCCAAAACGTTTTGGTATATATACAAGCCTTTTACTTATTGGATCACTTAGTACAATAAGTCCAAATGTAGCGAGCACTGAAAGCTGAAACGAAAGGTCGTACAGTACTAAAAAAGGATTCCACAGTGCCATTATGACCGCGGCCAGAAGTAGCCCACGCAGCGCCACTGCCGGACGGTGTAGCACGCGCGCAATCATCATAAAAAGTGCCATGATAGTGGCGCGAACAGTTGTTTCAGAAGCGCCCGTCAGTATAGCGAAACCTAATACAAACACCACCGCAACGACATACCCTGTGGTGCGCGGCAAAACACGAAGTGTCAAAAACAACACCGAGTTAATAACAAGTGCAACGTTGTACCCTGAGAGAACAATAATATGCACCAACCCTGATGCAATAAACGTTTCATAAAGCTGATTGCCGAGCGATTGTTTTTCGCCCAGCAAAAGCCCTGCAGCAAGTGCCGCATGCGGTTCAGGAAGCGCACGTTCAATGCCGCGAATCAATGCATGTTTCATTGTGAAAAGAACACTGAAAATTTGATTACCGTGTCCGACACTTTGCACTGACACATCCGCAAATGGAATAGAATAAAAAATGGAGTGTGCAAAAAGATACCGCGGGTAGTCGAATGTGCGACCGGAATCAGTTTCGAATGGTTCAGGTTTGCGTAACTTCCCTTCGACTAGAATATAATCGCCATAACTCACCTCAGTGAATCGATTCGTGACCACCAGCACATTTTTTGCGTTCGATACTGATAGACCGTTTACGGTTTTTGGTGCAACGGTAAGCCGAATAGCGTTTTCACGTATATCGGGATCACGTATCACCACACCATGTAATGAAACGTTTTTGTTTTCAAAAACACCCAAGACTTCGTCCTTGATAGGGGTGGTAAGTGAATACACCGCCGCGCCGACAATGACACAGAACGATATAAAGAAAATTATTTTTGTATACACACGCTGCACTTTTTCAGTGTAGCGATTTTTTAATAACGTGAAACCTTACGTATGTGCATCCATTGCTTGGTTGGCAAGTTCGTCAGCGCGAGTATTTTTTTCACGGCGCACATGTGTAAAACTTACCGTAGGAAATGACTCCTCCACGAGACCAATAACACGTGCATACTGTTTTTTAAGTGCAGCATCTTTAACGCGATATTCACCTGAAAGTTGTTTAACGATCAACTCTGAATCTAAATAAACACGCACATGCGGCAGAGGATCACCGAGCGTTTCTCGTGCGACCTCAAGTGCGCGAATTAATGCTTCGTATTCAGCCCAGTTATTTGTTTGAACCCCTAAAAATTCTGAAACCGTAGCCACTTCTTTTTCTTCTTGATAAATAACCGCACCCGCACCGGCAGGGCCAGGATTACCACGTGCGCCGCCGTCAGTATAAATAGTAATAGTCATGCGTCCAATTCTATCATCCCCTGAAAAACCGCGTGATTTATCGTTCGGTTTTGAGAGTAATAGATTCAAGACGGAGACGGAGTTCGTTTCTACCAGCAAAGAATGATTGTTCTACTGCAGCGTACACCGTCACAATGTCACCATCTGAAAGTAACTCAAGCGTGTGGCGAAATGATGCACGGTTTGCAAAGAAACCAATTGCATCACGCGTCGTCCCCTGCATATCGCTCAGCGTGAGGCGTACATGTTCTTTGCTTTTTCCAAACCACTGCATCTTTTCAACTCGTACATTAGTAATTTCAAATACTGGTTTTACATTACCAACACCAAACGGTGCGAGCGCGCGAAGCGCGCGGTACGTACGTACAGACACTTCAGACAGTGAAAGCGTTGTGTCGGCAACTACTGTAGATTCTTTTTTTTCTTCTTGTGACGCCACAGCCGTGTACGCTTTTTGCAGTATCTCAGGTAATGCATGAATTGCCTCCTGTGTTAAAGAAAAACCACCCGACGCTTCATGCCCGCCGAAGTCTTCGAATACATCGTTGCAGTGTCCAAGCAACGACACGATGTTTACTGACCCATCTGATCGACATGAACCTTTTATTAAATCGCCCTCTTTCCCCCATAAACAAGTCGTGCGTCCATATGTTTCAACAATATTGGTTGCTGCAATACCAAGCAATGCCGGCTTCCAACTTGAGTGTCCTAAGACCACTACTGATTCAAGTGGAGCGCCTTCAACTCGACGTTTGACTTCTTTGGCAACACGCGCGCCTTCTAGTTTTCTTCCGTCGTTTAATTTGATTAACGCTTTCGCAAGTTCTGTGGCGCGCACTTCGTCATTCGTGGTCAGTAGTTCAAGTCCTAATAAAGGTGACGCCATGCGACTTGCCGCATTTATTTTTGGTGCGATAGAAAATGAGAAGTCATCTTCCGTTACGTGCGTGAGCGGAATACGCATGCGTTCCAATAATGCACGAAGTCCTTTTCGCCTCCCCTTCTTTAACACCAGTAATCCATACTGCACTAATGTTCTGTTTTCTCCTGTTAATGGCACCATGTCAGCAACTGTTGCAAGTGCTACTAAATCGAGGAGCCACTTCTCTTGTCCTATGCCGCACGCGTTCGGCACATCTCTCTTCTCACGAAGATGTGTGAAAAGTGCTTCGGTTAATTTAAAAGCAACTCCGGTGCCGCATAATTCTTTATATGGATACGCGCAGTCAGTGCGGTGAGGATTCAAAACAGCAACAGCGGGTGGGAGTTTTTCTTGCGGTAAGTGATGGTCAGTAACAATGACATCAATGCCCTGCGTTTGGGCATATGCAACCTCCGCGACATTAGTAATACCCACATCTGCAGTAATGATAAGTGAGATACCTTCGTCTTTTAATTTTTGAATACCTTCGGTATTAAGTCCGTATCCCTCACTTCTGTCAGGGATATATGAACGCAGAGGATATTCGAGTGCAGCAAACACATCAGCCAGAAGTGCCCCAGCAGGAATACCATCACAATCGTAGTCGGTCCACGCGGCAATAGCTTCTCCTTTTTCAATTACCTCAGCGATGCGCGCAACCGCTACAGACATATCTTTCATTAAAAACGGATCAGGACGATCCGTATACGCTGGAGATAAAAATTGTTCATGTTCGTTCTCGGGGATATTACGCCTACCGAGAAGAAGTGAGATAAGCGGGTGCTGGTCGGACATGTATAGAAGGATGGTAGCATATACCTATATGACTGATTGTATTTTTTGTAATATCGCGGCAGGTACAGTACCAAGCTCCTCAGTATATGAGGATAATGATTACAAAGCATTTATGGATATTAATCCAGAATCGCCTGGCCATATTCAGATTATCCCAAAAAAACACTACCGTTTCGTATGGGACATGCCAACTGATGAATATACAGAATATATGAAGAGAGCCCAGCAACTCGCTCAGGCACTACGTGGAACTTTTGGTACCGACAATGTATTTCTTAAAATTATGGGTGAAGAGGTAGCACATGCACATGTATGGCTCTTCCCTAATCCAAACGAGGCGACCGGAGATAAAAATGCGTTTGAGGAAAACCAAGCGCTCATTAAAGAGGCATTGGGCCAGACTGATTAACTGCTTCAAGACCAACAAGAGTACCGCGAGCCACTAATTCAAGCATGGCACCGCCTGCGGTTGAAACAAAAGAAAACTGGTCAAAAAGTTCGAGATCACGAATTGCTGCTGCGGTGTCGCCGCCGCCGACAACTGAAGTGCCAGACGCTTTTGCAATGTACTGCGCGACTGCTTTTGTTGCATCACCAAAACCTGCTTCAACATTACCAAGGGGACCATTCCATACTATGAACGCAGCAGAATCTATATAGGGCGCGAGATCAGCACTACTTGTCGGACCGACATCAATAATACGCTCATCAGTGTGTACATCAGTAAGTGCGCATACTCGTGACTCTTTCCCGTTTGTAACCACTACATCACTCGGGAGTAGTATTTTTTTATGGCCGAGAAATTCTTGAGCATACTGTGCCCCGGACACTAATGAGTCACCGACAGCGTATCCTTGTGCGGCAAAAAAATCATTAGCGAGCGCCCCGGCGATATAGACATGGTCATATGCATCGAGAAGATACCGTACAAGCGGTACTTTTGTTTCAAATTTTGCTCCACCAACAATCGCTAACGAAGGACTTAGTGGTGTACGCGCCGGCATTATATGTTCGTATTCACGAATAAATTGCGGGCCAATAAAGCTCGGTACATATTGTGGGATACCAACAATAGATGCGTGCGCGCGATGTGAGTCGGCAAACGCATCATTAATAAACACCTCACCGTAGGTGGCAAGCTGTTTAGCCACTGCCGGATCATTCTCCTTTTCACCAGGGATACTTCGTACATTTTCAAGTAACAACACTTCACCAGCAGCGAGTGTCTGTATCGCTTCATCCACCTCCTCCCCTACAACCTGCGGTATAAAATGAATCGTACGCTTCGTATGTTTTTTCAGCTCCTCCCACACCGAACGCAATGATGTCTCTGGGTCACGACCAATGTGTGCCAGCATTACCGTACGTGCGCCACGTTCGGCAAGCATTTCAATTGTTTTTAATGTCTCATGTATACGAAATGTGTCTCCTACCTCGCCTGCAGAAACAGGTACGTTAAGTGACGCGCGCAGCACCACTCGAGTATCAGTAAGGTCACGATTAAAGTCAAAGACGCGCATAGATATTATTTCGCGTGATACGCGTTCACTACTGCTATAAACTGCTCCGCATCAACAGCCGCGCGACCAAGTAAAAAACCATTTGCTCCACTATCGGTAATAAGTTCAGGTGCCGTTTCAGGTGTCACCGCACCGCCATAAATAATACGAGCCTTCAGTGCCTCTTTCCGGTCAAAACGCTCAGCTAAAACTTTGCGAATAAAAATAATGGTTTCACGGATAACTCGCGCATCCGGAGCAAGTGATGCACCAATAGCCCACACCGGTTCATATGCAATAACAATTTTTTTAAGTGTTTTTTCGTCAACAAGTGCTAATGAATCAAGAACACTGGTACGAAGCTCATCAAAATAACGTCCGTCTTTATCACGCTCTGTTTCACCAACCGCCACAATAGGCGTGAGCTTTACATCAAGTGCGGCGCCAACCTTACGTGCAACCACTTCGTCTGTTTCACCAAGAGCACGTCGTTCTGCGTGCCCGACAATGACATATTTTGCTTTTGTATCTTTTACCATACGCGGTGACACTTCGCCGGTATGTGCACCATCTTCATAAAACATATCTTGCGCACCGAAGTGTATACGTGTTCCACGGTATGGACGCGACAGTGCGTCAAGTAAGGGAAACGAAGGGCACAGTACAATATATGTCTTAAGAGTACGGGGAGCTTCTTCTCAATCCCTTTCATTAGTTCTTTACCTTCTTTAAAAGAGTTAACGTATGATTTCCAATTGCCAATGATAAGTGGTTTTGCCATGCACCCATGGTACCAAATAAAAAAGGCACCGATGCAAGGAGCAGTAAGAGCACTCCAAAGGGTTTCAAAAAGAGATGAAGTTCGAGGCGTCGAGGTTTTTTTATGGTGAGCCGTACTGCTAGATACGGTGAACCGGAAAAATACTGAAGACAACGAAGAAATTCACTCTTTTTGGAAACACTACTCAACTTCTTCCCAGAGGCGAAGTTTATAACTATTTGAGATAGAAGGTGTGAATGGAGGAGGATTCGCAGCAAGCCCTGAGTCATATGAATCATTCCGTTGACTATAACCGGACGCAAACGAACCATCTGAGTATACCCATTTGGTACCGACACGGTCGCGGGAAACAACAGTACCGGTAGTGTTAAGTGTGGAACGAGTTACATACGGATCGAGTGAACTTGATAGATAACTTGTCGAGTAGTGGTTACGACCAAAACGTCCTTCTTGCGCAATAAAGACACCGCGGATACTCATCACATCTGGGGTGGTCAGCCCAACGAGTACATTCTCTTCGGCAATGACAGTAATTCCGTCATTGATACTACCAGTGGCATACGTAAGATTACCGTTTAAAATAACATCAACATCATACTGTGGAGACTGTAAGTTTGCAGCAACGAGAACCACCTTGCCTGATACGACACCATCGACCCATACACGGTCTTTAAAGAAAAGCACGGGACATGATTCGGGAATGGTGATCGTTTCAAGGAACTGTTCGTTTTTTATAATGTTGTATTCATAGCCCCACCCATCAGCGCTATTGTAACTATATACCGGTGTTGTATTGGTGACGCGTCTAATAGTGGCAGTGTCATCACCATTAAAGGTCACGTGGTAACCGCGGCGGTTTGATTGTCCGCCAGCTTGTCCGTAGTACACCCCTCCTTCATGTCGAGCGTAGTCTTCGAGAACATCCATGTCAACAGTAATACCTTCAAAATCAACAAGTGGCACGGGAAAATCCCATAACTCAGGGTTTGAACCATCACCGAACACTCCGTCTTTTGTTTGTGTGGAACCACAACCAAAGTCACCGGCATAACAGGTCCATGTTTCTTGTCCACTGGTCACCGGTGAATTATGTGTCGCATCCATACGAATACCTCCATTGGCGTGATAGGGTCCATTGATAATACGATCATCCCCCGCCCATACATTTGAGTCCACAATATACGAAAATTCCGCAACCACTGGCTGTGTGTACCGCGCACGCACGGTACGCGTGTGTGTTGGCGATGCTTTCGTCCACCCAGTTGATTCAATAACGATACCTGATGAAGCGCCGCAGGATACTTCGCCCTCAATATCGAGAGAGAACGTACCGAGCACTCCCCCTTCTGGGTCAGTCACTGAATGTTCATACGGCCCTTCATTGCCAGTAGCGTTTTGTAGATCACCCGGGAAATGTGCCAAGAACCACCGATAATATTCCAATCCCGCTTCAGCAATATGCAACGCTTTTTCATTATTCTCTTGTGCAAGTTGTGCGCGTTTCTGTACAAAGATATAACCAGAGAGGGCTGAAATTAATGTAAAAAATACTGCGGAAAACACCAGCACCAATACTACGAAGTACCCACCAGTAACGTGCGTGTGTAACGGCGTTTTGGAATGCATGCGATGACGTGTGTGATACATATTATTTGCGTAAATTACGGAGTGTGGCACTCGATTGAAGCGTGAATTCCTCAGGAGCTCGAATTGGTAAGATATTTACTACCAACGAAATAACAATGGAACGTACTTCAGCGACCTCAGTATAATCGGTCACTTCGTTTCCTTCGGCATCGTAATATTGAAACACTGCTTTCCCGCTTTCCAGGTTTCGTACATGCGACGATACTGTTGTAGTTGCTCCTGCTTCAGTGTAACGCGGCGGATTACCTGATGAATCAAGCACATGCCGGTACAGATTACTCTCATCCAACGTGTAACGGATGCGTTCAATAACATCATCCTTATCTGTGTCGGAATAGAACATTAATGATGTCGAAGCAATCTGCGCAAGTGGGTATGCACCGTTGTCACCATATGATGCTTGTCGTAGGTCACGCACTAACGAGATGGTACCGCGTCGTGCACTTTCAATTTGATAGCCTTGCTCAAGCGATGATGTGTTTGCACGGTAAAAGAAAATAACCGAACCAATGATGGCACTCATGATAATTGAAAAAATACTCATCCACACCAACGCTTCAATCAATGTTAATCCGCGCCGATACAGACGATACTGCTGCGTGATGAAATAATGTGTTGTGGCGTTATGTATATTTTTCATATATTACGGTTGTGAACTCAATCCGACTTCAAGAAGTGCATCATCAAACACGGTTATCACTTCTTCTTGTGTTACAAAATCGGGATGCTCAATAGTAACGGTGTACTGTGTATTGTTGAGATCGCCAAAGTATGCCTGCCCGCAACTAGAGCTCTCTTTACTACCCACACCCGCCGATACTGAAATAGTGGCGTCTTTAATCGGGGTGACGCCGTCACTCACGTAGACTCGTAACGAGTGGTCAGTATTTGCACCTAAGTAAAAGTAGGGTTCAAGATTTTCACCCGGTGACACAACAATGGAGTGCGGACATCGTTCAACAATGTCATACGCACCAGTCACTGCTGCCGTGTAGCTATCCCACTCAACATCCTCGATAACCCACCCCCCTTGTCCGTTGGTAGTGAACGTATCACTGTATTTGTATACCGGATCAGCACCATCAGTACCAATAGTTTTAGAACCGTGAATATCAAACGAGATATTTGGGAGTGGAGTCGGGCCTTGGGTATACGTAACCGACCAGTTAGTAATTACAGAAGTAGTCGCTGTGTCAGCTGTATTCAATACTGCATTAAGACGCAACACAGTGTATATATCGGTATTAAGCGAAGTGAGGTCAACCGGTCCATTGGAAAAACCAGCTGCATTTCCAGGGAGAGCAGTGTTGTCGATAGGAACGTAATCAGTGCCATCATGATAATAAACCTGTACAGCCACTTCCGTGTCTGTTGGTGTGTGGTGTGTAAAATCCAAAGCACCCCACTCATTGAGCAGTGCCGGCGCGATACTCACTGATTGTGCGGTACCACTTGTTTCATATACCCCGGCCGTGGCTTCACTGAGCATGAGCGTGCCGTCAGCGATAGTCGTGGAAGCATTTTCTAGTATTTTTGTTGTATCAATAAACGTATCGGAAAAACTACCTGTAGTAATCGGTTCGAATGTGCTGAAGGTAAGTGAACCAAGTAGATCAATAAAAAAACTAATGCTCGTGGTTTCTTCTAATGCCACCGCAATGTGTGCCGGTGACGGGTTCGGGTTGGCAACGCTTGCGCTATATGTTTGCGCTGTTGAATGATCGTCTTTAGTCACCGTAATTTCATATCCACCTGAAGCCGGTGCACCAGGAAGTGTAATACTACCGGCATCATTTGTTTGTATGGAAACATCAATAACCGGATCAGTGTTGTTGTTCACAATCGAAACCTGCGCTCCCTGTAATGGATCTATAGCAGCATTACGCACGTGCACCTCTAAAGTGCCACCGTCCTCTGCTGTTTCCACACCTGGCGGTGCAACCCGTGTGACCGCGGCAACTGACCGCGGTGAGTCTTTAATGTTCCACAACACTTCGACCTTCACTTTTTTATAATCGGCAGTGATACTGTTCACATCATTAGACCCAACTCCATCTTCAGGTGCATCTACATACTGCACCACCGTGCGAATGGTGTATCGGATATTGTTCAGTGAAATTTGTTCAGTTTGTTCCAACACACCAGGAGGAATGCCGCCGATAGTGCCGACTGAACCGTATGGTAAAGCCCGTACTCGTTCAAGCCGTTCAGTCATAAGCGCAACACCTCCTGTTTTTGCTTTCATTGAAAAAACCAATTCGATTGAAATACGAAACGCACCGAAAATAGCAAGAAATACCACCGTCATAATTGCAACACCAACCACTACATCGATGAGACTGAGACCACGAGTGTAACGATAATACTGGGGCATTTTTAAATTGCAGATGAGAGTGAATAAATTGGCGCAATCATTGAGATAGCAAAAAAGCCAACAGCGGCTCCAATTATCAACATGAGAAACGGTTCAATGATAGTTGAAAGGTCTTTCGTTTGCTGCTGTACTGAATCCTCATAAAATTCAGCAGTTTCTCGCAGTAAACTTGAAAGTCGTCCTGTTTCTTCACCTACCGCAAACATCTCAGAGACAAGTGGTGGATATAAATTCGGATATTTTTGAAATATTTCTGAAAGCGATCCACCTTCTACCACTTTAGCCTCTGCCTCAGAAAGCACCTTTGCATAAAAACTATTTTGTATGACATCGCGCGTAATGGCGATTGAACGCACCACATCAACACCAGAAGAAAGGAGTGACGAAAGCGTACGGGTGGTTCGCGCTGAATTTGTTTCCATCACTAATCCTTTTATCACCGGTAAGTGCAGCATGACGTAATCAAAGCCATACTTTCCTTTCTTAGTACGAAGCCCCATAACGATACCTGAGCCAGTGATTAATAAAATCAGAAGTGACAAAAGCGGACTTGCAGCAAGAAAATCACTTACAGCAATGACTGCTTTTGTGGTCGCTGGCAGTTCACCACCAAGTTCGTTAAACGTTTGTGTCAACGTTGGAACCACGTATATCAACATAAGAATACCAATAATCACCATCGCAATAAGTACGATTGATGGATACATGAGTGCGCCGCGAATTTTTTTCTTCAAACGATTCGACTGGTCCATTTGCGTCGCAACAACACGAAGACTTTCTGAAAGTTTTCCAGACTCTTCACCGGCACGCACCATAGAAATCAACAAAGGAGAGAACACTGTTTTAAATTTTGAGAACCCGCTGGAGAGTGTACCGCCATGCTGCACTTCAAGAATAATATCGCCAAGAATAGATTTGAGACGCGGGTTTTTTGTCTGCTTACTCATCACGCCAAGCGCGCGGCTGGTGGTAAGCCCTGCCTCAAGCATGGCAGCGAGGTTACGTGTGAGCACTACTTTCTCATCATCAGAAATTGAATGGAGTGCTTCAGCAATAAAATCAGAAGAAAGGAACGCGGTGATACCGACGTCCTCCTGTAATGAGACGACTTTATCTCCCCGGTCACGAATAACTGTATACACTGCAAAACGGTCTTCTGCTTCAATACTTTCTGTATACTTTTCTTTTTCACCGGTGAGCGCTGTAACGCGAAACTTTTTCACAATATCTTTATTGTACCTTGTTAGAAATTAACGCAACGTATTTTGATGCGCACTCTGTGCATCATTCATATACACAGAACGTATCAAAAAAAACCTAACGGCGGTCAGCATGAGACGTGTTGTCTTGCAGCAAGAATCGTTCGCATGCGCGTTTTGCAGATTCATACGTTAACTTTTCATACACATCACATGGTTTCATCAGTACAAGATCTCCCTCTTCTGAACCCCGCAAAGAACCTGACGTTTCTACTGTAAATACCGCCGAAAGAGTTGGTAGTCCACTATGTGACGCGGCAACCGACCCTAGGTAACATGATTTTGTAATCACAAGCCCTGTTTCTTCATACACTTCACGCGCCAACGCTTCTTCTACGTTTTCACCAACGTCGACAATACCGCCGGGAATACCATACCCTTTGCTGTATGAGTGGTTAATAAATACATACGTATCACCGTCAGCAATCAGTGCCATAACTGAGGTAATTGGAAACGGTTTTATAGCAAACAATCGACGCAATGTATTGTAAATATGAAAAAAAATAAATCCGCGAATCTTGTAGAACGTAAGACGTAGATTCTTTTGCGACGCTGTCATATCCAGCACAACATTTATTCACTCACGACACGAAGCACCTCTTCGATAGTCGTAAGGCCCGTTGCCGCTTTAAATATGCCATCTTCAAGCATAGTCAGCATGCCTTCTTTCTTTGCCTGCGCCTCTATTTCATCAGACGAAGCATTTTTCAACATCAGTTCACGAGTAGTGTCTGACACCGAAAGAATTTCATGAATACCGATACGTCCACTGTAACCATCCGGACACTTGTCTGTTTCTTTTGCTTTATAAAATGGAATGTCTGCTAATGTGTCCCCTTTTTTAATATGCCCCTCGTCCTCAAGCGCAGCGAGCACACGAGATGTATCGATTATTTCCTCGAGTTCGTCTATTTCTTTTTTGGAAAGCGTATACGCTTCGCATTCGTCACACAGTTTTCGTACCAAACGTTGGCCGATAATGACACGCAATGTTGAAGTGAGCAGAAATGATTCCACTTCCATATCCATAAGTCGTGGAATTGCAGCAGCCGCAGAGTTGGTATGTAATGTTGAAAGCACCACGTGACCAGTCAATGCCGCGTTTACTGAGAGCGCTGCGGTTTCCGTGTCACGAATCTCACCGACCATAATAACGTCCGGGTCTTGGCGCAGAAGCGCGCGAAGTCCGTGCGCAAAGGTAAAACCAATATCAGGACGCACCTGTGTTTGGTTAATACGTTGCATTTGATACTCAATTGGATCTTCTACTGTAGAAATATTAACTTCTGGTGTATTTAAAATATCAAGCACAGTATAGAGCGTTGTAGTTTTTCCTGAACCAGTCGGACCAGTTACTAAAATAAGTCCGGTTTTCTGATTAGTGGCATCATAAATATGTTCGAGTCCGGAGCCATGAAGCCCTAATGACTCAAGTGTGTACCCGCCACCACCTTCCCTCAATAAACGCATGACCACTTTCTCGCCAAAATATGTCGGAAGCGCTGACACACGAAAACTGACGCGTTCGCTATCTGCTTCAATTTTAAAGCGCCCATCCTGCGGAAGTCGTTTTTCATCCAGCTTTAAATTAGAGAGTACCTTAATACGCGCCACTACACCTGAGGCAATATGTTTCGGAAGCTCCATGGCATCATGCAAAATACCGTCAATACGGTACCGAATAAGTAACCGGTTCTCCATTGGCTCAATATGAATATCAGATGCGCCTTGAATCACCGCGTGACGCAGTAGTGTATCCACCACTTTCACTACTGGCACATCTTCTGCGAGTTTCGCCAATGCCTCGTCATCAAGTGTAGTTGTGTCAGCAATAGAGAGAGATGCATTTTTAATAATATCGCCGAATTCTTCTTTAAGTGTTTTTTGATATTGCAGAAGTGCGCTTTTAAGTGACGCTGTGTCAGTAAGGCGCGGAAGAATTTTAAGACCGACTTTCTTTTTAATAAAGTTAATAGCCGCTAAGTCATTAGTATCAAGCATCGCGACCTCAAGTTCCTTGGAGGTTTTTTTGAATGCAACAATATTGTGTTTTCTGGCAATTGGCTCGGGAATAATACTGAGCACCTGTGGATCTATTTTTATATCGGTCAGCGAAATAAATGGAATACCGATAATATGCGCCTGCATACGCCGTATATCATCTTCTGAAATCACTCCGAGTGATACGATCGCGTCTTTGAGCGACATCCCCTTTTCATCCGCATGGTCCTCAGCGGATTTGATTTCTTTTCGCGACACTAAGCCCGAATCGAGAATAAATTGTTTTAGTTGTTGGTCAGTAACGCGCATAGATAAATAGTAACACTACAATACGCGTGTTCTGTTTATTTTATTCTCAAGTTGTGCACGTTAATGCCAACGGATAGCACCATGGTCTGATGAAATACCGAACACATTTCCATCATGCACAACAACTTCCATATCGTCTGGTCCAGACTGACTAAATATGTTTGCGGCAGTTGAACGAGCATGTCGGGCGCCTATCTTATCTCCCGCATATGCACCTATGCCAAGGAGTGCTGCAAGAGCAGCTATGTGTGACGGTGCACTAAATGCATCAATGTCTGGTATCCAATCAAAGTAGAATTCAGTAAGAGCGCCGAAGAGGAGTAATGCGGGGACACCACACATCCATCTGGTTCGTGTATCACGAATATGGATTTCTGCCTCGTTTCGTAAAAAATCTACTTCATATGCGTTCATTGATGCATCATTCATATAACGCACTGTATAAAAAACCGCCTTGCAGGGCAAGTGTGCGATTGCGCTCACTGTAGCTAAAAATGAATAGTATCTGTTGAAATTAGTATAAATATATTTAATA
Organism: Candidatus Phycocordibacter aenigmaticus; assembly: GCA_045401115.1. Lineage (GTDB taxonomy): Bacteria > Patescibacteriota > Minisyncoccia > Phycocordibacterales > Phycocordibacteraceae > Phycocordibacter > Phycocordibacter aenigmaticus. The sequence continues at coordinate 220,630 of CP174359.1, read as the reverse complement.
CTAATTATAAATATATGGAATGTGGCCCGAGAACATTATCCGTCCAAAACCAACAATCTCATCAAAAAAGAGACGCGGCACAATCTATAGACACCATCACCACATTCAATACTGAGTGGCCAGAGACAAGCACCATACCAAAAAGGGAATGGCACTTTTGCAAAAAGCTTTACGAGCGCTACGGCCGGCTTGTTCTTGGCCCCGGCGAACTCGATTCAATACGCAGTAAAACTCAAGTTATCGCCACAAAGGAAGAGTGTGACTCACAATCAAAAGAAGGTCGGCTCACCATTCCATTAGAACGAAAAGGGGTTATCTACTACATTAGAATTTTATATAATGCATTAAATTACACATTAATAACTGCCCTACCGCCTGGTAAACCTGCAGCGCGTGATGAAGAAAATCCATTTTATAAGTGCAAAGAACTTTTCACAAAAGAAATAAGATAGGGCATATATGATATACGCCATATACCGAATCGTTTACCACTAAGTGCACCGAACATAAAAAGTGCGATTGAGGCTCCCACTCCCATTTCTAATGAAACTTCAAATTCAGGTATTACATCAACATAGTTTTCTCCTAAAATCATGGTGATGTGAGTTTGACACGTCCAATTTGAAGGAGTATTATAGACCCATAACCGAATAGTAGCTTTGATTCCGACACTGAAAAGGCGTCGGTTTTTTATTTCTTTATAAGCGGTTATACGTGAGATGGGTGGATTTTTTATATATCCTCACTCCCTGTTTTACTATAAAACGAGAAGTTGGATGATTTTCTCAACCCATTTCGCTCACTAACAAAAAAATATGTTTGACCTAAAAGCAATTAACCTTGTCCTCGATCAACTCGCCGAAGAGCGTGGTATTCCTCGTGAAAAAATGTTGGAAGCAGTAGAGAGCGCGCTTGCCACTGCGTATAAAAAAGAATACGGGCAACGCGGGCAAATCATTCGCGCACATTTTACTCCCGACACTGGCGACGTGGACTTCTATCAAGTAAAAACTGTTGTTGACCCGACGGCAGTATATATGGAAGAAGAAGAGGAACAACCTGAGGATGATGATCGACCGCATTACAACGAGGAACAGCATATGTTCCTTGAAGACGCAAAGCGAATCAAACGCGATGCGGAAATCGATTCAGAAATTATTTTCCCACTCGAAAAGAAAACTGATTTTGGCCGTATCGCTGCACAAACAGCAAAGCAGGTCATTATGCAAAAAGTACGTGAAGCTGAACGCTCAAGCGTTATGGAGGAATTTGGTGGTAAAGAAGGTGATGTGATCAGCGGTACCGCGCAACGATTTGAGCGAGGAAACTTATATATTGACCTTGGTCGTGCCACCGGCATTATGCCGTACAACGAACAAATCCCCGGGGAGCGATTTCGTCCAGGAGAACGTGTACGCGCGTACCTTTTCTCTGTTGAAGAAGGAGGCCGTGGTGTATTTTTACGTCTTTCACGTGCTCACCCTAAATTTCTTGAAAAACTTTTTGAAATGGAGGTACCAGAAATCACAAACGGCACTATTGAAATAAAAGGAGTTGCGCGTGAAGCTGGGAGTCGATCAAAAGTCGCCGTGCATGCGGTTGATGAGCGTATTGACCCTGTGGGAGCACTGGTTGGTCAACGGGGCGTCCGTGTTTCAACGGTCACCAGCGAACTCGGTGGTGAACGCATTGATATTATTGAATGGTCAGAAGACCCTGCAGAATTTATTGAAGACGCACTCTCTCCTGCGGAAGTACTTTCTGTTGAACTTCATGAAAATGAAAAGCGTGCAGTGGTTGAGGTAACTGATGACCAACAATCACTCGCAATCGGACGCGGTGGTCAAAATGTACGTCTCGCAGCTCGACTGACTGGATGGGCGATTGATATTCACTCTGCGCAAGGTGAAGAACTTGCAGAAACCGATGGCGATAAAGTATCGGTTGTACCAGAAGAAGCTCCTACTGAAGAAAACGAAGGGGTACCGGAGGAAATTCCTACTACTGAATCACCTACTGAAGACAATACAGCCGAGGCACAACCAACTCCAGATGCTGTTGAGTCCGAAGAAACACTCGAAAAAGAAGAAGAACTTGCGGAAGCGTCTGAACAAGCACCTACTGAAATGGACGAGCAATCAGACCTCGACCCAACTAAAACAAAAGAGTAACGAAGTTCATCCAGTTAACGGGAGATAGTACTCCACATAAAAACCCTGCAGCTGCAGGGTTTTTATGTGGAAGATACTCTACAAAGAAAGAATAGCCTATATAATGAATCTATGACTGGTACCGTGAAGCGGTACTGTTATATCAATAATAATTACTCATTCTTTCACTAACACTTTATGACACACACTATATACCGATACAGTATTCTCACCTTTATTATCATTCTTACATTTACTCTCCTCAGTACTGTGGTATTTGCAGAAGAACACCGGGAGCCACCAGCGCGGGTTGATGTACGGACCACCAATAATGCAGATGTTCAGGTACGACCAAATGATGCTGGCACAAACGTCCGGGCAAAAACAGAAGCATCACTCAGAGTTGATGTAAACGCAACACGTGCACGAATCGAAGAGCAACGCACCCTATTAAAAGAAGAAGTACAAACACGGCGCGAAGCAGTACAGAAAAACATCGAAACACTTCAGGCACGGCGCGAAACACAGGCGGATGCGAATGCAAACATTGACGTTACCGACCGACGCGCGGAAGTACGTGCAACTATCGAAACTCGCCGTGAAGCCTTTGAGGACCAGCAAGCAACACGCGAGCAAGAACAAGAAAACCGACGTGCTGAAATTATGGAACGTGTTGCCACTGATGCTGCTGCACGTATAGAGCTCCATCTCGATCGTTTCTCACGTGTTTTAGGATCTGCTATAGAACGTATGTATACTCTTGCAGAACGTCTCCAAGCACGTACTGATATCATTGCTGAATCCGGCGGTGACACCGCTGTAGCACAAGAATATCTTGACCTTGCAGTGAGTGAATTAGTAATAGCAGAAGGTGACCTTGCTGCTATTGAAGCCGACCTTAAAGTAGCATTGTCTGTCGATGCAGCATCACTGACCCGTGAACGAATTAAAGAAATATTCAGTGAAACTCGTGAGGCTATGCGCAGTGCACAGGCACGTGTACGTGCTGCACATGAAGCGCTTCGCTCAGCATTTATTGAACTCAAAGCAGCCGCTGAAGTTTCAACAAACCTCGAAGCAGGAGCTGAAACTACTGAGGATGGTACCAACGACGGCGCCTAAACACTTCTTAACGCACACATCTGTTACTAATCAAAAACAATAGTTTATACTAGACATATGGATAAAGAACATAACGAAACAACTTCTCAAGAAACCCCACCACATGTACAACCTGAGATAACACCAAAACCATCGCATAAAGACGGTGGTTTTGGTCCTGTTATTGCTATCATTATTATCATCGTCATCCTAGCGCTCGGCGCGATGTATTACTTCACTACCGGTATTGAACAGATCCAAAATAATCAGCCAACCGAAGAATCAACAGGGATTAATGGGGATGCAGAAGCTAATCTGCAAACACAAGGTAGTGCAACCGACCTTGATGCTATTGAAGCCGACTTAGATAATACTGATTTCTCAGGACTTGATGAAGCTTCTGCAGATTTTGAAGCAGAATTAAATCAATAACCAACCTCACCGTAGTACACAAAAAACCGTCTATGATATTCATAGGCGGTTTTTTTGAAATTACTTCACTTTCGTGTAGGATGAGGCTCACGCGTCCCGTTGTAGCAATGAAGGCGCATTCTTCAAATGTGCCGGGGCGCTACAACCGAGAACAGAAGGGAAATTAATTAAAAACTAATCGGCATACCGTGCGCAGCACACGCCGAAATTTCACAATAGGATGAATATAACCAAAACAAAAAAAGAAGGTGCCGAGGTAGTGCTCAGCGGTACTCTCGCGTCAAAAGACGTTGAAAAATTTTATGACACAGCACTTAAGGCAGCGGTAAAAGAGGTAGAACTTCCCGGCTTTCGTAAAGGAAATGTGCCTGAAGACCGCGTTGTTCAAGAAGTGGGTCAAAACTTTCTCTGGAAAGACGCTGCGGAGCGTGCACTTAAAGAAACACTCACCGATATCCTAAAACAAGAAGAGGTGCAACCAATTGCTCCACTTTCACTCTCAATCAAAGATCCAGAACATGGTTCTGATGTGGCGTTTGAAATTACCGCAATAACGCCACCGACTGTGGAAATCACTGGATATGAGAAGATTGCACAAGATGCATTAGCTACACTCCCCGAACAGGAGCGTGAGAAACAACTTAATGATGCAAAACAAGCATTTCGTACACAAATTCGTGCGATAAATAAAATGGCAAAACCTGAAGAAGTTGCTGAAGGAGACGCTAAAGAAAATGAAGACAAAGCGGAAGAACCAATTACTGATGAGGAAGCAAAAATGATTGGTTTTGAAAATGGCACAGCAGTGGAGCACTTTATTGAAGGAGAGGCTGAAAAGAGTGTTGCTGATCGGGCTATGCAAGAAAAGCGTGGCGCAGTAGCCGAAGCACTTATCGCCGCTGCTCAATATGATATTCCACAAGTGCTCACCCAAGAAGAGACGCGGGCACTCCTCCAGGCATTTAAAGAGGATGTAAAGAAGCAAGGACTTGAGTGGGAAGACTATCTAAAACGAGTTAATAAAACCGAAGAAGAAGTGACGACCGACCTTGCACCGAATGCTGAGAAGCGTATCGTGCTCGACCTTGTGTTTGCACACATTGTTCGTGAAGAAAAACTCTCACTGAACGAAGAGGACAAGAAACGCCAGGCAACATTTGTAAAACGACTGACTGACCAAGGCGTTGACGAGAATCGCGCACAGTCATATGCAGCTGAGCAATTTCTCCGTGAAAAAGCATGGGAATTTCTCTCACCAACACTGATTGCACCACCTGACCCTATGCAAGAAGGTGAGGAAGCGTCGCCTGAAGAGAAGGTTGAAGAAAAAACTGACGAACCGAAATCTGATACCGATACCTCTTCGGATGACGAAAAAACATCAGCATAACGATCACCCTTGAAAATTAACTACTAAACCGGGCAGTGCCCGGTTTTTTAGTAGCTATGTATTTGGCATTTAAAACAACTCTGCGGTATGATAGCCAAGACAGTCCCGTGCATATACACGGAACACAGATAATCGATAACCTAACGCACAATGTATATACCTCACAATAACGCACAACACACCGACGGTATGGATAACTTTAAGAACCAAGTTGTTCCGATGGTTGTTGAAAAAACTAATCTTGGCGAACGCGCGTATGATATTTACTCGCGCCTTCTTAAGGAACGTATTATCTTCCTTAGTGGTCCTATTGAAGACTACAGTGCAAACTTGGTCATTGCTCAGTTACTCTTTTTAGCAGCTGAGGATCCTAAAAAAGATATTTTTATCTACATTAATTCACCAGGTGGATCGGTAACCGCAGGACTGGCAATTCTCGACACCATGAACTACGTTAAACCTAATATTGCCACGGTTTCAGTAGGTATCGCAGCGAGTGCGGCAGCAGTTATTCTTTCTGCTGGCGAGAAAGGAAAACGTTTTGCGTTGCCTAACTCTGAAGTCATGATTCACCAGCCGTGGGGTGGTGCACAAGGACAGGCGACTGATATTGAAATTACCGCGCGACACATTCTTAAAACTCGCGAGCGGCTCAATAAAATTCTTGCTAAAAATACCGGGCAAGATATCTCAAAAGTAGAAAAAGATGTGGAGCGCGACTACTTCATGAGTGCTGATGAAGCAAAGAAATACGGAGTGGTAGACCAAATCTACAAAACGCAAAAATAATTATGCTATTGATAAAAAATCCCGTTTTAAAACGGGATTTTTTATATAATTCACTGGATTTGATACAAATGCACCGCAGCGGTATAGTGCAGACGTCTAACACTAAATAATGATAATTCCATATATCACGAATACAGCAGCAGGCACTCCAGTACATACGGCTTATTTCCTTACTTTTTCTGAAAATCAGTACCTAGAAACACCCGCTGTACACGTGATGGAAATGAAACATATATGTCAATAAAATTAGCATTCGTCCTCTTGGCTCTTGTCGGGATTATGGGCATGACAGCGGGATATTTCCTGCGTTGGCTCGTATCACTCGGACAGCGCGGGTCGGTTGAGCTTGAAATTAAGCAGATGCGACTCGACGCACGCGAAGAGGCAAAAAACATCCTTAATCTTGCCGAAGAGAAATCGGAACGTCTTGAAGGAGAGCTCCGTAAAACGATGCAGCAAAAAGAAGAAGTGCTGACGGCAAAAGAAAAACGTATCACGGCAAAAGAAATATATCTTGATCAACGTCAAACTGATCTTGACCGTGAAGCAGAACGCATCAAAGAACAAATACAGAAAGTCCGTACTATTAAAGAACAGGCGGAAATGCTCGTTAAAAAACGTGAAAAAGAATTAGCAAACGTTTCATTTATGAGTGAGAGTGAAGCGCGTGATGCACTCTTGGAGTCAGTTAAAAAACATCATGAAGAAGATATGTTGGTGCGTTTGCAAAAACTGGAAATTGCCGGTAAAGAACGCCTTGAAGGGAAAGCGAGAGAAATATTAACCACTGCAATTCACCGACTCGGTAACGCAGTAAATAATGACATCCTCACTACCTCCGTTACCCTACCAAACGATGAAATCAAAGGAAAAATTATTGGTCGTGAAGGACGAAATATTCGCGCGTTTGAACGTGCGACTGGCGTCGATGTACTGGTTGACGATACCCCCGGACTTATTACCCTCTCTTCATTTGACCCTGTACGGCGCCACGTAGCCCGACTTGCGCTTGAAAAACTTATTGTTGATCAACGTATTCAACCAGCACGTATTGAGAGCACTGTAGTGAAAGCACAAGAAGAAATTGAGCAGATAATGAAAGAGAAAGCAGAAGCTGCCGCATATGAGTGCGGTATTCATGACCTTGACCCGCGTATTATGACGCTCCTTGGACGCCTTCATTTCCGCACGAGCTATGGCCAGAATGTACTGCGCCACTCGGTTGAAATGGCACATATAGCCGGTATATTAGCCGCGGAGCTGGGCGCAGATGTACGTATCGCTAAAACTGGTGCGCTTTTGCACGATATTGGCAAAGCAGTTGATCACAGTGTACAAGGCACTCATGTTGAAATCGGAAGAAGTATTTTGGAAAAATTCGGTTTTGACAAACGAATCATTCAGGCAATGCAGTCGCATCATGAAGAATACCCATACGAAACAACCGAATCGATACTAGTACAAGTGGCTGACGCTGTTTCCGGTGGACGACCGGGCGCGCGTCGTGATACTGCAGACCGTTATCTTGAACGACTTAATGAGCTTGAGACTATTGCGACGAGTTTTGACGGCGTTGCGAAAGCATATGCTATTCAAGCAGGGCGTGAGGTGCGTATATTTGTAACCCCTGAGAAAGTATCTGATATTGAAGCTCACGAACTTTCACGAACAATTGCTAAACGTATCGAAAACGAACTGAAATACCCAGGAGAAATTAAGGTAAACGTGATTCGCGAGACACGGAGTATTGAAGTGGCTCGCTAACTCCCCTTCCTCAGATAGTAAGAGAGATAAGAAATAAACGGCTCACCTATTGAGCCGTTTATTTTTATTTCAGCGATTAGTACCCATGGTCAACACCCGGGTGTTGACCATGTGGCTGGGGAAATGGTGTGTGTGGGTTGAGTGTAATCTATCTGGCATACTAAGGGAGATATGCCCCCTATTAAAAAATCCATCTTCACGTTTATTGGTGACATGCGACAGTCTTTTCTTGACCTCACCATTATCATTGCGGTAGTCGCCTTTTTTCAATTCTTAATCATTCGTGAAATTCCTGAGTCGTGGCCGTCTATGGTGATTGGTCTGATAATTGTGGGTATTGGTTTGGCGCTTTTTCTGAGAGGGCTTGAAGTAGGTATATTCCCGCTTGGTGAAGAGTTGGCACACCTCTTATCGACCGCAAAGTCACGCGCGATCGTTATTGTGTTCGGGTTTGTGGTAGGGTTTGCAACCACTATTGCCGAACCAGCACTGATTGCAATTGCCGGGAAGGCGGCGGCGGTCTCTGGTGGAGTGCTCGATGCGCTCACGATTCGACTAGTAGTCGCGCTGGCAGTGGGAGCGGCAATTGTGCTAGGAGTCGTGCGACTCATTTTAAACCATCCTATTCATTACTACATTATTGGCGGATACGTAACTGCCACTGTGCTTTCTTTTTTTGCACCTCCTGAAATTATTGGCATTGCATTTGATTCTGGAGGAGTGACCACCTCAACTGTCACCGTCCCCTTAATTGCAGCGTTGGGTATTGGACTTGCGCGAAATCTTAAAAACCGCGATCCAGTCATTGACGGCTTTGGGCTCATTGCACTCGCGAGCGTGATCCCGATGATTTTTGTTCAACTGTACGGCATTGCTGCCTATCAGTTTGGCTTTACACTCCCGCCACTTGGATTTTCTGCTGATCCTGGTGTGGTACTTACCAATTCTTCAATGCTCGCAAGTGCGTTTGCTGCGTTTTCTCTCTCCGATATTTTTGCGGGACTCATGGCGACTGTTGGCGACATCATACCAATCTTGTTAGTGATTCTTTTCTTTTACTATGTAGTCCTTAATAAAACGATTGCCAATATACCGCAACGAACCTTTGGGTTTGCCATGGTGGTGATTGGACTCTATGCGTTTGTATACGGACTCGAACTTGGTCTCTTTACTATTGGCGAATCACTTGCCACGTCACTCGTGGAAAATGGCGTATTGTGGATCATTTATCTCTTTGCGTTTTCAATTGGGTTTGCAACCACCATGGCTGAGCCAGCACTCACGACCATCGCACGTAAAGCGCAGCAAGTTTCCGGCGGAGCGATTAAACAGCTCGTACTGAGGGTATGTGTAGCGTTTGGAGCAGGGTTTGGTATATTTCTTGGCGCCTACCGTATTGTTAATGGAGACCCTCTTATCTATTACCTCCTTGCTGGTTATTCACTCGTTATCGTTCTAACGATATTTGCTCCCCGATCTATTACACCAATTGCCTATGACTCAGGCGGTGTAACTACCTCAACTATTACCGTTCCCGTCGTTGCTGCAATTGGTATTGGGCTCGCTTCAAGTATCCCCGGCAGAGACCCACTGATTGATGGATTTGGCATGATTGCGCTCACAGTACTGTTCCCCATTGTGTCGGTCCTTGCCTACGGTATTTTTGAAAATCAGGCAATCCGCAGATATGAACGTAAATTTAAAGAAATGCAGGGAGTAACGGTTGACCGTATTTTGCAACATCTTCAAGAAGAAGATACCGACGTGATACAGAAAAACAAAAAAGAGATAATCACTGTAACGGGAAATCCAGGCAGTGGCGCATCAACTATTGCTAAGACATTGGCCGAGCGACTTCGGTATCAATATTTCTCTTCGGGTGACATATTCCGTGCAGTTGCAGAAAAACGTGCAGTATCAATAAACACGTTAAACAAACAGGCTCAGAATGATACGAGCATTGACCGTGAGATTGACGAGTTAGTGCAAGAGCTAGGCATTAAACACACCCGATTGGTTATTGATTCACGACTTGCCTATCATTGGATTCATCGCTCATTTAAAGTATTTCTAACGACCGACCCAGAAGTCGCAGTAAAACGAATCCGTGAATCGGGAGAATGCGACACGACTCAATCACTTGAAACAATAAAACAAACCATGACCGCGCGGCACGATAGTAAACGCCGACGTTACCAGGATATATACGGTATTGATATTGAAAATACTGCACCGTTTGACCTTGTTATTGATACAACCGCACTTGATGCTGAAGCAGTGTCCGCACGTATCGAAAAAGCGTACAATACATGGTTTTGTAAACAAAAATAAGACTACAAATTGATAAATAAGTCAATTTTTGTTTTATGTTGCACCAAAAAACCCAATGGATATAATAGATATAAGCCTTTTGGGTGATTTAGTATAGTAACCCCGTAAATAATATGAACAAATCAGATCTCGCAAACAAAGTGCACGAAATAGTCGGAGGCACAAAAACACAGTCAGAACAGGTTGTTGATACACTTGTAGACACTATTATCGATACCCTTAAGCAAGGAGATGAAGTATCCATTGCCGGCTTTGGTATCTTCTCAACAAAAATGCGCCCTGCGCGCATGGGACGCAACCCACGAACCGGTGAATCAATCCAGGTTCCAGCAATGCGTGTTCCTAAGTTCCGCCCTGCAAAGGCGCTTAAGGAAGCAATCAAAGGAGCATAGAGATTCGTTCTTCTTGAACTCTTAACAAAAACCCGCCGTATGGCGGATTTTTGTGTGGGGGTGGATAGGATATCGACGTCAGATTACTATAGTTCTTTCACTTCCCCGTTATTAAATGACCATTGATTCCTGTATTCAATTAAATCGTCTTCATTTTTGCCATTTTTCACAGCAAAAATCACTGAAGTAAAGGAGCTATGTCCTACAATAAGAATATTGCCAGGCGCACTTATTGATTCAATCAACCTTAAAACTGCTGTAGCACGTTCATAGAGTTCTTTTGCAGAATCACCAGTACCACTAGTAATCCCGTGGTTAATTCCTTTTACTTCATTGTAAACCTCATCTTGAATATCACCGAAATGAACTTCTTTTAGTAACGGAGTGTTCTCAAATGGAATATTTCCGGATGGATCAATTATTTTTCTAATTTCAGAGGCAGTATCTAGGGCTCGAGACATGCTGGAAGTTAAAATATACGTAATGTTCTTCTCCTTAAGAAGCTCAGCTGTTTTCTTAGCTTGTTCTCTACCTAAGTCCGTCAAAGGACTATCAATAGTTCCAGCGTAGCGCTTTAATTTATTATGTTCGCTTTCACCATGTCGAACGAAATACACTTTACTCATATAAGAGCTCACTATAACAAAAATACTGTGGGTATCTACGGTATTTTTGAATCAGTGCGGGTAAGCACAGCTTGCCATCACTGCGAGCCTTGAGAATGAAAAAATATTTTCATTCTTCTCGTCTCTTGTGCGGGTGAGAGGACGCTTCGCTATCTCACTACTCGGCGTATCCTCGCCTGCGCTCATAGAACCCTCGGTTCTATGCCGGCTCCTGCCTACTGGCAGGCAGGTCGCCTAACTCCGCCACGGGAAAACAACGTGTTTTCCCGACCCCTTTCCGGTTCGATTCCTCTCACCTCGTGACAAAATATAATTACCCCACACTCTTGTGTGGGGCTCATTATTTTGTGCGGGTGAGAGGAATCGAACCCCCGACTACTGCTTGGAAGGCAGTCGTTTTACCACTAAACTACACCCGCAAAGCTCCTTGGGACCTGCTCTAGAATACCGCAAAACGACTACTCTTACCAGGTATAACGTTCCTTCTCTTCCCCATAAGAAAAACCCTCGCCGAAGCGAGGGTTTTTTGAGGAGAGAGGCTTACGCGTCTCCACCTTCTGTAGCTGGAGCATCAGTAGCTGGTGCGTCCGTTGCTGGAGCATCAGTAGCTGGTGCGTTGTCAGTTGTCATTTCGTCAGTCATGGTCTGTTTTCTTTAATGAACAAAACCTATCTAAAAGGATAGGCTCGATTACTAAGAACTCAGCCATACTGGCCAAGAACTCAACTACTATAGCACAAAATAGGACTGTCAACCACCCCTGGAAAGAGGTATAATGCGTGTATGCAATTTCCCATAAAAACCCTTATTTTAGGGCTTATTCTAGCGTTTTGGGCCGGATTGAGTCTCCAAATCGTTATAGATCATTCTTCGATACCAGGTTATACACCACCGCCGCTTATCCAAGGCACATATGAGGATCCGGTTTCATCAACACCACAAGAAGACACCGAGACGGTGACTGAGCCGCCAATCAGAGTAGAAAAACCAGATAATACCGTTTATGCCGACCCTGAAACACCGCAAAAACCAATAACTAGCCCGACAACACAGCAATTTGAAGTGCAGCCAATTACTAATCTGACAGAAACAGTGCGCTCAAGCGTGGTTAATATACTCTGTACAACCAAAAATGGAGGCGTGTTGCACCCTATAACCGCAAGTGGTGTACTTATTGATACCCGAGGAATTGTCCTTACTAACGCCCACGTGGCGCAGTATTTTCTTCTTAAAGATTATCCGACCGAAGATAATATTGAATGCGTTATCCGCACTGGCAGCCCAGCAAAACCCGCCTACACCGCTGAACTGCTTTTTCTGCCTCCCTCGTGGGTGAGTGAAAATGCGTATCAAATTAAGACAGAACGACCACGTGGCACTGGTGAATATGATTATGCCTTTTTGGCAATTACCGGTCTTGTAGCAGCAGACATACTCGCTCCTGCTCAATTTTCACACCTCCCTGTTGCGCTCCATACTCCCCCGCTTAATTCTGACGTGCTGCTCGCTGGATACCCTGCTGGTTTTTTAGGAGGCGCAATTATACAAAAAGATTTATATGCCGTTTCTTCTCCTTCAACTGTTGAACAACTATATACGTTTGGGACCAGCACTGTTGATGTTATCTCTACTGGTTCGTCTATTCTCGCGCAGCAGGGTGCTTCAGGAGGAGCAGTTGCCCGTGTTGATGGTGTACTGACTGGTCTTATTGTCACCTCTTCTAGCGCCGATACTACCGGCGAAAGAGAGCTGCACGCGCTTACCACGGAGTATATTATCCGTAATTTTGAAGCTGAACACGGCACCCCTTTAGTGGATTATCTCCAAGGCGACCTGTTAGAAGAAAAGCGAATATTTGAAAAACACGTTGCTCCTCTATTGCTGGCGCAACTCGTAGCAGTCATTGAAGGAAATTAACTGTTATTTCTCTTTTGCTAGCGCATCTTTCTTTACGTAGAGTGTTTGCGTTGGGTATGCGAAACCAATTCCCTTCTTATCGAACGCCTCTTTTATGCTAAAAAGGATTTCTTCGTTTATATCCATGTGTTTCTTGTAGTCCCCAGAAAGCACGAAGTATACCAACTCAAATGTTACCGCTGAATCACTGTAGGCAGCTAAATGAGCTCTATCGAGACGCACGTCGTCGTGTGCTTCAACAATCTTCTTGATCATGCCTGGTATTTCTTTAAGGAGCGCGTGAGGTGTTTCATATAAAACACCGAAGCGAAATTGAACGCGCCGTTCCTCCATTTTTTTGAAATTTTGTACTCGACTAGTGGTCAGTTCAGCATTTGAAATAACCAATTCCTCTCCTTGTAGGGCACGCAATCGTGTGGTTTTAATACCAATCTTTTCAACAGTACCTGCGTTGCCTCCCACAATAATAAAGTCCCCCACTTCAAACGGTTTATCAAGGTAGATAGCAAATGAGCTAAAGAGGTCAGAGAGAATTTTCTGTAACGCAAAGGCGATTGCCACACCACCAATACCGAGGCCGGCAATAAGCGAGGTCACGTTCACACCAAAATTCGAAAGAATCCATAAAGCGCCAAGTAACCATATAATGACCTTTACTCCCCCAGCGAGGAATGAGGCTGCAGCTTTTCGCCCAACATCATCAGGACTTCCTCCTGATTTCACTATGACAATAGTAAGTATTCGCGCAATACCAACTGATAGTTGATATATCAATGCCGCCATGAACACAGCGCTGATTACTGTGACAACAATCTCGGGTACGTCTGCAAAACGAATACTAAACGCAAGCGATGCTGCCCCTAATACCACAGGGTTGATGGTGTTTAATATCCCCACAGCGGCATCATCAAGATCGGTGTTTGTTTTTTTTGTAAAATACTCTAAACGATTAATAACAAATTTCTTAGCGGTCCATAGTACAATCCATGTACCGATAAATATTGCTGTTGCAACACCGTACTGAAAAAACAAAAGATTAAGTATATCCATAGAGCTTACGATATCAGAAAACAGACGATAAATCCTGTCCCTTTCCCCCACCTTAGACAGTAATCTATGGTAATGCACCCCTGAGCGTGGTATTCTCTATTGCATTCGGGCACGGTTACGCGTCCGAGGTATTCGCTTGAAAATAAGATGCTAATAGTGATGTTTAGCGTCAAAGAAATTTGATAGTAAACATTAACAATCTCATATCTATAGTCGGGGCGTGGTGTAACGGCTAACATGCCTGTTTTGGGTACAGGTGACTCCGGGTTCGAATCCCGGCGCCCCGACTATGTATATGAGATGCGCTTACTCAATAAGCAAGAATGGTAAAAAACCTCTCTCTCCGTGAGAGGTTTTTTGTTAATCAAAGTATTAATCTTTGAAGGTTATAAAAGACATACTTAGGTGAGGATGATGTCTTTTATCCATTTTACCTGCGCCGAGCGGTTTTCTTCGTCAAGATAGACGCAGATGAGGTCAAAAAACCATTCTTCTGTTTCATGTGAAAGCAAATATACGTTAACCACGCGTGCCAGGCGGCGCATTTTTTGTGGATGGAGATTCTCTTCGGGACGTATCTCTGTGTTTTCACGGGAAACGTTTCCCCTATCCTGATCATTTGTTTCATGGGAAACGGTTTTTACCTCTATAAACCGTGTTATTCCACCTTTTTGTATAATTATATCTATTTCACCATACGGTTTACGAAAGTTCCTTGCCAGAATCTGCCATCCTTTTCTTTTTAAAAATTGAGTAGCAATATCCTCCCCTAATTGCCCCACTTCATTATGTCGCGCCATATGACTATTATTTCACATGAAACAACTTAAAAGCGCATCGCGGTGGTTCCACGTGAAAAGAGTCACTATGCTCTTAAGACAAGGAATCATTATACGTATTGATTATATGTATACGGTTGTTTCATATGAAACTCTTTTATAGGTTCCACATGAAACCATATACGCTGAACACGGTACAAAATTGCACCCAACAAAGAGAGATGGGTGTTTTCACGTGGAACCGCTCAGATTTGTTTCACGTGAAACGTTTTTAAAAGGACAAAACATATAATATGGCTATACTAAGCCGTATTATATGTTTTTCGGTCATTTTCTAAAAGACGTAAATATGTCTTTTATTAACATATACCACAGCTTTATCCACTGTTTTTAGATGTTTCACGTGAAACGTTCTATAGGACAAGACGAAAAATAGGGCTATTTTTAAGTCTATTCCTCGGCGGTATATTTCTGAAAAACGGAATAATTACGAGTTTCATATGAAACTGTTCGTCCTTTTAAATACATCTGTCTTTATTTATTATGTCTTTTACAAAAATATTTTTAGTCTCTCTTGCATTTTCTTTGGAGGAAATACTTCTGTTAGTGGAGTGTAAATTTATAGCGCGTACTCAATCTTTCAATAGGGTATATCTTTATTTGAACGTGTCTGTGGGGGATAGTGCTCCTGTTTGGATATTAGATAGATAACGCAACTCTAAAAAGTTGCTGAAACAGAAGTCGTGTGCAAATATATAGGAACTGCGGCCATGGTTAAGTGGTATAACGGGTCCTTGCCAAGGATCAGTCGGGAGTTCGATTCTCCCTGGCCGCACAAAAATAATGAGCGCAATGCGAATGCATTGAGCGACTATATTTTAGTAGCGAGCCAGGGAGAATCGAAAGACGGAGCCGTGGGTCCCCGTTGTGCTGATTTCTTGGCACAACGGGGCGGCGAGTCCGGGCAGGAGGTCCTTATGAGCGCAGCGAATTAGGAACCTGTCGCCGATTCTTCCTCCCTGGCCGCACATTTTATTTTTTCCTTTCTATAGCGTACTATAGGGGTCACTGCACCCGTGGTGAAATGGATATCACGACTGACTTCGGATCAGTTATTCTGGGTTCGAGTCCTGGCGGGTGCACAGCAATCGAAAATAGTCAGCTTTTGCTGGCTATTTTTGTTGCATACGCAACAACCAGGACTCGAAGGCGACCCGAACGCGCGAAGCGGAGGAGTGAGGGCGCCCGGCTCCGGAGGAGCTTTGTGAATATATCGCTTTGCGATTTGAACAAAGCGGGGGAGGAGGAGTCCTGGCGGGTGCACACGAGCGAAGCGAGAGGCCGCGCAGAAATGTACTTTCGTACATTTCGCAGGACGAGAACGGCCGGAGTATATGTTTTGCGGAGAATTCACGGAGCAAAACATTCGAGGCCGCGTCCAGGAAAGCGAGAGCTTTTTAGGTGCGCGAAGCGTGCCTACAAAAGTCCGCTATTCTGGGATAGTCCTGGTGGACGAACAGAGAAGAGGAGGAGTCCTGGCGAGTATACCTGATAAAGCCGAGGAGGAGTCCTGACACCCCTTTATATTTGACCTCCCACCTCTAAAAGCGCATTATAGTGCTTTATGCCATTGGGAGAACAAAAAGATTTCTTTAAGGGACAGAGGTCACGTCAAGAACGTAGGTGGAGAAAAGACCGTAGACGAGCTTTTTTTGTTGCTGCTACCGCTATTATATTACTCCTGGTAAGCGATGCCTTCCTAGATGAATAGACACATGTAAATGTGTGTAGGTCGTTTTTGATAATCTGCGCTAGAATAGATTTATGGATATTGCACAAGTACCTAAAGAGGTAAGCACCGTTTCAGATGCACTTGAAAACGCTGGTTTTGAAGCCTATTTAGTAGGTGGGTGTGTACGTGATATGGCGCTGGGGAAAACGCCTAAAGACTGGGATCTGACCACCAACGCAACTCCTGAACAAATTCAGGAAATTTTTCCGGAGTCATTTTATGAAAACGACTTTGGTACCGTCGGTGTAAAAACAGAATCAGATGACCCGCTGTTAGCGGTTATTGAAGTGACGCCGTATCGAAAAGAAGGGGAGTACTCTGACGCGAGACGACCCGACGAGGTAACATGGGCGGAAACGCTCTCAGAAGACCTTGAGCGACGTGATTTCACGGTAAACGCCCTCGCGTACCGTTTGAAAGATGACACGCTTGTGGACGAACACGGCGGCACAGAAGACCTGGAGCGCAAACTCTTACGCGCCGTAGGGGATCCGCGGAAGCGTTTTCAAGAAGACGCTCTGCGGATGATGCGTGCAGTCCGCCTTGCGGCTGAACTAGAATTCGCTATAGAGTCTGAAACGGCAACTGCTATCCATGAACATGCAGGACAACTGGAGAAAATTTCGAAAGAACGTATTCGTGATGAATTTATTCGTATTGTAAAAACACATACTCCCATGCAGGCGCTTGTGATTGCACAGCGTCTTGGACTTTTAACGTATATTGCTCCTGACTTGGAGCGGGGTATTGGTGTGGATCAAAATCAAGCGCATTCGTTTGAAGTGTTTGAACACAACCTCCGAGCACTCCAGCACGCTGCCGATAAGGACTGGGACCTTGCTATTCGCTTATCGGGTCTTTTCCATGACGTATCAAAGCCTGAAACGCGCGTATGGAGTGAGGAGAAAAAAGACTGGACTTTCTATGGTCACGAGGTAGTGGGGGCCCGTGTGACTAAAAAGATTATGCAAGACCTCCGTTTCCCAAAAGACCTGACAGAGAAGGTTGTTAAACTCGTGCGATGGCACATGTTTTTCTCAGATCCTGATCAGGTCACGCTTTCTGCGGTACGCCGTATGATTCAAAATGTGGGGGAAGAGAATATCTGGGACCTATTGAACCTGCGTATTTGTGACCGCATTGGTACCGGCCGACCAAAAGAACAACCGTTTCGTTTTCGTAAATATAAGTCGATGGTTGAAGAAGCGCTACGTGACCCTATTTCTGTCGGTATGCTTAAGATAAATGGCGACCAACTCATTGCAGAGTTTCATATGAAACCGGGACCTCGTATTGGATGGCTCCTCCACGCACTACTTGAAGAGGTGCTCGAGGACCCGCAAAAAAATACTGGGGAATACCTTGAGAAACGCACACATGAACTCAAAGAACTACCCGACGAAGCTCTCCGCGAATTAGGAGAGAAAGGGAAGCGGGCACAAGAAAAAGAGGAAGAAGAGGCGATAAAAGCTATCCGCTCTAAACACCATGTATCGTAAACAGTAGGTGGTAGGTGGCTGTAGCGAGGTCGGTCCTCGCTACAGAATGGGTTCCTTAGGTACCACGATCGAGCAGGCGGTAGCAAGGACCGACCTCGCTACAGATTTGTAAAGGACATATACATATAAAAACACTCCTCGAAATCCCGAGGAGTGTTTTTGTTTAAAACAGAGGGCTAAATATACGACGCCGCCGTATCAATTCAAATAGTGTTGAGGACGCGTATAGCTTGGCGAAGCTCTGCTTCAGGAAAGAACGATCTGTTACTAGTATACATGTCCTTTAAAAGACATGGGGTACGCTATCCACAGTTTTTGTCTTTTAGAATGTCTTTTATAAAGGACAGTCCTTTATATTGAGGAGCAATTCGCGTATTTCACGCATACATTATCACTACTTAATTTCGATAGAAACAGGGCAATGATCAGAACCCCATAATATCGGGGTGAATATCGGCTTTTTTAACACGTTTCTCAAGAAGTTTTGAAACGAATACGTAGTCCAAGCGCCAACCAACGTTACGGTCACGTGCCTTTCTGAACGGACTCCACCATGTATAAAATCCGTTTCCTTCGTTAAACATACGGAAACTATCTGTGAAACCGGCAGAAACTATATTATCCGCACCTTCACGCTCTTCTTTTGTGAAACCATGTTCTCCTTCGTTTGCTTTCGGGTTTGCTAAGTCATCTTCGGTGTGGGCAACATTTAAATCACCGCAGAAAATAACGGGTTTTTGTGACTCAAGTTCAACAATATACGCAAGAAATGCCGGGTCCCAGTGCTGATAGCGCATTGGAAGTCGCTCAAGATCACGCTTTGAGTTTGGTGTATACACCGTTACCACAAAGAATTCAGTAAATTCAGCGGCAATAACCCTTCCTTCAGTGGTTAAATCGCCAAATCCATCTTTTAAATGGTACTGCTTCACAATATGTTCAGGAAACCCAAAATGCACCGAATGCGGTTTTTCCTTAGAAAAAATAGCTGTTCCTGAGTATCCTTTTCGCTCTGCTGAGTGCCAATACTCTTCATACCCAGGTAAATCAATCTCGACTTGACCTGGTTGCGCTTTGGTCTCTTGAAGACAAAGGATATCTGGCTTTAATTCCTTGACCATAGGAGTAAACAACTCCTTGCGAATGACCGCACGAATTCCATTTACGTTCCACGAGACTAGTTTCATGTTTCCAGTATAACGCGAAGGAGTGTATTCTCTAGTGTATTGCAAACAAAGGTTATTTGTGGTAGAGTAGCGACTACATGCTTACAAAGACACAGAAAACACGCGTGGTGAAAGCTACTCAAAAACATGAGGAGGACACCGGTTCAGCATCGGTGCAGATTGCTCTTTTGACTAAAAAGATCAACGAACTCACTGCGCATTTAAAGAAAAACCCGAAAGACAAGCACTCACGCCGCGGTCTTTTGCAGATGGTTGCTGATCGTCGCTCACATATGAAATATCTTGAAAAAGATAACAAGCGTGAGTACAACAAGTTGGTAAAAAATTTGGGCTTGAAGAAATAGTGTATTACACACTTCGTGTACAACCTATTTTAAAAAGTGTTCTGGTATGATGAGGAGGTGCCGACGGCACCTCCTCATTTTTTTATGAAATCCCGTAAAGGTTTCTAATGCGACAGCATGAGGGAATTATTCTCTAATACATACATATAAAATTTCTATGGCTATTATTAAACACAAAGATCAGCGCGTTGCTGTATTTATTGATACACAAAACCTCTATCATAGCGCTAAAAACCTTTATAAAGCGCGGGTTAATTTTGGTAACGTATTAAAAGAAGCAGTTGCAGGAAGACAACTTATCCGCGCCGCAGCATATGTGGTTACCACTGAGAGTGGTGAAGAAAAGGCTTTCTTCGATGCGCTCACTAAAATGGGTATCGAGACAAAGACAAAAGAATTACAAATCTTTTACGGTGGCGCTAAGAAGGCAGACTGGGATGTTGGTATGGCAGTTGATGCAATTAAAGTGTCTAGTCGACTTGATGCGATTGTATTGGCAACCGGGGATGGCGACTTTATCCCTCTTGTTGAATACCTTAAAACACACGGAGTACAGGTTGAAGTTATTTCATTTGGTAAATCATCTTCAGGTAAATTGAGGGAGGTTGCTGATGAATTTATAGATATGAGTGAAAACTCGCGTAAATTCCTTCTCACACCAAACCGATTCCTTCCAAATACAAATAAAGAGGAACCTGAAATTCTCCCAAAAGGAGAGGACATAGATGATGAAGATGGTGGCCCGTATGTAGTCGGTTCAGATACTGATAAATCTTAACTTTTTAGAAATTATGCAAGAGAAGACCTTTGAGACACATCTTGGCGATAAGATATTCTCAGCCACTTTTACTGATCTTGCTGATCAGACAAACGGGTCAGTGTTGGTGCGGTATGGTGACACAACAGTGCTGACCACTGCAGTCATGGGGACACAGGAGAGTGAAAAAGATTATTTTCCACTTTCAGTAGAATATGAAGAAAAATTCTATGCTGCTGGAGCAATACTCGGCAGCCGATTTATCAGACGTGAAGGCAGACCTTCTGAAGACGCAGTCCTTTCGGGACGAGTCATTGATCGTACGATACGTCCTCTTTTTGATCACCGTCTTCGCAATGACATCCAAGTTGTGGTGACCGTCCTTTCTATCGACGAAGATGATCCTGATGTGCTCGGCGTTAATGCAGCATCTATTGCACTCGCCACTTCGGACATCCCTTGGAATGGGCCAGTGAGTGCAGTGCGTATTGGTAAACAAAAAGGGAGTGATGAGTTTATTTTGAATCCTACTTATCACTTTCGTGAATCAGAAGATACTGAACTCGATATCTTACTTTGTGGACGTGACGGAACTATTACGATGATTGAAGTGGGTGCACATGAGGTGTCTGAAGAGACACTTATGGAGGCGTTCTCCTATGGCTCTCAAGAAATTGAAAAGCTCCAACAATTCCAAAAGCAGCTTCGTGATGCTGTAGGAAAACAAAAAAACGCTGTGCATGATACTCCGGTTCCACCTGAAGTTGAAGAACAATTTAATGCACTCGGTGACCGGTTTTATAACGCAGTGTTTTCAGGAGCACCAGGGAAAACAGCGAGTGGGGTGCTGAAAGAAGAATACCTCGCAGCGATACGTGCAGATAATCCGAATATCACAAAAATCGCTGATACTTTTTTTGAACGTCAGGTAGAAATGCTGATGCGTAAACGCGCTATTGAAGCAGGGGAGCGTGTAGACGGACGTTCTCTCGACGAAGTGCGACCACTTTTCGCTCAGGCTGGCGGTATTTCTTCTGTGCTACACGGCTCAGGTATTTTTTATCGAGGGGGAACACATATTTTCTCAGCGCTCACTCTTGGTGGACCTGACGATTCGCAAATTATTGACTCGATTGAAGGAGTTGAAGAGAAAAAACGATTCATGCACCATTACAACTTCCCACCATTTTCGGTTGGTGAAACCGGCCGAATTGGTGGCCTGAATCGCCGCATGATCGGACATGGTGCACTTGCCGAAAAGGCGTTGCTGCCTGTTATTCCTGCGCAAAAAGATTTTCCCTATACTATCCGTCTTGTCTCTGAGGCACTTGCTTCAAATGGGTCGACCTCTATGGGCAGTGTGTGTGCTTCAACGCTTGCGCTTATGGACGGTGGTGTCCCTATTATCCGACCGGTCGCCGGAATTGCTATGGGTGTTATGTATGAAAACGAAAATAGCTATGCTGTCCTTACTGATATCCAAGGCCCTGAAGATCACCACGGCGACATGGACTTTAAAGTTGCCGGCACCGAAAAAGGAGTGACTGCAATTCAACTTGATGTAAAAGTAGACGGCGTACCACTTGCAGTACTTAAAGAAGCGCTTGAACGCGGCAAAGCAGCGCGCCTACACATTCTTAAAACAATGAATGAAGCTATTAGTGCACCGCGCAACACTATCAACCCACGTGCGCCGAAAATCGTTCCACTGACTATTGACCCTGAGAAAATTGGTATGGTTATTGGCTCACAAGGTAAAACGATTAAAAAGATACAAGAAGATACGGGAGTGGATGGGATTACCATTGAAGATGACGGGAGCGTCTTCATTACCGGCGTCGGTGAAGGACCTGACCAAGCGGCGCAAATCATCCGTGACATGACCCATGTATTTGAACCAGGTGAAATTATTGAAGGAGCAGTGACGAATGTTGTAGATTTCGGTGCTTTTGTAAAACTCAATGACCACACCGAGGGTTTGGTACATATATCCGAAATCGCACCATTTCATATTGAACATGTTTCTGACGTGCTCACCGAAGGAGAAGTAGTGCGCGTAGTAATAAAAGAAGTGAAAGGTGATGGGAAAGTGGCGCTTTCAATTGCCTCTATTGACCCTGAGTTTGCGATACGTAAAGGGATAACGCCACCAGAAAAACAAGGAGAGTAATCCAAACATAATTTCATAGCGCGCCTGACGCTAACAAGATACAATAGAGTAATGGATAAGCCACAAGGCCAAGAAAAAGATACCTCTTCCCCGCGCGAGATGTAGAAAAAAACACATCGGAATCAAATACTTCGATGGGGGTCTTGCCACGTATCCGTACCTACGCGCAGGACATGAATAATGTAATAAAGGCGCGTGGTGAAACACTCTCTTCAATTGTAAACGCTGAAAAAACAAATCCGAAAGAGGATCCAAAACCTGAGAAGAAAAATCAGGGGCAAAAAAAACGTATCCTTTTGCTGGTAAGTGCTTTTGTTTTTTTTATACTTGGTATTGGCGCAGTAGCTGGAGTTACTTTTTTTGTGAATCAGGAAGAAAAAGAAATTGCTGAATTGTCGCCTGGTATTATTTTTGCTAATCGCACCGCCACTATAGCGCGCGACGATTCCGTGATTGCTGATCTAGCAACACTTCGTCAGGATACCGATATGTCGCTTGGTGAAGTGCTCCGTGTTGTAGTGACTGAAGGCTCATTTGAAGCTTCGCCAACCACAGTGGCACAGGCATTAAATCTGCCCCCGCTCCTTGTTCGCGAAATAGTTGATGTCATGATCGGCGTACATGCGTTTGACCGTAATCAACCATTTATCATACTTAAGGTACGTATGTTTGATCGATCTTTTAACGCACTCCTTGATACAGAACGAACGTTAGGAGAAGCACTTGGAGATTTTTTTGCACCACTAAATGCAGCCAGCAATGCACCGAAACTCACGTTTAGAGACACGATTATAAATAATATTGATACGCGGCGCAGCCAAGATGCATGGCCTATTATCTATGCGTACCCATCACGAGACACCCTCATAATCACCACAAATGAATTTACATTACGAGAAGTGGTTATGCGGCTCAACCAGTAACAGCTATCTTTACCAAGTGTGTGCCGGGTGACATGAATATGCTATGATACGCCGTATATGCTAACTGAAACACAGATTACCGAATTAAAAGCACGGCTTGAAAAAGAACGAGATATTTTAGAACAAGAACTCGCGAGTCTCGGTTCACGCAACCCAAACCACCCAGGCGATTGGGAACCTAAAAAACCTGAAGGAGAAGAGACATCACCGGACCGCAATGACAATGCCGACATTATTGAAGCAATGCACGAAAACAACGCTTCGATGAATGAACTTGAAGGACGTTTTAACAACGTTATGCGTGCATTAAAGAAAATTGGAGACGGTAACTATGGAATCTGTGAAGTTTCAGAAGAACCCATTGAATTTGAACGACTTGAAGCAAATCCAGCCGCGCGCACCTGCCTTAAACATATTGATCAAGAGGTTGCATAAACTATGTCAGGACATAATAAGTGGTCAAAAATTAAACACAAAAAGGCGGCGACTGACGCGCAAAAAAGTAAAATATTTTCTAAGCACGCCAATGTGATTGCGGTAGAATCGCGTAAAGCAGGTGGTGATGTGACATCACCAGGTCTTGCGGCAGCAATTGAACGCGCTAAAAAAGATTCGATGCCCAAAGAGAATATTGAGCGGGCAGTTGCTAAAGGAGGTGGTGCTGATGCTGCCGCACTTGAAGAAGTTACTTTTGAAGCATTTGGTCCAGGCGGTGTTGCGCTCCTTATTACGGCAGTAACCGATAATAATAAGCGCACTGCTCCAGAGATGCGTCATATTTTTTCCAAAGCCGGCTACGAACTTGGCGCCCCTGGTAGTGCTGCGTGGGCATTTACTAAAACCGCTGAGGGATATGTACCAAATAGCCCTGTTGATCTTTCTGATGAAGATGGAGAAAAACTCGCCGCACTCATTGAAAAACTAGAAGAGCAAGATGATGTGCAAGATGTGTACACTACTGCTGATACGATTTAAGTAGAAGTCTCTTTAGAATTTCGCCATAAAAGTAGAAAAGAGCGGGAGCTCGCCCGCCAAAACAGCAAAATTTCGGCTACTAAACTGTGGTTCGCACTTATCGATGCACAATGCATCGCTTCGCACTCCACCTTGTTTCTCGCTCGAAATTTTGCTGTTTTGACTGGACGCGAAATTCTAACGAGACTTCCTAGAGGCTTCTGCAACTTTTGCTATACTAGATGTAATGTCGTTTGCGCGGGTATACAGTGTGCAACCCCATTTTCCTCACGCACCGCTGGTTACGGTTGAGGCGGATATTTCAGGCGGACTGTACGCTTTTGCAGTCGTAGGTCTTGCTGGGAAAGCGGTTGAAGAAGCACGCGATAGAATATCGAGCGCTATTAAGCACTCAGGATTTAAGTCTCCTAAAAATAAAAACCATAAAGTGGTTGTGTCGCTTGCACCAGCGGATATTAAAAAAGAGGGGCCAGTGTTCGATTTAGCAATGGCACTGAGTTACCTCAAAGCAGCAGAAGATATATCGTGCGAAGTAGACGGGATTCTTTTTATTGGAGAATTGGCACTCGATGGCATGTTGCGTCCCGTACACGGCGCATTGCCTGCAGCACTCGCTGCACGCGAACATGGTTTTCATACCATTATTACACCAAGAGAAAATGCCGCAGAAGCGGCATTTGTTGATGGCATAACGGTTTATGGTGCCGGCAGCCTTAAAGAGGTTATTGCACACCTTGTTCAACGAAAATTACTCACGCCCACTCCTAAAACAAAAATAAGCGATCGAGAACCTGTAGGTACTGAGGTAGACATGCATGACATTGCCGGGCAAGAAACTGCAAAGCGGGGGATTGAAATCGCCGCTGCCGGTCGACACAATATTGCACTTATGGGTCCACCAGGCACTGGCAAGACTATGATTGCGCGCGCACTGAGTGGCATATTGCCACGCCTTACACCTGACGAAGCGCTTGAAGTAACAGCACTCCATTCTATTTCAGGAACCCTAAAGGAGCCGCTATTGACTGAACCGCCATTTCGCAGCCCACATCATACTTCTTCGCATGTGTCATTAGTAGGTGGTGGCGCTATAGTGCGCCCGGGCGAAGTAACACTTGCACACCGTGGAGTACTTTTTATGGATGAGTTCCCTGAATTCGACCGGCGCGCTATTGAGGCACTGCGTGAACCACTTGAGAATCGCTTTATTACCGTGAGCCGTGCTGCCGGCACGCATACATTTCCGGCAAATATTATGTTAGTAGCTGCTATGAATCCGCCCGGCGACTATGCCGAAACACATGAAGCGCTTCGCTTTAAACGAAAGATGTCCGGCGCTATCGTTGATCGTATTGATTTATGGGTGAATGTGCCCCATGTCCCGCATGAAAAACTTTCTGCCGGAGGTGGCGACACGTCGCACCTGGTACGCGCGCGAATAAACCGCGCCCGTGATAAAGCGGCAGTACGCCAGGGCGCGCCAAATAGTGAACTTGGCGCCCGCAATCTTGAAAAAGTTATTCACATCACCCCAAAAGCACTGGGTACATTACAGCAATCAGCGCGAGCACTTGGCCTTTCACCACGCTCATACCACCGCGTGATGCGCATTGCGCGTACTATTGCCGACCTGGGAGAAAGTGAGGCTGTCGAAGAAAATCATGTACTTGAAGCGCTCCAGTACCGGCCGAAAAGAGACGTTGCTGAAGCAATGTAAACAACCGTATGCCGATATTTTTGTTTTTTATGTTATAAAAAGACATTTTTTTAAACTTATAACTTAGGGTATTATGAGCATAATGAAATTTAACCTTAATCCTTTTAGCCGAAGAGGGAGTGGGGAAAGGTCAGGGAAACCTGCTAATAAAGACGAAGCAGCTGAGGGAAAAGCAGCTGAAAAGACAGTAGAAGAAATAACTGAAGATAAGAAAGTACTTGGAAGCGCTGATTCTGAAGAAACACCTGCTGGTCACGGATCGGAAGAAGATTCATCTGACGAAGACGGAACACCAGAACAAGGGGTAGAGACATCAAAAGAAGGAGAAACTACTGAGGATCAGGGAACATTTGCAGCAAATGCTGCACGTGAAAATGCACGAATAGCACATGAAAGACGGCACCTAGACTGGGTACTCAGCAGAAGTAAAGCTGGTGGTATTGCTCTAGGAAAAGGATTAGGAAAAGTTGGTGTTGGTACATGGGAATTTTCTAAAAACCATCCAAGGATTGCGGGAGGAACATTAGCCTTAGGCGTATTTGGTATTACGCTGTATTTTGCATTAACCGGCGAAGTGGATACTGATATTCTTACAGAGACAGACTCACTGGATACCCCTCCTGAAGGCGAGGAAGGTGGAGCGGCAGCATCTACCGAAAGGACTGCATTAGAAAATCGTGTCTCGTCCGAGAACGATCCAATACTGTCAGAGAGAACACCTGAAGGAGCTGTTGGGTATGAAGGTGAATCTGATGCCCAAAATGAAAATTCTTCGAGCCTAGAATCTCCCGAGCCAGAGCTTGAAATTCCAACTGAGGTGAATGTGGTTGCACAGCCGGGTGACGGCGCGATTACCATGCTTATGCGCTGGGCAGAAGCAGCCGATGGACACACCTTTCCTGAAGGAAGCCCGATGGAACAACTCGTATCTGCGCACCAAGAAGGGAACGATACTCTTTATGGAACCGCACAACGCATCGCAATAGATTCAGGGCTCTACCAACCAAATGAAGTGAACGAAAGTTTTAATGTGCATATCGGTGCACAACTTGGAACAGTTGCAGGGAATGACGGGACTTTTTCTTTTACTCTTTCAAACCCGGGTGAAAACAGTGGTGCGCACACCTTATGGTCCGATACCTCTCCGGAGGTTCAGCGATATGAAGGAGATAATATGTTGGATACAACAACACCACGTGAATCTACAGGTGATGATATAGAGCCAGAGAAAACATTCGAATACCAAGCGAGTGCACTCCACCTTTCTGAGCGAGCGTGGGGCATCCTCTCTTCAGAGCCAATACCACAAGTATTTGCCGATGGTGCGACCAGCACCAATGAACGTGTCCAAGCACTCATTGCGCTCGCTGAAGAGCGAGATGTGGCGCTGACCGAAGAAGGCGCATCCGCATTAACTAAATTAATTACGTTAACCGGTGACCCACAAATGGCAGAGCGGTATGGCGCGGTACCACTTCAACAAGGAGGCGAAATGCGCACGATACAAGAATTCCTATTGGATGGTTTTAGAAAGAGAGGTACTGGCGCTTAATTATAAAAAAACACCATGCTTATTCCTGATACCATAAAACAACGACTCGTCTCAGAACTTAACATACGTGATTATTCACAAGACACGCAAGAAAAAATAGTAGCGGGGATGATTGAGATTATTACGCAGCGCACACTAACCGACCTTGCCGCAGCGCTTCCTGAACATATGCGTGAGGAGCTCTTCGCACTTGCCGAAGCGGGGGATCAAGAGAAACTCCTCGCGTTTACTACACAACACATACCGAACTTTGAAACTATTGCACGTGATGCCGTCTCAGATGAGATACAGACCTTCCACCAAGCGCGAGAAAACGATTTTAAAGAATAGCGTCGCCTGCAACATAAACGGCTCAATACCTTGAGCCGTTTAATATTTAAAATATATCAGCAGGAAAACAGAGTTCTATTTTAAGTGTTTGTGTTTGTAAAAATATGACATGACGGACGTCGGACGTCCGTCATTAGATAAAGAATTTCCACTGAAAATGAAGGGGTAAATTAAAAAACACTACGAGTACTTGTAGTGTTTTTGGTATGAAAAGTGAGAATGGGTTGCGAGAAACTAGAGATCCGTTTTAGCGTACAGAACGAGGCAGAAAGGAAGAAAATGAGTGCTGTGTATTTTACAAAAGGGTTGATAGAGCCTCAACCTCAAGGAGGTTATTCATAAGATGAAATTCAAGGCACTGAGATTTTTTATAACGAGCCGTACTGCTAGATACGGTGAGGCATAAAAATATCGAGAGTAACGAAGAAGTTCGCTTATGTATTACCTCCGACTAGAATGGATTTCGCGCGCCGCGCACTTCAAAGTGAACGTGAGGCCCCGTCGACCGTCCGGTATTACCAATAGCGCCGATAACCTGACCTTGCACTACTTGTGCTCCTGCAAAGACATTATTTGCTGAAAGGTGAGCATAGAGTGTTTGCGTGCCATTCGGGTGACGAATCACAATATACTGACCATACCCACCGTTATAGCCATATGAACGAGAAATAATAACTTCACCCGACGCTGACGCAAGAACGGGAGTTCCCACTGCTGCGGCAATATCGATACCGTTATACCCATGAACTCCTTGCGTTCGTATACCACCAACTACTGGGCGTAGGAAGTACCCGTCGAGCTGTGGCCCGCCTGCACCTTGTGCAACTGCACTGGTTGAGACAGAAGGGGAAGCTGATTGTGGCATTACACCATACGGAACTACCACGGTACTGCCTACTGCAAGCGTTGCATCTTCAGTAAGGCCGTTAAATTCAAGTACCTCCTCTACATCTCCCTCATAACGTTTTACAATCTTGGCAAGCGTGTCACCTTTTTCAACCGTATGACGCACACCTGATACCGGTAAAATAACCAGTGTTTCACCGGGACGAATGACATTCCCGCGGCCTAAATCATTTGACCACACCAAGGTGTTCGTTGATACATTAAATAATTCAGCGATTTGTGAGAGCGTATCGCCTTCACGGACCACGTAAATAGAAATCTGATCTTGTCCAGGGCGTGCTACCTCAATATCAGCTAATGTACCCGAAGGACCAATTTCCGGTACTAGTACAACACCACCGGCAATAGTAATATCACCACCCCCTTTTGCAGGGTTAGGGTCGGCATTTAACGCAGCTCGGAGTGCTGGTGTTCTGGTGACATTATGAATCGCTCCCTCGATTTCATCTGCTGAAGCTACAAAAGAGCCGACTTGTTGAAATGAACCGAACAGTTTTGAAAAAGAAAATGCGTGAACAACCTGAGGAACCAGGATAATAAGTATGAAAACAGGCATCGCTAGTAGTGCGAGTCGAGTACCATGCTTCTGTATCGTCCGGAGCGCGTACAAGAAACGCTTTCTCACGGAGTTCTGTGTGTTGGGTTCAATAGGGTTTTCTCGTACGAGATTCTGGGTCGGTAACTCGGAAAAATGGCTTAACTAAGCCATATGCAACCATCGCTGTTTTTCAGTGATAGCACCACTATACTCGGCGAGTGTGTGAAGTCAACCAGTATTTTGACAGCCCAGTGGACAGCGTGAAAGCCTTGACAAGAGGTGTTTATTGTTATAGTATTGCCTTCATATATGTCTGAGATACCAAAAAGGGGGTGGGAGTTTGATCCTAATGACCCAACATTAAATAAAGTTGCTTTTACTGGTTCAGTTGCATTTGGAGTTGCTGTTGTTGCGTTCTTAGTAACAAATGAGATGGACGCGGAAGCATCCACTGCGGTTTTTAATACTAGTGCCGACACGTTAGGAAATGGTACAGATAATGCTGCTGAAGCTGTACAGGAACAGACTCCTCAAGAAACCACTCCTACGGTAGAAGAACCAACAGACACCCCCACAGAAGAAGCTATCACTGAAACACCACGGCCTGATAACGGCTCAAAAATGAATGTTGAGCGTGAGGGCGTATCCGAGGCAGAATCTCAGAACGAAAGTACTACTGATGCGACGTGTGAGGAATTTGAAGTAGTGGGGGAACCTGCCATAGTAGATGATTCCTGTGACGGAGCTATTTCTATGCTGATGGAACTTGGATTCAACCTCCGAGAGGCAACCAACCTGGCGATTGAGATGGGTATGTATATACCAGGGGAAGATGTAGTGAAAGAAAGCGCTGTACTTTTGGACGGTGATGTATTCGAAAGAGGACCTAACGATTCAGTGCGAGTGCTTCGTGAAAACAGCTCCGGCGAGCGTACACTACTCGCTTCATCCGGCTGTGGGGAAGATATTGCGTGGAACCCTGACAATATGCTCGACTCTCGTCCATGTGTTGAGGAAGTGGAACCTACACCTGAGCCGGTAGTGGTGCCACCTCCTGCGCCTGAAATCGTGCCGGAGCCAGAACCAGAAGTAGTACCTCCTCCTGCGCCTGAAGTAATTCCAGAGCCAGAACCTGAGGTAGTGCCGGATCCTACTCCTGAAGTAGTTGACGTACCGGACTATAGTGTACGTACGCTATTAACACCAAGCTATCAGTGTGTAGACAATTGTGGTGTTGTTGAACCAGCACTTCAAATGACTCCGTTCCTTGTGTTCGATAGCGTTTCTGATGCTGAACACTTCTTCTCATCTGAGGCTGGACAAAATACTTTACGTGCCCTCAATGATGAATCTGGGGCAAAGCTCGGTAAGTGTGTTCTTATCACTGACGGAGCAGGGAATTTACAGGGACTCGACTTACGACATGAAACTATTACACATGGTCGCGGGTTAATTGAGCATCGTCTTATCCTTGATGAGAACGGCACTCCACAACTCGGTGATAGTCGTGAATTATATGACATGCAATTTGAAGAGATGTCGCGAAATGGTGGAGTAAACACATACACACTTAATGAAGAGGATTTTGAAACACGATACAGTCGCGGTTTAGGTGATGCGTCTGATGCACATCGGTCAAGCCTGCCGGATGTAGGTAACTCAGAGACTGTGGGCGTTGGACATATGCCGGAACTTAACTACAACCCTGAAACTGGTCAATGGGGAGTAGACTTGTCACCTGAATCGGTACGTCGTACCGTCGAGGCAATAGTTGACGCTTCAGGTATCGATGTTGAGCAATATAATGCCATAAAAGAAAACATGCTCCCTGACGAGTTTTATAGCCAGCCTGAAAATATCCGAGCCCAAACACGTGCGCTTCATGACCTAATTGAATCTCGTGGTGTTGATATTAACTGGCAAGGCGCGGAAAACCTAACACGAATAATTAACGAACATGGTTTTGGCCGAGACGGCGGTATTCAATACACTTCTGAACAGATGGTTACTGGCTTACACGGAACAGGACAGTCGATTGTAGAGCCTCTCACTGGACAGGTCACACTTGATCAAGCTGTGTTGCGTTCTGCAGATAATCGGGAATTAATCACCCATTATTACATCACTGGACGAACATCATAAAAGGTGGGTAAGGATGTGTGTCTGCGCTATACTTGTGTAGATGCATGACTCGCTTAGCCAGGCACAAAAAGACGCCGTCTTCCACAAGGAAGGCGCGCTTTTAGTTTTGGCCGGTGCCGGTGTCGGCAAGACGCGCGTTATTACACACCGCATTGCTGAGTTAGTGAAACAAGGTACAGCTCCTGAGCATATTCTTGCTGTTACTTTTACCAATAAAGCGGCGGGGGAGATGAAAGAGCGGATTGCGCAGCTTATTGGAAGCGATTGGTCACTTTCACCATACGAGGTACCCGCTGCTAGTCCGATGGATCGAACGGGGACTCGGCGCTCCACACCATTTGTAGGCACGTTCCATGCGCTGTCACTCTATATTATTAAATCGTTCCATACAGAAGCGGGACTGCCTGCGCGATTTACTATTTTTGACCGCAGTGACTCAACGAAGATGGTCAAAAAAGCGATAAAAGAAGCAGGTTTTGACCCCAAAGAGCTTGAGCCGCGTCGAGTGATGTCTATTATGGGTCGCGCCAAAGGCGACGCGCTCGGGGTTACTGCTTTTCGTGAACAACGTGCTGCCACCTATATTGACGAGGCTGTTGCGGATGTGTGGGAACGCTACGAAAGACTAGTGCGCAAAGAAAAAGCACTTGATTTTGATGATATTCTCCTTACCGCACATACACTTTTGAAAAAACATGCGCATATTCGTGAGTACTTTCAAAATGCATGGCACTACCTGCACGTTGATGAGTACCAAGACACGAACCGTGTACAGTACGAACTCATACATATGCTTGCGGCGAAGCACGGCAATATTATGGCGGTAGGGGACGCCGACCAAAATATATACAGTTGGCGCGGAGCTTCCATTGATCATATTCTTAACTTTGAGCAAGACTTTAAAGACGCCACAGTGCTTCTCCTTACTGAAAATTACCGTTCCACGAAAACCATCATCCAGGCGGCTAACGATGCGATTGTAAAAAACGTAAAACGCCAAGAGAAGGAATTGTTCACCAACCGCCCTGATGGGGAACTCATTAGTGTGCATGGATGTATAAATGAAAACCACGAAGCGCAGACCATTGCCGCTGAATGCAAGCGCCTCATTAAAGAAGGCCGCTCGCCGAACGATATTGCGGTTTTGTACCGCGCAAACTTTCAATCGCGCGCCCTTGAAGAAGCATTTTTAGGAGACAGCATTCCCTACCAGGTACTCGGTACACGGTTCTTTGAGCGAAAAGAAATAAAAGACGCGTTGAGTTATTTACGCTTGGCACAAAACCCGGACAGTACCAGCGACCTTTCGCGTATCATTAATATGCCGACGCGTGGTATTGGGAAAGTAACACTCGCTAAAGTGGTAAACGGGCAAGAGGACAGTTTATCTGCCGCGCAGAAAACAAAAGTACAAACCTTTTATAATATCGTGGATGCGATACGGGAACGTGTACATACCACCAAAACATCTGAATTAGTGCGCTTTGCCTTGCAGAAAAGTGGCCTGTGGCACCTATACGAGTCTGGGAAAGGTGAGGATGAAGAGCGCCTTGAAAACATAAAAGAGTTGGTGAGTGTTGCTACCAAGTACGACATACTTCCACCAGAGGATGGGCTGGCGCAACTTCTTGAAGAGGCGATGTTGCAGAGTGACCAGGATGAGTTAATACAAGAACGTGAGAAAAAAGACGGTGTGAAGCTCATGACCATACATGCGGCTAAAGGACTTGAGTTTCCTATTGTATTTATTAGCGGCCTTGAAGAAGGACTTTTCCCGCATGAACGCGATGAAAGTGACGCGACTGACAATGAAGAGGAGCGAAGGTTGTTCTATGTTGCACTTACCCGCGCTGAAGAAAAAGTGTATCTTACTCACGCACTTTCTCGACGTATTTTTGGCACGCAGTCACTCAGTCTTCCTTCGACATTTATTACTGAAATGGACCCCTCACTCTGTGAGATAGTCACCACCCCCGAGGAAAGCCAGTACAAAGATGATGGTGACGGTATGTTGGGTAATCCAATTTTCTTTTAATATACTTTCAATACGCGGCTGTGCTATGGTTTTTAAAAGACCATGAGGTAATGTATCCATACTATATGTTCCGTAAAAAAACCCCCAAACTCGGACAACATCTTTTAACATCGCGTGCTATTGCGCAGGCGGTAGTAAACGCCGGGGAAGTAGGAAAAGGCGATACGGTCGTTGAAATAGGACCCGGTAAGGGTATGTTAACGCGTGAACTCATTGCAACAGGCGCACAAGTTATTGCGATAGAAAAAGATCCAGAAATGATTGCGGTGCTTTCGGATTTTTTTTCAAATGAAATTTCTGACGGCACATTGTCTGTATACCAAGGAGATGCGCGAGACATGCTGACCGAAACACCGTTCCCTTTTAAGGCGCCGTATAAAATAATCGCCAATATTCCGTATTACATAACCGGAGAGTTGCTCCGCCTTTTCCTCACCGCCCCAGTACAACCAACTGATATATCACTACTAGTACAGAAAGAAGTTGCTGAACGTATTGCCCGCGCTCAAAAAGAAAGTTTACTCTCGCTTTCAGTAAAAGCGTTTGGTGAGCCACAGTATGTACGCACCGTAAAAGCGGGGAGTTTTAACCCACCACCAAACGTTGATTCAGCAATTCTTGCGGTGCATGGTATTTCACGAGATATTTTTTCCAAAAATAAAGAGAAGCTCTTTTTTGAACTACTTCATGCAGGGTTTGGGCAAAAACGTAAAACACTACTAGGGAACCTAAAACGTTCCGGAATTACTGAACACGCCACACTTGAAGATATATGGGCACAGCTCAACTTGGATGTAAACGTACGTGCTGAAGATGTGCCGCTTACTACATGGATTGCTATAGCAGAAATAATTAAAAACGACTAACGTTTTATTACCCACATACTACCGTCAATAACCTGCAGCACAAAAAAGCGTGTGCAGGTATACTGGTACTATGAAAAACCGGAAGAATTTCGGAATGCTCGTGCTGTTTGGTGTAGTTGCCATTGGCGTGATAGCGCTTGCCTTTTTTACTGCCGCTCCTCAAGCCACGGATGAGATAAGGCAGAATGAAAACAACGAAGTATTAACGATCAACCAACAAGGTACCAGCATCACCGCGCGCGCAGACTCAGACGGAGACGGTATCCCTAACTGGAAAGAGGTGCTTCTCGGCACCGACCCTAACAATGTTGACTCGGACGGGGATGGTGTCTCGGATGGAGACGAAGTAGCGCAGGGTTCTGACCCGGCCGTACATGGCACTGAACCAATAAGTGAAAAGCCATATGTTGCGCCAGAGGGGACCGAACCAATTGAAGCACTCGGGAAAGAACTTTTTGCCGCGTACCTTTCTTTTAAAGAAAACGGGGAACTAAGCGAAGCAGAGTTGCAGAC
This sequence comes from Candidatus Phycocordibacter aenigmaticus, assembly GCA_045401115.1. GTDB lineage: Bacteria > Patescibacteriota > Minisyncoccia > Phycocordibacterales > Phycocordibacteraceae > Phycocordibacter > Phycocordibacter aenigmaticus. The sequence goes on along the minus strand of CP174359.1, from coordinate 185,663 downwards.
AGCTATTGAATCAGTTGTAGAGCGAAATGTGTTGGACATCGAACCGCCGCAATATACTTTTGAGGATATACAGGTGAATAATAATGAAAGCGGCGATGCAATAGCAACATACGCGAGTGAAGTACAAAAAGTATTAACTAAAGCAGAGGCGGTGCCTGAACATGAAACAGTGACCCTTTATAAACTACTCGACACAGGCGACTTAATACACCTTCGACAGTTTACAACCAATATTGCGCTCTATGCTGAGATTATTAATGATCTCCTCGCAATTCCTACTCCTACTACAGTCTCTGGAACTCATCTTGAAATGATTAATTCCATTAGCGCCGCTACATATGCAATTACGCTTATGAGCACGCACTACGAAGATCCGTACCGAACACTACTTGCACTTGATGCATTTATTGCTGCCGAAGATCGTTTTGCTGAAGCACACCAAATATTTACTACTATAACCACATCATCATGAAGTCATCTTTTTCAAAAAAAATCGTAGCCGTAGCCCTTCTTCTGGCGACATCTTTTTCATCATTCGTTTTACCGATTAATACGTCACATGCTGCCGCGTTACCAGTAGTATTAGTGGGGCCTTCTGCTGGATTCATAGCAGCAACTGCAGCATCAAGCGCTACTACCGCTGGAGTCACTGCCACACTAACCACAAAGGAGACAGTCCTAGACGCAGTGACGTTTGCCTTAAAGGAAGCGATGATCGCAGCGATGACGCAGAGTATTATCGACTGGATAAATAGTGGGTTTGAAGGGGGACCATCGTTTGTAAGTAACCTAAATCAATTCTTAGGGGAGGTGGCTGATCACACAGCGCTTGATTTCATTGAAGGCACCGACCTTGGGTTTATTTGTAGTCCATTTGAATTAGAAATTCGTCTTAGTCTTGCGTTACAACGGCAACCGTTCCGTGAGCGTATTCGCTGCTCGCTTGGTGATGTTGCCGATAATATCGACGGGTTTTTCAATGATTTTAGTCAAGGCGGCTGGGAAACATGGTTTCGGCTTCATGCAGAAAGCCAAAACAACCCATATGGTGCATATGGACAATCTCTAGGAGAACTCGAAGCACGGATTAATGCGCGACAAGATGAAGAACTTGCCTACCTTAATTTCGGTGAAGGGTTTTTCTCAAAACGCGAATGTATAAAATATAGTGAGGAGCCTGTTAAAGAAGGTGAGGAGCCTGAATGTTTGGTACATGAAATTGTCACACCTGGTACACAGATCAACCAACAGCTAGGGGAAGTGCTTGGGTCAGGTTTCGAATCACTTGAACTTGCCGATGAGATTAATGAAATCGTTAATGCACTGATCGCACAACTCGCTCAAGAAGCACTTACTAGCCTTAGTGGGTTGCGTGGCCTTTCAAGTCGTTCGGGTTCATCGGCGCGTACATATGTTGATAATGAAAACCGTCTGATTCAAGGCTCGTATGTTGAGGCGCTCACTAATGAATCTGATAACGCTCTTACTGAACGTATCCGGGAAAGTGCACGTATCCAAGCACGTGACAGTCTTTCTACTGAAGAGCGGTACCGAAATGCGGTGAATAACATTATTACTGCACTTGAAGAGGCCGATGAAGAAGTGCGAACTTGTTACTACGAAACGTACCGCGTACAAAATACCCGTCGCGGCATTGAAAACGCTGATGGACTTATTCCGTATTACGAAAGTAATCTTGCAGTCGCTTCATCAAACACGAGAGACTTACAACTATTGCGTAGCGAAATAGAACAGGCACGCACCATAGATGAAGCAAGTAACATATCCACGAACTTCAGTGCACTTATTGATACCGGGATTACTCATACGGACACTGACATTGCGGTAGTAGATGAGGAATATGACACACTCCTCACCATCATAAGTGACCCAGCAACCTATTGCGATCCCGAAGAGGAAGAAACTGTGTCACAATAACAATATGTGGGGTGCAATAAAAGGAGGAGGTAAATCAATTATTTTGTTGCTCATCGCCGCTGGAACGGTGGGTATTTTTATATTAATTATACTCACCGCACTTCTCACGTGTGCGGTTGGAAATATACCGCTTGTTGGAGGAGGGCAATGTAACAATAGTGCCGGAATCGCCGGCATGATGCTTCAAATGGGCGGTGTTTTTCTTGGCATTGGTGCGGGATTTTTTGATTGGACAATTACCCGATGGCTTATACAAGCTTCGGAAAGACTTGCGGTAGGTGGAGGTATTGGATCTTCTATAAGCGCAATTTGGATTGTGCTGCGCGATCTTGTGAATCTCGTTTTTATTGGTGGGTTAATTTGGGCATCAATTAATATCATTCTTGGCTCTGCACAAAAAGTAGGGCGGATAATTGTGACTATTATTATTGCTGCTCTTTTGGTGAATTTTAGCTATTTCTTTACCGGCGCCATACTAGACGCCTCACATTTTACGTCACGTATGATTTACCAAGAAGCCTTGGTTATCGATATTGACTCAGAAGAGCGTGTTGGCGATAACGAAGTCACAAGTGCTCTCCAAGGAGGTCGCGCAATAACGACGCGATTTATGAATGCCACAAAACTTGCATCAATCTACGAACTTGATGAAGACTTAAGTAAAATGGATGGGGCTATGCTTTTCATGATGGGACTTATCGGAGTGGTGTTCATGGGAGCAACATTTTTTATATTTTTTTCAATGGCAGCGCTTTTTATACAGCGCTTTATTGTGATAGTAATTCTCCTTATGACATCTCCTATAGGGATACTCGCGTTCATTGATATTCCTGGTATACAAAAGTTTGGGAAGGCGTGGTGGTCAGCGCTGTACAGTCAAGCAGTATTCCCTGTGGTATTTCTCTTGTTTGCCGCAGCTGCACTTAAAGTACTGGAAAATGCTTCAGCGGTAGCCCTTGGAGACGGAACATTGGTAGACCTAATTGCAAATCCAACATTTATTTCAGCAGCTGGCGGCACTCGATGGTCAGCTGCGCTTGATCTGGTAGTAATATACGCGCTTGGTTTTGGCCTTCTTTATTTTGCTATGAAAATTTCAATGGGAATTGCACGACAAGAAGAGTTCACACCACCAACCACTGGTCAGTTCTATGGCGCATATAAAAAAGTGATACCAACCGCTGCTCAGGCAGTCGGAAAAACTCTTGGAGGAGCAGCTAAATGGGTGGGGGGTACTCCTCTGGCGCTTACCGGAGGGAAAAGAAACCTTGGGGACGCGCTTACCCTTAAACCACTTCGTGATGAATTGGGCCCAGTGTCCTTCTCACGCACTGGACGTCAAGACAAAGAGTACGAAAAAGCTAAAAAAGATGAGTGGGATCAGGCTCGAACAAAATATGCAGCGGTACTCAGCCAAGATGACGCTCCTGAAGAAGAAAAACAAGCAGCCTATAATCATGCTGTTGATGCCTTTTCAAACCTTTCTGAAGATCAACGAGAAAAAGAACGTAAAAATGAAGAGCTTACTCAGGAAGAGAAAAAAGCAGAAGTTACAAAAACAGGTAAGCGTAAAGCGCTTGCACAAGTGGTTGGTGCTTCTAAAAATCCATCTGAGGTTGAGCGTGCAAAGCGCCGCGTAGATACTCAAAACCAAAGACCACCAACGAAAACCGGAGCTTCGGGTACACCAACAGAAGATTCACAACAACTTGATGCTACACAAACGCAACAGCTACAGAAAGTGGTCACCGCAATTGAAGGACTGACCCAAGAAGCGGTACGTGGTCGGTTAACTGAGAAGCAACGTGATCGTGTTGAATTTACACAAGAAAAACTAGCTGAACGAGCAGAAGAAAAAAGAGATCTTATGGCTCTTGCCCAGGATAGACGTTCTGCAAAGATGTTGGTAGATAAACTGCGTACCAATGGTCCAGATGGTACCAGTCAAGTTGCAGCGCTCCCACCTGAGGTGCTTGAACAACCTGAAATGGCGCAACTACTTAATGTAGAAGAATTTTCTGCAATAAACCGTCGCCAAGCTGAACCAGGAAAAGAACCACGCGAGGGAGAAATTTCTGAAGCGCAGATGCAAAATATCAGTATGCGCGCTCAAACTAAGGTCGTGAAGAAATATAACGAATCTACACAAGCTGTGGAGCGTGGACGCAAAGCACCTGTAGCTCAAGAAGAACTCGCGGATATGGGTACTACCCGCACAGATCCTCAACCGTCACCTCAGCCACCAAATACACCACCAAACCAGGAAAACATTGACCGAGGACCAGATGATGAAAATTAATACAAACATATAGCACTATGGCACTTATTCCCACGGCACAACAAATAAAAGAAGCGTATTCGAAAACATCGCCCCTAGTTCAGCAGTACATGAACTCGGAGGAGTATATTGACGCATTTAGTGCATTCCGCACAAAACACAATCTCCATTTTGATGAGCTAGGGAATATTGCCAACGCTGTCGAAGCAGTGTTCTTAGGTCTAGTACCCACCGCACGATTTTCAGAGATGCTTCAAGAAGCACTTGAGCAAAATAGCGCTCTCTACAGTGTGGTATTGAATGATGTTAATAACATGCTGTTTAAGCCGTTCCGGGTGTATCTTGATGAAAAGAGGAAACAACTTGAAGAGAAAAAACAAGAAAAGCCAGTGCCGGCACAACCTCTTGAACCGTCTCAAGACAATACACCAGCACAGCCGAAAGTTGCCGATGAAAAAATATCTACTTTCACAGAACCAACCCTCGGCACTTCACGACGCGAAAAACTAGAAGAGGTAGAAGTGGATGCATTCAGTGAAGAAGATGGATCACCACAACCTAAAACGCAGTACAAAACCGTTGACCCGTACCGCGAACCAATTGAGTAGTTGATTTAATACAAAACTCCGTTTGTATTAACAACGAGAGGGGATAAACCTGGTACAATATCTATACGTATGCGACGGACTATTATTTTATTTTTTATAGCGCTCGTTCTCGTGTTAGGTGCTGCGTTTATCGCGTTTTATTTAGATTCATCAAGAAATACCTTCGATTCAAACGGGGAAGATTCAGGAGGTTTCTTTAGCGGCCTCTTTCCATTTGGCTCAGGAGATACTACCCCCTCAGGAGGTACAGGTGGTGGTGCAGATGTACCAAAAACAGAAGACACACGACCTGTGCCACAGCTTCGTCAAGTGAGCAACCAACCGACAGTGGGTGCATTTATATATGAGAATGCAGAAGAAGAACCTATTATTCGATATATTGACCGTGCTACCGGGCACATATACGATGTGCCTGCTGAAGGTCGCACTGCGACACGTATCTCAAATACGACTGTGCCTGAGATACATGATGTAACTTGGATAGATGAAAATAATTTTATTATTCGTTATTTTAACGAAGACGGTGATACAGAAAACTTCTACACTACTATTAACTCCGAAGAGAACGAGGAAAACGCTTTCGGTGGTTCATTTATGTCACAGTGGCAACGCGCAAGTATAGATCAAGCAGGAGAAAATCTACTCGCAGTATACGAAACAGAAGATGGAAGTGTTATAACACTTTCTGACGTGAATGGAGAAAATGAACGCACTATCTTTTCTTCTCGTATTCGTTCATGGATACCACTACAAAGTGATGCCGCTTTGTATGTACACACCGCCCCTGCCTCAGGAATTGCGGGTGCAGTGTACCAAATTACTAACAGCAATCTCACTCATATTGTCGGTGGAGTAGAAAGCTTAACAGCACAGGTAAGTCCGAGTGGACGATATATAGTAATGAGTGGCGGAGAACGCGACACGTCTCTTTCAGTGTACGACACCCAAGAAGAACAAATCTTCCTAACACCGCTTAATACTATTGCATCAAAATGCGCATTTACTCCTAACGAGGAACACCTCGCCTGTGGAGTTCCTCGAGAAACACTCTCTAGCAATGCGACGGTTCATTGGCTTTTAGGACAAACGGTTTTTGAAGATGACCTATGGCTATTTACTATCTCAGATGGTGTCAGCATGTTGCTTGCCCTACCGTCAGACGAAGTTGACGCCCAAATTGATGTTTGGCGTCCGCAGGTAAGTTACGATGGAAATTATGTAACGTTTCTTAATAAAAACGATTTAACTTTGTGGTCCCTCAGATTATACGAGCCGACTGATGACACAAAAACCGAGAGTGACCTTGAGAATGGGGAAGGGATATAGAACTCGCATACCACAATGGTATGCTAAAGAAATAGCCTACATATATGCGTTTTCAAGTACCACAGTTTATTGAAGTAGAAGATAAGATATTCGGACCGCTCACGGTGACGCAGTTTGTCTACCTTGCCGGAGGAGTTGGTTTCTTGGTAGCTATGTGGATAGTACTGCCACTGTGGCTCGCTATCCTTGTAGGAGGGCCAATAGCAATACTTGGTCTGGCGCTCGCATTTTATAAGGTAAACGACCGACCGTTTATTGAGGTACTTCAAGCGGCGGTAGAATTTAATACCAAAGATCAGTTATATATTTGGGATAAAGAACGTGCGACAAAACCAAAAATTGTAAATCAGGGGGATCTAAAAAAAGAAGACGATCCAGGGAAATACGCCCCAGCAGCTACATCAAATAAACTCAAGGATTTGGCGTGGAGCCTAGATATTAAAGAAAGTATTTATTCCGATGAATCGCAACGCTAGTAGTTTAAACTTTCTTTAGAGGTTGGAAACCAAGACGATCTGCTATAGCTATTGCAATAAACGCATAAATCACACCCATCTCAGGGGTGGTCCATAATTCAGTGGTACCAGCCGCTTCCACAAACCCTTCTCGGCTTCCAGTAAAAAAATCGTATGCACCTTCACTAGAATCAAATAGGAATTCTCGTGAGTCTTTGTTTGATAAAGCTAACAGTGCTGCACCACCTACAGTGAGACCGAGTAAGTCTCCTGAATTCTTAATTGAAGGAGCAGCTTCTCGTAGTTTTTGTCCACCCTTATTAAGTATTCCACCAGGGGCAGCGCTCTTACTAACTCCTTCAATAACCGAGTTAGAAAGGGGAGCAAAAAAACGTAATCGTCCTAATCTCATACTTTTGTGATAATACAGTAATATATGTTAATGTCAATAATTCCTATTCGAGAGAGTATTGACAATATATACAAAATGTAGTATATTATATTCATTATGGGAGCAGAGAAAAGTAAAAATCTAACTTTCAACCAATCAATAATGGGAGGGACCATGATTGGAGCTATTTTTTACCCCATGGCTATTGGACCTGTTGCTGCAGACGCGTTTGATGGCACTTTTGATGACCATAGACTGCGTAACACCTATGACCCAGAAAACGATCCAGGACGGATTGAGCATTTAAAAAATGGAGCTGATATTGAAGGGGAGGATGCGTCTTTTTTTTCTTATGACACTGTACAGGTGAGCTCAGGTGATGTTGGAGAATTAATACGTGCCGGCATGTTTGAGCTTTTCTTAGCGTGGGCAGTGTACAAGGGAATACAGGGTGTATACAATAACGCCAAACAGCAAGCCACCCAAGGAGGAAAGGTTTAGATTCTATAAAAAAGAGGTTGATGAGTACACCGATAGTCATGCAAGGCTGTCGGTGTTTTAATACCAATACAGACATACTGTGATTACGTATCGTAAAAAACACCGTCGGTGTGTTTTTATACGTTACAATAAAAGCTGTGGCGCAGAATACAAAAAAAACAAAAGCCGCTCAAGACTTTGTACCTATTAAAGAGGTGCGCGGTGGCTTAATGGTACTGAAGGATGACACCTTGGTGGGGGTTATGCTGGCATCGAGCCTTAACTTTGCTTTAAAGAGCCAAGATGAACAAATGGCGATTCTGTCTCAATTCCAAAACTTCCTCAATTCGCTTGATTTCTCAGTACAACTTTTTGTGCAATCACGCCGGCTCGACATACGGCCGTATATCGCACTCCTTGAAGAGCGTCTACGCGAACAAACAGAAGAGTTGATGAAGATTCAAGTACGTGAATATATTGAGTTTATTCGCTCTATCACTGAACGGGTAAATATCATGGAGAAGCGATTCTTTATTGTAATTCCGTATAATCCACCTATTTTGGACGTAAAGAAAAATATTGCGAGTACCTTTTTTGGTAATAGTAAACTTTCTGCTGAGGAGAAAGATGTAGGTTTTGAAGAGTACCGTACCCAACTTGAGCAACGCATGTCGGTTGTTGAACAAGGGTTGGCGCGTACAGGGGTACGTCTAGCGCCACTGGGCACCGAGGAGGTGATAGAACTTTTATATAAGGAATTCAACCCAGGGGAACTGGAAAAGCCGATTTCACTTAACAATCAATAAGCATATATGGGAATTTTTGATTTTTTGCCGGGGAAAAAGAAAGGTGATGACGATATTACGCCGTTTTTACCAAAAGATATTTATGAAGCTGCAAAGCTGGATTTTGCCGACATCATCGCGCCAAGTGCGCTCAAGATAACGCCGCGTGAGATGAACTTAGGTGATAAACTCGCGCGTACATTCTATGTAATCTCATACCCGCGTTTTCTCTCTGAGAGTTGGTTCTCTCCTATTATTAACCTTGATAAGGTGTTCGATGTATCAATTTACGTACACCCTATTGATACCGCGGCAGTACTGCGTAAATTTCAAAAGAAAGTAGCAGAAATTCAAAGCCAGGTAATGAGTAGGGAAGAGAAAGGGTTGGTGCGCGATCCGGTGCTTGACACTGCCTACCGCGACATTGAGGCGTTGCGTGACAAGCTACAGCAGGCGCAGGAGCGTATTTTTGATGTGGGAGTGTATATAACCATCTATGGTAATAATTCGGAGGATCTTGATAAAACTGAGTCAGAAATACGCTCAATTCTTGACGCTAAGCTCGTGTATGTAAAGCCGGCGCTCTTCCAGCAAGAACAAGGATTCAAAAGTGTTATTCCTACCGGGAAAGATGAGCTGAGAGTACACTCAAAACTCAATTCTTCACCACTTTCCAGTCTTTTTCCATTCATTTCATTTGACCTCACTTCAGACCGCGGCATTCTCTATGGTATTAACCGTCATAACGCATCACTTATTTTATTTGACCGCTTCTCACTTGAAAACTATAACTCGGTAACGTTCGCAAAATCAGGTTCTGGTAAAAGTTATGCCACTAAACTTGAGATCCTGCGTTCCCTCATGTTCGACACCGAGGTGCTGGTGATTGATCCGGAAAGTGAGTACGAGTACCTCGCGAATGCAGTGGGTGGGCGTTTCTTTGATATTTCACTCTCTTCAGAGAATCATATTAACCCTTTTGATCTTCCAGCTCCTCGAGAAGATGAAGCGCCGGCAGACGTACTGCGGTCAAACATTGTGACATTGGTGGGACTCTTTCGTATCATGCTTGGTGGACTTTCACCTGAAGAAGACGCGATTATTGACCGCGCCATTACTGAAACCTATGCATTGAAAGATATTACTGGTGACGCAGATTTCACTGGTATGGAGCCGCCACTACTCTCTGATTTTGAACTCGTGCTTGCGGGTATGGAAGGGTCAGAGTCGTTAGTGCAACGCCTCTCAAAATATACAAAAGGCACCTGGTCAGGGTTCATCAACCGCCCTACTAACGTGGACATTAATAAAAAGTTTGTGGCGTTCTCGGTACGTGACATGGAGGATGAGCTCAAACCTGTTGCTATGTATATCGTGATGCACTATATCTGGAATGCAGTACGTAAAGAGTTGCGTAAACGTCTCCTGGTGATCGACGAGGCGTGGTGGATGATGAAGTCAGAAGATACCGCCTCTTTCCTTTACTCTATGGCAAAACGAGGACGTAAATACTACTTAGGGCTCGCTACTATTACCCAAGACGTAGAAGACTTCCTCCGCTCACCCTATGGTATGCCAATGATTACCAACTCATCTATCCAGCTTCTTCTTAAACAATCACCGTCATCTATTGATGCAGTACAAAAAACCTTTAACCTCACTGAAGAAGAAAAATACTTACTACTTGAGTCCACTGTAGGTGAGGGGATATTCTTTGCGGGCCTAAAACATGTAGCGATTAAAATCATTGCATCATACACTGAAGATCAAATAATCACATCAGACCCGTCACAACTCTTGGCTATTGGACGAAGAAATAAAGATAATGAAGAATAGTCCCCACACCTGCTGCCCGAGGAGCAGTTTTGCCTCTATAATGGGTACAGAGGTATGAAATCAACCATGCGCTTACTCCTTGCCACACTTGCTGTAACCATTTTCATGGCACCCCTTTTAGTATATGCGGTTTTTGTTCCCAATTTAGAGACCGGGTTAAGTTTGGAAACGATTCCTAGAAACCCAGAACCGGGGTCTGTGATAACAGTGCGAGCGCAAAATATATCGTCCACACTTGGAAGCGCTCTTTTTATATGGCGCGTCAACGGCAGTATTGTTGACCAAGGAGTTGGACGTGATGCTATTCAAGTTCAGTTGGGTGAAAGTGGGTCAGTAACGACAATAAACCTTACACTTTCACAAGATGGTGCGCCGGTGGCAGAAAAACAGCTCCGTCTTCGTCCAGCATTAGTTTCTATTGAATGGGAAGGAGATACCTATACTCCTCCTTTTTATGAAGGGCGTCCACTACCCACTGGGAGCAGTAGGACGATACTTTCAGCGATCCCTTACTTTATACAAAATGGGAGTCGCCTAAATCCAGACAATCTTATATATAGTTGGTTTATAAACGGGTCTCCACGCCCAGTACGCACTGGGGTAGGGGTACACTCAATCTCAATCGATTCACCGCAATTTGAGAATAATTTTGACGTATCAGTGACTGTTCAGAGTCCGGACGGTGTTCAACAAGCAACTCATACCGTCACAGTGACCCCTGTTCGTCCGGAGATAGTCGTATATGAATATATGCCGCTTCTTGGGCTTCGATTTGACCGCGCTATTACAAATATAAAAAATCTAAATGAAGACGAAGTGACCTTCCAGGCTTTTCCTTTGTTTGTGCAAGATATTACTACACCTGAATACGAATGGCGTGTTAATGGCGAGGTAACTAAAAATACCGGGCGCACTGAACGGGAGCTCACGCTTCGCCGCTCAGGAGACGGAGGAGGAAGTGCGCCTATTTCATTTGAATTAAAAAACCTGCAACAAATATTTGAACAGGCAGAAACGAGTTTCCGACTAAATTTTTAATATACTATTGATCTGTATCCGGTTGGATAACAACATGACGGAGTCGCCCCTCGCCGACAGACTGAGTGCTTACTCCTTCTATGTCACGTATGGTTTCATGTACGATCATGCGGTCGTATGGGTTCATTGGCGTCATTTCAACCTCTTGTTTTAAGGTTACGACCCTCTCGGCAAGCTGTTGTGCTTGGTTCTCCAAAAAACGAAGGTGGTTGGTTTCATGGTTATTGATATCCACTCGTATAGGTACCTCATCCTCAGACTGCCCTTCAGTAACACGCCGAACAATATGATTGAGGGCGCGTAGTGTTTCTTTATGAGGACCAATGAGTGCATGTGCATTATCAGTAACAGTAAGATTAACCACTGTGCCGCGCGCATCCTCAAAAACATCTACTTCAGCGACGGTCGCTCCAAGTTTTTGAACAAGAGTGGTTATATATTCTTTAATGTTGACTTTCTCCATTGGCATCAGTGCTTTGATTATGTTTTACGTAGAGTTCTTGGAAAAGTTGGAAGAGGTTCGATATAAGAAAGTATAGTGCAATGGCTGCTGAAATAACATACGCCACCACTCCCATAACAATAGGGAACACCCAACGCATCTGCATATGCATACTCTTTGCTAAGTCACCCTTAAGGGTACCTGCTTCGGCGTCTGGAGCGTTCGGCATCATAAGGCGTGCGTTCACAAACTGTGTCGCCGCTACAAGTGCAGCAAGGGCAATACTGCGCCCTGAAAGGTCAATAATCCCAAGAAAGTTAAAGGACACATTCTCTGGAACAGAAATAAAAGAGTAAAGGACAGCTGGGTCAAAACCTATGCCGCCACCATTACCTAAAAAGACAAAATAGAGTCCAATAATGACAGGGAGCTGTATCAGAATGAGGAGGAAACTCGCAAACGGGTTGATTTTTTTGTCCTTAAGAAGCGCCATGGTCCGCCGCGCCTGCTCTTCTCTGTTCTCTTTAAACTCTTCTTTGATTTTTTTTAACTCGGGATCAATTTCACGCATTGCTGCTTGAGTGCGGACTGCCTTAAGCGAGAGCGGAAAAAGAATGAATTTAATAATTAACGTAAGGACAATGATCGCGATTCCAATATCTGCACCCGGGGTAATGTTAATAATGAACGCGAGCGCATTGTAAATAGGCTCGTAAATAAATGTGTCAAAAAGTCCAATCATATTGAGTGCATTCTAACCCAGAAATACGATAACTAAAATGTTTTTAGTGCATTTCTTTGCCTAACACGTGTTCAAGGTCAGTTTTTAGTGCACCTAAAGGTACAGTAAGCGCCTCTGAGCGGGGAAGTACTACCACTTTTACCAGTAGTACTTCTGTTGATAAAGACTCGAGAGCTGCATAAACACGACGTTTGAGCCTATTCCTTTCGTGCGCTTTTTTAAGTGTTTTTTTTGAAACCACTACTGCTGCCTTAAAATGATTGTGTGGGTAAACTAAAACAGCACCCCACGAGAGAGGGTACCGCTTTGTTGCGCGCTTTTTAGGGAAATCATCTCGAGAAAGTCGCGCCTTTTTAGACAACATAGTGTCTGACTATACAGCGAGCTTTGCGCGACCTTTTTGACGCCTACGAGCAAGTACGCGACGGCCTGAAGGAGTTTTTGAGCGAGATAAAAAACCGTGAGTTTTAGCACGTTTTCTTTTTTTAGGTTGATAGGTTCTCTTTGGCATACAATATGTATTATATCGTCTCTGTCTCTAATGAGAGTACGTATGCGCGATATTACCATGTGAGGTGGAATTGTCAAAGCTGTATTCTACTATTTTTTACTGAAATTAGGTTGTGCACAGGTTGTACACAGGTTACTAACATATACTTGGTTTTTCCTCATGTTTATTTTCTTTTCCACACAGGTATAATAGGGAAACTCATTCACTCTACGTTTTATTATGGAACTTGATACAAAACAGCTTTGGGAAAACACTTTGACCAACATTGAACTCTCAATTTCCCCAGCAAGTTTTAAAATGTGGTTTGGCGAAACACATATTATCCGTATAGAAGGGGGAGTGGTATACGTTGGTGTACCGAATCAACTTACTAAAGAATGGCTTTCCGAGCGTTTCGGAAAGCTTATTTTAAAAACCATCAGAGGGTTTGTAGATACAGTGCGCGGTATTGAATATGTTGTTTCAAAACAAGAACCGAAACGAGTGCCTGAAAAAGTTCCTACTGAAGAAAAGAGTGGTTCTGAACTCCCGTTAGCTGATTATTATGTTAATCGATCAGATAACCTTAACCCGCGATATACATTTGATACTTTTGTGGTTGGTCCATTTAATGAAATTGCATTCGCTGGGGCAAGTGCAGTAGCAAAAAACCCAGGCATTTCATATAACCCACTCTTTATTTATGGAGAAACAGGGCGTGGAAAAACACACTTAATACAAAGTGTGGGGAATCATATTAAAAAAACAGTCGCTCAAAAAAAAGTGTACTACCTTACCGCAGAACGGTTTGGTTTTGAATTTATGAATGCGATTAATAATCGCACCATCCCCACTTTTAAAGAGAAGTATCGTGCCTATGATGTATTAATTATGGATGATATACAGTTTTTCTCGAAAAAAGGGACGCTTCAGGAAGAGTTTTTCCATCTCTTCAACACACTACATGACTGTAACAAACAAATTGTGTGTTCATCAGATCGAACACCCTAATCTTATTCCTGATCTTACTGACCGCCTCCAGTCACGTTTTGTCTCTGGCATGACTGTTGCAATACAAGAACCCGACCATGAGTCACGTATGGCTATTATTAAAACCAAAGCAAACTCAATTGGCCTTAATTTAAGCGACGAAATTATTGAACACCTTTCTTTGGCAATTACCGGTAATATTAGAGAGATTGAAGGGATGCTCAACACCATCCTTATACAAACTCAACTCAATAGTGAGTTAAATGATACCGCCATAAAAGATGTTATTAAATCAACCACTAAACCAAAGCGCTCTGTTTCTGTGAAAAACATTATAGGAAAAGTTGCTGAGTTTTATGGTGTTGAAGAGGCATCTATGTATGCAAAAACACGAAAACGCGAAATAGTTCGCCCTCGGCAAATAATTATGTACATACTTCGAGAAGATTTTCATCTCTCATACCCTGCAATTGGTTCTGTCTTTGGTGGGCGCGACCACACTACTGTTATTCATGCCTGTGAAAAAATAAAAACAGACCTTAGTGGTAACGAAGATTTCAAAAATGAAATTGGAGAAGTGCGTAGCATGTTGAAATAACTGTGGAAGAGTATATGAATAACTATCGGTATAACCAATCTAAAAAATATGTTAATTGTTTTGTGTACAACTTTTTCTGTTTTACTGGTTTGTTATTCACAAGACTTACACACACCGTTACCCAGCACACCTTTGTGAATACAGCCTTAACTTTAAAGATATAAACTGTAATCCACACATCTCACAGAGTATAAAAATAAAAAGTATATGAAATTAGAATTATTAAAAAAACATTTAGAAGACGCAACTCAAATAGTTTCTCGAGTGAGTAATAAAAATTTATCATTACCAGTATTGGGGTGTGTGGTTATATCGGCAACACAAAATAAAACAACACTAAGAGCAACCAATCTTGATGTGAGTGTTGAAATTGCTCTAAAGTCAAAGGTTGTTAAAGAAGGGGATGTCGCTGTCCCGGCGCATGTATTTAGTCAGGCAGTTAATGCTATTTCGGATGAAAAAATAACCCTCGAAAGTGATGAGGGGATATTAAAAATTATTACTGGTCACGGTGAGGTAAAACTAAACACTATTGATGTGAGTGATTTCCCCACCTTACCCTGTGTAAAAGAAGGAGAGGGGGTATCTTTGACACTTCCTGTGAAGGAATTTTCTCGTTCCCTTAAGGGTGTTGTTTTTGCGGCAGCAACCTCAGGTATGCGTCCTGAGTTAGCGAGTGTTTTTCTTACAGTCCAAGATGGGATGTTGATAACCGCCGCAACAGACTCTTTTCGTCTATCTGAAATAAAAGCTGATATAAAAGTGAAGAATAATATTGATTCGATCCTTCTTCCGGCCCGTAATATACCGGATATTTTACGGGTTATTGAGAGGACTGATACTGTTGAGGTTCGTGTTGGTGAAAACCAGGTTACCTATATGAGTGATGGGAATTTTATAACATCACGGGTGATCGACGGTGCTTTTCCTGAGTACACTGCAATTATCCCAAAAGATTTCACCACCACAGCGACATTACTTACTGAAGACCTGCAACGGGCTTTAAAAAAGGTTGCTGTGGTAACCGACCAGGCGGGGCAGGTGGCGTTTAACTTAGACCCTTCAAGTAAACTGCTTTCAGTAAATGGTGTTAATACACAAGTTGGTGAAAGTAGAGAGTCTGTTGATGCTGCACTTGAAGGTGAACCTATCCAAGTTAATTTTAATATACGGTATATTCTTGATGCATTAAGTACAGTGGTGACTGATAGTTTGGTGTTTAAATTCTCCGGAGTTGGGAAGCCGCTTATTATTAGTGAGGTTCCTGATAAGGGGTTTACTTACCTTGTAATGCCAATGAACAAGTAGGTTAAAGAGAGGTTTCTAAAAACCACGACCTGCTTTGTTGTCTTCGTCGCGCGGCTACTTCATCGTACAAGAAAGTACGACTCGCACCCTAGCTCCTCGACGCCGCGCATCTCATTGATTTTTAAAAACCTTTATAATAATAGATATATGAAGTTAATTGGTGATTTTCTAGACCGGTTTCAAAACCTCGCCCCACCAAATGATTCGGTGAAGGTGGAGTTAATTGCAGCTTTAAAAGAGACTGTTGATGTTTCTTGTTCAAAGAAACAAATTACTATTTCAAATGGAGTTGCGTATATTAATGTTTCTTCGGTAGTACGTAATGTTATACACGTTAACCGTGCATTGGTTTTTGAAAATCTTTTCGAACGTCTTCCACGTGCAAAGGAGGTGGTTAGGGAGATTCGTTAAGGTGTTTATCGAAAAAGAAGTGTGCCGTCGTGAAGGTTATTTTCGTTCACCCATGCACGTACGCTGTATTCCCATCGAGAAAACTGTGAATCTTCTTGTGGGTTTTCTGGTCGTGGTCCTTGTGGGTTTTCTTTATCTACCCAATATAAAATAGAATGAATGTTGGCGGTAATACGGAGTTTCCCCGATGGATCGTCTTGAATATCCACCCCTTCCCAAATTCCTTGTAATATCGGTTTGTCGTTTTCTGAAACGAGTTGTGGTGCACTTGGGAATGGTGGTTGAGTTGTTTTTTCGAGTGCTATATTCATAAACTCGCGCCACATAGGTGCCACAATGAAACCAGCAACCTCTTTTACCATTGGACTATTATCATTGTTACCTGCCCATGCGCCAACCGCGATGTTTGGAGTGTATCCTACAATCCACGCATCACGTGAGTCATTAGTGGTACCGGTTTTTGCTGCTACATGGTAGCCGGGGAAGTAGAGTGGTGAGTTGGCCCCAAAAGCGGGGGTACGTGCCTCATTGTCAGAGAGCACGTCAGATACATTAAGCGCAACAGCACTCTCGAGAACACGTTCTGAGTTTGTTGTGTAATCTTTTACTGTGTTTTTATTAGTATCTTCGATACGTAGGATGCTTCGGTGTTCGTTTTTTACTCCCTCGTTTGCAAATACTCCATATGCGGAGACGATATCAAGTAGTGTTACTTCACCACCGCCAAGCACAAGAGTGAGGCCATATTGCCCTGCATTTTTAAGAGTGCTAATACCCATAGCACGAGCTAGTTGAAGTGCGTCAGAAATACCGACAAGGTAGAGTGCTTTTACTGCGGGAACATTAACTGACTGCGCCAATGCGTCGCGTAACGACATTGGTCCACGATATTCATTATCATAGTTTCGTGGTGAGTAACAATCGCCTTCGTTTAGTTCATGATTATCCTGCTCACACGACGTTGAGAACTGAGTTCTGAGGTCAAAAACGACTGTTTCTGGGGCGTACCCTTCACGAAACGCCTGCGCATACACAAATGGTTTAAACGCTGAACCAGGTTGGCGCTTTGCAAGGGCGATATTGAAGTTTCCATCAATATCTTCATCAAAATAATCACGAGAACCAACCATAGTGAGAATATCGCCGTTTTTAGGATCAACAGCGACAATCGCCCCGTTCTCTGCATTAAACTTTTCAGTGTTTTCTTTCGCAAATTTTTCTACAATTCGCTGCCCAGCTTCTTGCAGTTCCATATCGAGTGTGGTGATGATACGCCAACCAGATTCTTCAAGTGTTCGTCGCCCGTATTCTTGTTCGAGTTGTTCGCGTACATAGAAAACGAAGTGTGGTGCCCGTACCCCTGATAATGCTTGTGACTGAAACTCAACTTCTTCTGCTCGCGCAGTGTCGTACTGTTCTTGTGTAATAAAATCAATCTCGCGCATACGAGAGAGAACAACGTTTTTTCGTGTTTCAAGTTCATCACGGTTATTACCGTATGGCGAGAAGTATGTAGGTGCTTGAGGAAGAGCAGCGAGGTATGCGGCTTCGGCAATAGTGACTTCAGCAGCCGGTTTCCCAAAGAAAGCTTGGGATGCTTCTTCAACGCCATAAATAGTACCGCCATATGGAGACTCGTTGAGGTAAATTTCTAAAATATCTTCTTTTCCTATTTCACGTTCAAGGCGTAGCGCCACCACCCACTCAATGATTTTTCGTGATATCTGTCGTTCACTAGTGAGTACTGAGTTTTTTACCACTTGTTGGGTAATGGTTGAGCCACCTTGTACGCGGTGACCACGAAGTGGTTGAATAAATACCGCGCGCAGTGTTGCTATGGGCCGGATTCCAATATGTTCATAAAATGTTGAATCCTCAATAGCTACTGTTGCGTTACGGATATGCGGAGAGATATCATCGATAGGAACTACGGTACGGTCAATGTCTTCGTGAAGGTCAAAGAGTAGGATTTCGCCAGATCGGTCATAAATTTTTGCCGACTGTGAGACCTTACGGTTTTTAAGAGAATCTATATCAGGGATTTTAAAACTAGCCGCCCATACAAAAAGGGCACCCCCGATAAAAAATCCAATCGAGAGGGCGATAAGAAATACTGTTTTAAGTGCGTTACCAAACATAGGTGTATCGTACCAGAAACCGTCTGCGAAGCTACTTTATTTATTATATAGGACGGTTTCTTGTATGGTCGTGTGTGCGCGCCATTGAGGTAGGTGTCGTGGTAGCATAAAGGGTATGTTTGGTGCCAGAAAAGTGATTACTGATGAAAAGAAGATAGACGAGCTGCTTTCTCGGAGTGTTACGGAACTTATTCCTGGGGAAGATTCTTTTAAAGAACTTCTTATGAGTGGGAAGCGGCTTCGTATAAAACTTGGAATTGATCCTACCAGCCCTCATATTCATCTTGGGCGCGCGGTGACACTGCTGAAACTTCGTGACTTTCAAGAGCTTGGTCACGAAGTGGTTTTGATTGTCGGTGATTTCA
Organism: Candidatus Phycocordibacter aenigmaticus; assembly: GCA_045401115.1. GTDB lineage: Bacteria > Patescibacteriota > Minisyncoccia > Phycocordibacterales > Phycocordibacteraceae > Phycocordibacter > Phycocordibacter aenigmaticus. Next base: position 167,044 of record CP174359.1, on the reverse strand, counting down.
CTGCGGTGATTGGCGATACGTCTGATAAGAGTGCGGAGCGTCCTATGTTGGACCGAGAGACAATTTTGAAAAATAAAAAAACGTATTTTGAACAAGCAGGTAAGGTTCTCAACCTCAACCTAGTTGAAAGGAAAAGTAATGCCGAGTGGCTTTCCAAACTCACTTATCAGGAAATTGGAGAACATGCCGATCAGTTTTCAGTTTCTGATTTTATTGCTCGCGATAATATTAAACGTCGACTTGATGAAGGGAAGCGGGTGTCATTGCGTGAGGTGATGTACCCCCTTATGCAGGGGTATGACTCGGTTGCGGTAAATGCTGATGTTGAACTTGGGGGCACAGATCAACGTTTTAATCTTCTTGCGGGACGTACGCTGCAGTCTCGTTATGGCCAAGAGCCGCAGCACATTTTAACCACTGAACTTATTTTAGGTACAGACGGAAGAAAGATGAGTTCTAGTTGGGGTAATACTATCAACCTCACTGATGTTGCTGATGATATGTATGGAAAAATAATGTCCATTCCCGACACACTTATCGAATCATATTTTGTACACTGCACTCGTGTACCACTTTCTCGAGTTTCTGAGTTAATAGGCGGTCACCCGAGAGACGCAAAAAAAGAGTTGGCGTATGAAGTGGTCCGAATGTATCACTCACAGCGAGCAGCGGATGAAGCAAAAGAGTATTTTGAAAAAACATTTGCTCAAAAAGAGGTACCTCAAGATGTTCCTGAATGTGTTGTGGGGCACGACACAGCTATTGCCGACGCTTTGAGTGAGTGTGGGGTCGTTGCCTCAAAAAGCGAATTCCGTCGCCTTCTTGAAGGTGGGGGAGTTAAAGTAGCAGATGGCGGACAAAAGCTCACTAAAGAGGATATTGACAGTGTTGCTGATGGTACAGTGCTGCGACTCGGTAAACGTGTATTTGTAAAAATAGTACGGAAATAAAAAACCCGCGCTTGGCGCGGGTTTTTTATTAAGTGAGATACAGCTGACTAGTTCCAGTCGTCGCTGTCAGTGTCGTCCTCATCGTCTGAGTCGTCACCGTCTTCATCAGTGTCGTCATCTTCATCCATGTCCATTTCAGGAGCAAGGTCAGTATCTAGTTCCTCATCCCCATCTTCATCTTCCATTTCCTCTTCGTCGAGCTCAAGAAGAAGATCAAGGTCAGTTAATGTTTGCATATGCATTGTATTTGTTAATGACTAAGGTGTGTCTCCCAAAGATCTAAGCTTTGTGACTCTCCTAAAAGAGAGTGTACGAGACGCTCTATTTTTATTAGAAAGTTGCCATTTTGGCAAGCCCCCTATTTTTAGCTTGTGGACAGTACTGGGGATAACATATTTTCCTTATTTTGATGTAATTTTATTACGTAAATAACTATTGAGATCAAAAGTATTTTTTCCATCAAGCACTTCAAATATTAAATCCAACGTGTCATGTATAATTTCGGCAATTCCTTTGTCTTTAATAACTATCGCCTGCTTAGCAACTGGATTTGATAGGAGTAGTAGCTTCTTTGTAGAGAGAATTTCGCCGGCTCCTAAAAAATGATTGTCTTGAAAAAGCTTAATACCAAGCGTCCTCCCAATATGCGATTGCATGAGCGATTTATTGGTGCCGGTGAACACGCGAAGTGTTTTTTCATTAGTAACGCCTTTTAAAATAATCTTTTTCCTTTTGAGAATTTTATGAGATTCTTTAATAAATTCAGCTGGAAGTGTATTGAGTTCGCCCTTTGCCGCCTTGCTTCCTTGTATTGCAAAAATTGTTGCATGAGCCGGCAGAGAAAGGAGCTGTTTATATGATTGAACGAAGTCGGCGCCTCTGTAGACTTTAAAATGACTTTTGTTATGTTCTGTGCGAACTGCTACTGACCATAATGTTTTTCTCCCCGATATTCTTTTTTGAGCAAGTCCAAATTCTTCGATTTTCTTAAGACGATACTGAACGGTAGTTCTTAATATTCCAAGCTGACGCGCCATTTCAGACGGGTGAAGCTCCTGTTTACTAATAAGAGAAAGTATTTTGTTGTCCAGTTCATCAAGTAGAATCATGACTTGTACAATATATATTGACAAAATATTTGTCAATAGAGCTATAAAACAGTATGAAAAATAAAGGTATTTTGTTCTTTTCAATTTTCGTGCTGTTTTTCAGTGCAACACTCTATACTACAACACATTATATCTAAACTGTATAAAGTATATGAATAAGAGAGAGAGTCTGCGTGTAACAGGGAAAGTATTACATAATAGTACTGAGTTAGTATGTGGCTCGGCCGCAATGGCTCTTGCATTAATGCTGTTCATGGATTGGACTGATTTATCGTCCGACCCCATTAGTAATACCGTTATTGGAGCATCTGGTGCCTATGTTTCATGGCGAGCTGCATACTCACTAAATAAGATCCCGGAGGATCTTGGACCTAAAACTGACGACTCAGAATAGAGGCTTGGTGAGCGATACCGAGCGCTATAGCGTCAATTTCATCATCAATTCTTTTCTTCTTGGAAAGCGGAACTAATTGCTCAACCATTTTAGTGACACTAATTTTATCAGCGTTACCTGAACCAGTGACCGCGATCTTAACTGATTGTGGCGAATATTCATAGACGGGGAGTGAGAGCTCGACCGCAGCAATGGTAATAACCCCACGTGCTTCGGCAACTTTAAGCGCGGTTTTTTGGTTCTTGCTGAAAAAGAGTGTTTCCAGTGCTAACGCTGACGGTCGGTGTTTTTCTATCAGGGTTTGTAGATGGGCTTTTATAACTAAAAGCCGCTCAGTGAATACTTTTGTTTCAGGGATGAGGCATTCTGAGTGGAGAAGTTCTTTGGTATTTGAAAAGATAGCAATACCAACACGGTCATACCCGGGGTCGATAGCAATAACACTTTTCTCTATTTCAGGCATAGGATCAAAGGAGCTCTTCCTGCTTTTTTTGCGGATGTACCTTACCAAGGTGGGTGTATGCCTGTGGAGTAGCGACCCGGCCGCGTGGGGTGCGTTCAAGGAGTCCTTCTTGCATGAGATAAGGTTCGTATACTCCTTCGATGGTCTCTTCTTCTTCCATTGATGCTGCGGCAAGAGTTTTAAGTCCAATTGGTCCTCCGCCAAATTTCTCTATAAGTGTTGAGAGGATTCTCCTGTCTGAAGCGGTAAGGCCGATTTCATCAACACCAATCATATTGAGTGCTTTTTCTGCGACTTCTTTAGTGAGTGTTGAGCGTTCTAATTGAGCAACGTCTCGGCAACGTTTAAGGAGGTAGTTTGCGGTGCGTGGGGTGCGTCGTGCACGCCGTGCAATTTCTGCCACTGCTTCAGGAAGTATCTCTATACCGAGTATGTCGGCTGAGCGTTTAAGTATGGTGGAAATTTCGTCGTCTGAGTAAAATTCAAGTTGATACACACCACCTGAGAAGCGAGAACGAAGGGGAGAAGAGATAAGCGCGATACGAGTGGTGGCACCAATTAACGTGAACGCGGGGAGTGCCAGCTCAATAGTGCGCGCCGAAGGCCCTTTCCCGACGATAATATCAAGTTTACCGCTTTCCATTGCCGGGTAGAGTACTTCCTCAACTGATTTATGAAGCCGATGAATTTCGTCTATAAAAAGAATGTCCCCGTTTTCGAGGTTAGTGAGTATCGCGGCAAGGTCACCAACTTTTTCTATAACCGGTCCGGCAGTAACACGTACTTGTGCCTCAAGTTCACGCGCGACAAGGTGTGCGAGTGTTGTTTTACCGAGGCCCGGAGGGCCGTAGAGGAGGGTGTGTTCTGGCGCATGATTGCGTTCTTTGGCGGCAGTGATAAGTACACGAAGGTTCTCTTTCACGCTTTCTTGCCCTACGTATTCACTCCACAGTGTAGGACGGAGGGTTTGGTCAAGGTTTGCACCCACATTACCAGTGGCAGCACCTTCAGGTTCGACACGTTCTTCTTCCATACCCTTAGTGTAGCATTGCCTTGTTTTTAGTAGATGAGGGTTGTTTAGGCGATACGCTAAACGTGTTTATATAGTTCCTGTGGTACGACCTATTTCTGCTACAATATCCTTATGCGCGCCTTCGCTCTTGCATCCTTACTTTTACTGATACCCACAGCTCTTTTTGCAGCTGCGGGCGATTTTGAGCCACTTGTTACTCTCCCTGGAGTTGGGTATGAAGGAGGTGAAGGGTCGTTAAGTGACTACGTCAACGCTGTTTTTAATATCATCATCACTTTTGCCGCTATGCTGGCAGTGCTTCGGGTGATTATGGGCGGTTTTCAATACATGACCACTGAGGCGGTGACTGCAAAAGGAGAGGCACGCCTTACTATTCAGAATGCGGTACTTGGACTCATTCTTCTTGGAGGAAGTTGGTTGATACTTAATACTATTAACCCTCAGATACTCAATCTATCTGCACTTAATTTCCAATCTCTTGCATCAAGTCAGGCCGAGGAAGATGCTGCGGTGGAAACCGAAGCGGAGCGTAGGGCGCGCGCAGACCGTCTGCACGATTTTGTTGAAGGTAAGGGAGATATTTACGAACGCTCTCTATATAGCGACAGTGAATTTAATGAGTTCGAAGGTACTATACTTGAAATGACTGAAATAAGTGATCGCGAAAAACAAGAGTTAAGAAGGGTATGCCGAAGCTCAGGGAAACGATATTTTACCTGGCAGCAACGTGACTGTAGAATTACATCAGAGTCTGATGGTTCTGTTATAGACACTATTAGAAATGTACGGAGAGGGACGTGTTTCGGGGCGGATGGTAGAAACAATTTATTTGATGGCAGGGTCGTTGAATGGGTGTCCGGAACAGAACGTGAGTATGCCTTTTGTGGAACTAGAGCGGAGTAGTGTTAAAACCCTGGCCGTTGTCTTATTTGGATATCGCGCAATTCATTAGCAATGGTGTGCAGGTGTTGATGGGCTGTTTGATGGACCCGGTATAGCTCTTGAGCCACTTCATATGGTGTTTGAGGGTTAGTAGTATATTCGGCGTTGTATGAATCCCAAACAACAAGCGAATTATCAATCTCTGCAGCTGCGTCTCTAAAAGGACCATTGAGTCGATGAACTAAATCTTGAAATTGACTTTCAGTTATGTACCCCCCTTCGACAAGTGGCCTAATTGTACTACCAATTTGACTGTCTAAGAAATATAGCGCTTCATCGGTTTCATCCATTAGGGCATAGTGGTAATTATACGCATCGCTATAGTTTTGAAGTTCTGCACGATTAGGTACAGTATCCACAGAGGCTAGTTCTTCAATTTGATCTGCAAGGTGTTCAAGTCGGTCTACTGGGGCTACAAGTGCCTCTGCTGCACCTCCTCCACCTTTAACTTCATCAACAATGTTGGATTCAGTGAACGCGTCAATGATATCGGGGAGTGATTCAAATGCCATATATCTAAGAATTAGGCTAATAGTCTCTTTTCAACGTACCAGAAGCATGGTGTGATTGCAATGGTCAAGCAAAAATGTGTGGATAAGTAGAAAAATAGCCGCTTATTTTAAGGGTTTTAGAGAATTTCTAAAATGGATGGGTTTTTCTAAATTATATCCAAAAAGGGATATACGACAAAAACCCCATAAAAGGGGTTGACATAATGCTTTATGCGTGTTAATGTTTTCACACGACGTTATATAACGTCGTTCTTTTACAAAAAAAGCTCAACCCCTCTAAGCAACTCGGTGGCTTCACGACGAGGATGGACTGGTGTTACTGCTTTGTACGGTAACGTGCTGGTCCTCTCCTTAGCCGTGTTCCACATTTCTCATGCAGCGTGTTGCTTAGAGTGGTTGGGCTTTTCTTTATTCTAACACACTCTTTTTTGAGTGTGTTTTTTGTTATTACCCGATAGAAACGACGCGGCTCAGTTCATCAAGTGAGGTAGTGCCACGCAACACCTTGAGTACACCGTCTTCAGGCATAGTAAGGAGGTTACGTTTATTTTGAATGTGTTGAATATCGCCTTCGGACGGATTTTCACGAACGAAGTCAGCCACTTCTTTATCAACTACAATACCTTCAAAGATACCAATACGGCCTTTGTATCCGGTGTTATTACACTTCTCACAGCCAACCGGCTCATACACCATCTCGGTGTTTTCTGGGATTATGCTCTTGTCGGTGATTCCCGCAAGCACGGCGTCTACTTTTTCTTTTAGAGGACTTGGGAGCGCGACCTCTTTTTTACATTCTGGACAAAGCACACGCACGAGACGTTGGGCGAGTACTACGGAAATAGCTGAACCGGCAACTTTAAGGTCAATGTCAAAATCAGCAAGACGGGGGAATGCACCAGCGGCATTGTTGGTGTGAAGGGTTGAAAACACAAAATGTCCGGTGAGTGCCGAATCAATGGCAGTGCGTGCCACATCTGCATCACGGATTTCACCAATCATAATGACATCAGGGTCTTGGCGCAGTGCACTACGTAGACCACCCATAAAAGTATAGTTTTTATCTACCTGCGTTTGGACGATACCATTAAGGTGGTATTCAATAGGGTCTTCAATGGTGATTATTTTAATATTTGGTGTGTGAATGCTTTTGAGACACGCATAGAGTGTGGTTGTTTTACCTGAGCCGGTAGGACCAGTGGTGAGGAGCATACCGTTTGGTTTGCGAATTTCTTCTTTAACCAAGTCACGAAGTGCAGGTTCCATACCTAATTCTTCAAAAGGAACAGCGATAGCTTCTGGGTCGAGTACACGCAATACGATAGATTCACCGTATGCCCCAGGAATGACACTGGTCCTGATTTCAATTTCAGTATTATGGAGTTCGATAGAGAAACGGCCGTCCTGCGCTTCGTCGTGGATGTTGAGTTTGAGGCCACTGAGTAGCTTAATGCGTGACAGGAGGAGTTTATACGTTTCAGCGTCAAAGTCGGTGACTTTGTTAAGCACACCGTCGAGGCGGTAACGGAGTCGTACTTGCTCATCTTCTGGTTCAATATGAATGTCTGAGGCATGAATAGAGAGCGCGCCGGCAAGCACAACCTCAAGGATGCGCGACACACGATACGCTTTTTTCATACCGCGCACCTCATCAATGGCGGCGACAACATCATCTTTTGTTTTGAATGATTTCATTGTCTCATCGAGTTCTGCTGATGAGATATCAAAAACCCCACCGCGTGTTTCGATAGCAAACGAAAGATCTTTGTAGCGCTCCCACGCGCGTTTTAGTGATACCTGGCTTACCATGAATAAATCCACGGTGTAGTTATTTTTTTCGAGTGCTGCGACAATAGCGGCAACTTTATTGTTTTGCGGTGAGCGTACTGCAAGCGATACTTTTTTACCGACAATATCAAATGCTGCCGCTTCAGCTTCTCGTGCCTCTTTTTCTGGAACCAGGCGCAGTGCCTCAGTGTTTATTGAAATGCGAGTGAGATCTTGATACCCCACGCCATACTTTTGGGAGAGTATACGCGCTAACTCTTCCTCCTCTTTAGCACGGAGGTCTTCAAGGTGTGCCTCAGCTTCGTCTGACCCATTTTGCATACCTCAAATGGTAGCACGAGAGTGGCACCTTACCCATATTTACCGGAGTGGTGTCCGACTAGCTGGAGCGGTATAGTATAGAGAGTGAACGTATCCAAAGAAGAGCTTAATGAATTTGCCAAACAGTTTGTGGCGCAGCTCCCAAGTGAAGCGGGGGAGCATGCCTACGCGGTGGGGCTTCGGGGTGATTTAGGTGCCGGTAAGACGGCGTTTGTGCAGGAGGTTGCACATGTGTTGGGGGTTCGAGAAAATGTGAGTAGCCCCACATTTGTTATCGCGCAGGTGTATACAACAGCACATCCACTTTTTACAACGTTGGTGCATATTGATGCGTACCGACTTTCTTCCGAAGAGAGCGATACTATTGGGTTTGTTGACCACTACCGTAGCCCCCACACACTGATGCTTATTGAATGGCCCGATAACCTTCCCGACACTCTTACCGTTAAGCAGGAGATGCCAATACTTAATTTTAGAACTATTGATTCCACTACTCGAGATATCAGCTATGCCTAAAAAAACAAAAAAACCGACACTAATACTGATTGATGCACACGCGTATATTCATCGTGCATACCATGCGTTGCCTGATTTCACTGATAAAGAAGGTGAGCCGGCTGGTGCGTTGTATGGACTTGCATCTATGTTGGTGAAACTGCTGAATGATTTATCGCCGGATTATGTGGTGGCAGCATATGACTTACCAGAGCCAACACACCGACATGAGGTGTATGAAGCGTATAAAGGTGAGCGTGCTGAAATAGATGAAGCGCTTATCGATCAACTGAACCGTTCACGAGATATTTTTAAAGCATTCAATATCCCTATATACGAGGCGCCGGGCTTTGAAGCTGACGATGTGATTGGTACCTTCGCTGATTCATTGAAAAAGGACTATGACATTGTTATCGCTTCAGGTGATATGGATACACTTCAGTTGGTCGATAAAAAGTCAGTAAAGGTGTTTACTGCACGCAAAGGGCTTTCAGACACTGTGCTCTATGATGAGGACGCGGTACAGGATCGGTTTGGATTTGCTCCTCAATATATCCCCGACTATAAAGGGTTCGCCGGTGACTCTTCAGACAATATTATCGGTATTAGTGGTGTGGGCGCTAAAACAGCAACTAAACTTATTCAGGCATATGGCAGTATGGAGGCAATTTATAAGGCGCTTCATAAAAACGCAGATGCATTTAAAGAAAAAGCAGGTGTTTCAGAGCGTGTATTTAATCTTTTGAAAGACGGACAGGAAGAGGCTGAGTTTTCTAAAGTGCTTGCCACGGTGCGCGTTGACACGCCAGTTTCTTTTGATGCCGAGGGGGCTCATTGGAAAGAAAACTTTTCAGCCGCTGAGGCTAAGGAGTTAATGAGCGACCTTGGGTTCCGCTCGCTTACCGATCGTGTGGGACGACTTGGCGAAGGTGTTGCCGCTGACTCAACTGAGCCAGAAGAGGAGGTAGAAGAAAACCAAACTCCGGAGTACTCATCTGAGGAGCAGCAATTACTTGCTGAAGCAAAAGTGATGGTGTGGTTGCTACACTCGGACACCACAAATCCGTCCGACGAGGACGTGTTTTCTGCCGCGGGTGCTGATACGCCAATTAAGGCTCACCAAGCGCTTACCAAACAGCTCAAAGAAGAAGACCTGTATTCGGTGTTTACTGATATTGAGCAACCCCTGATTAAGGTGATTCACGAGTTGAACGCGCGCGGCATTCGTGTAGATACGGCGTATCTCGCTGACCTTTCAAAGCAGTATCACAAAACACTCGATGCACTTGCGAAACGTATTTTTAAACAAGCCGGCGTGGAGTTTAATTTAAACTCTCCTAAGCAACTCGGGGAGGTGTTGTTTGAACGATTAGAGATTAAACAAGCGCGTACAAAAAAAACAGCAACCGGTCAGGCGTCAACAAGTGAAAGCGTGCTCGTCAAACTGCAAGATGAACATCCGATCGTAAAAGACATACTGGAATACCGTGGTCTTCAAAAATTACTCTCTACCTACATTGATGCTATTCCGCCATTGTTGAGTGACGATGGGCGCCTGCGTACCACATTTGTGCAGACGGGAACGACCACCGGTCGACTTTCTTCACGTGACCCAAACCTGCAGAACATTCCTATCAAAAGTGAGTCGGGGCGGCGTATTCGCAAAGGGTTTGTTGCATCAAAAGGGAAGGTATTGGTGACATTTGACTACTCACAAATTGAGTTGAAGCTTGCGGCGTTTCTTTCGGGTGACGAAAAATTAAAAACTATTTTTATAAACGAAGAAGATGTACACACGGCAGTTGCTGCTGAGGTGTTTGGAGTGCCGCCAGAGCAGGTTGAAAAAGAAATGCGTCGCCGGGCAAAGGTGATTAACTTCGGTATTTTGTACGGCATGGGCGTGAACGCACTGAAAGAACAGCTTGGCACTGAACGTGCCGAAGCGCAGGATTACTTGAACCGCTATTTTGAACGTTTTACAGGACTCGCGTCATACTTAACACGCACTAAGGCGAGTGCTGCACAGCTTGGATATACAAAAACACTTTTTGGAAGGAAGCGGTATTTCCCGGGAATTAAATCGCACTTACCATTTGTGCGAGCGTCGGCAGAACGTATGGCGATTAACGCACCAATTCAAGGCACACAAGCAGATATTGTGAAAATGGCTATGGTGCAAGCAGATGCACTTATTAAAAAATCTTTTAAAGATAAAGCGGGATTGGTGCTACAAATTCATGACGAACTTATGTTTGAGGTAGAAGAAGCAGTGCTTGATGAGTTTGCGCAAAAAATACGCACACTTATGGAATCGGTGTTGCCACCAGATAAAATAGACGGTATACGCCTTTCGGTGTCTGCGGAAGCGGGGCCATCGTGGGCAGAACTTACCGATATTGTTGATGGATAAGCAGGCGGTACAATACAATCTATGATAACTCTTTGCGTCGGACTTGATACAAAAAAAATAAAAAGTGATGTGCGGGGACGTGCCGAAGGTACCGAGCTCGTAGTATTTGGTGAGGGCGCTGAGTCTTTTGAACGAGTACCAAGCTATCTTGCTTCGCGCGGTCTATTTTCTGAAAAAGTTACCCTTCTCCTTGATCGTCCATTAGATGATGGTGCGGGGAAACGTGTTTTGGAAGAGTATGCGCACCCATTAAACACAAGCGAGGTAGCAGTGTTTGTGGTGGTGCCTACACTTTCAGCTACAGAAAAGAAACTTTTTCCAAAAGGTATTACCGAGGAGCGATATGATGCAAAAGAAGTAAAACCAGCACCTCGACCGAATGTATTTGCGTTTACCAACGCAGTAATGCGTGCCGATAAAAAGAATGCGTGGCTTGGGTACCACACGTTACTTGTCGGTGGTAGTGCTGCCGAGGAGATACACGGCGCATTGTTGTGGGCAGTGCGTTCGGCGCTGCTTGCGGCAAAAACCCAATCGCCTGACGAGGCTGGACTGAAGCCATTCGTGTTTTCAAAATCAAAACGATTTGCTGACACGCTAGGGGTGGCGCGTGTTGAAGCGTGGTCTCGAGAACTGATAGCTGCGTATCATAAGGCGCGTAGTGGTGAAGGGACACTTGAGCTTAATCTTGAAAAATTTCTTCTTGAAAAAGTATAGTGCGCCAATTTAAAATTCTGTGAAGTATATTCTGTTAACACTTGGTATTGGCATTAGTATAGGGTTGTTGGGTTTTTTTATCGAATTTTCTTCGCACACCCTCGACAGATTACCTGATATGTCGAATGATTCTAAAAAGAAGCGCTTGAGAAAGAAGCGCGGATTATATTTGGTGGCGATATGATGTTTGATCGTTATATCCGACGGATCCTTGAGATGTATGGAGCGGAATATTTGTTTTCTTGTATTACACCTACGCTAAGCGAGGCAGATATGGTGGTTGCCAATCTTGAAGGCCCTATTACGAATAACCCATCAGTAAGTTCAGGGAGTGTTATTGGGAGTCCTGAGAATTTTATTTTTACATTTCCTTCGTATACAGCCGAGTTATTGCAGTATCACAACATAGGCATTGTGCATATTGGTAATAATCATATTGGTAATTTCGGTATGGAAGGTATACGCGAGACCCATATGTATTTGAAAGATGCCGGTGTGCAATATTTTGGTGTGACAAAGGATACTTTAGAAACGAAGATTAAAGACGTACCTTTGACGTTTGTTTCTTATAACGAGTTTGGTGGAGATAAAAGTGCACGTGTGACCGCTGATATTGCCGATGCGAAAAGAAAAGGCAGGGTTGTCGTAGTATTTGCGCATTGGGGAGATGAATATGTGTCGACTCCGGATCGAGTAAAACAGCTGGCACGCGATTTTGCGGATGCAGGTGCTCATGTGGTGGTAGGCGCACATCCGCATGTGGTGCAAAAAAGTGAGTACTATAACGGTGCGGTTATTTATTACTCACTTGGGAACTTTATTTTTGATCAATACTTTAATGCCGAGGTGCGCAGCGGGCTTTTACTTGAGATTACTTTTTCAAAACAGGGTGTATCAGGTTTAAAAGAGGTTCCGATTGAATTAGTAGCCGATGGACGTACGTGTTTAGCGGATACAAGTAGGGAAGTTCGGTAATAGTGCGTGCGTATGTTCTGGAAAAACAATAAGAAATAAGGCATAATCGGTGAGGTCTACCTAATAGTAGACAGCTTCCGTTTCCGCCTATAAGCATAGCTTGTAGGCGGGGCGTGGTAACATAATGCGCTCATCCTTTTGCTTCACAGCAACAAGAAAGTAAGTAAAACTTTCTTTCGGCGAAGGTTCGAGTATAAAAAATATTTTATACTCCTCACTCTTCTTGAAAGTAAACAAGCTTCCTTTCTTGTCTTGTTCGCAAAAGACGCGCATTATCGTGAAGCACTACCGCCTATAGCTCAGCTGGTAGAGCAACGGCCTCTTAAGCCGCGGGTCCTAGGTTCGAGTCCTAGTGGGCGGACATGATTCAAAAACAGTGCGTTTGCACTGTTTTTGTTTACATGTCCGAGGCGGAGGCATATTGTTTTGCAGCTGCCAGTTCCTGGCTGCAAAATAAAGCCGAGCCGGGGTCGCGAGTACTTAGCAGAATTGGAACCGAAGGTGAACAATTATGCTTAGTAACTTGTGACGACACGATAATCGCAAACTGCTTTGCGATTTTTCGCTTTGTCCGAGGCGCAACACAAGGGCACTTCTTGTTTTCTAACTCCTTTCAGTCGTAACAAAACAATGTCGAATGCATGTTTCATTTTTGCTGTAGTTTATGGCAAAAATGAAAAGCCGAGCCGTGGTCAAGCGCACTTAGTATTTTTAGAACGTAGTGAATAAAAATACTTAGTGACGGGTGACGATATGACAAAATTAAACGGCTCACCCCTTGAGCCGTTTAATAAAGAGGGGGGTAGGGTGTATTGACAATAATATGCATATATGTTTTAATCTTCACCTATGGAAAAACTTAAAGACTTTGTTCACGTTGGTATTGCCGGCGCCGCTCTTGGTGCTATTGGGCATTCAAAACATCAAACCGCTCTAAATGTGCTTGATGAAACAGAGCCGGTGCTTGGTGAACTTGTTCGGACAGAGCATGATAATTTCATTCTTGATTCTGAATTTCCTATAATCGACGATATGGTAGATGGTGCACTTATTGCAATGCTTGTATTTGGAGTGGGGAAAGGGATGTATGCATTCCTCAAAAGGGTTAAATAGGGATTAAAGTTCACTTAAAACCCACCAGTTCGGTGGGTTTTTCTATTAGGAACACCGCAAGAAGTGAGTGTTATTCTGTAGGAGACATGACTTTTGTACTCATCACTGGACCTATGAAAAGCGGAAAGTCGCTTGAGCTTATTGCTCGCGTTGAGCCGTTTAAGTTTGCGCAAAAAAAGATTGCGTATATTCAACCGCGGCGGAATGTACGCGAGTCATCTATTTCTTCGCGTGCCGGTGTTGATGCTGAAGCACTCGTAGTCGACTCGCTTGGTGATGTGTCGGATACATTTGATGTGCTTGGTGTTGATGAGGTGCATATGTTTGAAGAAGCGGATGTGGCGGTTATTGAGCAGTGGGTGCGCGCTGGAAAAGATGTATTCATTAGTGGATTGGATCTTGATTATCAGGGACATATGATGCCGATGGTTAAGCGGCTTTTTGAATATCGTCCCGATACAGTCATCATGAAAAACTCAGTGTGCGAAGTGTGTCATGCCTATGACGCGCGATTTACACAAATTCTCAATGGAGAGGGGCCTGTGCGCGTCGGACTTCCATCAGTGGTGCCTGACGATGGAACGTATCACTATGAAGCGCGATGCCGGGAATGTTTTGTTCGAGGCGAGTGATATATCGATAGTTACCACATATCAACAAAAAACAGCCCTATTACCAGGGCTGTTTTTTGTTTGGGTTATTTAATATGGCAGGTCTGAGAAAGGGAATGGCGAGAAACCGGCGCCGGTGATGACGAGTGCCAGCAGAACGCCAATAACGAGAATGGTCTCCGCCCATCCTTGTTTTGGTGCTTGAGCGCCAAGTATCACTTTTCTCATAACGAGAGCGAATATTCCCACGAGTGTGACCAATTGAGTGAGTATACCCAACATAAGAAGGATACCGATAACTGCCTCATTAAAGGCGAGCATGCTACTTCGCGCAGTTTTTTGTCGCAAGAAACTGTACGCGTATAGTAAGAAGTATGCCGCAACGGCAGTACGTAAAATCATAGGACCGAAATATGGTCCTAAAAAGAGAATGTCTGGGAAAATACTTTCCATACAGGTATTATAACCCTTATACATGGAAATTGAGAGACTGAAAATGAAAACGTTGTATGGATAACACGCTCTATTTAATTATTAATGATGTACGCAGTACCCATAATGTAGGTTCATTGTTTCGCACAGCCGACGGGATGGGAGTGAAGAAAGTATTTTTGACCGGTTATACTCCACACCCTGTTGATCGATTTGGGAGAAAAGATATGCGTATTGCTAAAGTGGCGCTCGGTGCCGAGGAGTCCCTTGCGTGGGAGTCGGGCGATATAGACACCGTTATCACTTCTCTTAAAGAAGAAGGAGTCACTGTGGTTGCGCTTGAGCAGACGCCAGGCGCGGTGTCTCTTGCTGCGTATACTGCCGCAGGAGATACTGCTCTTATTGTGGGAAATGAAATAGATGGTGTCTCAGAGACAGTATGTGCACTCGCCGATGCTGTCGTGGAGATTCCGATGAAAGGAAAAAAAGAGTCGCTTAATGTTTCAAACGCTGGCGCGATTGCACTCTTCCATTTTTCAAATAGAAGTTAACGTACTGCGTTCGTACTTTAATAACTGAGTTCGTCTACTATGAGACCGTTTTCATCCAGTAAACGGATACGGTCATTTGAATTGTTCCACAACTCTTCGTCGCGATCGAGATAGATGTACCATTCATTTTTATAGAAATCAGTTTCGTTTTTATGCGCGTCGACACAGCCGTTGTAGGTTAAATCGTTCAGAATAAAACTTTGACATGCACTGCCGACTTGTTGAGGAATACTGCCGGTGGTGAAGGTACAACGACCGCGGGTCTCTACAAAGTTGATACATGCGTCATTGGGAATGAAGTCAACATTCGCGATGCGTTTAAGTTCGTCCTCAGGATGAGGGCACTCTTCACGTAGGTCGGGGGTAAATTCTTGGAATTGCGCAAAGTACCCAGTACAGGTATTTACACGGAATGATGCGCCGATGGGTGAACGGCCGGATACTATAAATATGGTTATGTCAGGACCAAGCGCGACCGGTGATTCTGTGTTCACTTGTCCTGAATAGGGAAGGTGTGCAGCGTCGCCGAGTGTGGTGCCGCGGAGGGAAATCGCTGATTCAACGCGCCAGTCGGAAATAACAATGCGACCCTCGACAGCGCTTTGTGTTTCGATTTTTAAATACTCGGTCTCGGCACTGCTGTTTTTAGGACGTCCCCTTTCAAAGGTAACGAGTCCTGCATAAGGAGATATGCCTGCTGGTGAAATGCCGGTCTGTTCTCCGCGGATACGCGCAATAATATCTTGGAGTGTATTTGTTTCTTTTTTCACATCATTATTTGTAGTGGTGTGTGTGTCACGTTCAGTGTTCACGCGTGGTATTGAAACTCCTGGCACACTATATGCGTCACCGCTCCCAAGAGGGAAAGGGGGGTTGATAAAAGCGCCTTCACGAGAGATGTCTCTTCCAGGACCTCCCGTGAGCGCCCAGACGATACCGAGGACGATGAGAAAGAAAATAAAAAATATAAGGTCAGCTCCGGCTGCGCCGCGTGCGTGTCGAGTGCGTTTAAACATATGCATTGATTTTAGCATTTTCAAAAGTGTGTATAAAAGTTACTCAGTATGTAAGTTAATTTTGCTTTAAGAACTCGGTAAGTTCTTCATGAGCAACTCTTGCATCACTCCATGGTGTTTTTGTGCCGTCTGCTCCCATAATATACGGGTCAGTACCTTTTCCAGAGATGAGCACGACATCACCTTCTTTTGCTTCAGCATAAGCACGTCGTATCGCTGTGCGTCGATCCATTTCAATAATTGGAGGACGCGCCATGCCTTCTGCCATTTCTTGAACGATTTTCATTGGATCCTCATCGTAGGGGTCTTCATTGGTGAGGATGACTACATCACAGGCTTTGTCGGCAATACTACCCATAAGTGGACGTTTCCATGTATCGCGCCCACCACCAGTGTTACCGAGTACACATACTTTTCGTCTATCAGGGAATGCGCCATATAGCGCTTCAAGTGAGTCAGGGGTATGTGCATAGTCGACAATGACACCGAATGATTGTCCTGCTTCAACACGTTCAACACGACCGCGAACAGGTTCGAGGTGCGCTAATGCTTTTTGTGCAGTTTCAAGGTCAACACCAAATTGTTCAGTGATTTTAATAGCAGCGAGTGCGTTTTCTGCGTTGAAGAGTCCTGGAAGAGGAAGTGTAAACGCTGTGTTTTTGTATGAAAAAGAAACACTGGTTTCAGTAGCATGTACATCATCGAGTTCAGAGAGTGAAAAAGGGAAGGTATGTGGTACATTCGCATCTAAAAATGGTTTTGTGTGTTCATTAGCGCCATTGGCAACCAGCACTCGATCTTGTTTAGGTGATTGTTCAAGCGTGTTGACGATACTGCGTTTTGCCGCAACATAATTTTCAAATGAACCATGTGACTCAATATGTTCTCGGGCAATATTGGTGACAATGAGTCCATTAAGAAATAAAAATGCATTTCTAAATTCACGTGTACCTTCAGAGGTGATTTCAACTACGGCGTGCGTTGCGCCACGCCGACGTGCAGAACCTAAAAAGTCTTGAAGGTGTCCACGTCCTTGCATGGTCATTTTAAATTGGTTTGGCTTTGATTCATCGTTAACGGCAAAGCGGATAGTAGAGGCGAGTGCCGTAGTGTGACCTGCTGCGCGTAGTATGGCAAACAGCATCTCAGAAACTGTCGATTTCCCTTTAGTGCCGGTGACACCAAGTACGACCATGCGTTTTGCGGGGAAACCGTGGATAATCGCAAAGGAAAGCGCCATTATGAAATGGTACGGCTTGAGGAACG
Organism: Candidatus Phycocordibacter aenigmaticus; assembly: GCA_045401115.1. Lineage (GTDB taxonomy): Bacteria > Patescibacteriota > Minisyncoccia > Phycocordibacterales > Phycocordibacteraceae > Phycocordibacter > Phycocordibacter aenigmaticus. The sequence continues at coordinate 149,946 of CP174359.1, read as the reverse complement.
GTCGCACGATTGGCGCCGGCAGGATTTTTTTGAGGATCTCAACAATGAATGAAACAAAACGATACATATATAATGTAAATTACTTACCACGCGAGGCAATACGCAATGCTTCACGCAAGCGTGCCTCAGTACCTTCAATATTTTTAGGAAGCGCGCGTGTGGTGTCACGTGCTTCTTTTGCTGAGTAGCCCAGGGCAACTAACGCTTCGAATACATCGCCGTCACCGCCGACCTCTTTACCTGCGCTATCGGTATTTTTAATCTCAACTTTTTCACGTAATTCGAGTACAATTTTTTCAGATGTTTTTTTGCCTACACCAAATGCGCCCGCTAACACGCCCGGGTCGTTATGGGCAATTGCTGATTCAAGGGTGGCGATATCAGCGCTGTTTAAAATAGAAAGTGCTGAACGCGGACCAATACCTGAAACAGTGAGGAGTAGTTCAAACCATTGGAGTTCATCACGGGTCTCAAAACCGAAGAGGTCTTGGGCATTTTCACGTACAGCAAGATAGGTCCACAGGGAGAGTGGGTCGCCGTCGCTCACGCGGGCGAGGGTCGAGGTAGGGCAGTATACGCCGTAGCCAATACCGTTCACCTCTACAATAACGGTGTCGCGGATAATACCCTTTATAGTTCCGTTGAGTGAGCCAATCATGGACCCATTGTATCAGCATCATATGAGTCCCTCTATATATGCTTGATTATAGGGGAATAATGCGCTAGTCTAGTCTCTACATATGGCTACTATCAAAAGCGCACAGAAAGCAATTCGCTCTCAGGAACGGAAGCGTGTTTTTAATCTACGCGTACGACGTGCTATGGCGTCAGCGGTAAAAGAGGCTACAGCAGCTCTTGGCAAAGATCGTGCGACACAAAATGCTGCACTATCTACCGCTCAGAAGGCAATCGATAAAGCAGTAAAACGCGGCATTATCAAAAAGAACACCGGTTCTCGAAAAAAATCTCGCCTTTCAGCACAACTTAAAAAATCAGCAGCATAATAAAAAACCCGACGACTGTCGGGTTTTTTAATGGTGCAAGAGAAAAACACACGTTACAATATACGTATGGAAAAAAACGTAGCGTGGCGAGCAAAGGAAGATGGATGTGCACCAAAGACTTCTAACTGGTACTGGACAGTCGGTATTATTTCTGTGGGAGCTGCGTTATCGAGTATTATTTTAGGTAACACTCTTTTAGGAGTGCTGATCGTACTTGGCGGCTTTACCATTATGCTTGCGGGTACACGACCGGATAGGATGCACAGCTATGCGTTGAGTGATGCGGGAGTACATATTGATGCTCAAATTATTCCATGGAATAAAATACGCGCGTTTGCTATTCACGAAGAAGATGAGCCGGTGCCTGCTTTAGTGATTGCCACCGATACGTTATTAGGAACTACATCTATTCCTCTGAAAGATGTGGATTATCGTCTAATACGCACTGAACTAAAGAATAGAAGTATTGACGAGATTGATTCACTTGAAACTATTACCGACAATATTGCCCGCGCTATTGGTTTGTAAAATAGAGAGTGATTTCTCTGGTACCCTTTGGTGCTTGGTGCTATAATCAGCCCCACATGTTTGGAACTGAAACAATGTGGACCCTTCTTTTTATTGCGCTATGGACATTGCCATGGAAAGGATATGCGTTATGGGTTGCGGCGCGGAATCGTCACAAATGGTGGTTCGTTGCCATTCTAGTTTTAAACACGGTTGCAATTCTTGAAATAATCTATATCTTTGCAGTAGGCCGACCTGCTCTTAAAGAGGATGTTGGCACAGAAGAGACCAAACCTGAATAAGGTTTACGAAAGGAGGGATGGCTGAGTGGTCGAAGGCGCTGGTCTTGAAAACCAGAGACCCTTAACGGGGTCCGTGGGTTCGAATCCCACTCCCTCCGCATTAAACAAAAGAACTGGCTTCGCGCCAGTTCTTTTGTTTTATATAAGGAGCAGTGGGATGAGAAGCAAGGTGCTGGGAGCGTAGATTTTCTTGAGTGAAGCGATTAGAAAATGTAGCGGTGCAGTGAATCCCACTCCCTCCGTCACATAGAGTTGGCTCGAGGGAGCTTGTTGGCAGATATTTTCTTGTGTTGCGGTAGAATTAGATTATGAACACAGAAGATAAAATTAGTCTAAATGATGAAGAATTTAAAGAATTTTATGAATCGTTTGGTTCAAGTAATTTTCGATTACAAAGTGAAATATTTGGCGATTTAGGCACGAAGCAGTTAGATGTCTATTTCAAATCAATAGGATTTGCCACAACCGTGATTGGGGTAATTGGTTTAATTGCGGGTTTTGGTTTTACAGCCTTAGACTTTGTAAAAACTATGTCTTTATTCATGGCGGGGGAAGTCTTGCTTCTCGGAGGGCTATTCTATGGGTTGTGGTGGGTGCAACAGAAATACCAAGCTGAATTTAATGATATTGAGGCAGAGCGTAAAAAATATTCCGACTTTTACAACACAAGAAATGAGAAGTTTTTAATTCTATATAATAATTGGCTTGAGACTAAAAAAATTAGTAAACAGGATTTTATTAACCTTAATGAAACTGATAAAAAGTCCATCAATCTTTTTAAAAATGACAGTGACCGAAAAGCACCTCAAATTTATTCTCAGATAGTTTATATCTTGATGATTTTAGGTACATTTTCACTACTTGGCTCTCTGGTCTGTTTTTAAAATTAGGCGCCAGCCTCGGGAAGCGGGATTCCTACCCCCCCCATGTCGGGCTGTTGCTGAGGTTATTTATTATAGAATATAGATATGAAAAAAATAATTGGAACAACCACAGATGGGCAAAGACTAGTTGTTTTAGTTCCTGATATTAGTATTTATAGTTTTATAAAAAAAGACCAGTTTACATTTCTAGACCTCTTTTATTATTTTGGTCAAAATTTAGTTACTAACCGTCGTCGTGGTGGTAACGAAGATATGAAATACATCATGCAAGACTTAAATAAAAGAGTCGAACAAATGAGATACCAGGTTGGTGAGATGCAGAAACTAGAAAGGAAAGTACTTAATCAGAACATGAGACGTAATATAAACCCTTATCGTTTTGAGCATAGATGGATGGCCTCTATGGAGGCGTACTTAAATACTGTTCATAGTATTTACGATTTGCTCAAAGTAATTGATGATAGGATTACTGGCACTTTATGTACTAGATATATTGAAAATGAGGATTGGTTTAAAATCGAAATGGATATACGCAATTTGTGTCATCATAATGAAACCCCTTTGTTAACAACAAGAAATGGAACCATACATTTGTTTTTTGAAAGACTTGATTCACTACGAACAGTTAAATATTTCCAACAAGAGAGAATAAATGGCCAGAATAAGATTGTTGTAGAAGTTACTTCTCATGATATGGGCGACGGACTTCTTACAGCACTTAATTTGTACGCAAAAGAATATCTTGAACAGATTGATCAAAATGAAACCATAAATGCAATTACTGGTTTTCATCAAGACGGTCGTTTGAAACAAAAGGAAATAAGACTTAGTGACTTAATGAGTACAGCAAAGACAGCTTGATTCTTTGATTTACTCAATCGTCACCACTTCCTCCACGGGGAAACAACGTGTTTTCCCGATCCCTTTCCCGTTCGACTCCTGACGGGATCACTATTAAAAAACCACCTCTTCAGGCAGTTTTAATTTTGTGGTCACCCGTCACTAACTATTTTTATTCACTACGTTCTAAAAATACTAAGTGCGCTCGACCCGGTAAAAGCGACAGCAGGTAGCTTTTACCCGTGAGAGCGAAGCGAATACACTCAAGGCTTTTTATTTTTGTCACGAATTACAACAAAAATGAAACATGCCTCCGCCTAGCACAAAGCGAAAAATCACCAAGCAGTTGGTGATTTTTGTCTTTGTGCTCCCGCCAGGAGTCGAACCTGGAGCGTCGGTACCGCAAACCGATATTTTATCCATTAAACTACGGGAGCAAACGAGAAGGGTCGCGGGAGAGCGTGCTCTCACATGACCTTCGAGTGCAGCTCCCGAAAGATTTTCTTACGGGAGCATAGTGCCTTACCACACGCTCACGCAAGCTCTGCTTACGGGAGCGGGGTACCACGAGATTACCACAGAGCGCCCCTAAGGAAAAGCCAATGGTAGTTTTTATACCGTAACTCTGCCTGCGGTATACTGAAGAACGAAAGCATCTTAATTATGTTTGAGCACGACATACAGACACCCAAAGGAATGAAACTTCTTGGTATAGATTATGGAACGAAGCGTGTCGGCGTAGCAGTTTCCGATGCGCGCGGGACGATGGCGTTTCCTAAAACTGTGTTGTCCAATACGTCATCTCTTGTTGATGAGGTGCTTGCGTTGATTGAAGCTGAGGAGGTAGAAGGGGTAGTTATTGGTGAGTCAAAAAAACTTACCGGAGAGGAAAATGAATTGATGGATGCTATCCGTGCTTTTGCTGCGTCATTGCAAAAAAAAGCAGCTATCCCGGTGTTTTTTGAACCGGAGTTTTATACTTCTCATGAGGCGCGTCGTTTAGCAAGTGAAGGGGTGCGAGGGAAAGGGGATGGTGTTGTTGATGCGCATGCCGCCGCCATAATACTTAACAGTTACTTAAATAGGAGTGATATATGAATATTTCAATTGATGATTTTGCAAAAGTTGAGCTGCGTGTAGGAACCGTGTTGGTTGCTGAACGCGTGCCGAGTGCCGATAAATTACTACGACTCGAAGTTGATCTTGGCGAAGAGACACCACGTCAAATCCTTTCAGGTATTGCTGAGTACTGCGATCCAAAAGAGTTGGTAGAGCGGCAGTTTATGTTTGTAACTAACTTAGCGCCACGTGTGTTGCGTGGGTTGACCTCACAAGGCATGCTTTTGGTAACCGGAGAAGGAGAATCGTTGACTATTCCTACTGTGTCACAAACAGTGCCGCCGGGAAGTATAATTCATTAATGATGCAGCACACCGATCCAGGTAACAAAAAAACAGATATTGATATTACGCTGTATGTGCGTGATTCATGGGAGTGGTTCCGTCGTTTGGCACAGAAAAAAGTCGCTGTATGGTGGCTCGGTGTGTATTCTTTTTTTGAATCGGTTATTTTGCCGGTACCCACTGATATTTTCTTGGCACTGTTAGTGTTAGCTAACCCACGCCGGGTCCCTTACTTAGTGTTCGTTGCAGTTACGACTAGTGTCATTGGTGCGGCGGCATTGTATGTAGCAATTATAGCGATGTACGACACAGTGTTTGCGCCGCTCATTGCGATGCTGGGGTGGAGCGAAGCGCTCGCGCATGCCCAAATCGCTTTGGCAGGGTATGCATTTGTTGGAGTTTTTGTCGGTGCGTTTTCACCAATACCGTATACTCCTGTTATTTTAGCGGCAGGTATATTACGCGTTGATTTCTTTGTTTTTATACTCGCTTCTATTATTGGACGCACACTTCGCTACGGTATTGTGGCGACTATTACACATATGTTTGGTATTGCAGTGTTGCCACGTCTTGGACGCATTGCTACACGTACGACTATTGTTACTGCGTTGATGAGCGGCGTTATTGCTTTAGCCGCGTTTAATGTATTTCTTTTATTGCGCATGTAAGAAAATACGGAGTGTGTATTCAAAGTATGTAGTGAATGCACAGAGAACTGTATAATACGTATACATGCAATTCTTTTCGCGTACCGCAAGAATGTTTCCACCGCCACAATACCTTGCAATGAGTGGTGCGGGGATTGATATTGGTTCACACTCAGTTAAGTCAATGGTGTTGGCACAACAGAGAGCAGGGTGCGTACTTCAGTCGTATCGCGAGACACCGCTTGCCGAAGGAGTGGTTGTTGACGGTGATATTGAGCAACCAGATAAAATGGTTGAGTTACTCCGTTCATTACGTCTACGAGAAAGAATTCGTTTTGCGCACGCATCACTTTCTGAACGAAAAGCATATTTATATCAAACGTGGGTACCAAGTAGTGAACGTAATTTGCGCGCAGCGGTTGAATTTTCTCTCGAGTCACATGTGCCGATTCCGCCGAACGATGTAGTGTTTGATTTTGAAGTTGTGCAACGTGACGGAGAGGGGACCCATGTGAGTGTAACGGCATATGCAAAACGCGTTATTGAGTTGTATCAGCAAGTTTTTAATGATGCCGGGATCACATTGCGTTCACTTGAAGTGGAGTCACAAGCATTGGGACGCGCGGTGCTGTCTCCAGAAGATAAGAAGCACACCACGATGGTGGTTGATTTTGGAAAAAAGACAACACGTATTGCAATATTTGAACACGGTGTTGTTGGTTTTACAGTAACCGTTGATGTAGGGGGTGAAACATTAACCACTGCGGTTATGAAGCATTTTAATGTTGACGCGGACGAAGCTGAAAAAATAAAAAATACACGTGGTTTTTTAGAAGGCGGGGAAAATCGAGAACTGTATGAAACGTTAATGGCTACCATTTCCGTATTTAAAGATGAAGTGGAACGACATGTGACATATTGGGATTCTTCATATGAAAAAGAGTTCACTTCACATCCAGTGGAAAGTATTATTCTTGTCGGTGGTAATGCTAATTTAAAAGGACTGCCTGAATATCTTTCTCGGAGCCTTAATGTGCCGGTACGGGTTGGTAATGTATGGACGAATGCTTTTTCTTTTGACCGTTATGTTCCAGCACTACCTCATACTACTTCTTTAGAGTACGCGGCAACCGTAGGACTTGCGCTGCGTTCGTGTAATAACAAGAATTTTCTATGATTAATTTATTGCCGCAAAAAAACAAGAAACGACTCATGCGTCAGTATTATATCCGTTTCGGAATATTGCTTTTATCTGGTATGAGTGTCGCGCTTTTTATTGGCAATGTGCTGTTAGTGCCAAGTTTTTTTTCTGCACAGAACACAGCGCTTTCGGTGGAACGGTATCGTGATGCCCTTAAAGGGACAGTTGGTTTACAAGAAGGAACAAATGCCACGACACTACTGTCTGAATTAAAAGAACGGGTGACTATTTTAAATAGCTACCACACAGACACTGTCATGGCAGATTTTTTCGATGTGTTTAATGAACGTATTACCGGCGGTATCGCTGTTTCATATATTTCTTTGGTTCATAAGAATGATGAAGTGACCGTTGCTTTAAAAGGGAGCGCAAATACGCGCCAAAATCTTTTGGTGTTTGTAGAGTCTTTACGAGAAAGTCCTCGTTTAAGTGGTGTGACACTACCGGTGTCACAGTTAGTCAGTGAAAGTAACACCGAGTTTTCACTAGAAATGAGATATAAAAAGTAATTATGAAAAATATTATCCCACTTATTGTTGTGAGTATTGTGACCGTTATATTTTTTGTAGGGTATGGTTTTTTGTATAGTGGAGTTTCTCGCTCGATAGAGCAGATACAAGTAGCGACCGAAGATGCACAAATGTTAATGCGGCAGGACGCAACTGCAACTTCAATCCGCACTTTTTTAGATGACGTTACAGAAGAACGAAGCCGGCTCGATAATTTTGTTATTGGTGAAAATGACGTTGTGTCAGTGATTGAAACATTAGAACGGCTGGCTGTAGAAGAAGGAGTGGCTATTAATATTTCTGAAGTATTAATTGCGTCAGCTGACTGGAAACATCACGAACGTGTTGATGTTGCATTTTCGCTCGAAGGACGTTTCGAAAATATTATTGGCTTTATTGCAGTATTAGAGAAATTACCACAAGCGACGCGTATTGACCAAAGTATTTTAGAAGATGCGGGTGCGCGCGCGTGGTTTGGTTCGTTCACTGCACGTTTTATTAAAGCAAAACCGCTTGAATAGATATGATGAAAAAAATAATTAATATATGGAACACAATTCTTGAGTTTGGCACCCCTTCGCCGATTCGTGATTGGTATGGTTTGCTTGGAATTGTTGTCGTGTTGGTGCTTATCGTTTCGCTTATTGCAGTAAATTTCTTTTTTACTTTTAAAGCAGACGGAGTGAATGATGTGCTTTCAGGAGACGCTGCACCAACGCCGCGTATGCCGCGCACTGAGCTGCAAGAAGTGTTAGAGACGTATGAGCGAAGAGAGACTAACTACGAAGCGGGTAATGTGCAACGCCCTGAGATGAATGACCCGTCTTGAACCTTTGTCGTGGAAGGGGTAGTCTATAAAAGCCTCCTTAGTTTAATGGATAAAACAAGTGGCTTCTATCCACTCGATGTGGGTTCGATTCCTACAGGAGGCACCCAAAGATACAAATCGCCAAGCAGTTGGCGATTTTTTCTTTAAAGGTGCCTTTGAGCAGACCAATTTCTTGGTTTGCGTTAGGAATCGAACGGCCGGAGTATATGTTTTGCGGAGAATTCACGGAGCAAAACATTCGAGGCCGCGTCCAGGAAAGCGAGAGCTTTTTAGGTGCGCGAAGCGTGCCTACAAAAGTCCGCTATTCCGGGACGATCCTAACAGGAGGCAGAGCAGTGAGATTTCCTACAAGAAACAAAACTTTGTTTTGTAGAATTGGAGCCGCAGGCGAACAATTATACTTAGTGACGGGTGACCATGATTTTAAACCAACTGAGATTTCCTACAATAATTTTTAAAATAGGTGTGGGTAAATCCAGGAAAGCGAGAGCTTTTTCTGTGCCCGCAGGGTGCAGTAAAAAGTCCGCTATTCCGGGACGATCCTACAGAGGACACAAAACTGAGCAGTAACATTCCCTCCGAGACATGGATCTTTCGTTTTATACACCCCTCATCCCGCCTTTCTCCTATAGTGGTACACTGGTTTTATATACATTAATATTATTTTTATGAAAAATATACTTATTCCAATCATCGCAATTATTGTTGTTGCCGGTGGTTTCTATTTGTTTGCAAACAATCCATCAGAGGTTTCTGATGAGGAAAACCAACAAGTACAACAAACAACGTCTGAAAATGATGAGACAGCGATGGACTCACCACTTTCTATTGGTTCGCTTGCCGGAGTGTGGCAGTCAACTGAAGACCCTAATTTTGTCCGAACTATGTATGAGAACGGTGGTTATATGGATAGCTATGAAGGGGAAGAACAAGCAAACGGTCCTTGGGTAATTTTTACTGCAGAAAATGCACCTGAGGAATTTCCGTATCCAACAGAAGCTGGAATGGTATATCTTGAAATGCAGGATGATTCAGGTCCGCTGTACTTTGCGATTACAGAACTCACCCGAGAGCGATTAGTGCTTATTTATCTCAATCGCGGTGGTGCACTGGAGTTTGAAAAGGTGCAGATAGAAGAGGAGGAATAGGTAAGAAAAAACAGCATCGAGAGATGCTGTTTTTTGGTGATGAGGCTGGCAGCTTTTTTTCGTGGACCATCCATCACTAAGTCTACTCGTGTTGCTTCGCAACACTGCGCGAACTAAGTGTGCTTGGTCTAGGCTCGGCTTTTCATTTTTGTCACGAATTACAACAAAAATGAAATATGCCTGCGCCTCGCACCTGTAAACAAAAAGAGTCCGCAGGGACTCTTTTTGTTTCAGGTGCGCGATGAGAGACTTGAACTCCCGACCTTCTCGGTGTAAACGAGCTGCTCTACCAACTGAGCTAATCGCGCATATCTATATTCTATTTCCAATTCTTACTTTTTACCACTATGTCACGCAGCTCGTTTACAGGTGTAAACGGTTCGAAGGTCTCCCAGACCTTCTTCACCTCTACCAACTGAGCTAATCGCGCATATCTATATTCTATTTTCAATTCACCTCTCAGCTCATGAAAACCACTAAGCTGAGTGTGTAAAGAGAATACTACAAAGTAGTGAAAAGGTGAAGTCCCATAAACGGCTCAATAGGGTGAGCCGTTTATGGTGGAGGAGCATCGGCTTTGTTACAATCCATATATGAGTATGAACGAAATAAGCTGGGGCGACTTTGAGAAGGTGGATCTGCGCGTGGGGACTGTCGTTGATGTACAGGATTTTCCTGAAGCACGGAAACCGGCGTATAAGCTCGAAATAGATTTCGGTGAAGAGATTGGTACTAAAAAATCGAGCGCACAAATAACGAAGCACTATTCAAAAGAAGATTTGGTGGGTAGGCAGGTACTTGCCGTGATCAACTTTCCCCCTAAACAGGTCGGTCCCTTTATGTCAGAGTGTCTGGTGACTGGCTTTGCCGACGAACAAGGTGATATTGTGTTAACTTCACCCGAGAAGCCGGTGCCCAATGGCAGTCGTTTATTTTAATACGGTGAATACTATAAAAAACTATGTCAAATAAATCACTCAGTGAACTGACCGCGCAGGTAAAAAAAGTGATGCATCGCTATCAACAGGATTTTCCTGATGTGCAAGTAGACCGTGACTACTATCCGTTTAAGATGACGGAAGAGTGGGGAGAGTGTTTGCAAGCGTACTTAATGTATACCGGGCGTGGACGAAAGAAAGGACTTTCTGACGAAGAGATTCGTACAGAATTTGAGAAAGAATTTGCGGACGTGCTTGGATTTCTTCTTTTGTTTGCCGATAGTGAAGGTATTGATATTGAAAAAGCGCTTGATGATAAATGGCTCACGCGACTTAAGAGCGAGATTGAGTAGTCTATGGCGAAGGGTGTTTCGCTTTCCGCGACAGTTGTTGGAGAGGTGCAAGGAGTATTTTTTCGCGATTTTGTACAACGAGAGGCGCGTAACCTTGGTGTCGTGGGAGAAGTAATGAATAAAGAAGACGGGAGTGTGTTTGTGTATGCCGAAAGTGATCGCGACCGACTTCAAACACTTCTTGGTCACTTGGAAGAAGGCTCATCCCAGGCAGTTGTACATACAGTAGAGAGTGAGTGGGGTTTAGCAACAGGTATACATACTGATTTTATAATTCGTTATTCATGAATAGTACTGCACCACAATCTATCGGCGTTATTATGGATGGCAATCGACGCTGGGCACGGGAGCAGGGATTGGCCAGCTATGAGGGGCACACGCGTGGGTATAAAAAACTCCTTGAACTCCTTCAATGGGCGCGCGATGCGGAGGTGAAACATGTGACCGCGTACGCGCTTTCAACTGAGAATTTAAAACGATCAGAAGAAGAGGTAACGTATCTTTTTGATTTATTTCGTCGGGCAGTGAAAGATATTCGCGCGCGCCTTAAGGAGTTTCCGGTACGGGTAGTATTTGCTGGCGACCGTGCGCGGCTTCCTAAAGATCTTGCCGAGGCAGTGACTGATTTAGAAAACGAAACAGCACATCATAAAGAGTACTCATTTACCATCGCTGCGCCGTATGGAGGGCGCGCAGAAATCGTTGCGGCGACTAACCAGGCGATAGCGCGAGGGGTGTCAGTGAGTGAAGAGGAGTTCGCTGAGCTTTTGTGGACGAGTCATGCGCCTGATCCGGATATTATTATTCGCACTGGTGGCGAGAAACGCCTTTCTAATTTTTTGCCGTGGCAGGCGGCCTACAGTGAGTTGTTTTTTACCGATACATTTTGGCCGGAGTTCTCTCAAGAGGAATTTCAGGATATTCTAAAGGCATATGGAAAAAGAAACCGACGATACGGCGCGTAGCGTTTCAATCATTTTTGAAGATGAGGATGTGTGCGTGGTGGCAAAGCCATCGGGTATGACGACTCACAAGGATGGGAAGCGAGACGAATACACACTTGCTGATTGGTTTGTTGAACACTACCCCGATGCACAGGGTGTGGGGGAGCCGTTGACCCTTACTAACGGCACCGTGATTGACCGCCCCGGCATCGTGCATCGTTTGGATAAAGGAACGAGTGGTGTGTTGGTGCTCGCAAGAAACCAAGAGGCGTTTACACATCTGAAAGCACAATTTCAAGACCGACTGGTTGAAAAAGAGTACCGCGCGTTCGTGTGGGGACGCATGAAAGATGATTCCGGAGTTATTGATAAACCGATTGGGCGTTCCCGAGGTGATTTTCGTAAACGCTCTGCTGAGTTTGGCGCCAAGCCACCACTGCGGGATGCTGAAACACGCTACGCGGTCATTGCCCGTGGTAATGAACATACGTACCTTACCCTTACCCCTAAAACCGGACGTATGCACCAGTTGCGTGTGCACTTGAAAGCAGTGGGGAACCCTATTGTGTGTGATGGGTTGTATGCGCCTAAGAAAAAGAGCGCACTGGGGTTTGAACGATTGGCGCTTCACGCGAGCGCGATCACGCTTACCTTGCCTTCAGGACCTCAAGAAACGTTTACCGCACCACTGCCGAAAGATTTTATTGAGGCAGAGCGTCGTATAGCGGATATTGCCTAAAATCAGGATGCGTGGTATTTTTGCTGCTACATGACCGTTCAACTAGAAGCAACACAAATCTCTCCCGTAGACGTGGAGGGGCGTAAGAATTTGGGACTCCGCGCTGGAGACACAGTGCGCGTGCACCAGAAAATTCAAGAAAAAGGAAAGACACGTATCCAGGTCTTTGAAGGATTGGTTCTTACCCGTAAACACGGCAATGAGCCAGGGGGGACGTTTACCGTACGCGCGACCATGTCCGGTGTTGGCGTTGAAAAGGTGTTTCCACTTTTTTCTCCACTTATTGATAAAATTGAAGTAATCCGTCGTTCTAAGGTACGTCGTGCAAAACTCTATTATATTCGAGACAAGGTTGCTCGTGAGATTCGCCGTCAGTTGCGTAACATGAAACTCGTGACGCTGACCACTGAATCTGAACGTGAACTAGGAGAGCGTAAGGAGCAGGAAGCGAAAGACGCTGAAGAAAAAGCTGCCGCTGAAGCCGCTGAGAAGGAAGCAGCAGAAAAGGCAGCAGAGGAAGCAACACAAGCTGAGGAGGCACCAGAAGAAACTCCCGCTCCCGCAGAAGAAGCAGAAAAAGAAAGCGAGGAACAGGAACCTGAAGAAGAAAAACCTTCAGAGGAAGAAGAGAAAAAGAGGCATAGGCCTCTTTTTTTGTGTCTGTCCTTGCAAAACAAGTTAAAATAGATAAGAATACAAAAACGCGCAAGTGGCGGAATTGGTAGACGCGCAGGCTTGAGGGGCCTGTGACCATTAGGTCGTGGAGGTTCGAGTCCTCTCTTGCGCACACGGTTTGCTTGGTCAGGTTTGATTAAGCACCGTTCATGGTGGTCGTAGCTCAACGGTAGAGCTCTGGTTTGTGGTGCCAGCGGTTGTGGGTTCGAATCCCATCGACCACCCCAAGACATGAACGCAGTGAATGCTGCGGTGTTCGATGGGATTCGAACCAGAAAGGGGGTCGGGGGAACTGGGTGTTCCCCCGTGGAGGAAGTCCACGAAACCGTGGGTTTCGTGAGCGCAGGCGAGAATACGCCGAGCAGTGAGATTCCCATCAGTCCACTGACGCCGAATCCCGTTCCCACCCCATACATAACTCGCTTCAGGCGAGTTATTTTTATGGGAGTGAAATAAGCGGTATAGTTGATACAGATGAAACAACTCATAAACGGCATTCAACGATACAAACATCGCCTCGCGACGGTCGCGTTGGTCTTTGGATTCTTTGTTGATCTGATAACGTTCCGCAGTCTTAACCTGAGTATCGCGCTCATTATTCTCTCGGTCCATATCTGTATCGTGGCGGGAACGATTATTGTACTTTCTGCTCCTTTTGAGGAGCGGGATAGTTTTTTCACCAAAGTACGGTCATGGTTACCGGTGCTTCAACAATACTCAATGGGTAACCTGCTCTCGGCATTTTTAATTTTGTATTCAGCAAGTGGTTCTATTGCACAGAGCTGGCCGTTTTTGGTGTTGGTTGCGTTGGCTGCCATTGGAAACGAAGCACTGAAATTGAAGCGGTATCGTTTATTGTTTCAAACGACACTCTTTTTTCTTAACCTGATGTTGTATACGGCGTTGCTGTTGCCGATTCTGTTTGGGTCTATTAACACGTTCACGTTTGTTATTAGCATGATTGTCGCCGTAGCAGTTTTTGCTTTGTTTCGCACCGCACTGCGTTTGGTGGCAAAAGAATCTTACGAGGAGCATCAAACGGGGATAAAACGTGCCGGTATTGCGGTATTGACCGTTATGGTGGCGCTGTACGTTACGAATCTGATACCGCCGATTCCATTGGCGCTTAAAGATATTGATTTTTACTATGAAGTGAGTCGGGTGGGTGATACCTACCATGTACGAGAGGAAAAAGACGGCTTCTTAGCACGATATTTTGACTTTACCGGAGATGAGTTACGCCTGGCAACAGGAGAGGCGGCGTATGTGTATACGGCGGTTTTTGCACCAACAAAAATTAATACCGACGTAGTGCATCGGTGGGAATATTACAACACCAAGACAAAGACGTGGGTAACAAAAAATACGGTCCATTTTCCTATTGTAGGCGGAAGGAGTGGCGGGTATCGTGGGTACTCATTTACCACACAGCCGGCGCCAGGAGTCTGGCGTGTGTCGGTTGAAACAACGAGTGGGAAAGTGATAGGGCGTGCTCGTCTAAACATTGTACAGACAGATACGTCGGCTGTTACAAAGACCACGACATTGCAATAAGTGTGCATAAGCGGTTGCAGCGCGCGTAGTATGCGTTACGGTAAGAGTAACTTCTACTATTTAGGTACATTATGCGAAACAAAATACTCCATTCTTTCTATGCATCACTTGAATGGCGTATTATTGCCTTTGTTATTACCAATATCTTTTTATGGATTAACACCGGCTCGCTGTTAACAGCAACCGGTCTTTCATTGATGCTTCACGCTATTTTGTTGATAGCACATATGCTGTGGTTTTTTCTGCGCCACGAAATTGATAACCCAAGGGCATTTGTTCGTCATCTTTTGCATCGTCATTAAACAGTACGTGTTTAAGAGTGTTTGTTATACTAAGCTCTATGTACTACAACGAAAATATAGAAAAGACAGCGATCGAAAATGAAAATTTTAGAACAGTGCTCTACACTGACCCGCGACTGCAATTAGTGGTAATGAGTCTTAAGCCTGGTGAAGAGATTGGTATGGAAGTTCATAATGAGCTCGACCAGTTCGTGCGCATTGAAGCAGGGGAAGGGAAAGCGATTCTTGATGATCAAGAATTTACACTGGGCGATGGCAGTGTGGTGATTGTACCGAAAGGTACTAATCACAACATCGTTAATACATCAACGACGACAGAGCTGAAACTCTACACTATTTACACTCCACCGGAGCACGCCGAAGGGGTAGTGCACGCTACAAAAGCAGAGGCGGATGCTGACGACGAGCATTACCATGGGTAATATGTCTCTGAAATAGGATTTGTTTTTCTATAAAAACCGGCATGTTGCCGGTTTTTACTAATCTGTGGATAGAGTATAACGTGGAGCAGACTCGTGCCTCATGCTACACTTTCGGTATTAGCCTATATTAAAAAATCAAAGACAATGAAACTATTTGAAAGTACTCGTATTGAAAAACTCGTCGCTGTATTACTGTTAGCCGCATCACTCCTTCTTGGGTTGCAGGCGATAGGTACTGTGCGCGATTTATTTGAACCACGACCTGCGCATCAAAGTAACGTGATTACCGTAGAAGGTGAAGGAACTGTACTTACTGTTCCTGATATTGCACGTATTACGTTTACTGTTACTGAAGAGGGTGACACGGTTGCACAGGCTCAGGAGAAAGCAACGCAAAAAACAAACACTGCGTTGGCGCTTGTTGAGGAACTCGGTATTGAAGAGCGCGATGTCAAAACAACATCATATAATGTTTCACCAAAATACAACCAGGCACAGCCTTGTTTCGGTGGTGTATGTCCGGAGTATGAACGTCGGGTGATTGGGTATCGCACCAGTCAAACGGTTGCAGTAAAAGTGCGTGATACTGAAAAAGCTGGGGAAGTGTTAAGTGCGCTCGGTGGTGCAGGAGTGTCAAACCTTTCAGGTCCATCCTTCACTGTGGATGATCCTGATGCACTGCTTGCTGAAGCACGTGAAATGGCGATTGACGACGCGCGCGCTAAAGCAAAAGAGCTGGCCAGTGATCTTCGTGTACGCTTGGTCCGTGTAACCGGCTTCTGGGAGAATAGTGGTGGTTCACCAACATACTATGCTATGGAAGAGCGTGCATTCATGAGTAGCGCTGACGGTAAAGGTGGTGCAGCGCCAAGTTTGCCGGTAGGTGAAGATGAAATAAGAGTGAACGTTTCAATTACCTACGAAATTCGGTAAAGCATGGTCACACAGCCTCTTAAAAGGGGTATGTTTGACGAGTGCTTTAACATACGGTAGTATCTAAAAAGGCCCGGGAAGGGCCTTTTTAAATAGAACACTATATGAAAAGTTTCCTAGACTATCTTTCAGGAGTACGTGCAGAAATGACCCACGTGAAATGGCCGACAGTGCCACAGGCAGTTGGGTACACCGCGTTAGTAATCGCGATCTCGCTTTTCGTAGCGGGTATGCTTGGTGCACTTGATTATGTATTTACGCTCGCTACTGAGTGGATTATTCGCTAAGGAGAATATTGGTATGGCTAAACAAATACAAGGAGAACGAGGATGGTACGCAGTGCACACCTATTCAGGGTATGAAAATGCGGTGATGCGTAACCTGAAGCAGCGTATTGATTCACTTGGTATGCAGGACAAGATTTTTGATGTCGTTATTCCTACCGAGAAGAAAATTAAAGTGGTTGGAGGAAAGCGTCAGACGGTTGAAGAAAAAATCTACCCTGGATATATTCTTGTTGATATGGCGGTAGACGATGAGAGCTGGTTTGTGGTGCGTAACACGCCACGGGTAACCGGCTTCGTTGGCGCTGGTACAACCCCCGTACCTCTTTCACAAGAAGAGCTTGATTCGCTCTTCAAGCGCATGCAGACAGATACCGCAAAACATAAGATTGATTTTGTGGTTGGTGAGCCGGTAACCGTCACTGATGGACCGTTTAAAGATCTTGAAGGACGCATTGGTGAGATTGATGAGGATAAGGGTAAGATTCAAGTATTGGTCTCTATGTTTGGTAGGGAGACTCCCGTTGAGCTCGATTTCTTGCAAGTACGGAAAATTTAGGTAATATACGAACACTAACTATGGCTAAAAAAGTAACAAAAGTAATTAAGATTCAGGCACCTGCAGGCGCCGCAACACCAGCTCCTCCTCTTGGTACCGTGCTGGGTCCTGCTGGCATTAACATTGGTGAATTCATTAACCAGTTTAACTCTCAGACTCAAGAGATGCGGGGGAATATTATTCCTGCAATCATTACGGTATATGAAGACCGTACATTTGATTTTATTCTCAAACAGCCACCGGCTTCACGTATTCTTCTTAAACTGCTTGGTAAAGATAAAGGATCAGGAAAGACGCCAACTCAGAAAGCAGGTTCACTTACTCGCGCTCAGTTGAAAGAGGCAGTAGAGATGAAACTACCTGACCTCAATACTGATGATGTAGAGGAGGGGATGAAAATTCTTGAAGGAACCGCGCGTTCGATGGGAATTGAAATCAAAGGTTAAAGAGGCCGGTATGAGTAAGGAGGGAGCAGCGAATGATAACCTCCCTAAGAAATATCACGAGGGGCACATAAGAAGAAGGTTTCTCGACATGTTTGAAACGTTCACTGCACGTGCCAATAACGCGCAATCTCTTGAGGAAAAAGAGTTTTGGCAAACCCGCGCCTTTAAAACACTCGCCACACTTCTTTTATTGATGGGGGTAGGATCGTGTACCACACTGATAGGAGATTTTTCGGATAATTAAAAAAGCCATCTAACGATGGCTTTTTTAATTTCGTACGTAGGTTACCCACTGGTAAGAGATGCCGTTTTCTTCTTGGGGTTCCTCTTCGGATTTTTTGATGAACTTGTCTTCAAATGGTGGAAAGAACACATCCGCATCGGGGTCCTCAGCATCAATGCGGGTGAGGTCGAGTGTGTCGGCATAAGGGAGTGTGTGGCGGTATATCTCGCCGCCGCCGATCACAAATATTTGTTCAGGGTTGAGATTTGTCGCTACTTCAAGGGCGCGTTCAACTGAGTGTACCGTCACCACACCGTCTTTTTTGAATGAGGTATCGCGAGTGATGACAATGTTTACTCGCTTTGGGAGTGGTCTACCGATAGATTCATATGTTTTACGGCCCATAATGATAGGCGCGCCGGTGGTAACGGCTTTAAAACGCTGAAGGTCGCCTTTGAGGCGCCACAGCAAATCAGGACCTTTTCCGATTTCCCGGTTTTTTCCGATGGCTGCAACGAGGGTAATGGGCGGTCTACTCATACTACGTTATAATACCAAGTAAATGAGTCGACCAACATGGGATGAATATTTTCTTGAAATGATCAAAGCGATTGCTGGACGAGCAACGTGTGATCGGGGACGTTCAGGATCGGTGATAGTACGCGACCGGCGCATTCTTTCAAGTGGTTATGTTGGTGCGCCGATGAGGTGTAAGGACTGTGACGAAGTAGGGCATGAAATGCATACGGTAGTGCATGACGATGGACATGAGTCACAACATTGTATTCGTACAACACATGCAGAACAAAATGCCATTGCACTCGCTGCGCGTGACGGGGTGGCGCTTGATGGTGCGACGTTATACTGCAACATGACACCGTGTTACACCTGCGCAAAAATGATTATTAACGCGGGTATTGTGCGTGTGGTTGCGCAGAAAGACTATCATGCAGCCGCCCGTTCAAAAGAAGTGTTTACTGAAGCTGGAGTGGCACTTGAAATTATTGATAACAAAGTGGAACAGTACGAAAACCAGTAACTATGACTGTTGATTTAAAAAAATTACAGAAGCGTGTCTACGCAAACAAAGTGCAAAAAGGGTTTAATACAACTGATGTGGCAATGGAGTTTTGTCGTGCGCATGAAGAACTTTCTGAAGCATTTAAAAAATATAACCTTAAAGAAGATGGTGTTGCTGAAGAGTTGGCGGATGTCGCTATCTTCTTGCTTGGTGTTTCAGAAATACTTGATTTTGATTTAGAGGAGGAGATAAAACGTAAAATTGAAATAAATGAGAAACGCGAGTATAAGAAGCTCGACAACGGTGCAGTAGTGCGCGTGCCAACACGTGACGATCCTTAAAACAAAAGCGCAGTTATGCGCTTTTGTTTTTTATACTGCCATCTCGGCTTTAATAGGCGGATGGTGTTCGTAGTTTTCAAGCTTGATATCGTCCATGGTAAAGCCGTCGATATCTTTCACTTCAGGGTTAAGCCAGAGTGTTGGCGGCGTAAGTGGTTCACGGGTGAGCTGCTCTTTCACTTGATCAAAATGGTTGTTATAGATATGTGCATCGCCAAGTGAGTGCACAAATTCCCCAGCTTCAAGGCCGGTGACCTGTGCCACCATCGCGAGGAGGAGTGAATACGAGGCAATATTAAACGGTACCCCAAGGAACATGTCACAACTTCTTTGGTGCATAAAGAGCGAAAGTTTGCCATCAGCAACAAAAAATTGGAAGAACATGTGGCACGGCGGTAGTGCCATTTGATCAAGTTCTCCGGGGTTCCAGGCGGTGACGATAAGTCGTCGGTCGGTCGGGTTGGTTTTAATTTTCTCAATCACTTCTGCAATTTGATCGACGGTGCCACCGTCCGGTTTTTGCCAGCTTCTCCACTGCACCCCATACACACGCCCCAGATCGCCCGGGAACTGCGCTTTTGGTTTCCAGTAGTCAGCTTCACCGTTGGCTGTCCAAATTGTTTTTTCGCTCCCGTTTAATTCTTTCAAGCGGTTATCATCACGTGACCCTTCTAAAAACCATAACAACTCACTCTTTACTGCCTTAAAAGCGAGTTTTTTGGTAGTAACTGCAGGGAAACTACGTGCTAGATCAAAGCGCATTTGGTGTCCAAACAAGGCGCGGGTACCCACACCGGTTCTGTCCATGCGATCGGACCCATTTGTAAGGATATTTTGGAGAAGGTCTAGATACTGCTGTTCCATCAGGGTATAGTGTATCAGAGATTGAATATGGATTTTAACGACTATCAAACCAAAGCGTCGAGCACGAACACTCAAACAGAGAAAGGGGCACAATTTATGTTGATGTATCTTTCGATGGGGCTTGCCGGTGAATCAGGAGAGGTTGTGGAAAAATTAAAAAAGGTGGTGCGCAATGATGATGGTGTGGTTACGGACGAGAAGCGCGAAGATCTTAAAAAAGAACTTGGTGATGTGCTGTGGTATCTTTCGCAGTTTGCGGATGCTCTCGGTATTTCTTTTGATGATGTTGCAGAAGCGAATATTGCCAAACTTGCCGACCGTGCAAAGCGTGATGTTATAAAAAGTGAAGGAGACAATCGATAATATGAAAGGAAAATTTATAGTACTTGAAGGCGGTGAAGGGGCAGGAAAATCAAGTGCTATTTCGTGGTTGAAGGATGAACTGAGCGCAGAGCATATACTTTTCACTCGCGAACCAGGTGGAACATTTAATGCAGAAGAAATTCGTGAAGTTATTTTAAAACATCGGGATGATGATTTAGACTCGCTCACACAGATTTTACTTTTTGAAGCAGCGCGTCGTGAACATGTTTTAAATAAAGTGATTCCTGCCCTTAAAGAGGGGACCCATGTTATTTGTGATCGTTTTTCTGCTTCAACATATGCCTATCAAATAATTGCGGGAGGAAGTGATGCGTATAAAGATTTCTTTCTTCGTGTTGATGCACTGGCGGTCGATGGTGCAATACCTGACCATACGATTTTACTTGATGTTGACCCTGAAATAGGGATTGCACGCAGGAATGGAGCGGCAGAGGATAATAATGTTTTTGATGATAAGAAGCTTGAGTTTCATCAAAATGTGCGCATTGGTATGAAAGAGTACTTAGCTGAGCGTCCACACACAATTATTGATGCTGGGCAGACACAAGATGAAGTGCGTGAGGCAGTTAAGCACGTTATTATGAAAGAAATACAGTGACGTATGACATAACACCTCCACATCTTTTTATTATTTTCTCTTAACCTTATATAAAGATATGGATTTTCTGAACACACAAGATGAAGCAGTAGCAGGCGCAATTACCAACGAAGAAAAGCGTCAAGCGGAAGGGCTCGAACTTATTCCTTCTGAAAATTATGTATCACGACCTGTGCGCGAAGCGCTGGGAAGCGTGATGACCAACAAATACTCGGAAGGGTACCCGGGCGCTCGGTACTATGGCGGGCAGGAATATACCGACGTCGTAGAGAACCTTGCACGCGATCGCGCGAAAGAATTATTTAACTGTAGCTATGCAAATGTGCAGCCGCTCTCGGGTGCGCCCGCAAATCTTGCCATGTACGCGGCGCTTCTCGAACCAGGGGACACAGTGTTGGGCATGGACCTGTCGCATGGCGGACACTTAACGCATGGGCACCCGGTAACACTGCCGGCAAAGATTTATAATTTCGTCCGCTATAAAATGAAAGATCCTGAAACAGGGGAGATTGATTATGACGAGATGCGTGAAGTGGCGAAACGGGAAAAACCGAAGATGGTGCTTGCTGGTTTTTCTGCGTACTCACGTGAACTGGATTATGACGCGTTTGTATCCATCGCGCGGGAAGTGGGAGCGTTGGCGGTGTTCGACATCGCGCATATTGCCGGACTTATCGCCGGCAAGGCACTGCGCAACCCATTTGATGCAGGTTTTGATGTGATGACGACCACGACGCATAAAACACTGCGCGGTCCACGTGGTGGCATGGTACTCGTGCGTGAGGATGCTGATATCGCAAAGAAAATAGATAAGGCAGTATTTCCAGGTCTCCAAGGTGGTCCACACATGAATGTGATTGCTGCTAAAGCGGTTGCTTTTGGTGAGGCGCTGCAGCCCAGCTTTGAAGTTTATGCCGGTCAAGTCATTCAGAATGCACACGCTATGGCAGGTGTGTTTGAGAAAGCTGGTGTACGTATGCTCGGTGGGGGAACCAGTAACCATCTTATTTTGGCGGATGTGTACGGTTCACTCGGAATCACCGGCGCGGACGCGGAGCATGTGTTGGACGAGGTGGGTATCACGCTTAATAAGAACGTGATTGCTGATGATCCGCGTAAACCACTTGATCCGTCAGGCATTCGCTTTGGTACCCCTGCTATTACCACGCGTGGGTTTGGTGAAGCAGAGTGTACACGTGTGGCCGAGTTGATGCTCGAAGTGCTTAAAAATAAAGATGATGCATCAGTCAAAGAGCGTGTACGTGATGAGATCCGTACCCTTGCCGGGAAATTCCCGATTCCTGATACGTTTGTATAAAATATAAAGGACAGTCCTTTATATTTAAAAACCACCGCAGTGCGGTGGTTTTTGTTTAGGATGGGCACTAGTTGCGGGTGATTCTATGCATTACCTCTGAGAGAGCCATGACCCCAAGAATGCCTGCTTCAGCAAAGAGAAGCTCGGGTAAGCTTTCTGCAGAATCGTGGTCTTCAAGAAGATCGTACCACTCTTCGGCATCACCAACGCTGTCGAGAAGAAGCAGGGTGGTAAAAACACCAACTATGCCAGCAAAAGCTTCCAACCCTCTCCAGACACTTATAGATTCTTTATTCATGGTGATTAGAATGTATTTTTTTAGTGTGTTTGTCAAACGTTACTGGTGCCGACACTGTATCCTTGTATAATGCAAAAGATGCAAGAGGTACTTAAAGAAAAGATACATCAAGCACTCAATGCGCTTGATTTAGAAGGAGTTGCGGTGGAACTTGAATATCCAGCGGACATGGCGCATGGTGACTTTGCGACGAATGCGGCCATGGTTGCGGCGAAAAAGGCAGGAGAGAACCCACGTGTGTTGGCGGAGAACATTATTGCTGAACTGGGTACTATAGAGGGAGTGTCAAAGATAGAGCCGGCAGGGCCCGGTTTTATTAATTTCACCTTGAGCCGGGAGTATATTGCTCAAGTGGTCCATGGTGTTGATGCGGAGTTTGGGAAGAATGAGGTGTTTAAAAACAAACAGGTGGTGGTTGAGTATGGGCAGCCGAATATATTTAAACCATTCCATATCGGACATTTAATGTCGATTTCAGTTGGTGAAGCTATCTCGCGTTTGATTGAATATTCAGGTGCGCATGTGGTGCGTTTTAATTATCAAGGAGATATTGGACTGCATGTTGCCAAAGGTGTTTGGGGGCTTGTTAAGATTGGTGGTTCTCCAGAAGATGTTACCGCGCTTGGTGCGGCATATGTCGCAGGGAACGAAGCGTATGAGAATGACCCCGACGCAAAAGAAGAGATTGATGCTTTGAATAAAAAATTGTACGAGGAGGATCTTACACAGAACGAGGTGTATCAAAAGGGACGCAAAGCATCCCTCGATGCGTTTGAAGGTATTTATAACGCGCTGGGGACACGGTATGACCACTATGCGTTTGAAACTGAAACCGCATCGGTTGGATTGGATATGGTGCAGAAGGGGCTTTCGACGGGTGTGTTTGAAGAAAGCGATGGTGCAACCGTATACAAAGGAGAAAAGGTGGGAGCGCATACGCGCGTGTTTATAACCAGTAAGGGTCTGCCAACATATGAGACTAAAGAATTAGGGTTGGCGAAAGTGAAGTACGATATTGTGCCGTACGATTTGAATATCACAACAGTTGCGGTAGAGCAGGATACGTTTTTCAAAGTAGTGCGTGGTGCATTGTATGAACTGTGGCCCGAAATGGAGGGAGTATATACACATGCAACATTCGGGATGATGCAGTTGGTTTCAGGAAAAATGTCTTCTCGGAAGGGAAATATTATTTCAGGAGAAGGGCTCATTACTGATATGCGTAGTGCAGTCGAGGAGCAGACTGCCGAGCGAGATTTAGGAAGTGAAAAAGATGCGATAGTGAATGCGGTTGCGGTAGCAGCTATTAAGTACGGTATTTTAAAACAAGCAAAAAGTAAGAATATTACATTTGACCCTGAGAAAGCGCTTTCGTTTGACGGGGATTCGGGGCCATACCTGCAGTACAGCTACGTGCGCGCGCAGAGTGTACTTGAAAAAGCGGACGGTAAGGATGGTGCTCTAGACGATGCGGCGTCGGGACCTGAGGACATAAGTGAAATGGAGCGCTTGTTGTTGCGTTTCCCTGATATGGTTGAGCGTGCCGCGCGCGAGTATGAACCACACTATGTTACAAACTATTTGACTGAGTTGGCGAGCGCATTTAATAGTTGGTATACCGCGAACCGTATTATCGGCAGTGAGCACGAAGCGTACTACCTTTCTGTAGTGCGTGCGTTTGCGCATACGATGGAGAATGGGTTGTGGTTGTTGGGTATTGAAGCGCCTGAGCGGATGTAGGCGGAGATATAAAACAAGCGAATTTCTTCGTTGCTTTCGGTCTTTTTACCATTCGCCGTAGCTAACAGTACGGCTCATGGTAAAAAACCTTAGCGTCTCGAACTTCATCTTGTTTTATATCTCCTGAGCATTGCGCAACACGTGGACTGCTTTTGTTGATGCCTTGCATTTCATCGCGTTTAAAAAATCCTTAAACACGTGAATTTCTTCATTGCTTTTGGTTTGTATACTACTCACCGTATCTACAAAGTACGGCTCATGGTAAAAAACCTTAGCATCTCGAACCTTGTCTGGTTTTAGAACTCCTTTTTGGATCTACCACACAAGCGGATTGTAGTACCAAGTATTGAACAGAAGAGGCGTTTGACAGCTTAGTGAGCACACGTATGATAAGAGGGTTTATGACAGCACGCGCTATCATCGCAATTATTATCTAGCCGCAACGCGGGAGGTAATGATTGTGCACCACCAACCTTCTGCAACGCGGGAGGTTTTTTATTACTCAAGATAGGTAAGTGATATTATAAGAAGGCTATATGGCAGACGAACAAAAGAAATCGGAGACCGCAAAGCGCGAGGAAGAGATGCTCGCGTTTTGGAATGAACAGAATATTTTTGAACAAACGCTCACGCAAACAGAAGGAGGGAAGGAATTTGTATTTTATGATGGACCACCGTTTGCTACGGGGTTGCCACACTATGGGCATTTACTTGCAGGCACCATTAAAGACGCTATCCCGCGGTATAAAACTATGCGTGGGTACCATGTGCGGCGTCGGTGGGGGTGGGACACACACGGCTTGCCATTGGAAAATCAGATAGAAAAAGAACTTGGCCTTAAAAATAAGAAGGATATTGAAGAGTTAGGAATTGAAACATTTAATGAAGCTGCGCGGAGTGCCGTGTTGCGTTATGCAGATGAGTGGAAAAAAGTAGTACCGCGCTTTGGTCGGTGGGTTGATATGGAGAATGATTACCGCACTATGGATTGGACATATACGGAATCGATTTGGTGGATTTTTGCACAATTACGCAGTAAAGGATTGGTGTATGAGGGGTTTAAATCAATGCATCTGTGTCCACGGTGTGGCACGACGCTCTCAAACTTTGAGGTAGCACAGGGGTATAAGGATATAAAAGATTTTTCTGTTACCGTAAAACTTGAATTAGTGGATGAACCAGGTAGTTATGTGTTGGCGTGGACCACAACGCCATGGACGCTCCCAGGGAACATGGCTGCAGCGGTTAATAACGAAATAACATATGCTGCGGTAAAAACTGACGAGGGTATTTTTTATGTGGCAAAAGAGCGCGTCGAAGACTTTTTTGAAGACGCTACGATTGAGCGTGAGGTTGCAGGAAGTTTCTTGGTGGGTAAAAAATACATTCCACCATTTAATTACTACACAGATAATGCGCTTGAACATAAAGAGCATGCGTGGCAGATATATCATGCAGATTATGTCACTGTTGAGGATGGTACCGGTATTGTGCATCTTGCCCCGGCGTTTGGTGCTGATGACCTTGCGCTTGCACAAGAAAAAAACATCCCGATCGTACATCATGTAGATAAAGAAGGTGTGTTCGTATCAGCGGTTTCTGATTTTGCGGGTATGCAGGTAAAACCGCGTGATGATCATCAGGCAACTGATATTGAGATTATTAAACATCTTGCGCATGCAGGGATACTTTTTAAAAAGGAAAAAATTACACATTCATACCCGCATTGTTGGCGCTGTGATACACCGCTACTGAATTACGCAACCACTTCATGGTTTGTTGAGACAAAGAAAATAAAAGACGCACTCGTTTCAGAAAATAAAAAAATTAATTGGGTGCCGCCCGAGGTGGGAGAGAAGCGTTTTGGTAATTGGCTTGAGAATGTGCGTGACTGGTCTATCTCACGTGCGCGTTATTGGGGCGCTCCAATTCCTGTATGGAAAAACACTGCCGGTGATATGAAGGTTGTCGGTTCTTTGGATGACTTAAAAAAACATACCAAACGTTCCGGAAACACATATATGGTGATGCGGCATGGAGAGAGTGAAAAAAATGTTTCCCCAAGCATCGTGACTGATGCGTTTGACGCGCCGTACCCACTGACGTCAAAAGGAGAAGAGGACGTGCGTCGTGCGGCACAGGAGAAATTGAACGGTGTGGATCTGATTATTGCGTCGCCGGTGTTGCGTGCCCGGCAGACTGCGGAGCTGGTTGCCAAAGAGCTTGGGCTTTCAAAAGAGCAGGTGGTGTTTGATGAGCGAGTGCGTGAATTGGAACATGGTGTAGCGGAAGGAACACCGTATAAGGAGTTTGCTGCGAAATATCCGATCAGTCTTGACCGTTTTGAACATGCTCCAGAGGGTGGTGAAAATTGGAACGATGTACGGCGCCGTATGGGGGAGGTGTTGTATGAACTTGAGGGAAAGTATGAGAACAAAAAAATACTTATCATTTCACATGGCGACCCGTTGGCGCTTTTGGCGGCAGTGACGCAAGGGCTGGATAAAAAAGAAACAGTCGCTCATTGGGAGGCGTGCTATCCAGTAAAAGGAGAGCCAAAAGAGATTGATTTTGTGCCGTTGCCGCATAACCGCGACTACGAACTTGATTTCCATCGGCCATATATTGACGAGGTGCAACTTGTTGATGAAACCGGTGAGTCGCTTGAACGTGTTTCTGATGTGTTCGACTGTTGGTTTGAGTCAGGCTCGATGCCATTGGCGCAACAGCATTACCCATTTGAAAATACCGATACATTTGAACCGAAAACAGGGTGGTTTAAAAAGACGAAGGGATATCCAGCTGACTTTATTGCCGAAGGGTTGGATCAAACACGTGGATGGTTTTACTCGCTTTTAGTGTTAGGAACCGGGCTCTTTGGTCGTGCGCCATATAAAAATGTCATTGTAAATGGCACGGTACTGGCTGAGGACGGGCAGAAGATGTCGAAGAAATTAAAGAATTATCCTGATCCTATGGAGATTGTTGATCAGTACGGCGCTGACGCCGTCCGGTACTACTTACTTTCGTCTCCGGCAGTGCGAGCAGAAGATTTTAGTTTTACCGAAAAGAGTGTCGCAGAAGTTGCCTCAAAACTCATTGGTCGTTTTACAAACGTGCTTTCACTGTATGAATTGTACCGAGAAAAGAGTATGCATGATGCAGTGCCACATACACAGCATGTGTTAGACCAATGGATTGTGGCACGTCTTGCTGAAACTGAAACAGAGGTACGGCACAATATGGACCGCTATGAGTTGGATCGTGCATCGCGACCCCTTATGAGTTTTATTGATGACCTTTCTACGTGGTATGCACGACGTTCTCGTGATCGTTTTAAAGAAGAAAGCGAGGACTGCGCAGCTGCATTGAGTACGGTACGTTTTGTTCTTAGAGAAACCGCAAAATTATTAGCACCTTTCACGCCGTTTATCGCCGAATATGTGTTTCAACAGCTGCGTTCGGATGCAGACAAAGAGAGTGTGCATTTGACTGACTGGCCTCGGTATTCCGTATCTGAACAAGGCGTGTTACAGAAGATGGCATTAGTGCGTCGGCATGTGTCTGATGCACTTGAATTACGAGCAACTGTTGGTATACGAGTACGACAGCCGTTGGCGAGTGTCACGCTGCGCGATACAACACTTCAGGGCGACGAGGCATTCCTTGAATTGATTCGTGATGAGGTGAATGTGAAGGCGGTACATTTTGATGCAGCACAAGAAGAGGAGGTAGTGCTCGACACAGCGCTGACTCCGGAACTTGAAGAAGAAGGCGCGGTGCGAGAATTGGTGCGTGAAGTGCAATCACTCCGTAAAAAAGCTGACCTTGAACCAAAAGATAAAGCGGTACTGGTGGTGCCACATGATCAGGAGGATTTTGCGACCAAGCACTGGGATGAGTTGCAGAGCGCGGCCGGGCTGCTTCGTTTTGAGGTGGGCGACACTTTAGGTGTGTATGTCGAGTAAACGAGAAGTAACCACACGAGGAGTGGTGATTGGGCGCGCGCCTTCCGGTGAAGGGTCTGCGCGTGTTTTTCTTTACACTGAGTCTGATGGGTTGGTAGCAGCGTTGGCACGCAGTGGTAGGGAAGAGCGTTCAAAATTGCGCCCGCACTTACAGGTCGGGTCAGTGGGTTCATATACGCTGGTGTTTGGGCTGCGCGATACCCGCGTTATTGGTGCGGTGGAGACGAACAATATACTTTCGATTCTTGTTACTACGCCGGGTGCGGCTACGGCAGCTGCGCGAGTCATGAGTGTGTTACGGCAGTTGATTTACGGGGAAGGGGTGAATGAAGACTTATTTCAAGCACTGTGGCATTTTTTACATGCACTACCGAATCTTTCGGCAGAAGAAGTACGTACTGCTGAACGACTGGCGATGGTACGGATACTGCGCGCGCTGGGATATGTACCGCGCCTTGCAGCTATCCCGCATTTGGACGAAACACAGATTACCCCCGAGACATTAAAAGCAGTGGAAGGGTTTGAGCGGGAGTTGGTCGTGGCTATTAATGAAGGTCTTGCAGCGAGTGGATTATTATAGAGTGGGCTTGGGATTTCCTCTGTTTTCTTTTAGATACCGTGTATTATGTAGAGATATTGGCCTTGTTTTTAATTGTTAGAAACCGAGGCACTTCAATAGTTTATGCGAAACAAAAAAAGTTCACTTGATACATTGCAAAAGAAGATAGATTCCCGCAAGGAAGTGCCGGGGATGCGTCGTTCGGAATTGCGGACGCGTGCCGGTGGTGCGCCTGGGCAATGGAAAACATCAGAAAAAAAGAAGGCTAAAAAAGTGCGACGTATCAGCTGGGTTGGACTGGTGTTTGCTTTATCGGTTGTATTTTTTATCGGCGCCGCGACGTTTACCGGTTTTCTTTTTTTCTCTGGCACTAATACTGTGTCAACACGCAATGTTGATATTGCTATTAGCGGTCCGACTGAGGTGCGTGCCGGAGATGTGCTGGCGCTTCAAGTGGTGGTCACGAACCGTAACTCTGTCCCTATGGAACTTACGGACCTGGTGGTTGAATTTCCATCTGGAACACGTAGCGAAACAGATCTTTCAACCAGTTTACCGCGTATACGTGAATCATTAGGTACGATTAACGCCGGTGAGAGTGTTAATCGTACCGTGCGAGCGGTGGTGTTTGGTCAAGCGGATACTGAAATTGAGATACATGCTTCAGTTGAGTATCGTGTACCTGATTCAAACGCTATTTTTATAAGCGAAGAGTCATACGCACTTCCTATTAGTCAGTCACCGGCATCAATTGATGTTGAGTCGTTGAATGAAGTTATTTCGGGACAGGAGACACCGCTTTCTGTCACCGTGACCTCAAATGTAACCGGTATCTTAAAAGATTTATTATTGGTTGCAGACTATCCACCCGGATTTTCTTTTGTGTCTTCAAGCCCGGAACCCGCTTTTGGTACGAACGTCTGGCGTGTTGGAGATTTACCATCGTCTTCTGAGCGTGCTATCACTATCCGTGGCATATTCACCGGTGAAGATACTGATGAGCGTGTTGTGCATTTTACTGTTGGTGCGCAAAGTGATACTGATCAGAGTGAAGTGAGTGCGCCACTTGCTACAAATGATGTGACTGTCACGCTTGCCAAACCGTTTGTTTCGCTTGCGTTGTCACTTGACGGGGATGTTGCTACGGAACATGTAGCAAGTCGGGGTAAGGTGGTGCGTGGTGATATTCGTTGGACAAACAACTTGCCGCAACGTGTGCAAGATGTGGAAGTTGAGGTGAAGTTGGATGGACAAGTGCTTGACCGATCATCAGTAACTGCTGATAGAGGATTTTGGCGTTCAACCGACAATACTATTGTATGGAGTAGGGAATCAGATCCTGTGCTTGGTGACGTGGAGCCGGGCGCAAGCGGTATATTGTCATTCTCGTTTACCCCACGTGACGCGGATGACGGTACATATCGCAATCCTGAAATTAACCTTAACGCGACTGTGCGGGCACGGCGTATCAGTGAAACAAATGTGCCGGAGGTTCTTGAGTCAGGCACTGAGGCGCGCGTGTTGGTACAGACTGACTTAATGCTTGAAAGTGCGGTGGCACATATGAGTGGGCCAATTCCACCGCAAGCTGATACGGAAACTATATATACTATTTCGTGGACGGTACAGAATTCAAGCAATGATTTGGCGAATGCATCGGTCTCGGCTATTTTGCCAAGCTATGTGCGATTCGTAGATTCACTTTCAGGAAATGCGGTTTCCTATAATCCAATTGGTGGAGCGGTAACATGGAATATTGGCGATATGGATGCGTCTACTTCACAAAGTGCTTCCTTCCAAATAGCGTTGACCCCGTCGCTCTCACAAGTGAATCGCCTCCCTACATTGGTGTCAGACCAGCGTGTATTTGGGTTCGACCGTTTTATTCGCGCGCAGATTGAACGCACGGCGCCAGCTATTACTACCGGAACCGGTGTGCCTAACCAACAAGGAACAGTCGTAGCGCCGTAGGGACTGCGTGTTGCGTTAGGTATGGCGGTAGAGTGCCTTGGGATGCTAGGATGATGGATATGTCTACAGACCCTGTATCAATGGAGAAAATTGTTTCGCTTGCTAAGCGTCGTGGTTTTGTATTTCGCGCATCTGAAATTTATGGAGGCGTTGCAGGCTTCTGGGACTTTGGTCCCATGGGTGTGGAATTGGCGAATAACCTGAAGCAACTATGGTGGCGTCGTGTGGTGCACGAGCGCGCCAATATTTTTGGTGTTGATGGCGCTATTATTCAGTCACCGAAGTTATGGGAAGCGTCTGGTCATGTGGCAGGGTTTACCGACCCGTTAGTTGAGTGTAAGAACTGTGATGCGCGTCATCGCGCAGATCACTTGGCTGAAACTGAAAGTACCGACCTTGATGAAATTGCGGATCTTTTGAAAGATGTGGCATGTCCCACGTGTGGTGAAAAACAACTTTCTGAGCCGAAGACATTTAATATGATGATGAAGACGTGGGTGGGTCCCACAGAGGATAGCTCAAGCGTTGCATACCTGCGCCCAGAAACTGCTGGCTCTATTTTTACAAACTTTAAGAATGTGTTGGATTCGATGAATCCGAAACTGCCGTTTGGTATCGCGCAGATTGGTAAAGCGTTTCGTAATGAAATTAGCCCGCGTGATTTTATTTTCCGCGTGCGTGAATTAGAGCAGCTTGAGATGCAGTACTTTGTAAGACCGGGGGAGGAAGCTGAGTTGTATGAAGAGTGGCGTGCCTTTGCATGGAATTTTCTGACGCACGACCTTGGTATTGATGAAAAAAACCTAGAGTGGCATGAGCACCAAGAAAATGAACGTGCCCACTACGCGGCTGCAGC
Organism: Candidatus Phycocordibacter aenigmaticus; assembly: GCA_045401115.1. Taxonomy (GTDB): domain Bacteria; phylum Patescibacteriota; class Minisyncoccia; order Phycocordibacterales; family Phycocordibacteraceae; genus Phycocordibacter; species Phycocordibacter aenigmaticus. The sequence goes on along the minus strand of CP174359.1, from coordinate 118,382 downwards.
ACATGATGTGTACTTCAACTACCCACAAGGGTTTAAAGAGTTGTGGGGTACGCACAACCGTACGGATTTTGATCTTAAAAACCACATGGACCACTCAGGAGAGAAGCTTACGTATTTTGATGAAGAGAAAAAAGAGCATGTTGTGCCGTACGTGGTGGAGTCATCGGTAGGTGTAGGAAGACTGCTTTTAGCGGCCTTAGTGGATGCGTATCGGGAAGATGAATTGGGTGGAGAGAAGCGTGTGTACCTTGCGCTCAAGCCATCGATTGCACCAGTAAAGGCGATGGTGTCGCCACTTTTGAAGAACAAGCCGCAGTTGGTGGAGAAAGCGCGCGAGGTGTATGAGGCACTGCGCAAGGAAGTGCCTCAGATTGCCTGGGACGATAATGGAAACATCGGCAAGCGCTATCGCCGGCAGGATGAGATTGGTACGCCGTACTGTATTACGATTGATTTTGATACGCTGGGCGAAACACCAGAGCACAAAGATACGGTGACGGTGCGTAACCGTGACACTGGGGAGCAGGAGCGCATGTCTATTGAAGAGGTGATCAGTAAGATCAAAACAGCCGTCGGGAGTTAATATATTCCAAGGGTTACCGTATGAATGTTGTTATTTTTGACCTTGAGTTTACTGCATGGGAAGGTACTCTTGAGCGCAACTGGAGCGATCCTGACGAGTACCGCGAGGTGGTGCATATCGGCGCAATCACCGTGAATTCGGAGACTCTTAAGGAAGAAGAGGAATGTTCAATCTTTGTCACACCAACGATCAACCCGCAGCTCTCCTTGTATTTTACTGAACTCACCAGTATTACACAGCAGCAAGTTGATGCTGCCGGCGTTTCATTTAAAGATGCGATCGCGGAACTCCATACATTTACCAATGATGCCCCTATCTATTCATGGGGCGATGATGCAGCGGTGTTGCGGGAGAATTGTGAACTTCATACTGTGGGTTTTCCTTTTAATGATGGTCAATTTTTTGATATGCGCGATGTTTTTATAAAACAAGGTGTTGATGCACATGCTTATAGCAGCAGCACTATTCCGCAGGCGTTTGATATGCAAAATCCATATAAGAGCCATAATGCGCTCAATGATGCGCGTAGTATTCTTCTTGGCGTAACACAGCTTCCTAACAATCCTTTTCAGTCACCAACATCATAATTTTTGTTTTTTGTAGCACTCTTTCGTGGCGTACACACAGATGAATAGTAAAAAATCTGGTACAGTGAGAGGTATGAAAGACGTTGTCGTACTTATTGGTTCGCTTCGTAAAGACTCATATAACCGCGCGTTGTTTGAAGCGTGTAAAAAACATGCACCCGAAGGTATGGCGCTGCGCGAGGTGCCTATTATGCTCCCGCTTTTTAACGAAGATGCTGAGGCAGATTTTCCGCAGGAAGCGACCGCCTTTAAGGAGGAATTGGAACGTGCCGACGGTATTCTTATTATTTCTCCTGAGTACAATCGCTCTATTCCCGGCGGGTTAAAGAATGCGATTGACTGGGTTTCGCGCACGGGCGGCACCGGACAGGCTTCGTTTAAAGGTAAGAAAATAGCGGTGGCCGGAGCTACGCCGGGGAGCATAGGGACCGCGGTCATGCAGCATCACCTGCGTTCGGTACTACTGCACCTGGGCGCCGAGGTTATGGGGATTCCTGAATTCCATTTTGGTAAAGCGAGAGACCGTGTGGATGTGGACGGCACGCTCAAGGAAGAGAAAGACGTTGCGTTCGTGCAAAAGTTTCTTTCGGCGTTTGGCGATTTTTTAGAAAGAGAGTGACGCAAGAATAAACGGCTCAGTGCACTGAGCCGTTTAGCAAAGAACGGCTCAAGGGGGTGAGCCGTTTAACAGTCCCAATAAAGGCATGGCATGATATTATTTATCTATGGCGAAAAAGACAGACCCTATTTCAATTCATATTACTCCAACCAGTATTGTCGCGGCAGCAGCAGTAGGGTTGGGTATTTGGCTCTTTTTCTATCTGAAAGACCTGTTTTTAATCGTGCTGACGGCTATTGTGATTGCGTCTTCTATTGAGCCGGCAGTGCTGTGGTTTATGAAGCATCGCGTGATTCGTCCGGCAGCGGTGGCGTTAGTGTATTTTATTATATTTGGCTTTTTGTTTGGTTTCGCGTACCTGTTGTTCCCGCCGTTGATTCAAGAGACCGCAGGGTTTGTTGCAACGTTGCCGCAATATATTAGCTCGTTTAATCTGGAGGAGATATTAACCAGTCCGTTAGTGACCGCAACGAGAGAGGTGGCACAGGTTGATACGACATCGCTCGCTGAAACATTGCGGCAGTTTGGAAACATCTTTACCTCGACAGGAGAGGGAGCCTTCCGCGCGGTGTCCAGTGTCTTTGGTGGTGTTTTCTCATTCTTCCTTATTATGCTGCTTTCTTTCTACTTTGCGATTCAAGAAACAGGCATTGATGACTTCCTACGCATTATTGTGCCGGTGCGTCACCAGAAATATGCGGTGTCACTCTGGCGTCGGTCACAAATAAAAATTGGGCAGTGGATGCAGGGACAGCTGCTGCTTTCGCTTATTGTCGCGGTGCTGACGTACCTGTGGTTGACTATCCTCGGCGTGCCGTACGCGTTGTTGTTGGCTATTTTTGCAGCGATTGCGGAATTGGTGCCAGTGTTTGGTTCGCTCGCAGCGGCAGTCCCCGCCATTTTAGTGGCGGCGACTGTTGGTGGCATTCCTATGGCATTTTTGGCCGGTGGTGGGTATTTGGTGATTAATCAAATACAGGGAAACCTTATTTACCCGTTAGTGGTAAAGCGTGTGGTTGGTGTGCCACCGCTGTTGGTTATTTTGGCGTTGATTGCCGGTGCGCAACTGGCTGGATTTTTAGGTGTGTTGCTTTCCGTGCCAATTGCCGCTGCACTGAAAGAACTTATTTCAGATATTCAAAAACAAAAGATTGCTGAAGCGAAACAGTTTGCTGACGAAGAGGGGATGGAGAAAAAGAAAGGAAAATAAGAAATGAGTAAAAGTTTTTACGTTACATCACCAATATATTATCCAAATGCACAACCGCACTTGGGGCACGCATATACGACGCTTCTGTGCGATGCGCTTATTCGGTATCACAAAGCATTGGGTGATGATACCTATTTTTTAACCGGTACTGATGAAAATTCAGAAAAGATAGTACAGGCGGCGGAGAAATTAGGTAGAGATCCAAAGGAGTACTTAGAGGAAAATGTACAGCGTTTTAAAGATCTATATGCACTGCTTGATATTCAATATGACCAGTTTATTCGCACGACTGATGAAGTAGTACATTGGCCCGGCGCAATTGAGATGTGGAAGCGCCTTGAAGCGTCTGGTGATTTATATAAAGCGTCGTACACTGGCCTGTATTGTGTCGGTCACGAAGCGTTTTTGACTGATAAAGAGCTTGATGAGAATGGTGTGTGTCCTGACCATGGTGTTGCACCTGAAGAGGTGGTGGAGGAAAACTGGTTTTTTAAGCTTTCAAAATACAAAGATATACTTGCTGACCGGATTAACACCGGGGAACTTTCTATTACTCCTGAGACACGGAAAAACGAAGTGCTTTCATTCTTAAAAACAGTTGAGGATGTGAGCTTTTCACGACCGGCGAGCAAGATGACGTGGGGAGTACCGGTGCCCGGTGATGAGACACAAAAAATGTATGTGTGGGTGGATGCACTTTCGAATTACATTACCGCACTTGGGTTTGGGCGAGGCGAGGAGCTGATGCATTTTTGGCCCGGTGTACATATTTTAGGAAAGGATATTCTTCGTTTTCATGCGGTATTTTGGCCGGCAATGCTGATTTCTGCACAATTACCGCTTCCAAAAGAGATTTTTGTGCACGGCAGTATTATTTCTGATGGGAAAAAAATGAGTAAGACATTGGGGAATGTTATTAGTCCGTATGAAATGGTTGATCGTTACGGTAAAGATGCGTCTCGATATCTTTTGTTAAAACATGTACATCCTTTTGAAGATACTGATGTGACGTGGGAGCGTTTAGACGAGTGGTATATGGCATACCTCTCAAACGGTCTCGGTAACTTGGTGGCGCGTGTGATGAAAATGGCAGAGACACATTTAGATATGCCAGTCGTTGAAGTTACTCCTGTGTTTAGTGAGGCGATCAAGGGTGAATTTGAGAATGCAATGAGTGGTTTTGAGTTTAACCATGCTCTTGATGTGGTATGGAAGCGTGTTGGTGATTTGGATGCATATATTCAAGAGCATCAACCGTACAAAGTGGTTAAGACTGACCCCGACACTGCTAAAGAAGATATCAAGTATTTGGTTACCGAGCTTATGGGTATTGCGCACTTACTTGAGCCCTTTATGCCTGAGACGACCATAAAGATAAAAGAGGCGGTGACGGAGAACCGCATGCCGGAGGCACTCTTTCCGCGTTTGGATACATAACTATTTTTTATAAGCGCGAAGGTGCTGTTGTGCTACAGTAGCGTTATGAATGATGTGCTGAGATATATTGACGTGCACTGCCACCCGAATTTGGATGGTTTAAAAGAGGACCAAGACGCCGTAATTGCGCGGATGCGTGAGGGAGGTGTAGCGGGGATTGTGGTGGGCGTTGACCTGGAGAGTTCGCGCGAGGCGGTACGCCTCGCGCAGAAGCATGACAACCTGTGGGCGTGTGTGGGGTTGCATCCAAACTATACGCAGAAAGAAGTATTTGATAGAGACGCGTTTGCGGCGCTGTTAAATGAGCCACGCGTGGTCGGTGTGGGTGAGTGTGGACTTGATTTTTTCAGACAATCGACGACAGCACCCGGCGAGGAAAGCGGAGAGGGGTGGAAAGAGACGCAGTGGGAGGTGTTTAAAGCACAGACAGCATTGGCGCAAGAGTACGACATGCCACTGATGGTGCACTGCCGACCATCAAAAGGATCTATGGATGCGTATGAGGAAGCGGCTGATTATTTTGAATCTTTAGGGAATGGTCAACACCCAGGTGTTGACCAGGAGGGTGAGGTGGATATGGCGGGCGCGAATAGTGCGGACGTCCGACGTCCGCACATTGGAGTGGTGAAGGGGAATATGCACTTTTTTGTGGGGAATCTGGCGGTGGCGCGACGTTTCTGGGCGCTGGGTATGACGACGTCGTTTACGGGCGTACTGACCTTTACTGAGGACTACGACGAGGTAGTGCGCGAAGCACCGCTTGATATGCTCTTGACTGAAACAGATGCGCCGTACGCGGCGCCGAAGCCGCACCGGGGAGAGCGTAACGAACCAGCCTATGTACAACATGTTGTGGGAGCTTTAGCGCGTATTCGGGGCATTTCTGAGGAGGAGGTACAGAGCGCGGTGCGCGAGAATGCCCAGCGGGTGTTTGGGGTAGTGTCGTTGCTGAACTGATTGCCTGGAACGCCGCTTTGTGGTAACTTCTATGGACATGGAAACAAAAGATAATAATACACAGGCTGAAACCGAGGAATTTACCGATCTATCGGACTTGGTTGCTGCTGAGGGAGAAAATGATGTACAACAGCTTTACGAGCTTGGTTATCATTTACTCTCAACTATTCCTTCTGAGGAAGTTGACGCTGAAACGAACACAGTGCGAGACGCAGTGAAGGCAGTTGCCGCTGAGATAGTGGGTGAGCGTGAACCAAATCTTTTTGACCTTGCCTACACTATTGATAAAAAAATAGAAGGTAAGCGTCGTAGTTTTGATACCGCATATTTTGGATGGATTGCGTTTGAAACAACACCCGGCACCCTTGCTGCGCTTGATGAAGCAATGAAGGCGAACAAGAATGTGTTGCGCTATATGATTATAAAAACAACACGCGACATGGTAGAAGGCGCGTTGGCTGATGTGCGCACTGACGCTGGTGCGGTGCAGCCGATTGCTGCTGAAGACGATATGGAAGCAGATGAGGTTGATGAATCAGGCGATACTTCTTCTGACGAGGAGAAAGCATAAGCACCAACCTATACTCAATGTGCAAAAACACGCTTTCGGGCGTGTTTTTTGTTGGATAACCAGTGTTTGCGGTAGTTGATGAGGGGGTTATAATGGCAGTATATGTATCTTAATAAAGCATTTATTGCGGGGAACCTCACACGTGACCCGGAACTTCGCGCACTGCCTTCAGGGGCTAATGTAGCAACATTCGGTGTAGCAACCAATCGTGTGTGGTATAACCAGGACCGTCAAAAACAAGAAGCAACTGAATTTCATAATATTGTCGTGTTTGGACGTCAGGCAGAAACCACGGCACAATACCTTAAAAAAGGAAGCGGGGTCTTGATTGAAGGTCGTATCCAAACGCGTTCGTGGGATAAAGATGGGCAGAAACAGTACCGCACTGAGATTGTGGCGGACCGTGTTCAGTTTGGTGCACGATCGGGTACCGGTGATACTCAAGAGACACGTGGTGGTGACCAGCCGGGACAGGAGGGAAGTTCTGACACAAATGATATTGAATATCCTACCGAAGAGATTAGCCCAGACGATATTCCTTTCTAATTAAAATAAACAGTATGATATATCCGAGCGTATGAATTTCCCTCAAGAAAAACATACGCTTGGCGCTCATCCCCCGGGTTACACTGATGATTGTCCTTTTTTGTGGGGCCCTCGCTATACACGTCTTCGTAATAAAACATTAAAAGCTGCCGGCGCCGTTTTTACGGTTTCCAGTATGCTTGGAGGAGCTGTTGCGTCAGCAACCGGAGAGGAACAGGAGTCGAGTTTTTGGGAATATAGTGACGATGTCCTGTTGGTCGGTGGCGCAGTAGTTGTTTCGGCACTTTTGGCGGTTGCTGGTTTTGCTGAGCATCGCCGTCGGCGGGCGCACCGTTCGTGGATTTATAATTAAACAACGAGGACGGGCATTTGACAGAGTATAGGCAAAAAGATAGAATCCCTACACAGTTATGAATACACCTAAATACGTTGACTATAAAAATACCGCGTACCTGAAGGAGTTTACGAACCCTTACGGACGTATTATTGCAAAGAAGCGCACTCACGTGCCGACGCCTCATCAGCGAGATATTGAGAATGCTATTAAAAGGGCGCGGTTTATGGGACTTATCCCGTACATCGTCAAATAAGAGTAGTGTTCACTGAAATGAGCGCTCTGCTTCGTTATCTGCGTCGCGCGACTGCTCACCGTATCTAGAAGTACGGCTCACACTCTCGCTCCTTGATGTCTTGCATACCATCTCATTTCAATAAACACAGAGCGTTGTATTGATTAAAAACCCGAGGGCTCTCTCTTGGGTTTTTCTAATCTCGTCGTACTGTATGAAGTACGCCTCGGATTTTCGTTCCTCAGTGCCTCGTACTGCATCAATTCTGAATAGTTGCGTTTGTGGTACGTCTCGAATGAGCACTCCTTAACGCCTGGTACTGCATCGATTGTCTGCACTCCTTGGGATGAGGACGACGGCTCACACACTCGCTCCTTGATGTCTCGCATACCATCTCATTTCAATAAACACGTTTGAAAACCCTCAAAAATTGAGGGTTTTTTAGAATGTGGATAACGCTTTGGCTGGTTGGGGTATGGTGGGTAATAGCTATGACTACTTCTGAATCTACTCTTGAGAGTTATCAAAAGTGCAGAAAACAGGTAAATCAATTACGTTTTGCAAGAAGAATCGCTCTCGTGTCCACGATCCTTTTCACTACAGGCGCTACAACACAAGCAGCCTTCGGTGCAGGTGCGCCAGAAGACCGTATCCCTTTTCATGAATTTGAATCGTTATGGGAAGAGGCGGCACTCGCCGGGGTGCTGGTAACCGGGCTGGTGAGCTTTATGTTGTATAAAGCTAATAGCAGGAAAAAAGAAGCATGTGATACTTGGGTTAATGTGTGGAAGCGCTGCGCTACTACTCGTTAGTTTTTCGGGTTGCTCTTAATTTTTCTCGGCTCGTTCGACGTATTCTTGTGTGTCGGTGTTTACGCGCACAATGTCACCTTCGTTGATGAAGAGTGGGGTGGAAATAACTGCACCCGTTTCAAGCACAACCTGTTTTGAACCGCCTTGCGCGGTGTTTCCTTTAACGGACGGTGGGGCTTCGGTAACCACCAGCTCTACTTTAATGGGCAGGTCAAGGTCAATAACTTCACCTGCGTCGCCTTTTTGAGAAGGATCATGCCAGACAATAGCGACAATGTCGGTATTAGGTTTCACGAACTTCATTTTTTCGCCGAACTGGTCTTCAGAAACACTGAAGCGGTTCTTAGGGTTCCCGGCTTCATGGAACCATACCTCGCCGTTACGCGCATAGATGTAGGTAATTTCTTGACGCTCGGTATCGGCCTCTTGAACGGTTTCTGATTGATGGAAAGATATCTCTAAGGTCTTACCGCTTTTAAGACCTTTCAGTTTTGTTTGGTTAACTGGTTTACGTTGTTGTTTGCGAAAAACATGGGATGAGAGCACAACACAGGGCTCATTGTTATATTCAATGATTTTACGTGGAATGATTTCGTTATATGAAAGAGTAGCCATAAAATAATTTGTAACGTTTATATACGTAATGAAGTTCTATACATGGAGAGGGAAGCCGGCTCCGTGAAAACTATAGCAAGCCCGATGCTTTTATGGAATAGCGCCTCTCTTTTAGCTGTATATGTACCATTCTACCTCTATTTTAAATACAATTGACAGGTCGTTGCTTGGCGGTATACCATCAAGTATGGAATACGCGCACTCAGATACGACTGAAGCATTAAGCGATGAGGAACTACTCCAGCATTCTTTACAAAACCCGAGTACGTTTGAGGTTCTCCTTACACGTTACCAAAAGCTGTTTTTTGAGCGAGCGCGGTATGTGGTGAAGGATGCTGATGAAGCGGAAGATGTGGTGCAAGAGACATTTGTACGTATTTATCGTTTTGCACCGAAATTTAATGGAGATGCAGGAACGTTTAAGGCATGGGCGATGACGATTCTTATGAACGTTGCTCGTACTAAGTACCAAAAACAGGCAAAGCAGTGGGCGCGCCATGCATCACTGACGCCGGAGCATTATGAATCACTTGCGTCACCGAGCGATACTGACGCGATATATGCGCAGGATATTATTGAGCGAGCGTTTCAGTTTTTACCGGAAGACGTTTCAGCGTTGCTGAAGGCAGCGTATATTGATAATTTGTCGTATAAAGAAATTGCTGAACAGGAAGGGGTGAGTGAGGGTGCGATAAAGACGCGCGTGCATCGGGCGAAAAAAGTATTACGGGAGGTTGTGGGAGAGATCGTATAATAGGAGAGCATATGAACAATAGTAATAACCATATAAAAAGGAAGGTAATGATGCGGGTATACGGCGTATACATGCTGCGGCAGGTCACACGCCTTGAGGTGCGCGTTGCCGCACTTATGGTGTTGATCGGTGCGGTACTCTTTTCCGTCTCGCTCAGTGACATTTTTGCAAACGCGATCTCGACTATGACCTCGTTTGACCGTTTCTTCTCTTACGCCGCCGATGCGCTCCTTTCAACTGAAGTAGCGGTGCAGCTCGCCATGCTTGCGGTTGCGGTGATCACGCTTTGGTTGATGCGCGATGTGTGGTACTGGCTTGCCCAGAGTTCTTTTTTTGCGCACCGCGAACACGTCTAATTGTTACCGGGCTCACTGTAGAGGTAGGGTATTTTTAGAATGACTTCGGACATCATCAGCATTTTTTGACTTTTATAGATACATAATGCATAGTGATCAGTATATTACTTTAGATATATGTATATGATAGATCAAGAACGTGAACGACATCTTAATGCAATGGCTGAAAACGCCAAGTACGGTATTTTAGGACTTGCAGTGTCGGGAGGTAGCTTTGTAGGTGGTATATATTTTGCGGGTCAACGTGCTGAGCACCTTGAGGAGACTCACTCTGATGATATAGCGTTCGACCTCAACCCAGAATCACTATTTAATGATGTAGGCGATATTGGAGGAGCGCTACTCCTTATGAGTGCCGCGTCTCTCCTTCTCAGTGGCTACAATGTATGGCGCAGTAGGGTACATGCGGGGAAGCTTGACCTTTAGGTTGGTGCGTACAACGAGTGTCATTATTAAACGGCTCAGGAGACTGAGCCGTTTAATTTTATGGGTTTCTCAAGGTCGGTCCTTGAGAGAGGGTAATGGTAAAGGTTGACTTTTGGTAAATAAAATGTATTATATTTATATATGGAAAGACATGTTGCACAAGGGCTTGGAGAGGGCGCAAAGATCTTAGGAACACTTGGGGTGCTTGGAGGGAGTCTTTATGGAGTTACTATGACTGCGGCATCTGTAGAAGCTATAGAGGAGGCGGAAGAACAAGGTCTTCACGTTGATGTAGAGGGTATAGAAGATGCATCTCATGAAGCGCTATTCGACTCGCTGGGTATAATTGGGGCTGGTTTAGTATTGTTCGCTTCTGGCGCTGCTTTGCAGTGGTTTAGCAGAAAGAAAGACGAGTGCCGTTAAAGATGTAGAAAACAAAAACCGCCGGTAGCGTAGCTACCGGCGGTTTTTCTATGGTGCGTGGAGGGATTTGCCGAAGGTTAATCTTCAGCGAGTTTTTTACGGATTTCTTTGAGGAGGCGATTTGAGAATTTTTTATCTTCGCGTAGGGTCGTGCGCGCGGCATCGTAGCCGCGACCGAGTTTTGTGACCTCTTCGTCACCGGGGAGTTCCGCCGAGTAGGAGCTGCCGGCTTTGCTGACGAATCCGAACTTCTCGCCGAGGGCGAGGAGTTCGCCTTCTTTACTGATGCCTTCGTTGTACATGAGGTCGAACTCAGTCATTTTGAATGGGGGAGCGACCTTGTTTTTGACCACTTTAACACGAACGCGTCCACCGACCACTTCGTCGCCTTTCTTGATTTGAGCGATGCGGCGGATGTCCATACGCACTGAGGTGTAGAATTTGAGCGCTTTACCGCCTGGGGTGACTTCAGGGTTACCAAACATCATGCCGATCTGCATGCGGATTTGGTTAATGAAAATAACGACGGTTTTACTCTTGGCCACGATAGCGGTGAGTTTCCGCAGTGCTTGTGACATAAGACGTGCCTGGCGGCCCACGTGCGTCTGTTCCATGTCGCCTTCAATTTCCGCCTTAGGAGTTAGCGCGGCTACGGAGTCAATGACGATGACGTCTATTTTGCCGCTACGTACGAGTGTTTCAACGATGTCGAGTGCCTGTTCGCCAGTGTCGGGTTGCGAGACGAGGAGGTCGTCGATTTTCACACCAAGCTTCTTGGCGTACTCAGGGTCAAGCGCGTGCTCAGCGTCAACGAAGGCACAGATACCACCTTTCTTTTGTGCCTCAGCAGCAATGTGAAGAGAGAGGGTAGTCTTTCCTGATGATTCAGGACCGAAGATTTCAATGACTCGGCCGCGGGGAACACCGCCTATACCAAGCGCATAGTCGAGTCCTAAGGATCCAGTAGGTATAGCGTCAACGTTCACGCGGCCAGTGTCGCCAAGCATCATGATGGAGCCATCACCAAATTTAGTTTTGATGCTGTCTATGGTTGATTTGATGGCTTCAGGATGCGGTTTCTTCTCCACTGCCTTCTCCTGAGGTTTCTCCGCGCTCGTTTCCTTGGTTGATTTGGTCTCCGCTTTCTTGTTCTCGGTTTTCTTCGGTGCTGCTTTCTTCGTTGTTTTCTTTTTTGCTGGCATAGTTTTGTTCAGTTATAAAAGTAAGTGTTTTTTCTTTGCTGCGGCCGAATCGGTCGGTCGCGGTGATTTCTACTACAGTATACCCTGGCGGGTAGGCGCGCTCCACAGCGAAGGTGCCTTCTTGGGTTAAGGGCACCTCAAGCCCATTAATATGTACAGTGCTGACTCGTTCGGTGGTGCCGCTGATTATTAATGAGTGTTCCGGGGATTCTCGTGGTTGTTCGACGGTTAATATTGGTCCTTTAAGGTAGGGTAGCGCAACGAAAAAACCATAGACAATAACCACGAGCACCCCAATAACACCAAGAATCAGAGTTGCATGAATAGTATGAGCAGTGAACCCTGAAGACGCACCACGTGTGCTAAACGGGCCGCGGTGACGATATTGTGCAACGGGAGCGGGCGGGGGAACAGAAGGTTTTTTCATACTTCGTTACCGCTGTTCGTTCTCGTTGTCTTCGTCTTCATTTTCGTACTCATCTTCATATTCGTCTTCGCCGTCGTTATCTTGAGCGTAGTCGTCTTCAGGGGTGAGCACATCGCGTGGTTTTGCGCCATCTGCAGGACCGACGATACCGCGGTCTTCAAGAAGGTCCATGAGGCGCGCGGCGCGGGCATAGCCGACGCGGAGCTTCCTTTGGAGGAATGAGGTGGATGCTTTTCCTGCTTCTTCAACGGTACGGCGCGCTTCGGCAAAGAGTTCGTCGTCGGCTTCTTCATCGTCTAGTGAACCGCTAAAGAGGGCGTTCGATGACTCAACACTTGAATTTGAGAGGGTGATTTCGTCGAGGTGACTCTCGTTGTTCTTTTTAATGAAGGTGACTACTTTCTTTACCTCGTCTTCTGAGATAAAGGCGGTTTGGATACGGGTCGCTTTTGCCATCTCGCCTGAGAGGTAGAGCATATCGCCGGCGCCGAGCAAAGTTTCCGCGCCTGGTGAGTCCAAGATGGTGCGTGAGTCTATTTGTGAAGCTACCTGAAGGGCGATACGTGCCGGTACGTTTGCCTTAATGAGACCGGTGACGACGTTGACACTTGGACGTTGCGTAGAGAGTACAAGGTGAATACCAACCGCGCGGCTCATCTGAGCAAGGCGGACAATCGCTGCCTCTAGTTCACGTGGGTACGACTGCATGATGTCGGCGAGTTCGTCGATAACAATAACGATGTAGGGCATTTGGTCGGGCTTGTCTTCGTCTTCTCCTTCCCATTTCGCGAGAATGTTCTCGTGGTATGAGGTAATATCGCGCACAGCGTGCGATTCAAGAATGTCGTAGCGCCTATCCATTTCTTTTGCTGCCCATTTCAGCGCGAGGATCGCTTTCTTTGGATCGGTGATAACAGGGGTGAGGAGGTGAGGGATGTCTTTGTAGAGTGTAAGTTCAACACGTTTCGGGTCGACCATGATGAGGCGCAGTGCTCCAGGACCGTTGCGATAGAGGAGTGAGGTGATGAGTGCGTGAATAGACACTGACTTACCGCTGCCAGTGGCGCCGGCGATCAAGACGTGCGGCATTTTGGCGACATTTGCAAAGTGAGGGGAGCCGGTGATGTCGCGACCTAATGCGCCAAGAAGAGGACGAGGGTCGTCAGTGAATTTTTTATCGTCCATGAGTCCGGCGAGTCCGACCTTTGCTTTTTTGGTGTTAGGCACTTCGATACCGACGAGTGACTTGCCAGGGATCGGCGCTTCGATGCGAATTGGAGATGCGGCGAGGGCGAGTTCGAGGTTGTTCTGCAGGCCGAGGATTTTTTGCAGACGTACACCTTCTGCTGGTTTCAATGCAAAACGAGTGACACTTGGACCGATTGAGACTTCGTCCATTTCTACATCAATGCCAAAGTTGGAAAGGGTGCGTTTGATGAGGTTGGCGTTTGCCTTTACGTCGCCCATGCCTGGCTTGCCTTTGTCGCGCTCAAGCAAGGACACAGGAGGGGGAGTGTATTCAGTATCAACGTGGGTGAATGAGATGCCAGCCGCTGCCGCCTCTTCATCGAGTGATTCTTTTTTGCCAAACAGACCGCGCTTTGGTTTTTCAGGTTCTGGCTCTTCTTCGATCTCTTCCTCTTCCTCCTCGTCTTCTTCGTATGGTTCTTCTTCGTACTCTTCTTCATCGCTTTCGAATTCTTCAACGTCGAAATCTTCGTCTTCTTCTTTTGCGGTGTCACGACTAAGGAATGGAATATGAGGAAGGGTGAGTGGTGTATCGAGCGCGAGGAGGGTACCGACGACAGCAAGACCGAGCAGCATAAGTCCACCAAGAATTGCATCAAAAAGTGAAACGAACGGCGTCATTATAAGTGTGCCGATAAAACCACCAGCTGCTTCAGTGGCGCCTAATAGTTCGTTTGAAATAAGTGAGAGAATACCGATACCCGAAATAAACAGAAGTGTTGCACCAATGAGCCGCGCTGCACCGACGCCGGTTTCAGTATTTTGACGAGCAAGGCCGATGGCAAGGAATGCGCTAGAGATAGGAAGGAGGAAGTATCCGGTGCCAAAGAGTGCCTTGAGGTTATTAAAGAGGAATGTACCAACATTTCCTGCGAGATTAAACGGTGCCAGGAGAAATAGTAGGGTTACGATAGCTGCTCCGATGGCGTAGATGCTTCGCACTGTGCCTGGTTGCAATGACACCTCAAAGCTTGGCAGCTGTGGCATTGAAAAGCCGTTTTTCTTTTTCTTTTTTCTGCGCGCCATTATGGATAAATAGTAACATGGGCAGGGGTGGAATTTCAGAAATATGATTTCACACTTCAGATATTAGAAGCGGAAAACGAGAAGGGGTTTTGGGTTTAAAAATAGAAAAGGGAGGGTGATGCGCGGTGCCTAATAGGCAGAGAAAACGGCTCAATGTATTGAGCTGTTTAGCAAAGAACGGCTCACCCTGATGAGCCGTTTATGTATGATTGACGTCGGGCTCAATCATACGAGGATGAGTCAAAGAGAGCGGTCCGTTGTATTGACTTTGAGGAGGCAGAGGAGTAACCTGTCCTATAGACAGATTGTCTTTGATGTAGTTATTAAGGACAATAAAAGACACAACATGTCTGATACACAAAAAGACACAAACGCACTCAGTATAAAGGACAGCGATAAGAGATTTCGCTTGAATTTTAAGGATTTTTTAAAAAATGAGCACCACGGCTTTGTGGTAGAAAAGACAGAAAAACTTGCCTCGGCACTGTACTTGGTGACTGGATTTATTCCGAGCAACGACCCATTACGGACACGTTTGCGCATGTGCGCAGTTGAGTTGGTAAGTGCCACGACGGCTGATCAAGACGGCGCGGGGATGCCTGCCGGAGGCAATGCATTTGCATCACGTTGTTTGGAGATTGGTACGATTTTGAAACTCGCGCATCGTGCAGGTTTTGTGTCATCAATGAATGCCGACGTACTGTCAGATGAGTATGCAGAGCTGGCTAATTTCGTTAAAATGCATTATGAAAAAGTGTTCGGTGCAGGTGCATTAAACGCTGAGGTTGGTGGTGCACAGATGTCTGCCGTGCGTAGTGCGCCCGCGCGGAGCAGTGCGCTTTCTCTTGGACAGAAAGATGCGCCAGCGACGCCGAAAAACACACGGACACCTTCAAGGACAAAAGGACATAAAAGACATACGCCACGACGTGAGGCGATATTACGTCTTTTAGATAAAAAGGACAAAATAACCGTAAAAGACGTTGCTGCACATATTCAAGATTGTAGTGAAAAAACATTGCAACGAGAGCTTATTTCTATGGTTACTGAAGGTGTCCTTTTGAAAGAAGGGGAGCGTCGATGGAGTACGTACCGGCGGGCGTCATAGATAGGAGGTGGTCGGTGGAAAGTGGTAGGTGGGGAAAAACACAAGTGTAGCGAGGTCGGTCCTCGCTATTTTTTATAGGGGGAGTAGCGGGGTGCTTTCTCAAGGTCGGTTCTTGAGATGAGAAAATTGCATTCCTTTATATAGCGTCTGTGAGTATGTATTGAATAAGGGTGCCTTTGGGTGCGTTTTATAGGGGAATTGAGTGTGCGTAAGAGCGTATAAAGACCGGTTTTTATAGAGGTATATACCTTTTTGACGCAGAGCGTGTTTTAGCGCTTTGTATTGCTAAAGTGGGCATTTCGCGGTATGGTGCTGGCGTGGGTAGTACTACATAACAGGCAGAAAACGAACCGCTCAAACGAGGGGTTTTTATCTGTATTACTGTTGTTGGTTATCCACATTTTTGTACCCGGTGCATGACCCCCACAATGCACCATATAGCGGTATAATATATGCACTGATATTTCTGAAACGGTTGCATACGAACACACTGTGTTCGTTCGATAGATTGCTGAAATGACGGGGGATGAACTTTGACAGAGACACCAATACTCACTGCCATACAAAGGTAGTGTGCGGTGTTATATTTCCGGATTGCCGTTGAGTAACCGGGCGCATACCCCGGCATGAGACGCGTTTACTATTACGATGTGATCACGTTACGTGCATGTGTGCACGTTTTACTACTGGTGCTGTTTGTTTCATATACCTCTGAAGAACTTTGTTTTTCATGTCATATGTATAACGAAGTGCTGGTGCGTAAAACATTCTTCTTATACTGATACTACTGAATGTCCTGTTATGTTTCTGAAATATTCTGCATGTCCCGAAATTCTTCTCGCCATCAACCTCTAAAAAGAGGTAACTCTTTTTAGGGATGGTGGAAATTAATTAGAATTCTTATTAATTGGTACTAGTGCTTTTGTCGTTCTGTCGAAGGAACATTTTATTTGCAAAAGCATTGTAGTGCCCACACTTCGCTGCTGTTGAGATTTAGCGATCTCGATTATTATTAATCCAGCAGACTTAAGAGGAGTGTGTCAAACACAATTAGCTATACGCTATGACTACTATTACTCAAAAACTTACGACGTTTGTCGCAGCTTTTGCGTTGGTAGCGGCTATGGTGATGACTCTTGCAGCTCCTGCAGCTCACGCTGCTTTGACTGACAGTCAGATCCAGTCGATACTATCGCTCTTGACATCGTTTGGTGCAGACCAATCGACTATCGACAACGTTGACGCTTCACTTCGTGGAGAAACTCCTACTGGTGGTACATCAGGTGGAGGTTCATCTGCGTCAGTATGTCCATTCACTTGGACTCGTTCCCTTTCATCAGGTGACACGGGTGCAGATGTAATGGCACTTCAGAAGTTCTTGAACGCTGATTCAGCAACGCAACTTGCAGCAAGTGGCGCAGGATCACCGGGCAACGAAACTTCTTACTTCGGATCAGTTACTGCAGCCGGAGTTGCTAAATTCCAGAACAAATATGCTTCAGAAGTTCTTGCTCCGCTTGGACTTTCAGCAGGTACTGGATACTTTGGCGCTTCATCACGTGCAAAAGCGAACTCGCTTTGTGCATCTGCCCCAACTAATGGCGGCAACAATGGCGGCGGTACAACAGCTCCAACTGGTTCAGGTCTTTCTGTTTCATCAGCAAGCCAGCCAGCTAACTCACTTGCACCACAGAGCGCATCACGCGTTCCATTCACTAAATTCACTGTTACTGCCGGTACTGACGGCGCAGTTCAGATGAACAGTGTTGTGGTAAAGCGAACGGGCCTCGGCTCAAACGCTGCATTTGACGGTGTTGTGCTTGTTGACGACACTGGTTCACAACTTGGAACAGCTAAAACCTTCAACTCAAACAATCAGGCAACTATCGGTGAATCAGTAACGATTCCTGCTGGTCAGTCTCGAACGTTTACGATTGCAGGTAACATGGCTTCAAACCTTTCTAGCTACGCTGGTGAGGCTCCAGGTATCTCGCTTGTTGCAGTGAACAGCTCAGCAAACGTATCAGGTTCACTTCCAATTACTGGTGCATACCACACTATCAACGCTACGTTGACGGTAGGTACTCTTGAACTTGATACTTCAAGTGCGTTTGCAGCAAACAGCCCAGTAAGCCAAGAAATTGGTACCACTGGTCAGCGAGTAACCGGTTTCCGTCTTACTGCTGGTTCAGCTGAAGATGTACGCCTTAAGATGGTACGCTTCAATCAGACTGGTTCAGTATCAGCTTCTGACATTGACAACGTACGCATCATGATTGATGGCGTTGCGTATCCCGCAACCGTTTCAACTGATGGCAATTATTACACTGCACTTCTTGGTTCAGGAATCTTGATTCCAGAAGGTCAGAACGTTGAAGTATACGTGGAGTACGACATTGTTGGTTCAAATGCCAGCGGTCGTAACATCGTCTTCGATGTTGATGAGAACACTGACATCTACGCAGAGGGTGTAACCTACGGTTACGGTATCTCTCCTGCAGCTGGTTCAACTGATCCTTCATCATTGACTGATGGTACAAGTAACACCACTGAGACATCTGGTAATCCATATATCTTTGGTAACCAGGTAACAGTTACTGGTGCTTCAGTAACCACCATTCAGAAGGCAACTTCAGTTGCTGCACAGAATGTTGCAATCAACGTTCCTAACCAGCCACTTGGTGGTTTCACCACTGATCTTAAGGGTGAAGCAATGACTGTTCAGAGTCTTGACATCGGTATTACCACCACTGGTGGTGAAGATGCAGGAGATCTCACCAACGTAACACTCGTTGATGAGAACGGCTCAGTTGTTGCAGGTCCTGTTGATGGTGTTGCTTCAGGTATTGGTACGGATGGTTACATTCGCTTTACCGACGCAATTACCTTCCCAACAGGTATGCACACGTACACAATTCGCGGTAAATTGGGCACGGACTTTGCTAACGGTGACACCATTGTTGCCTCAACAACTCCAAACTCAACGTACTGGCAGAATGCTAAGGGTGACAACACCGGTGATACTATCTCGCTTCCTGGCGGTGCGTTCTCAATGAACACTATGACCGTTAAGGCAGCAGCACTTGCTGTTACCGTGTCTTCAAGCCCAGTAGCACAGAACATCGTTGCAGGTGTTCAAGGATTCACGTTCGCAAACTACCAGTTTGACGCAACGCAGTCTGGTGAGGATGTTCGCTTCTCTTCAATGAAGGGTGAGCTTAACTTCGCTAACATGGCCGCTAATGAGCTTTCAAGCTGTCAGCTCTTTGACGGTTCAACTGCATTGAACACTGGTTCAAACGTAGTAAACCCAGCATCATCAGTTACAACTGGTTCTGATGTAACGTTTACTTTCGACGAATCATTGACCGTTGCTAAAGGAACAGTTAAGACACTTGCTCTTAAATGTAACGTCTCAAGCTCAGTGTCTAACAACGACACTGCGTCATGGGGTATCAACGATGTTGCAGGAAACATCTCAGTTACTGGTACTCAATCAAGTACTTCTGTTACTGAGAGCGTAACTGCTTCAGCAGGTCAGACTATGACTGTTGCAGCTGGTTCACTCGTAGCGTCTGAAGATGCTTCAAGCCCTTCATACGCTATTACAAAGGCTGGTGCTACCGAAGTAACAAACGGTATCATCAACTTCCGTGCATCAAACGAAGATGTAACATTGCAGCGCATTGGTCTTCAGTTGACCAACACTGCTTCGTCATCTGGATCTGATATCACGAAAGTAAGCCTCTGGGACGGTGCAACTAAGGTGGGTGAAGCATACTTCACTGGTAACAGTGACTACGCAACATCAACCTTGAGCACTCCAGTAGTGATTGCTAAAGACACTGACAAGGACATCACTGTGAAGACTGACCTTGCACCTATCGGCACTTCAGCTGTAGGTACACAGGGTGCTCTGATCGCAGTTGATATTGACACCAATGGCACCAACACCCAAGGTGTAGGTTCATCTGGTACAACCATCAACGCATCAGGCTCAACATCATTCTCTGGTGTTCGTGTGTTCTCATCTTACCCAACCCTTGCGAAACTCTCAGTACCGTCAAGCGCATTGACAACTGGTTCTGATGTTACGCTTTACCGCTTCTCAGTTACCGCATCAGCGGGTGGAAATGGTATCGGATTGAGTGAGTTGACAGTGAATGTAGCGACATCAACAGGTTCATCAGTATCAGGTACAACAACCGTTACGAACCTTGAGGTGTACGCATACACTGACGTGAACTTCTCGTCACCAGTGTCTGGCTACACAAATGGTCAGGTTACACCGACACTTGCAGGTCTTGTAAGTTCTGGCGACAACACACAAGCGTTGTCATCAATCTTGCAGATTCCAGCAGGTCAAACCTACTACTTCGAAGTATTGGGTGACACCACATTGACTTCTGGTACTGGTACCTTCTCAGGTTCAGTAACCACACGTCTCTCAGGTGATGCCGCATACCCAGCTCAGGCTGGACTTATGGGCAAAGAAACCGCGGTTGACGATGACGCAAATGATGACTTCATTTGGTCACCGAACGCAACCACAACTTCAGCAGCAGCACATGTTGACTGGACAAACGGTTACTTCCTTCCTGGTCTACCTTCAAACGGTACATCAGCAGAGACCCTTTCTAAATAGTCATTCATTCGTGAATACTCTTTAGAGAGACTCAACAAAAACCCCCGCTTCGGCGGGGGTTTTTGTTTTGGGAATTGCGTTAGTGATTGCTAACGATGAGGGGAGAGAAAGAGAAAACACCCCGCCAGCGAAGCTGGTGGGGTGTTTTTTTATAGGTCGCCGCGCGTTATAATAGGGAATATGAAACAAATACCGGTGATTATTGGTTCACTTATTATCATTGTGGGAGTGGGAGGATTTTTTGTGTATAGTCAGTTTTTTGCTGACGAGGAGGTGAAAAAAACAGAGGAGCACAATACGAATGTGGTATTGGATGTGGAAGAGAATAGTACGAGTACACCTGGATACTCTATTGAAGTGCTTTCTAAAGATGAGGACATACTCCCTAGTCTTTCTCGTTCAGTACAATTTTCAGCAAATATCCCTGAGGATGTTCGTGAAATAATTAAGACCAAAGTGGTCACTGCACAGGAGAATCTGCGCGAGGATCCAAATTCTGGTGCGGATTGGCTTGAGCTTGGTTTGCTGTATCACGCAGCGAATGATTATGAAGGTTCTCGTGAGGTGTGGGAATTTCTTACCAAAGTACTCCCCAATGACACAGTGGCTTTTGATAATCTTGGAAAGTTGTACCACTATGACTTAAAAGATTATCCAAAATCGGAAGAGTATTTCCGAAAATCAATGAGTATTGATCCTAACTCACTGACTCCATACCTTGAGTTACATAACTTGTATCGGTACTCGTATAAGACTGAAACTACCGCAGCAGTGGATATTCTAGAGGATGCGATGGCGGCATTTCCGGAGAATGTGAGACTTTACTTTTCACTCGGCGCTTACTACAGCGCTACTGGAAACACTGAAAAGGCACGTACCACGTTCACCGAAGGGTTAAACAAAGCGCGTGATGAAGGAGACGTCGCTCTGATAAAAGAGTTTGGGGTAGAGCTTGAGCGGTTGAATTGATACTTCAAAGGAAAGGGTGAAGTATAGTACATAACAATCATGAAAGTAAAAGAGAAAGTGAGTAAACTGACTGTCGCAAAAAAGAGAACATATCCAAATTTCTTTTTGTATCTTCTGGGGTTTGTAGTTATTTTGGCAGTTTCTTTCAGTACACTTGCATTGATTGCCAACCAAGTGGGGGATGGTGAGGTAGAAGTAACGTCTTCTCAGGCATCTGACGAATCCAACACAGCCGGCACTCCATAAGTGTGAATTGCAAGCCTTTCTTTGGCGCTACCATCTATTTTCCCATTTAAAATAGCGAGGACCGACCTCGCTATTTTGTTTTAGGGTGGAGTAATGTGATGTGAATCAGTTGTAGCGAGGTCGGTCCTTGCTACAAAGAAGAAGTGGGGATAAGTATGTGGATGGAGGTGTGGATTTTGGTACACATAGTATATGCAGAGGGAAACACCACTGGTAGCTGATGAGGTGTATCACGTCTATAATCGCGGCGCGCATAAGGCCGAGGTCTTTCTCGATGAGAGAGATTATTTTCGTTTTAAATTGCTTTTATTTCTTGCTAATACCGAAAGGGAGATGCACACGGCAAATCTTCTCAATAAATATAAAGGACAGTCCTTTATATCAATTTTTGAAAAAGAGGAGGTGGGTCAGGGGTTGGTAGATGTTTTGGGGTACGCGTTGATGCCGAATCATTTCCATTTGATTCTCCGGCAAAAGGCCGAAGAGGGGATTTCACGCTTTATGAAAAAGGTTTCGACGGGGTATTCTATGTATTTCAATAAAAAGCATGAGCATTCCGGAACGGTGTTTCAAGGACCTTTTAAGAGTAGGCACGTAGAGAGTGGTGATTATCTGCGGTGGCTCTTTGCGTATGTCGCGCTTAATCCGCTTGATCTGCATGCGCCGAACTGGAAAGAGGACGGTTTTGAAGCATTGCCGAGTGATGCTGTTTCTTTTCTTACGAATTACGCGCATGCGAGTTTCCCTGATATAGGGGCAGGGAGGGTGCGACCGGAGCGGGTCATTATTAATTTTGATGCACTGAAGGAACTTGAGGAGGATGTTCCTTCTTTTGATGATGTTAAACATCTTGTGGGAGTAGTTTCACATTTTGAATATACACAAGAGCTTAGGTACCTTGGCTCAAAAAAAGGATAATCAAAAAAATATAAAGGACTGTCCTTTATATTTTTTTGATGGGGAGTTTTCCACAGAAATTAGTTTTGCGGTGGCAGCGCGGTTATTTTAGTGGTTTGGTGAAAGTATGAGGTGTTTACGATACACCGTGGTAGTTTTGCTGTTTTTTATAGTGCCGGGTGCGGTGTTTGCCGAGGGCAGCAGCTATACAGGTGTTAGTTTTGATGGAGTGGCCGAGAATGTTTCTTTTGTGCAGGGAGGGGAACCGATGACTATTAGTGTTACTGCACCCACCGAGGTGCGTTTTACGCGGTTGTATATTTGTAGTTTTGAGGCTGAGGTCTGTGACGGGAGTAGCTATGTGAAGCGTTTTGATATTAACGCAACCAGTACGAGTGCGTCTCGGGAGTGGGATGGCACTGATGCAGATGATGAAGAGGTTGAGGAAGGAGTGTATACAGTGGTTTCTCGCTATTATCGTTATGAGGTAGAGGAGGATGCTGTTGAGGAAGTGGGAGCGTATACGATTTCGGTGCAGGGGTCTGATGGTGGCGGAGATGGAGACGGTGAGGGCGGTGAAGGTGTGGAGGATGATGGTTCTGGTGGCGGGGCGACTACGACGCCGTCTGAGTTTATGTTTTCGTTTGAAGATTTATCTGGAGAGGGAGAGATTACGATTGGTGTGGAAGCTCCGCAGGAGTTTTACTTTACTCGTTTATACATATGCCCGGAAGTAGTGACAACGTGTGACGGGAGTACGGATGTTAAATTCTTTTCGCAAAACGCAACTACGTCAGCTTTTTCAAAAACATGGGATGGCGCTTCTTCTAACGGTGGCGCGGTAGCGCCAGGGTACTATAAAGCAGCGGTTCGCTACTATGACTATGCTACAGGGGAGGAGGCGGTAGAAAAGGTTTCGCCAGATGTGTTTATATTTGGTGATCTGTCTGAGGAGGAGTTGGTGGATAGAGGTGCATTGTCGGGAGTGATTGATGTTGATATGACGGTGGGCGGGGACGGGGAGGTATATATTTTAAAGAATATGATTGTTTCCGGTGCGCATGTAGTGGTGCGGCCGGGGACCGTGGTGAAGTTGTATGGCGAGCGTCCGGTGCAGGTGAAAAATGGTGGAGCAATTACAGTGGGAACGGCGACGGGGACGCCAGTTACTATTACCTCGCTGTATGATGATTCGGTTGGTGGCGACAGTAACGAGAATGGAAGCGCTACGACGCCGAGTCAAGGTGATTGGAGTAAGATACTCGTCAGTGATGACAGTACGGTGCGTGTGTATAACACGGATGTGCGGTATGGGGGTGCGGTAAAAACATGTACGCATGATTCTTGCACGGGCCCGGCGTTGTATATTGCTGATGGCGTTGTGACACTAGAGAATGTGAGCGTGGCAACTACAACCGATTCAGGATTTGTGCGTTTGTATGGTGGTTCGTTGAGTGTGGCAAGTAGTACGGTGCGTGGGGGTGATGTAGGGTTTGCGGTGCTGGGCGGGAGTGCAGTGATTGCGAGCAGTACATTTTCCGGAGTGAAGCGAGCACTTTTGGCGACGAATGGAGAGGTTGAGTTTGGGAATAATACGTTGAGCAGTTCCAGTTTTCATTTTGATCCTGAGACGGAAGATTCGCTTATGTTTACCAATACCGGTGGGAATACCGGGGATGGGTCTGTGTTTATTTCCGGACCGCTGTGGGACGGTGACTCATACCGACTCGTTAAAGATGGTGTTCCGTATCATATACATAATGTCTCTTTAAAGGACGACACGTTGTTTACCATTGACCCAGGGGTGGTGGTGAAGGGGTTATCTGAGACTGATAATGATGTTCTTTTTTCGGTAAGTGGTGGCGCGCGTTTGGTGGTGGGAGATGCTGCGGAAGGTGTTGAAAAAGTAATCTTTACCTCGTTGCGTGACGATACGGTGTTGGGGGACACAGATAATGATGGCGCCAGTACCACGCCGCAGGCCGGGGATATGGTGTATGGTATTCGGGTTTCGGAAGGCGGGACGGTTTCCTTAGGGAATATCACTGCGCGGTACTTTGGAAAGAATTTCTCATGTGCATTTGGTTTTTGTAACTCGCACGCATTTTTAACGAATCGGGGTGGGGAGGCGACGGTTGAGTATGCGGAGTTTTCAGACTTTAAAAACTCGGGCGTTATTGTGCAGGAGCGGGGCACGACGACCGTGTCGCGTGCGCAGTTTAAGGGAAGTGGGCCAGCGGTGCGGGTGTTTGGTGGCGACAGTTTCAGTATTACCAGGAGTGCTTTCTATAGTTCGTTGGCAACCGCCATTCATAACCATTCTTCAAAAACATTTGATGCGGTGCGTAACTGGTGGGGTAGTGTGAGTGGACCTCAACATTCGTCTAATCCTGACGGAGGCGGCGTGGCTGCGGTTGGGTTGGTGGAATTTAGTAACTGGCTTTCGTATGACCCGTTTGCGCCACCGCCGATTAGTGATGATGGTGGTGAAGAAGGGGAAGGTGAGGAGAATGAAGGAGAGGTGTGTTGTTCTTCGGTAGTGTTTTTGCCGGGGTTGCAGGGGAGTAGGTTGAAGAGCGGGGGAAATACATTATGGCCAACTGCATTACATCAAGCTGATGGATATTTTGCAAAGCTGGTGTTTGATGAAACCGGTGAGCCGGTGACAGATAATGTGGTGGTTGATGGTGTTTTAAATAATTTCTCTCTTAAGCCTATTTATCAACCCTTCACTGACTTTATGAATACGCTCACTGCGACGAGTAGCGAGCAAACCGCTTCAGCTATTACTGCATGGGAGCCATTAGCGTACGACTGGCGCTACGCGCCGGACTATATTGCCGAGCATGGTGCCACAACCACCGAAGGAGTGATTGACTTTGTGGAGCGTATAGAAGCGCTTGCCGAGGAATCGCGCACTGGGAAGGTAACGATGGTGATGCATTCGTACGGCGGCTTGGTAGGCAAGGCGCTTATTAAACGTTTAATTGATGAAGGAAAAGAAGGCTTGGTTGATAATTTTGTTATGGTTGCTTCGCCACAACTCGGGACACCGCGGGCGATGACAGGGTTATTGCATGGTGAGGGCTCTGAAATTACGGTAGCAGGAGGGTTTATTACTTTAATCTCAAAACGAGACGCACGACGACTGGGGAAAACGATAGATGTGTCTCACCATCTTTTACCGTCAGAGAAATATTTCGAAAAAGTGCTTGACCCTGTCATCGTTTTTGTACAGCCTGAAACCGAACGCGAAGCTTCAAGAATGCTTGGAAAGTGGTGGTCGACGTATGGCGACACCACTACCAGTTTCCTTGATATGAGTAATTTTCTAACAGCAGCATTTATACCACGTGCTCCAAATGACAAAAAATATAAGGTTCCGGAAGTGCTCGAAACAGGTTTGGTCACTAAAGCACGAGACTGGCATCGGGAGTATGACAGTTTTAATTTCCCAAGTTCCATACGGGTAGTGCAGGTTGCAGGCTGGGGTCTTCCAACCATTAAAGGTATTACTTACCACTTCAACAAAGAGGGGGATAGTGATGGAGAGCGCGCTAACAATATTTATAGAGCACTCTTTACTACGGAGGGCGATGGGGCGGTAGTATATCCAAGTGCAGTGAGTAGTGGAGAGGAGAAATATTATTTTAATTTAAAATTATATAGCGAGAGCCACAAAGACACAGACCATAAAGATGTTGTTAGTGTTAATCCGACCCAGGGTCTTATATATGATGTTTTAAAAAATAAAACAGTAACAGAGAGTGAATATATCTCTGCAACAAAATGGGAGCCCAATGATGAGGACGATAGATTAATCGTTAACGTTCACTCTCCAGTCACACTTGGTGTTACCGATCAGCACGGAAACTATACCGGCATCACCCCTGGCCAGGACCCGGATGCTGATATTCTCACTGTCACGAACGATATCCCTGGCAGTTCATATTTCACAGTTGGTGACGCTAAATATCTTATCCTTCCTGATGATGGAGAGTATACATTTGCTATGGGTGGCACTGGCAGTGGGGATGTGACAGTGTTTGTAGAAACCCTTTCAGGTGATAACCAAAAGATAGTATCGAGTTATTCAAACTTTACAGTGTCTACTTCAACCCAAGCATCGTTTACCATTACCGGCGGCGCTTCAAGTGATATTGCTCTTGACCTCGACGGGGACGGAAATGTTGACCAGACAGTGTCTCCTGATGGAGTAGATGGTGTGGTGTCGGGCGGTTTGGACTCGCCAGCAGTTTCAGTGGGTGCAACTGCAATGTCTTCAGCAGTCAGTGTGGTGAGTGGAGTAGTAACTGCCACCACCAGTGCAACTACAACGCCTGAGGTGAGCGAACCAGAACCAGCTCCGGCGCCTATCGTGCATGTAGAAACTGAACCTGTTGCACGCACTACGCAGACTCCAGAAACGAGCGTAGAGTCTGAGCGTGAATTAGGCACTGCTACACCTGACACACAAAGTGCACAAGTGGCGGCAGTAGTGCAAACAGGGTGGTACGATAAAATTATTGGCTTTATTAAGCAAACTGTAAGATTTATTAATTCGTTATTTTGAGTATGAAAAAGTTATTTAAAAATTGGATGTTTTGGTTTTTCTTGCTTTCGGTTGCAGGAGCAATAGCAGGTTACTTTTTTAACCATAGTTATCAGTTTGGAATTTGTTATATAAATTATGAAACACGTGTCATGGATACTTCTTGTCCATTTCCATTACTTGGCGATCAACTTTTCTATCCCTCCATCGCCCTCGCTATTGTCTTTTTTCTCCTTTTCTTTATCCCGCAAGCAGTGCACGCGTGGCGGAAGTTTGCAGTATGGTATATCCCTATAGCAATAATACTTATATGGTGGCCAGATGAGTCGTCTAGCGGCGGTTGGGATCTTGGACCGTCAAATTCTGAGTTCGCGTTAATTTTAAGCTCACTTTATGTCGGAGTTTCTTTGGGGGTTATTGGTGTTTCGATATTGAGTGAGAGGCGGCAACGTTCCGGAAAGAAAAAACTCCATGTCCTCTGGTATTGGTTGAGTGGGGTAGTGCTCGGTATTGGCGCAATGTTAATAGCAAGTCCTTATATACGCCTGTTGGTTGAGTGGATTATGGCGGGTGCACGTCTGTGAAACTCGAAAGGGTAGTGTTTAGCAAAATAGCGAGGACCGACCTCGCTATTTCTTGCTATTTTTTGATGTGGAGTGACGTGTGTCAGTTGTAGCGAGGTCGGTCCTCGCTACAAAAAGAGTTTACGTCTGAGGGGTAGAAAATAGAGAAACGGCTCAATAGGGTGAGCCGTTTGTTTTTGAGGGGTTTGGTATAGTGGTGACATGTTGAATATTGTCTCGTTTTCAGGGGATTCATCTGCTATAGAGAACCTTAAAGACAACCCCTTAGGTCTTGGAGATCTTTTTTCTCATGAAGTGCTTTCGCAGTTGCAGGCCGTTCGTGATATGAATAGTGACAATATAATAATTCGTAATGTTCCCACTCCATTTGCGTTTGATGAAACTCCACAAAAGATTCATGGCTCAATTCCCGATATATTTCCAAAGTACCTCATTGAGATTTTAGGAAGTTATTTTGGTGAAATTTCTGAAAAGATGGTTGAGAATTCTATCCGATTTGTTGTAGACGAAAAAGGGGCGACAAATGTTGAGACATGGCATGGACACCCACAATTTTCTTTTTCAATTTTTTATTGTCTTCGGGGAGATAAAAACGCAAAAACATATTTCTTGAGTGCGCATGACATAATGGCTCAAGCAGGTGAAGAGAAGAGGGGGATGCTTCTTGCATCAGGTTTACTAAAGCAAGTTGAGGGTGGGTATGAATTTTCTAAGGAGTTGTACCAGCCGTCTGATTTTCAACAGTATATTGAAAATCTTGATCTTCCTGACACTACTAAATCCCTAAATATGAATAAAGAAGACGAGGCATTTCGCTATCTTCTTAGGTGTATGGTTGATGCTGAAGAGAGTATTGTGTATCAGTCCGGAGATGTCGCTGTATATAATGAGCGCCAAACAATGAGATTTTCTCCCTCCTATATTCCTAGTACCAAGGACGGAGAAGGCCGATGGCTGTTAGGGGTGGGAGTACGTGTTTGAGGATAGTAAGTAGACGGATAATTAATGTTAGATATACGGTATGAAAAACAAGAACCTAGGACTTCAGCGCGGTACGGTTCAGTTGTCTGAATATCATCCTGATTGGGTGGATGCATTTTGTTTAGAAAAAGAACATATTGAGAAATTGTTGGGCGATGCTGTGCTTGGTGTTGAACATATTGGTTCAACGGCAATTCCCGGAATTAAAGCAAAACCGATTTTGGATTTCATGGTTGGTATTCGTTCTTTTGATGAGTGGGAACACTATACGGAGTTGCTTGCACAATTGGGGTACGAGTTTCGGAGGGATTTAAGAGAGGAACAGCTTCACATCCTGTTTGTAAAAGGACCTGAGGAGAATCGTACTCATTACTTAAAATTAGCAGAAATACACTCTGATTTTTGGACCCAGCAAATAATCTTTAGAGATTTTCTTATTGAGAACCCTGAATATAAAAGGCGCTATCAAGCGCTTAAAGAAAGACTTCTTATTGAGTATCAGGGAGAGAGAGGTCCATATTCAGAAGGGAAGAAAATTTTTATTAAAGAAGCGCTGAAAAGGGCTGGGTATCAAGGTGCGATTCTTTAGGAAGGAAATTTACTCTAGGAGTTTTGGAGAGGGAGGGTTTGATATAGTGGTGGTATGAATAACCACTATATTTGTGATGGGAATACATTTACGTATAACAAGGGATATATTGGCATGCCTGTTGTGTTGGGTACCTTGCCAGATACCGTTGCGGTAGAAGGGGTCACACTACAGAGGAAAGATGAATTTCATGTGAGTCTGGTATGCGTTAAAAACATACTTGCGCAGATGTCAGAAGTGGAAGAGAGGGTACTTGCTCTTTTTTGTGAGTACATACAGGAACATGACATGCCTTCTGTGTATTTCACCGGAGCATTTCGCTTTGCTGAGAATGATGAGCGCAAGACGCTGGTTGCACTGTGCGAGGTAGAAAACCTGACACCATTTTTTGACAAACTGAATGAAGAATTTGGTATAGATATTCCATATCAACCAACACACGTGACCCTTTATACACTGCAACCGAATAAAGGCATTGGATTGAATACGCCAGATGACCTTGCGACACTTTCACGAGAGGTGAATGCGCCAGAAGAGGTGAGGGAGTCTTTGATGATGGAGTAGTTTTGTACAACACCGGGTGTTGCATAATTTTTACCTGCCCGAGGACCTACCTTATGAAGGTAGTGAATGGGAAGTGGCAAGTGGAGTTTGGTATACTGGGGGTATGAAAAATATTGAGCAACATATACAAGACGAGAAAGGTTTTTCATGTGATTCATGCCCGTGTGCAGGTTTATGTACTGTAGCGTGTCGATGTACGATTGCAGGTGGGTGTGATTTTTGTGGATGCGAGCGGAGCGAGAAGTTGTTGTGATTTAGAAGGTGGAAGGTAGTAAAAGCCCAGAACACAGGGACCAGAGTCCAAACAAAACATAGGAGAATTTTAGATATTAGATTTTAGGTTTGGGATTTAATTAAGAGAGAAGGAGAGGGTTTGGTATAGTGAGGATATGAAATATTGGATAACACGGCTTTCGCATCCGTTTCGGGGGTTGTGGTACGCGTTTGTTCACGATAGTGCTATTCGTATTGAGGCGGCTCTTGGGGTAGTCGGCCTTCCTATTGTGTATATGGTATTCAACCTTTCATCAAATGAACTGTTACTACTCGTATTTTGTTGGTTCTTTGTTATGGTTGCCGAACTGCAAAACTCAGCTATTGAGATAGCGTTGAGTAAGCTTCATCCTGAGCATGATGCGGCTATTGGTCGGAGCAAGGACTTGGCTGCAGGCGCTGTGGTGTGGGCGGCAGTGTTTGGGCTTATTTGTTTCGCGTTTGTAATATTTAATTAAGGTGTTTGGAAAGAGGGAAGAATATTAGATATTAGATTTTTGATTTGGGATTTAGTAAGACAGAAGGGAGTAGCTTGAAAAAAATCTAGTTTTATGGTATAAGTATTGGAGTTTAATACTTCAAGAAAAAATATATATGGCAAAAAAAGAAAAACCAGCATTGTACGAACTCGGACCTGTGGTTCCCGGCGTGCCTGATTGGGTAACATGGACCATACTCGGTGGAATTGTTTTGACTATTGGCGCTGATATGTTGGAGGGTAACAAGGTTGATCTTTTCGGTTTGCTTGATTAGTTCTTACAGCAAGATAATAAACGGCTCACTCTGGTGAGCCGTTTATTTTTTGGGTGCCGTGCCCGGAAGAGATTTTTAGGTTTTTGAAAAGTTGTAGTGGAAAACTTTTTGTGTATCCGTGGGAGTATGTCGGCGCGTGTTGGAGGCGTGGTGGGGATAAAACTGGGGAGAAGTATGTGGGGAATGCGTGCGCAAGTATGTGGAAATTGGTAGGTGGTAGGTAGAAAGTGGAAGGTAGTAAATAGTAGGTGGAAAGTGGTAGATGGGAGACGGCGTGTTTGGTTAAAGCCATAGAAAAAGCATATATAGTGAGAATATATGTGGTTGTTTCCCACACTATTTAATGCAGGTGCGCGAGCAGTCTCTTTGACGCTGGTGGTGATGCTTTTGGTGATGCCGCTGTCGGTGGTTGCTGAGGGAGCTGCACCGCCACCTCCGCCTCCGCCACCACCACCACCACCTGCGGAGGATAACTCGGTGGAATTAACGTTCACCCTGGATGACGCCGAGACTGACGCGACGTTGGCCGACGCCGATGGGGCGACGGTGGCGCTGGGGGTGAGTGCCACCGATGAGGTATATGTGGATGCTCTTTTTATATGTCCGGATGCGGCAGGTACGTGTACAGCAGATAGTGCGGTGAAGACGTTCACGGTGCAGGCGACAAGTACGAGCGCGTCACAAGACTGGGACGGGACGGATGACGGTGGTACGCGCGTGGACGGGGGAGACTACGAGTTTTCGGTGCAGTATTTTAATTATAGTGAACAGTCTGACGCGTTGACCGAGGAGGCGCTGATTGGCATTACGGTTGAGGAGCCGGCAGGGGCGCTGCCGGCGACTATTTCGTTTACCCTCGATGGTGTGGAGGATGATGCAACGCTGAGCACGAGCACACCTGTTGCGGTGGCGGTGAGCGCGTCGCGGGAGGTGTATGTGACGGAGTTGTTTGTGTGTCCTAATGGTGGCGCTGACTGTGGGTCAGCGACTGCGGTAGCGTCTTTTGATGAAAACGCGACATCAACGACGGCGAGCGCTGAGTGGGACGGTACCACTGATGATGGAGAGAGTGTAGCGAGCGGTGACTACACGGTGGCGGTGAGTTACTACGACTATGTAGTAGATAGCACCCTACGTACGGCGACGAGTTCACTGACAGTAACGGTGCCGGGATTGCCAGTGGTGACATTGACGGGAACGTTGACGGAGGATGCGACGCTGAGCGCTGAGAATGTGTATGTGTTTGATGACGTAGTGATTGATAGTGATGTGCGCGTGACCGTGCAAGCAGGAACAATTGTGAAGCTTTCGGGGAGTACGCCACTTTCAGTGCAGGGCACTGGTGCGTTACATATTGAAGGTACGAGTGGGAACCCGGTAGTGGTGACATCGCTCAAGGATGATAGCCGGGGTGGAGACACAAATGGTGATGCTGATGCGAGCACGCCGAGCGTTGGTGACTGGCACAACATCACATTCAGTGAGGATGCTGTTGTGCGTGTGGCTCATACACATTTTTATTATGGCGGCGTGGCGGTAGCGTGTGGCGGTGGTGGGTGTACGTACCGACCGGCAGTAGCAGTGAACGGCGGAGATGTGCAGATGCGTACCACAACGGTGGCAACGAGTACGGACTCGGGATTTGTGCGGGTGACTGGCGGTACATTGGCGCTGCGCGAGAGTGTGTTTACCGGCGGTGGCACGGGAGTGGTGCAGCGTGGTGGTGAAAGTACGGTGACGGATACGACGTTTACGAATATGGACTATGGGTTTGATGCGGAAGGCGGTACGTTGACCTTTGGTGAGGTGACTCTTTCAGCAAGTGACGTGCGTATTGCCGGTGGCACAGATTTTACGAATAGTGGCAGTACCAGCGGAACGGGAGTGATATTGGTGACGGGTTCATTCTGGGACGGAGCAACGTATCGGTTAGTGAAAGATGGTGTGCCGTACCGCCCAGTGAACGTGTCTATTAAAGACGGAACGCGGTTTTCAGTGGATCCGGGCGTGGTAATAAAAGGATTTTCAGATGTTGATAATCATACGCTTTTCTCGGTGGGTGAGGACGGTAATTTGCAGGTAGGGACGAGTACACCGGGCGCTGAGGCGGTGGTGTTTACGTCGCTACGCGACGACAGTGTTTTAGGAGATAGTAATGCTGATGGTGATGCGAGTGTCGCGGCGCCTGGGGACATGGCGTATGGCGTGCGGGTGAGTGAGGGTGCCACTGCGGTACTTGAAAATATAGAAGCGCGGTATTTTGGAGCGTCGTTTCAGTGTCGGTTTGGTTTTTGTAATTCGAATGGGTTTTTGGTAAACCGTGGCGGTGAGGCAACGGTGACGCGCGCGGTGATTTCTGATTTTAAGAACTCAGGTGCATTGGTACAGGAGCGTGGTACGACCACGGTGTCGCGTGCACTTTTTAGTGAGGGGAGCCCGGCAGTGCGGGTGTTTGGCGGTGACGCGTTTTCTATTGAGCAGAGTGATTTTGCTGCGGTGAGTGTGGGTATTGATAATCGAGCTGCATTTTCTGTGCAGGCGACGAATTCTTGGTGGGGTAGTGACACGGGGCCAGACCACCGCGACAATGATGAAGGTACGGGAGCACGTATTGACGGGAGTGCGGTGTATGACCCGTGGTTGGACAGTGCGCCAATAATTGTGCCGCCAACACCAACGTGTTGTTCGTCGGTTGTATTTGTGCCGGATATGCAGGGTTCACAGTTGGTACAAGGAGGAGACCAGTTGTGGCCGCCTGAGGTTGGTGAGGTGGAGGATGACCTGGCGAAGCTTGCCTTTACTGACGCCGGTGTGTCGCAGGAGAGTGGCATTGTGGTGGGCGATTTAATTACTTCGTTTAGTGTTGGTGTGCCGGTGCGCGCCGGTGGTAGTCGAACGGAAACAGTGGGTCTGTATGATACGGCGAGTACCTTTTTTGATGCATTAGCACAGGTGGACAGTGTGACGGGTACGTCGACGATAGCTGCATGGGAAGCACTGCCGTATGACTGGCGGTATACACCAACTGCTGTTGTGGAGAATGGTGTGGCAACAGCGAATGGGGTTTTGGATATGGTAGCGCGCATAGAAGCGTTGGCTGAGAATTCATACACTGGTTCGGTGACGGTGGTTGCGCATGGGTATGGCGGTTTGGTGACGAAGGCGCTGGTGCGGGAATTGGTTGCGCAAGGAAAAGCGGATTTGGTGGATACGGTGCTTTTGGCAGGTGTGCCGCAACTGGGGAGTGCCCGGAGTGCTGTTGGTTTGTTGCATGATGAGGTGACTGAAAGTAGTAATGGCGCACGAACGCCTTTTATGGCGATGAATCTTCCGGTACGTTTTGCAGTGGGAAGTAGCACGCCAGCGTTTGGGGCGAACCTTGGCAGTGCGAGTGTGGTGCTGCCTTCTCGGACATATTTTGAGCGGGTGGTCGCGCCGGCGGAGCGCGGCGCGGTAGTTGGTTTTACTGAAAGTGTGGAGCAGGGTGAGGCGTGGCGCAGCGCGTATGGTGATGACGGTGTGCGTACGTATGATGATTTTGTATCGTTTGTTGTGGGAAGTGTGGTGCCGCGTGTGGGTGGCGCCCGGCGGGGCGCGCCGGGCGCGTTGTCCGCGAATCGCGTGAGCGGCGGGCAGGCGGTGCACGACACGTATGATGCGTTTAGTTTCCCTGAGGGAATGGCGGTGGTGCAACTTACCGGATGGGGACTGCCGACTCTGAGCGGAGTGACCTACTGGGGAGCAGCCGGCAGTGATGAGACAAAACAGCAGGCACAGTGGCGCACTGATGGTGACGGCGTGGTTGCCAGTGCGAGTGCGGCAGCCGACGAGAGCGCGACGACCTACTACATACAGATGGGGCAGTATGTGCGCGACGCGGGAGTGTCATTGTTTACTCACTTACTGCAAGCGACACCGACGTTTGATGTGTTGCGGAGTATTCTTTCAGCAGGTGCGGTGAGTACCGGCGGATACGTTGGAACACAACTATTTACTGAAGCAGATGTGCCACGTTCGTTGGTAGTGAGCGCGCATTCGCCGGTGTCGTTGAGTATTGTCGATAGCGCGGGCAATTATACTGGACTTGATGCGACGCAAGATCCAGATGGGGAGGTGCTGTTCTCTGAAGAGGAGATTGCCGGCAGTGCATACGTGACGGTAGGTGAAGCGCAGTATGTGGTGGTGCCAGAAGGTGAGGAATATACAGTGGCGGTGGATGGTACAGGAGACGGCGTAGTGAGTGTGTTGTTTGAGATATTAGAGGGAAGTGGGCAGACCGTGACTGCGGCATTTTGTAGTTTTACGGTGTCGGCTGAATCGCACGGAACGTTTAATGTAAGTGGCAGTGCGGTGAGTGCGTTGGCACTTGATAGCAATGGTGATGGTGAGGTGGATACGACCGTAGAGGCCGATAGTAATAGTGATTGTGCTGATGTGGATGTGGAGCCAGAAGCACCAGTGCCTGCCGGCGGCGGAAGCAACGGACGAATTTTTGATGATGAGGAAGAAGAGGAGGAGAGTGTTCCTGCGGTAGTTGAGGATGAAGAAGAGGATGGTGTGGCGGTAGCGGCAGATCAAGAGACGGTGGCGCGTGTCAGTGGTGGTGGGCAAGTGTCGGCGCGGGTGCCGGAGGCACCCGCGCCGAGGTCGTTGAGTGTGGTGGCGGACGAAGGCGTGTCTGATGTAGCAACGACGACTGCTGTAGATGCGCCAAAGATGGAAGTAGTGGTGGGAAGCAACGTGGCACCCCAGACTCAACAGCTAGCGGCTGTCGGAGCGGGGGAGGTTGATTGGTTGTTGCGCATAAGCACGTGGTTGTTGTTCCTGGTGGCGCTGTATATAGCCCTCTATTTTATACTGCGGCGGGTGATGCATCGTCGGCGCTTGCAAAATAAACGCTAGGCGTATAATGAATATATGGAAGGTTTAATTGAAATACTACAAGACGTGCATCAGGTTTTTGATAGTGACACCGACATATATGACGGCGCAAAAGTGTTGCAGGATAAGCCGATTAGACCATCGGTTGGTGAGGGCGAGTTTCCACATGAGCAAGGACCGTCTGGTGAAGTAGCACCCGTAGAGGAACGACTGGCGTGGGATGTATATGAAGATGTGGTGGCGATGCGCGATATTGTATGGGAAGACGTGGAGGAGATGCGATACTTGGCGCGGCGTATTGACGATGGTGTGGCAGACAATATTATTATTGGATATAAGGAAGATTTGCGTGCGATGGGATACGCGCTTGATCGTTTGGTTGATGTTGATGCACAACGATACATTAACCAAGACGGGTACCCAGCGAATATGTCGCGCGAGTTGTTTGATTCATTGCGTCATGAGTATGCACTGCGCCGTACGGGATTTATGACTGACATGCGACGGTTGGGGTATTAGTGAGTGGTAGGTGGTGCGATGGTGCGGCGGTCCCGAAGGGGCCGCCGCTGTTTTGTATGAGGGCGGTGTGTGACCTACCCATGTGCGGACGTCGGACGTCCGCACATGGGTGGTTTTGAAAATGATAGGATAGAGGAATGATGACGCAACGCGAAGCGCTGACTATTTTGAAAACCGGGGCGAACGTGTTTCTGACTGGTGAGCCGGGGAGTGGAAAGACGCATACGGTGAACGCGTATGTGCGGTGGTTACGTGAGCGGGGAATTGACCCGGCTATTACCGCGTCGACCGGCATTGCGGCGACACACATTGGTGGTATGACGATTCACTCGTGGAGTGGTATCGGTATCAAGGACCATTTGAACGATCAGGATCTGGACATGATCGCGCAGAACAAGAACGTGGTGAAGCGTGTGACGAGCACGAACGTGCTGATTATTGATGAGGTGTCGATGCTCTCGCAGGGTACGCTGTCCATGGTAGACGCGGTGTGCCGGGAAGTGCGGCGCACGACGCAGCCGTTTGGCGGAATGCAGGTGGTGTTGGTGGGAGACTTTTTCCAGTTGCCGCCGGTGGTGCGTCGTGCGCCGCATGGACAGGGGATGTTCGCACATGCGCCTATGACGGACTTTGCGTTTGAGTCGCCGGCGTGGCGCGACCTGCAACCGTTGGTGTGTTACCTGTCTGAGCAGTATCGACAAGAAGATCCTGAATTTCTTGAGTTGTTGTTGGCGATACGGCGTGGTGCGTGTACGGAAGAGCATCGAGCAATTTTGGAATATCGCGCGGGTGGTGAACCGGACGATGAGGTGACACAACTGTACGCGCATAATGCAAACGTGGACCAAATTAATGAACGAGCATTGGGGAACCTTGCCAGTGAAGCGAAGCGTTTGAAGATGGAGAGCACGGGGCCGGCGCGTTTGGTGGATGCGCTGAAGCGGGGGTGCCTGTCGCCGGAGCAGTTGGAACTGAAAGAAGGTGCACGGGTGATGTTTACTAAGAACGACCACATGCGCGGGCGATATGTGAACGGAACGTTGGGGGTGGTGATTGATTTTAATGAGGACGGTTTGCCGGTAGTGGAAACGCATGACGGCAGGGAGTTGGTGGCGGAGCCCGATGAGTGGCGTATTGAAGACGGGGGACGGGTGTTGGCGAGTATTCGGCAGGTGCCGCTGCGTCTGGCGTGGGCGATGACCGTGCACAAGAGTCAGGGGATGTCGCTGGACGCGGCGCATATGGATTTGTCGCGGGCGTTTGAATATGGGCAGGGGTATGTGGCGCTTTCGCGCGTGCGGACATTGGCGGGGCTTTCGCTTGCTGGCTTTAACGAGCGCGCACTTGAGGTGCACCCAGAGGTGTTGGCTAAGGACGCGGCGTTTCGCGCGCAGTCGCTGGAGGCGCGGGAGGCGTTTGCGAGCATGGAGTCGAGCGAGGTGGAAACGATGCATGCGAATTTTGTAAAAGCGTGTGGTGGGTCTGAGCCGAGCGAGGAGGGTGGTCCCGCCGGCGCCGATGCGCCGGCGGGAAAGAAGAGGAAGGGTGCCGCCGCTGGTGGTGTGCAGAAAAAACGTTCAGCGCACGAGACGCTTGAATATGTGCGGGACGGGCAGGCGCTGGATGCGATAGCGCAGGAGCGCGGGCTTAAAGCTGAAACAATATTGACACATATAAAGGAGTGCGTGGATGAGGGGTTATTGAGTCCTCGCGATATTGCGTACCTTGCCGCCGGTATTGAAAACGATATTGATACTATCCACGACGCGTGCAAGGTTGTGGGCACTGAGAAATTGAAAGATATATTTACCCACCTTGAGGGAGCGTATCCATACCGGATGATCCGGTTGGCGCTACTCCTTTATAGTAGAGAGGGAGAGGAGGTATTTTAATAGGGTGTGGGTATGTAGGGGGGGGTGACCGGCGGCACGTGAGTGCCGCCGGTAGCATTTTATAGTGTATCTGGTATAGTGCTCCGTAGCACGACTGGAGACAGCGGGTGCTCATATATGAGCTTAATGTCCCGCCGAAGTCCGCGACGCCTTTCTCTTAGAGAGGTTGGTCGAATCGCGAATAACACCCAGCTCGATGCGCACGAGCTCTTTTTAATATAAGAGCATCACACATTATGGCAATTACACGAGAAAAGAAACAAGAACTTCTTTCACAGCTTAGTGACATTGTGACTGACACGCCGTCATTGGCGTTCATGCACTTTGAAGCGATTCCTGTTGAAGAACTTAATGGACTGCGTCGCACTCTGAAAGGAGAAGGTGTCCGTTACTTGGTAACAAAAAAGACACTGTTGAAGCGCACGCTTGAGGCAGCAAATATTGAAGGCGAACTTCCACCACTTGATGGTGAAGTTGCTATTGCATATCTTCCGAGTGAAAACGGAGATGATATTACTGCTCCAGCTCGCACCATTAATGACTTTGTAAAGAAGTTTAAGGATCGTCTTACCTTCCTTGGTGGTGTTGTGGAACATCGTTTTCTTTCAAAAGAAGAAATTGAAAATGTTGCTGCAATTCCTCCGGTACCAGTACTTCGCGGTATGTTTGTGAATGTTATTAATTCACCAATCCAGCGATGTGCGATTGCGTTGAATGCAATTGCCGAGAAGAAGGCGAGTTAGCACTATTCATTACGAGCGGAACACATAGTTCCTCTCACTAATAAAAAATTAATTATGACTGAAGAAGAAAAGAAGACTGAAGAAGCGGCTGCTCCTGAAGCTGAGGCTCCGGCTGAAGCTCCTGCAGAAGAAGCTCCAGCGAAAGAGGCTCCGACAGAAGAGGTTGGTGCTGATGTAGAGGTTCCTGAGAAATTCAAAACAATTGTTTCTGCAATTGAAGAGATGAGCGTGATGGAACTGAATGAGTTGGTTAAAGTGTTCGAAGCTAAGTTTGGTGTATCAGCAACCGCAGTGGCGGCGGCTGGTCCTGCAGCAGGTGGCGATGGTGCCGCTGAAGAAGCATCAGAAGTAAACGTGAAGTTGACTTCTGCTGGTGATCAGAAGATTGCAGTTATCAAAGTAGTGAAGGAAGCACTTGGACTTGGTCTTAAGGAAGCGAAAGATCTTGTTGACGCTGCTCCTGAAATGCTTAAGGAAGGCGTTAAGAAAGAAGACGCTGAAGAACTTAAAGCTAAGATTGAAGCAGCAGGTGGTTCTGTTGAGTTTGCGTAAAGCATTGCTCGGTGGTGGAACCCACGAAAAAACACCCTTCTTGAGAAGGGTGTTTTTTCGTGGGTGAATGAGCCCGTATTTCTTGCTTATTTTTACACATTTGGAGACCTGCTTTGAACGAGGTAGAATACCTTCCATATATGTTTCAAGATATCGGCTTTGTCTTTAAGAATCCGCTTCGACTTAAAATAACAAATTACTTTGTGCGTCGCCCAGGTGAGTGGGGGAATGCTGCTGATGTGGTAGCAACGATTGGTTCTACGCGAGCTGCAGTATCTCGTGAACTTGGGCAGTTGGTGCGGTTTGGTATTCTCACATCCAGACAAATACACGGGATAAACGCGTATGCAGTTAATGAGTCTGATAACTTGTTTGTACCACTGAAGCAGTTTTTGGTGACGCTTGCTACGCCAACTGATAAAGAGATTGTTGAGGCGTTCCGTGGTATTCGCGGGTTAACGATGATTGTTGCAGCAGGATTCTTTTTAGATGAAACACATAGCCCTGCTGAACTTTTAATTGTTGGGAAAAACCCTGATGAGAAGCGTATTGCTAAATCAATTAAAAAACTTGAAAGTTTAGTGGCGCTTCCTATACGGTACGTGGTGCTTGATACTGAGGAATTTTATAATCGCCGGCAAGCATATGACCGCATGCTTCGTGATTTATTTGAGTTTAAGCACCGGGTAGTGCTCGACCGCGGGAATTAAGTATATTCTATATATATCCACAGAGCTCCATGCTATGGCTGGGTATAGTGGTACTATTTTTATAAGGGAATAGGATCCCTAATAACCGCTGCGAGGCGTATTCTATGCTACCTCGATAGTATTTGGTTCGTTTTTTATCACTTTAAGAATATATTCACATGCTTATTGAAACATGGGCTGATGTTTTGACCCGTTCATTCCAGGAACTCTGGCTCGGCGTCATTGCATTCATTCCAAACATTATTGTTGCTCTTATTATCTTTGTGCTTGGTTGGCTTGTCGGTGCTGCGCTTGGACGTATCGTATCTCAAATCATTAAAGCACTGAAGGTTGATAGTGCTCTTAAATCAACTGGACTTAATGATGTGGTATCACGTGCTGGGTTTGAACTAAACTCAGGCGCGTTTCTTGGTGCTCTCATCAAATGGTTCTTTATCGTTGTATTCCTTGTTGCCGCGCTTGACGTACTACAACTGAGTCAAGTAAATGAATTCTTGCAGAATGTTGTACTCGGTTACTTGCCACAGGTAATTGTTGCAGTGTTAATTCTGTTGGTAGCAGCAGTGATTGCTGACCTTGCTGCAAAAGCAGTATCAGGTGCTGCAAAGGCTGCGCATGTACGCAGCGCCGGATTGGCTGGATCGGTAGCAAAATGGTCTATCTGGATCTTCGCAATTCTTGCGGCGCTTGATCACTTGCAAGTTGCAAGTGCATTCGTACAAACGCTGTTCACTGGTGTTATCGTTGCCGTGTCACTTGCCTTTGGTCTTGCCTTTGGTCTTGGTGGTCAACAGGCTGCAGCGAAGTACATCGAAAAACTTCGCTCAGAAGTAGGACACGAGGAGTAAGTTTAGCTTTTTAGAGGGTATATCCTTCTCACAAAAACCCCCTGATTTTCAGGGGTTTTTGTATAGAAGAATTACTGTGCAAAATGCTTGACACTCATAATGCCTTCGGGTACTATGGCGGAACGGTTTATGAGTAAAGCACTTAAGAAGTCCAGCGACCTTGCCTAGCTAGCACTCGTGCTCAGCTCACTAAAGGTCGCCTCAAGCGGCTTTTTTAAATGCTTACACTCATCTAAACCCGCCCTTTGACAACGTCAATGCAAAATAACCAATAGCTCAGCAATTAAACCGATTGCTGAGAAAAAAGCTCAACGATTTTGTAGATCGTTGAGACACCGAAAACAAAATAATATTGTGGTTTTCAGACTTCCTCTTGGGAGTCTGTAAGGGTGTATGGTGGATGCCTTGACTCTGAACGGCGATGAAGGACGTAGCAATCTGCGATAAGCTTCGGGAAGGTGATAAGCAACCTGTGATCCGAAGATTTCCGAATGGGGAAACCCCTCTCATTAGAGAGACTGTGTACGTGTGTACACAGAGCACACCCGGGGAAGTGAAACATCTCAGTACCCGGAGGAAAAGAGACCAACAACAAAGTCTCGGTTTCTGTACCCCGTGCTTGGGGTATAGGAACCGGGATTCTGGAATTCCCTGAATAGCGGCGAGCGAAAAGGGAGAAGCCCAAACCAATGTGTACTTGTATGCATTGGGGTTGTAAGACAGAAACGTTCCATTTATGGAAGAGGAGTTATAAATCTTAGATATAGAGGAACTGACTGGGAAGTCAGACCCTAGGGGGTAATAGTCCCGTACTCGAAATATCTTAGACTCTTTTGTTTCTGCTCTTGAGTAGCCCGAGACACGAATAGCTTGGGTGAATCTGCCGGAACTAACCGGTAAGGCTAAATACGTTCAGAGATCGATAGTGAACTAGTACCGTGAGGGAAAGGTGAAAAGTAGTCCGAGAGGACAGTGAAATAGACCTGAAACCATACATCTACAAGGAGTCGAAGAGGCTTAAGCCTCGACGGCGTGCCTATTGAAGAATGAGCCGGCGAGTGTATGTATATGGCCCAGGCTAAGGGGGCGAGCCCCGGAGCCGTAGGGAAACCGAGTGTGAATAGCGCGATAGTCGTATACATACGACCCGAAGCAAGATGAGCTTGCCATGAGCAGGGTGAAGGGTATCGAAAGATACCTGGAGGCCCGAACCCGTTGGTCGTATAACGCCTTGGGATGACTTGTGGTAAGGAGTGAAAAGCTAATCGAATCTTGTAATAGCTGGTTCTCTCCGAAACAGCTTTTGGGCTGGCGTCTGGTGTACCTGCTGGGGGTAGAGCACTGGCAGGGATGAATAGGGGGAAACCTCGTCATTCCTATCAAACTCCGAATACCAGTTAGTAAATTACCGGGCAGTTAGACTCTGGGGGCGAAGCTCCAGTGGTCGAGAAGGGAAGAGCCTAGATCTCAAGTTAAGGTCCCTAAATCTATGCTAAGTGCATCTTAAGGAGGTGGAAATTCTATGACAGTGAGGAGGTTGGCTTAGAAGCAGCCACCCTTCAAAGAAAGCGTAACAGCTCACTCACCAAGAGTTTCCGCGCCGCAGATAATCGGGGCTAAGCATAGTACCGAAACTGAGAATTCTGTTCTGATTCGTCAGAATGGAGTGGTAGGAGAGCGTTCCAATCCGCGATGAAGCCAAAGGGGTGACCCATGGTGGAGCGTTTGGAAGTGAGAATGCCGGCACGAGTAACCGCAATGCGGGTGAGAACCCCGCACGCCGAAAGATCAAGGTTTCCGTAGCACTGTTGATCAGCTACGGGTTAGTCGGGCCTAAGGTGATGGCGAAAGCCGCAGCCGATGGACATACGGTTAATATTCCGTGACTCATTGCACATGCGATGGAGGGACGGAGTGCTGTACACACTGCGTATTATCGGATTTACGTCCGAGCCGTGAGGAAGTTACTTCAGGAAAATCCGGGTAACATTATTCCGAGCGGGGCGGCGATTCTCTAGTTCGCTAGAGGAAAGAGTGTGGAGCGCGCTTCCAAGAAAAGCTTCTAAGCTTAATGTGTAATGATCCGTACCGCAAACCAACACAGGTGATCAGGTCGAGAAGACCAAGGCGAACGAGTGAGAGGTCCTCAAGGAACTCGGCAAAAAAGCGGCCGTAACTTCGGGATAAGGCCTGCCACTGCAGCAATGTAGTGGCCGCAGCGAAAGAATCTCTGGCGACTGTTTATCAAAAACACAGCTCCCTGCGAACTCGCAAGAGGATGTATAGGGGGTGACGCCTGACCGATGCCAGAAGGTCAAATACGGGTGGTGTATGAAGCTTGCTTTATATGCTGACTTGTATAAGCCCTGGTGAATGTCGGCGATAACTATAATCGTCCTAAGGTAGCGTAATTCCTTGTCTGGTAAGTTCAGACGTGCACGAATGGCGTAACGACTGGAGAACTGTCTCGAGGACCTGCTCGGTGAAAATACAATATCGGTAAAGATGCCGATTACCTATGGTTAGACGAAAAGACCCCGGGAGCTTTACTGCAGTTTCATATTGGGGCTGTGGCGTACATGCGTAGTATAGGTGGGAGACTTTGAAGCACTTCTTTTGGGAAGTGTGGAGTCGTCAGTGAAATACCACCCTTGTACTTTGCAGTTCCTAACCTTGAAATAACATTCAGGAGACAGTGTGTGACGGGCAGTTTTAGTGGGGCGCTATCCTCCTAAAAAGTAACGGAGGAGCCTACAAAGGTCAGCTAGGCGCGAATGGAAACCGTGCCGGTCGTGTAATGGCACAAGCTGGCTTGACTGTGAGACGTAAATGTCAAACAGATGCGAAAGCAGAGCATAGTGAACCGACGATCCGCATTAGATGCGATCCGAGATTACCTGATAAAAGTTACCCCGGGGATAACAGGCTGGTACTGCCCAAGCGTCCATAGCGACGGCAGTGTTCGGCACCTCGATGTCGGCTCACCTTATCCTGGGGCTGGAGAAGGTCCCAAGGGTTTGGCTGTTCGCCAATTAAAAAGGTACGCGAGCTGGGTTCAGACCGTTCAGGAGTTTTCCTTGTGAAGACTTCTGTACCGTCTGAATCCGCAAACATAACAGACATCAGTTGAGGTCATTTTCGTTTAATGCAATATAAGATATAACCAACCATCACGGCGGCTAGGAGTAGTAATGCTTCTAGACAATGTGTACTAATATCGGTAGAACCCTCCTTTCAGGAAGAGGGCAATACCGAGGGAAATATATAAGAACATGTTTTTATATATGCCCGTAGAGACTGCACGTACACCATCCCTTAAAACGGATGAAGCTACAGTCCGATCCTTCCAGTAATGGGAGAAAACAAAATGCGTGAGACAGGTTGGTCTCTATCTACCATAGGCGTTGATTCTTGAGGAGATTTGTCCCTAGTACGAGAGGACCGGGATGAACTGACCTCTGGTCTACCTGTTGTTCCGCCAGGAGCATGGCAGGGTAGCTATGTCGGGAATGGATAACCGCTGAAAGCATCTAAGTGGGAAGCCAACTCCAAGATTAGGAATCGTTTGAGGCCCCTAGGAGATGACTAGGTTGATAGGCTCTACGTGT
The DNA here is from genome assembly GCA_045401115.1 of Candidatus Phycocordibacter aenigmaticus. Classification (GTDB taxonomy): domain Bacteria; phylum Patescibacteriota; class Minisyncoccia; order Phycocordibacterales; family Phycocordibacteraceae; genus Phycocordibacter; species Phycocordibacter aenigmaticus. Next base: position 74,100 of record CP174359.1, on the reverse strand, counting down.
ACGCGCAGCGATGTGCTTAGCGGAGGAGTACTAATTCGCCGAAACTCCCAGGAGGAATTCTGGAAATCAATAATATTACATTGTTTAGGTAAAGGATTTTGTATTGATGTGAAAATAAAGAGATGAATGTTCCGTTCTGGTGACTTGACGCCGTGGAAACACCCGATCCCATTCCGAACTCGGCAGTTAAGCGCGGTAGTGGCGATGATACTCTTCGGGGGAAAGTAGCTAGTCGCCAGTACGGAGCATTCATCTCTCTCGATATAGTATTTCTGTATCGAGAAAGAAAACCCAAGGGAAACCTTGGGTTTTCTTTGTATGAGTGTATAAAATATAAATAAAGCAGGTCAATAAAATTTAAAAAACCTTTATAACAAAAACCATTTTACTTTTGCTATGATGTAGGATATGAGTTGGAGTATTACCCGACAGTTGTTGATTGCGTTTGGCGCACTTCTTATTATTGCGCTTATTGCTGTTGGTAGTTTTTTTCTTTTTTTCTACACTGCGCCGACATGTAATGATGGGGTGCAGAATCAAAACGAAACAGGTGTTGATTGTGGGGGTATTTGTAATTTGTTGTGTGAACAACCAAATATCAATGCACTATGGTCACGGTCAGTCCGTGTAGTGCCAGGAGTGTATCACGCAGTCGCTTTAATCAAGAACCCTCATACAGCAGCACAAGGAGATGTTTCTTATGAAGTGTCGTTGTTTGACGATGAAAATATTTTAATTACACGGCGACAAGGAAGTACAATAATTCTTCCAGGAGAAACAGTACCGCTTTTTGAGCCGAACATTATTACTGGCGAACGAATCCCAACTCGTACGTTTATTGATTTAGAATATAATAATTTCAAACGTTTTGAGCGTAGTATTTCACCAGTTCGTACCCATTCATTTAATCTAGAAGAAACAGAGCCTCGGATTACGGCAGAGATCGAAAACCAATCTACTTCCTCAGTAATTGATGTAATAGTGACTGCGCTAGTGTTTAATGATGAGGATGTACTTATTAATGCTTCTCAAACGCGTGTTGCGCGTATCGATCCACGTCAACGTCATACAGTGACTTTTACTTGGCAAGAACCTTTTTCAGAACCAGTAGCGAGAGTTGATATTATCCCGCGTGTGGCGCCATAATATATGCGGATGTTCCGTAATATCGATTGGGTGTTGTTGGGAAGTGCTACGGCTATTACCTTATTAGGAATTATATCAATGTATGACTTCGGTGCTGCTAATCAATTTGCGCCACGGCAAATGGTGTGGCTCGTGCTTGCACTCGTTGTTTTTTTTATAAGCAGCACCATTGATTGGCGTTTTTTGCGTCGTACAGTAAGTGTAGTAAGTATTTTTTTACTTGCGGTTGGCCTCCTCCTCCTTTTATTTATAGTTGGTGCTACTTTTCAAGGAGCACAAAGTTGGTTTAATCTTGGCGCTTTTGCTATACAACCTGCTGATCCTGCAAAGCTCGCACTTATTATAGTGCTTGCGAAGTATTTTTCGCGTCGACACATTGAGATTGCCCAGATACGACACATTATTGTTTCAGGCCTTTACATGTCTGTTATTTTTGTTCTTTTGTTTTTACAGCCAGATTTTGGATCAGCGATTATTGTATTAGGTATATGGACAGGGATTATTTTACTTGCAGGGGTTCCTTTTAGACACCTTGCTGCGCTTGCTGCTATTGGCGCAGTGGCCCTTTCAGGACTTTGGTTTTTTACATTTGCCGATTACCAAAAAGACCGCATTATAAGTTTTGTGCACCCACTTGCTGATGTACAAGGAACTGGTTATAACGCTTTCCAATCAACTGTTGCTGTTGGTAGTGGTGGCGTTCTTGGAAAAGGAGTTGGTTACGGGACTCAATCACGTCTTCAATTTTTACCTGAACATGAGACTGACTTTATCTTTGCCGCCTTTACAGAAGAATGGGGATTTGGAGGAGCACTCTTACTTTTCTTTTTGTTCGGTATGGTTTTGTATCGGCTTGTTGTTAATGCGCAGCGTGGTGCCAGTAACTTTGAAACCCTGTTTACACTTGGCGTTGCTATGCTCATTGTTGTACACAGTACAATTCATATCGGTATGAATATTGGGTTACTGCCGGTTACTGGCACCACGCTGCCATTCATGAGTTACGGTGGAAGCCATCTTCTTACTGAATTTTTAATGCTTGGTATGGTGAGTGCAATGCGTTCGTATCACCGTGTGGTACAGGAAGATAAACAACATGAGGTAGTGGGTGCGTAATGTTGTTTAACGATAGAGACTGTAGGTTTTATCACGCATACGTTCAAGAGAGAAGTGTTCAACCACTTTTTTATATAGTGAAGCACTATATTTATCACGAAGTTTCTGATCTGAAAGGAGTGTTTCCACCGCGTTGGCGAGCGCAGTAGGGTCATTTGGTGTAATGAGTAAGCCATTTTTTTTATGCTCAATAATTTCTGGAACTCCACCAACTTTTGTTGCCACCACTGGAAGATGTGCGTGCCCCGCTTCAAGAAGAACATATCCAAGTGATTCTGTACGTGAAGGAAGAATAAAAATATCAAATGCCTCAAGATATTTTTTTGCATTTGGTATAGCGCCTAGAAGTGTCACATTATTAATCTTTTTTTGACGGAGAATATTTTTAATATAATTATAATCATCACCGTCTCCCACAATGTATATTGGTGTTGGTATGTGTTGCGCGGCAAGTGCGAGTATGTCGATACCTTTATTATGATGGATTTCGGCCACGGTTCCTACCACTAAACCTTCTTCAGATATACCGAGCGCCTCACGTGCCGCCTCTTTCTCTAAACGAGTGAATGGTGTTATGCCATGGTGAATGATTACTGATTTACGAGACACAAACGGCAAGGAAGCTACATGTTCATATGTAGCTTTAGAATTCATAATAGTTTTATGTGAAAGTATAATAGTGAGCCATTCGAAAAAACGAATGATCATACGTGATAACCACGAACGGTCTTCATTCGAAGCCCATCCGTGAGCAGTAAAAATAACAGTGCGTATACCAAATAGTCTGCCAATAAAAGCACCCACTCCGCCCGCCTTTGCACTATTTACATGCAGTACTTGTGGACGTTCTTTCATGACCAGTTGTGCAAGTGAAAAGAAGACACTCGCTTCTTTAAAGGGATTTTTAATATCGCGTTCAACGTGAGGCAATATAATTGAGCGCACGCCATGTGTGGCAACTTCTTTTTGTAACCAGCCGCTGCCTGGCTCATTACCGTGTCCGGCGGCTACCACAGCTTCAAACTGGTCGGTAGAGAGGTTATTCGCAAGATCGGCGACATACCGCTGTGCACCGCCGCAATTTGATTTGGTAATAAGGTAGAGGACCTTTGTTTTATTCACATTAACCATACTACCGCGTGATTCTGAAGGTTTCCAGAGAGATGTATCCTTCTCGGGTACTTGTTGGTATTATTAAGTAGATGAAAGATATACGCCGTCGAGAGCGTTTTGTGTTGGTAGTAGGAGATGTTGTTTTTTTAGTGTTTTCACTCTGGCTCACACTTCTCCTACGCCATCTCAGTGTACCTTCGTGGGATTCGTATTGGACTCATTTGGTGCCATTTTCACTACTGTTCGTGGTGTTTATTTTTATATTTTTCGTAGCTGGGTTATATGAGAAACATACCGCCTTTTTAAAACGAGAACTCCCCGGCACTGTGCTTGCTGCACAAGCAGTGAATATCGTACTCGCGGCTACTTTTTTCTTTTTAATTCCTTATTTTGGTATTGCGCCTAAAACAAATCTTTTTATCTATCTTTTTGTCTCTTCTTCGTTAGTTATATTGTGGCGACTCCTCTTGTTCCCGCTGTTTGAACCAAAACGCCTTAATAAAACAATCGTCATTGGTACTGGTAAGGAACTTGAAGAGGTGGTTGAAGAGATCCAACATAGCGGGCGGTATCGTTGGGAAGTTATGGAAGTTATCGATATGGCCCATATCCAAAACCCAAATGAGGTTCAAAAGAAAGTATTGAAGCATGTAGTAGGTGGTGACGTTTCCGACATCGTAATCGATATGCACGGAAGATATGCTGATATGCTTACACCGCTTTTTTATAACCTCACATTTGTTCAGTCACAGGTGCATATTGTGAATCTCGGGAAACTTTACGAAGAAATGTTTGATCGGGTGCCGCTTTCTCAATTAGATCATGATTGGCTTCTTGATAATCTTGAATCAAACCGTCGTCCAATATATGACGCTGCAAAGCGCGGTATTGATATCACGCTCTCTCTTGCTGTCATGCTCGTATTAGTAGTCATTACTCCATTGGTATACTTGGCGATTCGTTTTGAAGGTAAGGGGGATCTGTTTATTCAACAAGAACGTATGGGCAAAAACGGACGAAAGATTAATATCTTGAAGTTTCGCACGATGACTCATAATAAATCAGCTTCAAGCGAATGGACTATTGAAGAGAAACAAGACAATAAAGTAACAAGAGTGGGGGCATTACTACGTAAAACTTCTATTGATGAATTACCGCAGGTGTTCGCAGTCCTCAAAGGAGATGTTTCTTTTATTGGACCACGAAGTGATATTGTTGGTTTAGCTGAGCGGCTTGTGGAAGCAATTCCATTTTATAATGCCCGTTATAAAGTCACACCAGGCATTTCAGGATGGGCACAAATCAATCAGCGGTATGCACCAGGTAATATTAGTCCACAATCAATTGAAGAGTCTCGCGTAAGACTTGCCTATGACTTATACTACGTAAAGCATCGTTCGTTATGGCTTGATATAGCGATTGCATTGCGCACCATTAAAACTCTAGTTGTCCGTATTATTCCCCATGGCACATAACACACACAAACATACTATTTTACTTACCGGCGCGGCTGGCTACGTTGGCGCAATGCTCGTTGATCAGTGGAGCAAGCGTGACGATGTAAAGGAAATCATCGCGCTTGATATGGTGGACCCCGAAGAATTCGTCAAAGACGCTCCCAAAACCACCTGGATAAAAACTAATACCGCGGACGACTCGTGGCAGGAACAAGTCGCTGCCCACAACCCTACAGTAGTCGTACACACCGCGTGGCAAATTCGAAATCTTCACTGGCACCCGAAGCGACAATGGAAGTGGAACGTGACCGGCTCAGAAAATGTGTTCACCTTCGCTTTTGAAACGCCATCAGTTGAACGGCTCGTACATTTCAGTAGTGCGTCGGTGTTTGGCGCTGACCCGAAGAACGAAATTTCACATACATTCAGTGACAACGCGCCATTGCGCGACGAAGTGTACCTCTATGCAAAAGAAAAGCGAGTCTCTGAAGAGAAGCTACGAGAAATGGCGAAAGATAAGCGCGACGATTTAGAAATTTCAATTGTTCGTCCTGCTGCTATTAGTGGCCCACGTGGTCGGTATGGTCGTATCCGTTTCGGTTTACAAGCAGCGCTATCTGGAAAACTAAAAGGAAGTTTTGTGTATGGCATTGTCAGTGTGCTTACGTCTTTTATACCTGCAACTAAAAAATGGTGCCGGCAGTTTATTCATGAAGATGACATTGCAGATATCATTACAAAACTTACATTTGAAGGTGCCCCTGAAGACGTGGCGCTCTATAACCTTGCGCCACCTGGGGCGGTGGTAGTGCCAGAAGATATGGGTGAAGCAACCGGGAAAAAAGTAGCAATCCTTCCGCCGTGGGTTGTGCGGCTCGCATTCTTCTTCATGCGCCATCTTACTTTCGGCAAGGTACCAACCGCAGCAGGCGCATGGCGCTTCTACTGCTACCCGATAGTAATGGACGGGTCAAAGGTGACGAAGGAACTGGGACACACCTACGCGTATTCATCAAAAGAAGCGTTCACTACCACCGAAGGTCGGTATACCCATGTAGTACCGAAAGAAGGCTCCCACTAAACAATGATTTTTGACGGTAAACAATTCGCCGCTCTGCTTGCTGCAGAGCTTAAAAAGGAAGTTGCCACACTTCCTAAAACGCCCGTCCTCGGTGTTTGTATTGTGGGCGAGAATCCTGTATCCGGTCGGTATGTAGGGCTTAAAAAACAAGTAGCACAAGAAATTGGCATTCAAATTCAAATCAACCAATTTCCCTCATCAATCAGCACTGAAGATTTAGTATCGGCAATTACTGAGCACATAAAAAACACTGACGGCTATATCGTGCAATTACCGCTTCCAACACATATTGATCGTTCTGCCGTATTAGATGCAGTGCCGATAGCATATGATATTGATATGTTGTCGTGTACTGCAACACAGGCATATTACAAAGGAGTGACACATATCCTCCCGCCGGTGGTTGGTGTGTGTGCTGAAATATTGTCACATCATGCAATACCACTTAAAGGAAAAAAGACTGTCGTCATAGGCAACGGTCAGTTAGTGGGGAAGCCTGTAGCACATTGGTTACGAACACAAGGTGCCGAGGTTGTAGTTGTTGAACGTGACGATGCTATAAAAGAAAAGACCATTGACGCAGAAATTATTGTACTTGGAGCTGGCGCGCCCGGTATTCTCACACCAGATATGATTTCAGAAGGAGTATGCATTCTTGATGCAGGCACCTCTGAAGCGGGCGGGTCTCTAAAAGGGGATGCCGATCCACATTGCGCTGAGAAAGCATCCTTATTTACACCGGTTCCCGGCGGTATTGGCCCGGTTACAGTGGTTATGTTGCTTAAAAATCTCATTACGTTGGCACAAAAACATTAAAACAGGCGACAAGATTACCCTTTGATTTTTTTTGCCCAAAAGGGCATACTGCCCTATATGATACGAACGAGAGTTTTTGGCGTCATTCTTATTCTTTTAGGTGGCCTGTTAGGAGGTTTTTTATATACCTCACAAGGAGAGGATGCGCGATTCCCATTCCGTCTCGGTCTTGATTTGGCCGGCGGCACACACTTGGTCTACCAAGCAGACATCGAATCAGTTCCTCAACATGAAGTAGACGACGCCATGAGCGCACTGCGTGAAGTGGTTGAACGCCGCACCAACCTCTTCGGTGTCTCCGAACCAGTGGTACAAACCGAAACAACCTTCTCAGGCGATCGCCGTTTAGTGGTTGAACTCCCAGGTGTCACCGACATCGAAGAAGCCGTGGCCGTTATCGGCGAAACTCCTATCCTTGAATTCCGTATTCAAGAAGGGGCAGACGAAGCGGGGACTCCAGTATTTTCTGACACAGGTCTCACTGGTCGTTTCGTTGAACGCGCCCAACTTGATTTCGGCCAGTCACAAAGTGGCGGTCTTTCAAACGAACCAATCGTCGTCCTACACTTTAATTCCGAAGGCGCTGAACTGTTCGCAACCATTACCTCAGAAAACGTCGGCGAGGTCTTAGGCATTTTCCTTGATGGGGCGGCAATCTCACTCCCGGTCATTCAACAAGAGATTCCTGGTGGCGTTGCTACCATCAGCGGCGCTTTTACTCCTGAAGAAGCACGAGAATTAGTCCGTGACCTTAATTTCGGTGCGTTGCCGGTACCTATTGCACTTATCTCTTCATCATCTATTGGTCCAACGCTTGGCGCTGAAACAACCGCTGCTGGCATTATGGCAGGACTTATCGGGTTTATCCTCGTCGGCATTTTTATGATTCTTTGGTACCGCGTGCCAGGGTTTGTTGCCGTGCTCGCACTCCTTATTTATGGCGCAATTGTGTTATCACTCTTTAAGGTGATTCCGGTAACACTCACCGCAGCAGGTATCGCCGCGTTCATCCTCTCGGTTGGTATGGCAGTGGACGCTAACATTCTTATTTTTGAGCGCATGAAAGAAGAGCTGCGCGCAGGGCGCACTCTTGAGGATGCAATTAGAGAAGGATTTCGTCGGGCATGGCCTTCAATTCGCGACTCAAACCTTTCGAGTCTTATCTCGGCGTTCGTGCTCTTTTGGTTCGGGACAACCCTTATCAAAGGCTTTGCACTCGTGTTCGGTTTAGGGGTACTCATGTCAATGCTTTCAGCGGTACTTATTTCTCGAACACTCCTCTTATCGCTTGCATTTGATTGGACCCGCAGTCGCGCAAAATTATTCTTTGGTAGTGGTATTAATATTGTAAAATAAAATATGTTTGTTATTGCTTTTAGAAAAATATTTGCCTCACTAGCACTGGTGTTGGTACTCACCGCACTTATTGTTCTTGGTGTATTTGGACTGAAACCATCAATTGACTTCACTGGAGGTACCTTAATTGAGGTTGGTGCTGAAACCACTTCACGTGAGACCATTTCTCAAAATATAACGGATGTGGTACAGGCGGTGCCATCGATCCGTCCTACTGATGATGGATTTATTATACGCACTCCTGAACTGACCCCGGCACAACTTTCTACCATTGAAACGAGCGTCAATGCGCTTGGAGAAGACACGCATATATTACGCGTATCAACTGTTGGGCCTACGCTCGGTGATGAACTGTTACGCAAAGCGTTAATCGCACTCCTCTTAGTCGCACTCGGTATTATTACGTTTGTGGCAATTGCATTTTGGCGTGTATCAAAACCGGTCTCCAGTTGGGTGTATGGGTTAGTGACACTTGCAACACTCGCCTTTGATGTACTCATGCCGGTTGGTGTATTCGTACTGCTCGGCTACTTCCTCAACGTTGAGGTGGGCGCACTCTTTGTAGTCGCATTGCTTACTGTGCTCGGCTATTCGGTGAACGACACAATTGTCGTTATGGATCGTATTCGCGAAAACCTTCGCCGCAATCAAGAAGCTGAAAAAGAAGAAGCGTTTGAAAGTGTCGTTGGTCGTAGCCTCACACAAACCTATGCCCGCTCCATTAACACGTCACTCACCACTATTTTGGTACTTCTCGCACTCTTCTTCTTTGGCGGGTCACAAACCGAGGACTTCGCACTCGCGCTACTTGTCGGGGTTGCTGCCGGTGCATACTCGTCTATATTCTTTGCGTCGCCACTATTGGTGATGATTGAAAAAATGGGTAAAAAGAAGGCATAGATTACACTATGATCATTGGCGTAACCGGAACAGATGGCGCAGGGAAGGGGACCGTTGTTGATTATTTAGTAAAAGAAAAAGGTTTCGCACACTATCACGCCCGCGCCTTATTAATAGAAGAAATAGAAAAGCGAAGCTTGCCAAACGACCGTGTGCATATGCGTCTGGTTGCTAATGATCTTCGTGCACAACATGGCAATGATTACGTGGTACGCTTTTTTCTTGACCGCGCTGAAAAGACAGGGGACACAAAAATAGCTATCGATTCGCTCCGCACAGTAGCAGAAGCACAGACTCTACAGGACGCTGGCGGTATACTTCTTGCGGTTGATGCTGACCAGGCGCTTCGCTACGAGCGTGTCCAGGCGCGTCGCTCATCGTCAGACCAGGTAAGCTTTGAACAATTTAAAGAACACGAAGCACTCGAAAATAACGACCCTGACCCACACGGTATGCAAAAGACACAGGTCATCACTATGGCTGATTACGTGCTCATGAACAATGGCACGTTTAAAGAACTCGAAACACAGATAGAAACAGTATTAAAAAAAATACAAGAACGCCTATAAAAAAACAGCGCCGGCTCCGCCGGCGCTGTTTTTTATCCCTCACATTCCTTACCGCACTAAACTCCCCACGAACGGCTCATCATTCAAATACTTTTTCACTTCCTCAAGTTTAGTGCCGTTAATAATCGCCACCTCCATACCTGCCGCCTGTGCTTCACGCGAAGCAATAGGGTCAAAAGGTGAAGACAGTCCTGGTGACCATTCGGATGGAATAAGACTCAAAAATTCATCCCACCGCATCTCTTCAATTTTTTGCGCCGACGGGTCCTCGTTCGGGTCAGCTGTATACGCATAATCTATATTTGAAAGATTCACTACTTTTTTCGCTCCTATGTTTTTTGCTATTTGCACCGCACGCAAATCGGTTGAGGCGCCGGGTTTGTAACCACCGCCGACAATGACCGGTTTATCTGAGCGAGGGAGTTCATTTGGATTAGTCACTAGAAATTCCTCTGCGTAGCCTTTGAGCGCGATTTTCAACAGCTGCCCGTTTAGTCGGGTGGCATGGATACCGATCCAATCCTGATCGTCTGGATTAATCTCCACAAACCCTTCAAGAGCGCTTTGGTAAAGTCTGGCGGTTTTTCCGCCACCGGCAATCAAGACCAGGCGTTTTTCTTCAGCGACACTTTGCGCAACAAATGCACGAAGTGATTCTAAAAAAGCAGTATCAGGAGTGCCGTCACCTTGAGAGGGGACAATTAATGATCCTCCAACAGAAATAACAATAGTCTCAGCGTCAGGCATAGCTCCAAAAAGTATACCGCTCCCACACGCTTTACTCAATCCCGAAACAGAGATAAAACGGGATAAAAAAGAAACTCCCAAATACTTTTTTAATGAGGAAATACACCACAGAATGTCTTTTTGTGTACGTGTTGACAGTACATGTGAACTCCTATACAATGCGCTTCACGCACTTACGAGTGCGTTTAATCTTGGCATTATGAATATTCGTATATAGAAGAAACGCTATCCACGTATGTTCAATGCCGAGGTGAAAGCCCCGGCTTTTTCAATCCCCGGGACGAACTTTGAAAATTGAATACCAGCATAGTGCCCCACATCATCCAACCGTGGGGCACCCGATTCCGTGCATTGGGCTGCCCGCCCTTTGTACGGAATCAAACCTGAAACAAAGAAGAGATCGTTCATTCGATCTCAACTGGAAAAGGAAAAATTGTGAGAAGAAGTTTCCTGAATGTTCACCACATCGGTGATATAAGGAAATTTCCCAATAGTAGAAGAAAAGCATGTACTTGTTTCTCTTCTGCTTTAGTTCTATCGATTAACTTTAGTTAATCTTAACTAAGAGTTTGATCCTAGCTCAGGGTGAACGCTGGCGGCGTGGATAAGGCATGCAAGTCGAGCGGGTTTAGACCCGCGGCAGACGGGATAGTAACACGTGGGTATCTACCCTCAAGTCAAGAATATTCCATCGAAAGATGGCGCAATACTTGATAGTCTCTACGGAGTAAAGATTTATCGCTTGAGGAGGAGCCTGCGCAGTATCAGCTTGTTGGTAGTGTAATGGACTACCAAGGCTATGACGCTTAGGGGAGGTGAGAGCCTGACCCCCATCATTGGAACTGAGACACGGTCCAAACTCCTACGGGAGGCTGCAGTCGAGAATCATCCGCAATGGACGAAAGTCTGACGGTGCGACGCCGCGTGGTGGATGAAGTCCTTAGGGACGTAAACACCTTTTATAAGGGAAGAAATTTTGACGGTACCTTATGAATAAGGGGCTCCTAACTCTGTGCCAGCAGGAGCGGTAATACAGAGGCCTCAAGCGTTACCCGGAATCACTGGGCGTAAAGGATGCGTAGGTGGTTGTGTTAGTCATGCGTGAAATCCTTCGGCTCAACCGAAGGAATGCCGCGTGATACGGCACAACTAGAGGATGTAAGAGGTATGCGGAACTCACGGTGTAGGGGTAAAATCCGTTGATATCGTGGGGAACACCATAGGCGAAGGCGGCATACTGGGACACTCCTGACACTGAGGCATGAAAGCGTAGGTAGCGAACGGGATTAGATACCCCGGTAGTCTACGCCCTAAACGATGTTCTCTGGCTTTTGGAAGTATCGACCCTTTCAGAGGCGAAGCTAACGCGTTAAGAGAACCGCCTGGGTAGTACGAGCGCAAGCTTAAAACTCAAAGGAATAGACGGGGACTCGCACAAGCGGTGGATCATGTGGCTTAATTCGTCACTAACCGAAAAACCTTACCAGGGCTAGAAACCAAGCTGCACGCTCTCCGAAAGGAGAGAAGCCTTCGAGGGTGCTTGGCAGGTGATGCATGGCTGTCGTCAGTTCGTGGCTTGAGCTGTTCCCTTAAGTGGGGTAACGAACGCAACCCTCGTTGCCTGTTTTATATGTCAGGCGAGACTGCCCCCTCACGGGGGAGGAAGGTGAGGACGACGCCAAGTCAGCATGTCCCTAGATGCCCTGGGCTGCACACGTGATACAATCGGTGCGACAAAAGGAAGCGAAGGCGCGAGCCGGAGCAAATCCTCTAAACGCACCGCCAATACGGATTGGAGTCTGCAACTCGACTCCATGAAGCCGGAATCGCTAGTAATCGTAGGTCAGCAAACTACGGTGAATACGTTCTCGAGTCTTGTACTCACCGCCCGTCAAGTCAGGGGAGCCGGGAGTACCCGACGTCCGCGTTTATCGCGGCCTACGGTAAATTCGGTAACAAGGACTAAGTCGTAACAAGGCACGGCTAGCGGAAGCTGGTCGTGGATCATTTCCATGTGGAACCATCGCTACTCATTGAGTAGTGGTTAACATGGTCGGTGTTGTGCGTCTCGATCGAGCGCAGAACGAGCACTGATATGTCTGCTCTGAAACATATCCGGTTTTGCCGATTATCGACACGGCAGATAGAATCTAAAGCAGAAGAGAGGTAAGTATCTTTACTTACTTGACAATTTTTCTAAAACAGGTATAATAAAACCACTAGTACAGCAACTGTAACGAGTGATTTTTCTGGTGTTCAGATATTCAGATAGAACAATAAAAACAAAAATCAGTATGAGCTTAGAAGGCGTATCAGCAGCATCAGTATCATCACTTGTTCGTGAACAGAGCAGTGCAAATAACCAAGAAAAGTACTGGGAATGTGAGTGTGGTGCGCATAACCCAGTTGGCACCAAGAAATGTTGGGGACGTTTTCGTGAGCATTGCCCACAGAATCACAAGCATAAATAAAAAAATACTCTCTCTGAGTGAGTATGATTCATTACAAGTGCCGCTTTCTCGGCGCTTTTTTCTTTGGAGTAGTTTTTAAAAATACATTACAACATTACAAATCATCCTTATTTTGATTCGTATAAATAAAATACTAATTGACACATCCAATATTTTATTGTATGTTCTAATACATGCCTCGTGTAGTTATTGTAAATACTCATTGTCATCCGATTACGGCAAAACGAAAAGAAGACATCGCCGCCGGCGACCTCTTCTGTGCGGTAGCGTTGTGGGCCACTAATGCACAAGGTGACGTATTGATTGCGCAGCGTTCGCTGCAGGAAAATCGCGACCCTGGTTGCTGGGGTCCGGCAGTGCACGGTATTGTAGAAGAGAATGAATCATTCCTCGATACTATTCTTCGAGAAACTCAAGAGGAAATAGGGGTAACACTCGATCCTGCGAAATTAACCACGGGGGAACGACTTGCAATGCACGGTACTGAAAACGAGTATTTTTTGCAGTGGTATCATTATCAACTTGCCGAGTATGAGAATAATTTCACACTTAACGAAGAAGAGACGCAAAAAGTCGAATGGCTCCCAAAAGAAGAAGTAATTAAACGATTTGAAGCAAACCCGGCTGAATTTGTATTCAGCACTCCGCAGTGGATTGCAAAGGTCTGCGTGTAACACGCATTTTATATATCTCTATGTCTCAAGAAAAACCACCTATTTCACATAATGCTGTTCCTTTGGAGCACTACGATGCTGAATACGCGCGTAAGTATATCGAGCGTACACTTGGCGCAACGTACACGCGTTATAAAAATAGACTGATTGCCGAGAAGTGTGCTGAAGATGGTGCTACGCATGTGGTTGATATTGGGGGTAATGTTTCCGGTATTATTCGTGCAGAAGGCTCACTCCGTACGCAGCTTGAAAAGCATGACATTAATTATATCGGCGTTGATTTGATTCCGGATTACTTTGACCCAAAAACCGCACACGATTTAGGGGTACCACCTGAGGGAATCTATGAAGAGGTGGAAGGGTACGTTGCTGATATCGAAAACCTGCCTTTTGAGGATGAATCAGTGGAAGCAGTTGTCTGTGCCGATGTTATTGAGCACGTTCCCGATCCACAAAAAGCGTTCACAGAAGTGGCGCGCGTATTGAGCAAAGACGGCACAGCATTTTTTGTGATTCCGAGTATGTACAAAATCGACCTCTTTGATTTTGCCTACGTGGAAGAGAAACGTACCTCGTCCCACGTCAGTAAACTTATTATTGATGATTGGGAAGTATTATGGGAAGAAGCGGGACTTGAACTTGATCCAGAAGCAAGTCAGCCAGTTGGCATCGCATCCGGTCTATCCTATCTTTCGTGGATAGATGAAGAGGTAATCCCTGATCGTCCCGACCTGGATGGCAAAGAAGAGTACTCCGAAAAAAGTATTGCACATCGCCGTGCAAAGGAAATACTCGGCCTGTATGACGAAGCAATTGATGCGTATATTTTTGAGCATGGTATCGAAGCGCTCTTAGTTGAAGCGCTACAGGAAGGGGATATGCAACGCGCATTCCGTATCCTTAAAGAAGCGATCCTGGCCGTTGTTGCGGTTTCTGAAGAAGAAGCAATAGTCCTTGATACATTCTTTAATATGGTTGAGGGAACTGCATACACTGAAGAGCGCGTGACACATATTATGGATACATTTACTCGTGCCAAAGAACCTCGTCTATTGCTCGGTAACTCAGTGTTGGTGAGTCTGAGACATAAAGAACAGGTTGAGAGCGAAGAAGAGGACGCACTTCATGAAAACGAGGAGGGTGCCGAGTACATCGAAGAAGCTGCAGCCTAAGTTTTCCATATGGAACTTTTCATTGCGCGGCACGGTGAAGATACAGATACAGCGATGGGTCGGTTTAACGGTACTCATGACGCTGCATTAACCGATCGGGGAAAAGAACAGGCACGTCTTTTAGCGCAGCAACTGCATCAAAGCCCACTGCGTTTTGAGAGCATATTTTCTTCCCCGTTACAACGCGCACTGGATACTGCACATATACTCCATGAAGTAGGTGGACAGCCGTTGCCACGTATTGAAGAAAATTTACATGAACGTAATATAGGGGTGCTTACTGGTAAAACCGTACCTCAGGCAGAACAGATATATCAAGGGGAAACATATAGCGTCAACGATCGTGTATTCTTTCTCCATCCGCCGGAAGGAGAAACCTTCGATGAACTTTTTGAACGTGCACATACACTCCTTCAATCGTTGAAAGAGGTTTCTGGAGCTGGAAAGGTTTGTCTGGTGACCCATCGCGGTATCGCCACCATGCTCTATGCATCGTGGTACGGGGTTTCTTGGAAGGAAGCGCTTGGTGCATTTGTTATTAATCCAGCGGAGCTTTTTTACTTCACCAAAGATGCATCACCTGAAAAGTTGTTTTAACGATATCAGTCGTATTCGTGGCGCCTTTTCCTTTACTCGTATTTTTGCTAGTATTGTCCTACTTGCGACTATAGCTCAGCTGGTTAGAGCGCAGTCCTGATAAGACTGAGGTCCTTGGTTCGAGTCCAAGTAGTCGCACCATATGTAAACATCCCTTTTTAGGGATGTTTACATATGGGTGCTACGCAGGGCTCGGACCAGAGGGGGCGATGGGGGAACTGGGTGTTCCCCCATGGAGGAGTTAGGCCGCAGGCCGACATAGAACCGAAGGTTCTATGAGCGCAGCCCGAGTTTATCGAGGGTGAGTAGTGAGATTCCAAGTAGTCGCACAAAGAATCATAATGTAGTCTAGCGCTATCACGCTAAAAGCAGTACAGTATAATTGGTATATATGGAGAACGCCCCGTCATCTCTATCTGAAAAGATCGAACGCCTGATTTCTAATGGCGAGGGCGACCTCAGTCCAGAAGGTCTCGCACTACTTCTCTCAGGCTCTCTTGTCGTTGCCACGCTCGCATCAGTCATTACGGTCGCGCTCCTCATGCGCCACTTCAACAATCTCCACAAGAAATAATAGAAAAACACGTACATGTGCGGTACGGTACCGCACCGCACATTAAACACTATAAAAGAACGGCTCACCAGGGTGAGCCGTTTAGTGGACGCGAAGGTAGTAGCGCCTATTATTCTCTAAAATTCCTTCGTGCCATGAGATATCCTGACACTCCCGCCGCCGCTAAAATGAGTGCGAGCGCAATATGGTCAAGGTTCTCAACAATATGCCACTCAATAAAGTTTTCTATCGGCATACTACCCGGCTCCGGGATTCTCTCTGGATTATCTATAGTCATATCGTTACGTTTAGTATAAATTGTGTATCAATTCTGTTCTTAACACCACGAAGTGAGTGCTATGTTTTTTTGCCCCAACGCTCTGCCGCAGCCGCTTCCTGTTCTTCCTGAGTGTACACGCACCGGTTACCACACCCAGCATTATGAAGAATGTCTTCGAGGCGTCCTTGAAGTTTTGTAACGTTTTTATCAGTCTCTTTTTTTGTTGCCATGCGCGGTATCCAAAAACAGCTGCCAATGCACCAGCTCCTATAAGGAGGGCCAGCGCCGCTGGGTGCTCCGCTGCAAAACTCTCAACACTTTCATTCATGTCTTCACTATAGTTCAAAGGAGTATATTTCGCAATTATACGTTCCCATAAGACTTATTTCGGGCCCTGAAAGAGGTGCGGTAGAATGAATCCATGCAAAACTGGCAGGACATAATTAAAGGAAAAAAGATAACCGTGGTGGGTTTGGGCCTTCTCGGACGTGGAGTGGGGGATGTCGCATTCCTTGCTGAACACGGCGCTGACCTTATTGTCACCGACCTGAAAGACGCCGACGCCCTCGCGCCGTCACTTGAAAAACTAAAACAATTTCCACACATAACCTACACCCTCGGTGAACACCGTCTAGAGGATTTCCAAAACCGGGACTTCATTTTAAAAGGACCGAACGTGCCGGTGGACTCACCGTATATACAAGAAGCACAAAAAGAGGGGACTCCGATAAAAATGAGCGCCAGTTGGTTTGCCGAGTTGGCAAACATCCCGGTTATTGGTGTTACTGGAACACGTGGGAAAAGCACCGTCACACATATGTTGTATGACATCTTGCAGGCAGCAGGAAAAGAGGTACTCCTTGGCGGCAACGTGCGCGGCGTCTCCACACTCGCGTTGCTCCCTCAGGTAACGGAAAAAAGCATCGCGCTTATGGAACTCGACTCATGGCAGTGCTGGGGTTTTGGTGCCGCGCAGGTGAGTCCGCATATCGCAGTCTTCACCAGTTTTTTCCCCGACCACATGGACTACTACCAAAGCAACATGGACGCGTATCTTGCCGATAAAGCGCAGATTTTCCTCCATCAAACGCCGGACGACACGTTGGTAATGAGTGAACAAGTAGCACCACTCCTCACCGAGCATTACGACAACGCTATTATCGCAAAACGCGCAGTGGCACCTACGGACACACTACCGGAAAACCTCCAACTCAAAGTGCCTGGTGAACATAACCGCGCAAACGCTGCCTGCGCACTCAACGCCGCGCGCGCGGCAGGGGTTGACGATGCACTCAGCGTTCAAGCGCTTGCCGACTTCGCCGGTGTGCCAGGCCGCCTCGAATGTATTCGTGAAATAAACGGCATAGCATTCTACAACGACACGACCGCCACCACCCCCGAAGCGACCCTCGCCGCCCTCCACACCCTTACCGTCCCACATGACGGACGTCCGACGTCCGTCATTTTGATCATAGGCGGCTCAGACAAAGGCCTTTCCATGAGCGCGCTCACCGAAGCGCTCCCGCGCTATACCAAGCGCGTGGTGTATCTGGCGGGCTCCGGCACGGAGCGCATTCTCCCGCAAGACACCGACGCGACACTCCACAACACCCTTGAAAGTGCAGTGAATGAAGCATACGCCGCAGCCGAACCGGGCGACACTATTCTTTTCAGCCCCGCCTTCGCATCCTTCGGTATGTTCACTAACGAGTTTGATAGAGGAGATCAGTTCACCACTCTTGTGCGCGCTCTATGATCGGTATTTTTGATTCAGGCGTTGGCGGTCTTACCGTACTCAAAGCGCTCCGCGAAATAGTACCGAGCGCCGATGTGATCTACTTTGGCGACACCACGCACGCGCCCTATGGCGAACAGTCTCGCGAAGCAATCGCCGCGCGTACCATGCACTCGATACGCTTTCTGCACGAACAAGGTGCGACCAAAATCATCAGCGCGTGTAACAGCGTGTCCGCATCGCTCACGCTCTCGCTCTATGACACACTCTCAATCGAACCGGGTCACGTAATTGAAATGGTCGGTCCCACCACGCGCGCCGTCGGGGGATCTACTAATACCAACCGTACACTTATATGTGCAACTCCGGCAACCGTTGCATCGCATATCTACCAAAACGCATTCCACATGATAGGCGCTTCAGTTGATGTTGTATCGGTGCCAGGTCTTGCCGGGGCAATAGAAAACGATGCTGAAGACACCACACTTCGCTCACTTATCACCCAGGCATTTTCCGAAGTGTCTCTAGAACACTACGACATGCTTATTCTTGCATGCACTCACTATCCGCTTATCCTCCCACTATTTAAAGAACTTTTCCCGCGCCTCTCACTCTACGATCCTGCACAAGCAGTTGCCGAACGCGCCGCAGAGCTCTGGGAACGGCAGGAAGTAGGCGAGGGACGCACTCATTTTTTTGTCAGCAAAGATACGCCGGTATTCCGCCACACAGTCGCTACACTCTTTCCTGATACTGATTTTTCATTGAAGGTGGTAGAGTAAAGGCAGTATGAATCTACCGAAAAAAGTACACATGGTCGGCATCGGCGGCATCGGCATGAGCGCACTCGCTCAGCTGTACCACACGCGTGGCGTAGCAGTCTCAGGTTCTGACCGCAGTGCGTCTCCTGTCACCGAACTACTGAAGAAAAAGGGAATTACCGTCACTATCGGCCACGCTGCTGAAAACCTCCCAGAAGACGTAGACCTCCTTGTATACTCAGACGCCGTACCAGAAGAAGATTCAGAGCGCACAGCTGCGCACGACCGTGGCATCTCTGAACAGTCATACTTCGAAGCACTTGGTGACGTATCGCGCGGAGAGTACACCATAGCTGTTGCCGGCAGTCATGGGAAAACCACCACCACCGCGATGCTCGCTAAAATGCTCAGTGATGCTGGGCGAAACCCTACAGTAGTTGTGGGCTCACTCGTAAAAGATTTTGATTCAAATTTTGTGCCGGGCACCGGTGAACTCGGAAGTCCTTTTGTGGTTGAGGCATGTGAGTACCGTGACCACATGTTGAAGCTGGCGCCGCACATTTTGGTAGTCACTAACCTTGAATGGGAACACACCGACTACTTCACCACTTTTGAACAACTCAAGCAAAGCTTTCGCACGGCGGTCGAGCGCCTCCCCGCAGACGGCGCACTTATCGTCAACCTCAAGAGCGAAGTTGGAGCGGAACTTGCCGATCACGCGCCCTGCCGCGTGATTGATTACAGCGACGTAATCCCACCGAAGCTTGCGCTCCTTGGCGACTTCAACGTTGCCAATGCGCAGGCTGCCATTGCTGCGGCTAAAGCATTCGCTTCATCTCTTGACGAGGATGCGCTCTACGAAAGCGTTGCTACGTTCCAAGGCTCTTGGCGGCGGTTTGAACACAAAGGCGCGGCGCCTGGCGGCGCCGCCATCTACGACGACTACGCGCATCACCCCACGGAAATACGCGTTACCCTCGAGGCAGTCCGTAAAAAATTCCCCGACACACAAATTGTCGTGGCGTTCCACCCACACCTCTACACCCGCACGCGCGATTTTATGGAACAGTTCACCGAAGCATTCACTGCTGCCGATCGCGTGCTCATCGCGCCCATTTTCCCCGCGCGCGAAGCACCAATTGAAGGCGTCACCAGCGCCGTACTCGCCGAGAAAATAACCGCTGCTGGTACTCAGGCGGAACCTTACGAGTCACTTGAAGACATTGAGTCAGCACTGCGTACCCTCGACACCCCGGACACGCTCATCCTCACCATGGGCGCCGGCGATATTTATAAAATAGCTGACGCGTTAGTGAAATAGTATGGGGACTTTATACGTGGTTGCCACACCAATAGGCAACATGGAAGACATCACTCTACGCGCGCTGCGTGTGCTCAGCGAGGCGGATGTCGTCCTCGCCGAAGACACCCGTGTCACCGGCAAACTACTTGCGCGCCACACTATCAGTGCCAAACTAAAAAGCTACCACCAACAGAGCTCCGACAAAGTAGCCGAACAAATTATCACACTCCTTACCGAAGGGAAGACACTCGCCCTCGTCACCGACGCCGGCACGCCCGGCATTGCCGACCCTGGTAACGAACTCATCGCACGCGTTCTCGAAGCACTTCCCGACACTCGCATCGAACCAATCCCCGGCGCCTCCTCGCTTGCCGCTGCGCTGTCAGTGTCCGGCTTTCCTACGAACGAATTCGTGTTTATGGGTTTTCTCCCGCATAAAAAAGGGCGACAGACACAGCTGAATGAAATTACCGACATGAAGCGCACAGTGGCACTATTTGAATCACCACACCGCATCGGCAAGCTTCTCGGCGAACTGGTCGAACGTACCCCTGACCGCTCTGCCACCATCTTCCGCGAAATCACCAAAATGCACGAAACCCACTACCGCGGCACTATCTCAGAACTCCACGCACAATTCACCGATGGCGAAATACTTGAAAAAGGGGAGCTGGTCGTCATCCTCGGCCCACGCTAAGTATGGTCAACACCCGGGTGTTGACCACACTAACTCGGCATCCCGCCGCCGCTCATTCCGAGCCTATCCACTTTGTTTCGTCCTACTCTAGGGTATAATAACGTTATGTCAAAAGCGGGTCTCATTATTTTATTCGGACTAATTCTTACGTTCCTCCCATTCTTAGGAGTACCGCTAGTATTTAAAACAACCCTCGCTGTGGTCCTTGGTATTGCCACTATGGGGCTTGGTTTCTTAGTACGAGAAGAGCGTCGTTGGTTGGTGCGTGCCCTAAAGGGTGATTTCCAAACTGATGCCTATACTGAAAATGGCGCGCAAGCATATGAGCAAACGACCACTGAAGCGTGAACAATTTTTTGGTGTTGCAGCAGTAGCAGTCTGTCTAAGTGCGGCAGGCTTTTTTGCATTAAGTACTCCTGGTCAATGGCATGTCGGTGAATCAACCGATACAGAATCAGTCACACATGAAGATAAAAAGCCTGTGGTGGAAGACCCACAATATCCTTCTACTGCACATGTAGATACACCCGAACCTATGTATGCCATTTACATGAGTCAGTGTGTTGTCGGTACACCGAGTTTTCGTGATAATCTGGTGACACTCATTGAAACCACTCCGCTTAATGCAGTGGTTATTGATATAAAAGATTATTCTGGCACTATCGCATTTCCGACACAAGACGAACGTTTTGCTGACGCATCTCTTGTCAGTTGTGGTGCGCGCGACATGGCAAGTTTTATAGAGCGTCTGCATGAAAAGGGCATTTACGTCATCGGGCGCATTACCGTATTCCAAGACCCATTCTATTCCGCACAGTACCCAGCGCAGGCAGTGCAAAGTGTCAGCCGCCCCGGCGAACCATGGGAAGACAACAAAGGACTTTCTTTTGTTGATGTATCCAGCAAGCCATTCTGGGACTACATCGTGCAACTTTCAAAAGAATCCTACGCAGTTGGTTTTGATGAACTCAACTACGACTACGTACGCTACCCATCAGACGGACCTATGAAAGACGCGTCGTATGTAAACGACAATAAAGCCGAGGCACTCGAGGAATTCTTTAAATATCTCCACGCCGAAGTGTCACCACTTGGGGTAGCGATGTCAGCAGACCTTTTCGGTTACGTCACCGTGCTTTCCGACGACCTCGGCATCGGTCAACAGCTTGAACGCGCACTGCCATACTTTGATTACATTGCACCAATGGTGTATCCCTCACACTACAACAGTGGTTTTGCGGGGCTGAGTAATCCAAACAACGACCCCTATAAAGTAGTGTACACATCTATGAAAAAAGCAGCAGAACGTACTGCTGCCACCGAAACCTCAGTACGCACGCTTGATGGAGAGCCTATTCTCAAAGAAGAAATAATCCCTGCACAATATAGCGAAAGTGGGGAACTCATTGTCGCAACCACGACGCGTAACGTGCCGACTGGCATGTATACCAAAGAATCCTATGACGTACGCAAGATGCGCCCATGGCTCCAAGACTTTGATTACGGTAAAGACTACCGCCCGGAAGACATCGCGGCACAAATCCAAGCAACCTACGACGCTGGGCTCACTAGCTGGTTTTTCTGGGATCCAGCAAACAAATACGAAAACGTTGAGGCATACCTACGTGGCTTGGAATAACATACACACCACATACACTCATTAAAAAACTACAGCGCACGCTGTAGTTTTTTAATATGCACCGCAAAGAAAGATTCGCGGTCACTGTTTGTGTTCATTTTAAAACCCCTTTTCCATATCTCCCTGCATCTCCATATCTTTTATGTGTTGTTCAAGTTCTCGCATCTTCGCTTCTCTTGTGGTGGCGTATTTAATACCCCCTAAACCTCCTATACCGGCCATCAGCAAGGCACCCACGGATGTGATTACCAACATTTCAGCACTATCAAATTCAACAGACTCAAAAAAATTAAACCTATTTTCAACAGTGGCTGCGCTGAAAGATGCGCCACCACCAAACGCCAAGCCGGCAATAGCCCCTTTCAAGCCGTAGTTGAACTCTCTATGTGCTTCATGGTCCATATACTCTATACGTATAATACCATTTTTTTAAATAAAGTCAACTCATTATTTTTCTCCCATAACACCACCCATACATAAAAACTACAGCGTGCGCTGTAGTTTTGTATTACTTATCATGGCTCGCCGTTAGCCTTTAATCCGTCGCTTGTCAGCGTTTTTTATTTCATAGAGAAGTGCTGCCAATAACACAATCCCGAATACTCCTAAACCAAGAAGTGTCTCATCCATAAGGTGAGCCTCTGGGTTGGGATGCTCTGGGATCATATCGAATGTTCCTTCAGCGGCACTTGCAGCTGCCCCTGCGATGAGTGCTGGTGGCCACGTAACCCATGGGCGCGGTGTTGGTTTCTTTTCCATATTTTGATTATGCCGCATGAAAAATAAAAAGCAAGAAACCGCCATAGTCCCTCACTACACCTTCCTGGAGCGAGGACCGTCCTCGCTCCAGGAAAGAAACAAAGGTTTTTCTCTAACCATTGGCGCAAGAAGGGCAAAAGCGGTAAGCTAAGGTGTATGGATACTAGTGGTCAAATAACCTACCTTGGCTCAACCACGCTCAAAGAACGTTCAGTTCAATTTGGTATCAAAAACCATGACCGCACACGCGGTGTTTGTGTGCTCGGTAGTGCTGCTGCCGATAAAACAGCATTGCTCATCAACATGGCGCTGCAAGACATTGACGCCGGGCACGGCACACTTTTTTTCACCGCTGCTGACGGCGCTGCGCAGTCGTTCCTTGAACGTATCGATCCAGAGCGCACCGACGATATTATTTTTCTTGACCCGGCAAGCGCAGAGTACCCGTTTAGTTGGAATGTACTTGACGATGTCTGCACACTTCCCACTAAAGAGGCGGACGAAGCAGTGCTCACACTCTTGTGTGAACTCTACAACATAAAAGGGAACGAGTTCATGACGTATGTTGCAAAACTGATACGCACGCGTCCTGACGCCACACTTATCACTCCCTACACGCTCGTTACTAATGAACGTGCGCGTGAAGATTTTTTCAAAGACGACGAGAAAGAATTGGCATTTTTTAATAGCCTTCTTGAAAAGTATCCGCAGGTATCCGAACAGTTTGACAATGACGGACGCTACGTCGCGCAGGATACCCTCGTGCGTAACCTCCTCGGGCAGTCTGAATCCAAATTTACTCTCAGCGAGACGCTCAAAGGAAAAATAGTGGTCATTGATTTTTCTCATATTCGTATTTTCCCAACACGTATGAAACCGTTAATGCGTGTTTTTGTTGAAGTGACGCGTCTTATCAGCACACAAGCGCAAAAACCAGTCGCACTGCACCTGCACGAAACACTGCGCTATCTTACCGCGCCGGTAACCGAACGCCTCTTTACTGCTTCCAATCTTATGCTCACCACAGCGGATACACTGCAGCAAGAAGAGGACAAAGAGTTGCGAGAGTCTGCTATGTCTCGGTGTGGTTCAGTGGTGTCATTTTCAGCACATCCAGGTGATCAAGAAATACTTGAACGCACGTTCTATCCATATATCTCAACCGAAGAAATAACCAGTCTTGAAAAAGGTGAAATGGTGACTGTGCTCACCATTGATGGCGTGCGTGCACAACCATTCTTTGCCACTGCACTTCCGCTACCTGAAAAACGCATGTTTGATTATCAAGATCTGCTTGTGGGGGCACGAAAACGTTACACCACGTCACGTACTGCAGTCGATGCGTCATTTAAAACAAAAGCATCTGACAAAAAAGGAGGTGCCTCTGGCAAAGGTCGTGGTGGTTTTCAGGATGCATTCAAATCAATCATGGCAGACCGCGCAAAAAAGATGCCCGGCGCCGCCGGTGACAAGGACACACCAAACGACGCAAAAACAAACAACCCCAGCAATAACACCGACAACAACACTGACAAAAACAACACCCCCGGCGCGCGTGGTGGCTCTGACGGCAGCAGCGGCCCCGGTGGGAAGCAGTCTGAGAAACGCGATGCAAAAAAAGAGGGAAGTGGGAAGAAAAGCACCGAAGAAGAGATTCCCAGCACTGAAGACATCATCCGCGGCGAAGTGCCCGAGGATGTGCTCAAAGACCTCCTCTACGTGCACCCCATTGCGAATACCGACAACGCCTCTCGAAACTCCGGCTTCACCAGCGGCGGCCACCACCCTCACTTCAACGGCAACTTCTCCCCAGCTTAAATGGGTGACGTCGGACGTCACCCATATCACCTATGGGGCTTTATTCCAATACCACCCCGTCGATCTCCTCTAAAGAAAGATCACGAAGCATCGAACGTATCTTTTTGGCGTACCCAGCACTTCCACCAAAGAAATCAAGAAAAAACTCACGGTCAGTCACTGAAGGAAAGTTCTTTTCTCCAAGGTAGTCCAAGTGGCTCGACCAGCGATATGTTCCTAAATAGTCCTCAGCGTGTTTCGGGTAAGCGATACGTTGCTCTCGCCAATCGGGGTATTCAAGATCCAACGCATTGAAATGTATATAGTAGGGGAGGTAGAGGAAATGAGCATCGCGCTCTACCAGAACCTTTTTATACTTTCCTTGCCACAGCGCACCGCTCCGTTCATATTTTTCATTAAAGTATTTCGCGTATCCACCACCAAGCTTTTTCATAAACGAAGAAAGGTTCTCCGGATCATCATCTATCGGCGAAACCAGTAAATGATAATGGTTCGGCATCAAACAAAAGAAATGCACCCGCACCAATGGGTGACGTCGGACGTCACCCATTTCGAGGTTTTGTTTCAGCATCCTCCGTTCAAGGTTGTGTGGCGCATTATTCACCTCGTTAAACTCCCACATGTCGTGGATAAAACGCGCGTAGTCACCAGAATCAAGAAATGTTTTTCGCTTATCAACACCGCGATTTAACACATGGTAAAAATCCATACCTACATTCACCATACCTCGCATCCAGGCATCACAGAGCACCGTGTATAGCTACCTGTGGAATTAATGGCAAATGATATACTCGAAATATGTATAAGAGCATAGTCATATTGCTCCTATTTTTTGTATTAACACTACCGGCGCACGCCGATCACGCAGTTAACATCAACACTGCCGACACAGAAACACTCGCCACCCTTACAGGCATTGGTGACGTAAAAGCACAGAACATTATCGACTACCGCGAAGGGGCGAACGGTCCATTTGAAACAAAAGAAGAAGTGCAACAAGTCAGCGGTATTGGTCCGGCAACCTACGAAGACATCAAAGATCATATCGTTCTCAGCGGTGGTTCAAGTACCACAAACACAACTCAAGACAGTACACAAAACGATACTCAAAGTAATACTGAGAGTGATTCGAGTGAGAATACAACTCAACCATCTTCCGCCACCCATCAGCCAACACCTAAACCATACGAGCCACCGCCTTCTATTTCTGTACACGCCGGCGCTGACCGCACTGTGTTCGTGGGTGCCGACAGTACGTTCAATGCGCAGGTACTTGGCTTTGAAAATGAACCAATAGAAAACGCGCGTGTTGTGTGGAGCTTTGGCGACGGATCGCGTGCCGAGGGTGCGCGGGTTGCACACCACTTTCTCTATCCCGGCGCTTACATAGTGTATGTGAACGCAGTTAGTGGTCACTACAGTGCCAATGACCGTGTGCATATCAACGCTATCCCGGCACGCATTTCAATTCCCGAAGTAACGCACAAATACATTGCCTTAAAAAATGAAAGCGGGGTAGAGGTAGACATCGGTGGTTGGATCCTCTTTAGCGCCGGCACGCAGTTCCAGTTCCCACAGCACACCATCATTGCCGACGGGCAAACCGTATTTATTTCAAACAAACACACCGGTCTTTCCGGCGCTCAACCTGAAACCGTTGCGCTACAGTATCCAAACGGCGTCGTTGCGACATCATACCAATACCCGCTTTTTATTAATCGCTCCCACACACCGCCGACCGCCAAAAAGCGTGTCACACAGCCAGCCGCTTCTCCCGCAGCAGCCACTCCAAGCGAAACGTCCGAAGAATCCATAGACTCCACAACCCTCACTGCCGCGCCGGCGCTTGCCGATACGGCCCGTAGTAGCGCGCCTTCCGGTGGCCTGCCGCCAATCCTTGGTTGGCTCACTGCACTTGCAGCTTTGGTGGTACTTGCTACTCTGGGAGTACTTTTCGCCCGGCACAGCTCGACATTATCCGGCTGGCGCATTCGCGAAATAAAAGACGAAACACATGACGACTAATTCTGAAAAGGGTATTGCGGTGGTAACTGGCGGGGCAGGCTTCGTAGGCTCACACCTCTGCGAGCGCCTTGTGCAAGAAGGCTACCACGTCATCTCACTCGACAACTACTTCACCGGCACTAAAGAAAACCATGTTGAGGGCGTGGAATACCGCGAAGGGCACACCAAAGACATCGCCCAGCACATTCCTGAAACCCCCACCATCATCTACCACCTCGGCGAATACTCCCGCGTCGCACCGAGCTTGAAAGAGCCACAAAAAGTTTTCGACTTAAACGCCGAAGGCACATTCGGGGTTCTTGAATTCTGGCGGACACACCAATGCAAATTGGTATACGCTGGATCATCAACTCGCTTTGCCGATAAACGTGAAGATAGTGTGGCTGGTCACAACCGCTCACCATATTCCTTCTTTAAATACAGTAATAGTGAATTAGTAAAAAATTACGGCGATTGTTGGTACGATCTCCCATACTCCATTGCATACTTTTATAATGTCTACGGACCGCGCGAACGCGCAGGGCAGTTCACTGGTTCTTACGGCACTATTGTTGAAACATTTAAACAACACTATCTCAATGGTGAATCAGGCACTATAAATGGCACTGGTGAACAAACCCGCGCTTTCACTCACGTGCTCGATACTGTCAACGCGCTCTTCCTTATTGGCGAAAAAGGGACGAACGATGAATACGGTATTTCAGCAAAAGAAGTACACTCGCTGCTTGACCTCGCGCACATGTTCGGTCTTGAAATAGAATTCGCTCCGGCCACCAAATCCACGCGCTCAAGTGGTGCGGAAGATACCACTAAGCTTGAACTGCTTGGATGGAAACAACAACACACACTCAAAGAATACGTCGAAAAGATAAAACAGTCACAAAAATAATATGAAAAAAGTCCTCATATTCTCCCTCGCATATTATCCAAAATTCACCAGCGGCGCAGAAGCAGCGGTCAAAGAAATAACACACCGCATCAGCCCGGAAGATATCGAGTTCCATATGTTAACAGTTCGTTTTGACATGAAGGACCCAGTGTATGAAAAAGTAGACAATGTACATGTGCACCGCGTCGGTTTTGGCAATCACTACATCTCTAAGGTGTTGTTCGTACCACTGTCTGCATTGCAGGGGATTATGCTGCACAAAAAACATACCTTTGACGCGCTCTGGGCACTGATGACCTACATGCTCTTTCCGGTCGCGCTCATGCGTCTTTTAGGCACCCGTGTCCCGCACGTACTCACGCTCCAAGACGGCGACCCGTACGAGAAAGTATTTGAGCGTTGGTTCATCCGTCCACTCACACCACTTTTGGATTACGGCTTCCGCACTGCTTCAAAAATTCAAGTGATTTCACGCTACCTCGGTACTTGGCCAGAAAGGCGTGGCTACACGGGCGATATCGAACTAATCTACAACGGCGCTAATCCTAAAAACCTCAACCCCGAATATACCCAAGAAGAAGCCGAAGCAGTGCGCGACACACTCGGGAAAAAAGAAGGCGATGTGTATATGCTTAACGCCGCACGCCTCGTACATCAAAAAGGGCACGATACCGTCATCCGCGCGCTCCCACTGTTGCCTGACCATGTCCACTTTCTCCTTATTGGGTCTGGGCCAGATGAGGCAATGCTAAAAAAACTCGCCGACGAACTCAACGTAACAGAGCGCGTACATTTCCTCGGACAGAAAGACCGTGACGACGTACCGCTATACCGTAACCCAACGGTCATTGATATTTTTATTGGACCCTCGCGTTCAGAAGGGTTGGGTAATTCATTCCTCTCTGCTATGGCAGCGCGCGTGCCTGTTGTCACCACCCAAGAAGGCGGTCTTGCGGAATTCGTCTTCGACGCACGCCGCGATTCCGAAAAAGAAACCACCGCCTGGGCAGTTGATAAAGAGAATCCCGAACAGATTGCCGAAGCAGTGAACGACATACTGGCAAATCCTGAAAAAGTAGAGGCAGTCACTACCCGTGCACGCGCCTTAGTGCTCGAGAAATATAATTGGGATATGATTGGTAAACAAATGCACGAACGCGTATTTAAACCCGTGTTCAATTCTTAATATGATGAACCTCATTGATACAGCAGCCAGAATTGCCGCACTCGCGCATCGACAGCAAGTGCGCAAACAAGAAGATGTGCCGTACATCATGCATCCTGTGGCAGTGGCGCTCTCGCTCGCGCAGCACGGCTTTAGCGACGAAGTGGTGGCGGCAGCGCTCGTGCACGACGTGCTTGAAGACACCGACTTTCCCGAAAGCGAACTGCGCACACAACTCGGCGACGAAGTGCTCCGCATCGTGCACGCGGCGTCGAACGACGACTCCCTTTCCTGGGAAGAGAAAAAATTAAAATATATCGAAACAGTGCGTGAAGGTGGGGAAGCCGTGTGGGCAGTAGCCATCGCTGATAAAATTCATAACGCAAAAGACCTCCTCGCATCATACGAAAAACAAGGTGCAGCGGTGTGGACCCATTTCAAACGTGGGAAAGATAAAAAGATGTGGTTCGAAGACGCGATGCTTGCTATGTATAAAAAAGAGGGGTGGCAGCATCCGCTCGTTGCCGAGTACGAAGCGCTTGTTCAGCGCATGCACGAAGCCGAATGACCTCCAATAAACCCCAATTAACATGGCCAACATCCGGATGTTGGCCATTTTTTGTTAATGCAAATTCTTCTGCCGCCGCTTCTCGTCCTCACTGCGCAGCGCGTCACGCGTCCGTTGATACTCAGCGCGCGCTTCTTCGCCCAGCATCTCGCCCGAATAGAGTGCTGCCAACGCGTCGAGCCAAAAATACACCCGTGTCTTATTTAATGTGTGCAATGCTCCAGTTGCCTTCGATAGTGTACCTACATAAAAAGCCGCCAATTCACTCAGACGATACAAGCGCATCATTTTTAGTGAACATTGCTCGTCAAGAGATCGATTATCAGCAACATACTGTGTCAACGCCATTTCCAACTCTGGGTTATACAACGTCATAAAATTCAGAAAACGCGCCCACCCCTCATATTTGTTTCCAAAACGCAGCGAAGAGTAATCGAGTAGATAAATCACATCATCCTGTATACGAAAGTTATGCGGCACAAAATCAGTGTGCGTAAGGAACGAACCGTATCGGTCAATAACCTCGCGGTTATCAGAAAGCAGGGTGTACACGTCCCGTAAAAGTGGCTCGGTGCGTGCGTCAAAGTCAGTAATGGTTGTTTTAAAACGCTCATGTTCAGCAAGATAACTTGCCGCATCGCGTGTTTCGAACACGTCATGGATAAGTTTCGTATGTCGATGCGTTGTGGCATGCGCGCCTTCTTGTGCTTTAAACGCGCATAATGCATAGGTAAACTGCTCAGGAGTAGGGCGGTCAATGAATTGCTTTTCCTGCTCTATATATTCATACACCGCAACCATACGCCCGTCAGATTCTGTAAAGAAAAGTTCTTGTGGCGTAACAAATACGTCGTACGCAAAATGAAGTTTTTCAAGAAGTGCTTTAGCGCGCCGCTCATGTTCTAGTTCTTTTTTTCCTTCTTCATCTGAACTTACCTTAATCACCACCCGCTTTCCGTCTTTAGCGTTGCGGCCCAGCAGCACCATCTTTTCACCACTCGCAGTAGTCACCGCGCGTATCACATATCGCTCACCTATAACGTGCGGTTGTTCGTCATCAAGTGTAAAACCGGCCTCCTGCAGTAGTGGCTGCACCGCATCCATTTCGGTCTGTACATATTCATTCCATTGGGTTTTCGAATTATGTTCGTTCATATAAAAAGTGATTCAAGGTGTGCTTTATGAGCTTTCCAATCCGCTTCATACTGTTTTTGTGCGGCTATAGGTTGAGGAGAGAAAGGAAGTATCTCAGGTTTTGTGGCTGGTACGGCGCAGAGTGTGTGTGCGGCACGCGCCCGCGCGAGCATATGCAGCGTACGCAAGAATATATTTTTTTGCTGTGCTTCATGTGCTCGCGTATCGCAGTAGTTAAACAACGACCGCGCGCGTGAGAAAGGCGCGGTAAGTACCAAAGGCAACTCAACCGACGCGCCGTTTATCGCCAGCACTATGTCGGCTTTCCTTTGGAGGGTAAAGAGCTTGTGCGTGTAACGCAATATACGAGTCACAGTCAGTTGATCTTTGCTTACTCCCTGAATGTCTACACCGTCAGTTGGCTCAGGCAGTGCACCATACGTAAGCACGGTCACGGTATGTGTATCGCTGAGGCGCCGTGCCAGCTCTTGCACATACTGCGCTATCGGCTCAACATCCGGTGGGAACAGGGGGGTACAAATCAAAATATGCATGAATAGGTAAAGCGTAGCATATTCAGTACCCTCAAAACCTCTCAATGGTTTCGGCCATCTGGTGATATTGACATATACCATATTTCTGGCATTATATTTACCATGAGTTCACCTGAACGCCCGGGCGTGTTTTCGCACGAACCCGACGAACAAGCCGCTAGTTCCACCGCTTTTGAAACTACCGATGAAGTGGTGCGTGAGTCTTCATTGGAAGAGGTATCTTCGGTGGCGACAGTTGCGGGAACGTTGGAAAAGTCGGCGGACTCCGCAAAAGCGGAATCGCTCGAAGGATTCTTTGTCGGCGTCACATTCGACAGCAACGTTTCTAAATCTGAGGTGGGGTATCACGTCGCGCTTGCCGTTAGTGTCGCGTCAGATCCTGCACCATTTTCGTATACACTTAATTTCACCGCGCCTGATTCTGAAGAGGGAAGCTATCTTGAAGCGTATCTTGGAGATCATTCCGACATAACGATCGCCGATCTGCGCGAACTTGGTATCGTCGCGAAAGAAAAACAATACACCATAGACGGAGTCTTGGTTGAGCGTCGGTTTAATTTCAATTTCAAATCTATTGAAGAGACATGCATAGTCACGCTTTCTCATGAAGACCACTGGCAGAACAGCCACTCACACGAAGCAACCGCTGAAAGTTATGGTGTTGTACAGGGAACGTTAGTGTTGGTTGAACAGAATCCGGAAAACGATGGCGTGCTGTTAGTGCAAGCAGTGTCAAAAACCGACAGTGGGTGGCGTACGGTAACCTTCTCTCTTGATACACGCACCGGCGAGGAAATGGTGCATGATGTCACTGAACACGAAGCGCAGCCGTTCCTGCCTACTAGCACCGGTATCGCACATAACGTCTTTCTTGAAAAAGATACCGTTATCACTACGGGGAAGATCGTCGACACCGAAAAAGAACCAGTGGAGGGGGTTGATTGGAAAGGAGAGCCGGACTTTGATGAAGTGTTAAACACAGATCCTTCTGAAGGAGAAGTAGTATCGTCAGAAATAATCCTCGAGAAGGTACGTCGTCACTTAGGCAGCATCTCCTAAAGTTGTAGCGAGGTCGGTCCTCGCTACACATAAACGGCTCACCCCCTGAGCCGTTTATTTCCACCTTCTACCTACCACCTTCCACTTACCATTAACTACCTACCACCTCCCACTTTTCACCTTCTATTTCCCGCTTTATTGTCCCCATCGGTGTGTAGAGGTATGATGCAATAAATGGTACAAAAATCATCTCAAGGTAAAAAAATACTCATAGCTACGGGGCTTTTCCCACCTGAAGGGGGTGGTCCAGCGACCTATTCCAAAACACTCCTAGAGCGCTTACCAGCTTATGGCTTTAGTGTATCGGTGCTTCCGTATCGTGAAGTGCGTGGCTATCCAAAATTCCTACGGCATCTGGCATATTTTTTCAAAACAGTGGCACGTATCCACAAATTCAAACCGAATGTAGTGTATGCTCAAGATCCTATCTCAGTCGGCCTTCCGTCGGCACTCGCAGCAAAACTCATGCGTAAACCGTTTGTACTTAAAATGGTGGGTGATTATGCGTGGGAACAGGCAGGTGGTAGATTTCGCTATACAAAAACAGTTGAAGAATTTCAAAAAGACACCACTCTTCCTCTCCTCATTCGCATCATGCGCACCCTCGAACGGTGGGTAGCCCGGCAAGCCGTAAAGGTGATAGTACCCAGCAAATACCTCGGTAAAATCGTACGCGAGTGGGGAGTAGAGCGAAAACGTATCTCCGTTATCTACAATGGCGTTGATATAGAACCTGTCGGACTTAAACAAGTCATCCGCGGTCTTCTTAAATTTAAAGGCAAGTTGGTCATTTCAGTCAGCCGCCTGGTGCCGTGGAAAGGCTTTGACACGCTCATCCGCATTCACGCAGAACTCTGCAAGCGTATTCCTGACTTGCGCCTTCTCATTGTCGGCGACGGCCCCGAGATGGACCGCCTTGTCGCTCTTTCGGAAGACCTCGGTGTTGCGGATTCTGTAGTATTTACCGGCAATGTAGATCGTGCCGTAGCACTCCGCTACATGCGTGCGGCCGACGTGTTCGTGCTCAATACCCGCTACGAAGGCTTCTCACACCTTCTTCTTGAAGCGGCGTCGGTGGGCGTGCCGATCATCACCACCAAAGTGGGAGGTAATCCTGAACTTATTGAAGACAACGTACATGGCTACCTGGTAAAGCCGAACGATACTAAAACGCTCACACACCGCATAGAGAAATTGCTCAACGCTCCCGAAAGTCGCGCACGCTTAGCAGGAAATGCAAAAAATAGGGTAGACCGATTTTCTATAGCCCGCATGGTGGAAGAAACTGCTATGTTCTTTAAACATATATGACCAGGCAAAACACCCGCGCACTTATGCTCTCAACAGACGCGAAGATACTCGACGCAGATAGCGCGGTGCAGGCGCGCATGCAATCCTACGGCACGTTGTTTGAAAAACTCACCATCCTTGTTCTCGGTGTAGGCGAGCGACAAGTGTTTGAACTTTCAAGTAACGTCCGTGTTGTTTTCCCTGGTGGCGCATCAAAAAAAGAGGCATATTCAAATGCCTTTCTCGAAGGTATGCGCGAAGGGCGCGCGCTCGCGCCACACGCTCCTGAAAAAAATACCGACAACCTCGTCGTGTCCACTCAAGACCCATTTTTCCTAGGCTTTGCCGGCTGGCGCATCGCGCGCGCCCTGCATGTGTCACTGCAAACACAAATCCATACTGACGCATTCAACCCTCACTATTTTCTCTCATCTATTCGGAAATTTATCGAAGTATTCATCGCTTTTTTTGTCATTGCACAGGCAACACGCGTGCGCGTGGTGTCTAAACGTATCGCAAAAAGTCTTTGGTTCGTCAACAAAGAAAAGATCACCGTCCTTCCTATACACGACACGTCAATAGAGGATGTCGAGGTCGCGTCAAAACGTCCCACCGCATACAACCCTGAACATCCGGTGATACTGATGGTCTCTCGTTTGGAACCAGAAAAGCGAATACACGTCGCGCTTGAAGCTATGGTGCATGTACCCGAGGCACACCTCTACATTGCCGGCAGCGGTTCACGCGAGAATCTTCTAAAGAAACGCGCCCGAAACCTTGGCATAGCCAGCAGGGTACACTTTCTTGGGTGGCAGAAAGATCTCGCGTCATACTATGAACATGCCGATATTTTTCTGCAGCTCTCACGCTTTGAAGGTTACGGCATGACACTCATTGATGCCGGTCTCGCCCGGCTGCCTATCGTCACCACTGACGTCGGTGTTGTCGGCGAAGTGTATGAAAAGCAGCATGACGTGCTGGTCGTGCGTCCACTGCCGTACGTTATTGCTCGGGCGTTAAGTGGCTTACTCGCTGACCCGAACGCACGCGTCCTCATGGGCGGTCGCGCCCGCAAAAAAGCACACTCAGTGCTTATGGAAAAAGAAGCGTATAAAAAGGCATATCAACAAGCATTCACCGATTGCCTCAATCAACAATGATACATACTCTATGGCAGATAACAGCAAAAAACGCATAGTAACCATCGGCGGCGGCACCGGCACTTTCGTATCCCTCTCAGGACTTAAGAAATACGCCGACACCATCGACATAACTGCCATAGTATCCGTGGCAGACGACGGTGGTTCAACAGGCAGGCTCATGGACCAATTCGGCAAACTGCCAGTGGGGGATGTACGCATGGCACTCGCCGCACTCGCCGCCGGCGACACGGAACCGAACATCGTGCGCGAACTCATGTTGTACCGCTTTGACCGCGGCGAGGAAGGGCTTAAAGGGCACAACCTCGGCAATCTTTTTCTCGTTGCACTTACCGACATGTTCGGCAGCGAAGCGCGTGCCATTGAAGAGGCAACAAAGATTCTCAACATCCGCGGCCGTGTTGTACCGGTCTCTGAAACACACGCGCGTCTCGTCGCGCAGTATGCAGACGGCAGTACAACGCACGGGGAGGCGGCAATAGACAAACATCCTGGGGAACAAACACGCGGCGTCATTACCGATATTTTTCTTGATTCATCCACTCCGGCGTACACCTCGGCGCTTAGTGCCATCAATGAGGCTGACCTCGTACTCCTTGGGCCGGGCGATCTCTACACCAGCATCATCCCTAATTTTCTTTTTGAAGGAGTCTCCGAAGCACTACAGAAAACTGATGCGCAGGTCGCATACGTGGCAAACCTCATGACCAAGTGCGGCCAGACTGATGACATGTCAGTGACTGACCACGTCGATACGCTCACCCGCTACACCGGCAGAAAACCCGACACTGTGGTCATCAACAACGCCGAACCAGCCAAAGATGTCATTGCCGCGTATAAAAAAGCTCGCGAATGCCTCGTGCATGACGACTATACCGAACACGCGCTTCGCATTCCTATGCTTGCCCCAGCGCCCAAACAGCACGCCACCGACGCAGTACGCCGCAGCCTCGTGCGCCATGATTCGCACACACTCGCAAAAGCGGTTATTTCTTTGCTACTATAAAAATATGCAGAAAGATCGAAGAAATATTGCCTTTATTGACGGACAGAATCTCCATCTGGGAACCACAGAACATCCAACCAATCCTTGGCAGATTGATCTAGCGCGTTTTCGTATTTATCTGCAGAAAAAATACGCAGTTGAAGAGGCATACTATTGGCTTGGCTTTGTTGATGCTGCAAATGACGAACTATATGATGCGATACAAAAAGCTGGTTTTATTGTTAAGTTCCGTAAACATAATCCGGCAATGAAAAGTATTAAAAAGGGGAATGTTGATACTGAAATTGTTTTTGCATGTATGCATCGTCTTTATAAAAAAGATGATTTCAATAAAGTAGTACTTGTTTCTGGAGACGGCGACTATTTTCGAATGGTGAAATTTCTTCTTGAAGAGGAGAGGTTGGAAAAAGTGCTTTTCCCGAACAGTAATGCATCATCTTTGTATAAAAAAATCACCCGTAGATACTTTGATGATCTAAGTAAGGGTGATATTAGGGAGAAAATTGGCAAAAGAAAAGGGGGCCTTAGGTAGTTAACCGTTTGGGCCCCTTTTCGTCGTAATATAACTATAATATCAAAATTACTTAAACAGTCAACTAACCACCTTCCATCTCTATGCTTTTCTTCCTTGATTTCGACCGAACACTTTTCAACACAGAAGCGTTCTACAACGCACTTGAAGCTGATTTTATTTTAGGAACCCAGAACGTAACCCTCTCTGATCTCTCACCGTTTTTATACGACGATGTTTCTGGTTTTCTTGCCGCATGGAAAAAAGCAGGACATGAGTTGGTAGTAGTGACGCGTGGTGTAGAAGAGGTCCAAAAAGCAAAATTAGAAAACACTCGTCTTATTTCTCGCATTACTGAAGCGCTTTATGTAACAGAAGGGGGAAAGTCAGAAGCTATCAGGCGCTATCTCGCACAGCATTCAGAAAACACTCCTGCTGTTTTTGCCGACGACTCTCTCAACGAGCTTGCCGATGTTCGTGATAATGTACCGGGTGTGCAGGTGGTACGTATGCGTCGCCCGACCGCTAAAAACGCTGGAGAAGAAGCGCCGGAATTTATCGCAGTACAAAACCTATTTGAGCTTGAGAAAGTAGCTCTAAAAACATAAATTCTTTATTCTTCCACTAACCACTTTCCACCTTCTATCTACCACCTACTAATTTATGACCTTCTTTATCGACTTCGACCGAACCCTCTTTGATACCTATCGCTCATATCAGTATCTTTCAAACAAACTCACTGTAGTGCCTGACGTGAAAGAGTTGTTTGACGAAGTGATGTTGGGAGCTGAAAAATTTAACTTAAACAATCCGCGGCGTGCTGAAGTATCTCGTGAGTTAGAGCGGTTGTTTACCGAAGGGCTTATAACACTTGATCCAGGTGAATACGCGCAGTATGTGTATCCCGACGCACAAAAATTTCTCGATATACACGGGGAACATTCAGTTATTGTGACCGCCAACCGCGCGTGCCCGTCATATCAAAAAGCAAAACTAGAAGCGTCAGGAGTATTCGCTATTGTGCAGGCAGTATCTAACATACCGCTTGCCGGCGGCGCCACAAAAGGAAGTGAAGTTGCTGCGTTAATAAAAAAATATGACGGTCCTTATTTTTTCATCGACGACCACGACTCACAACTCCTTGCAGTTAAAGAGGAGTGTCCTGACGTCGCTGTGTATGAAATGCGTCGCGACGGCAACCCCGGCATCGGCTCTGTGCCGACTGTCACCTCCTTCGACGAGTTAGAACAATTAATAAAAAACAATGGATCATAACCATCCCACACAGCACAGCAGGTTCACCACCTGGCTCCTCGGCATCCTCCCGCCGCCTCTAAACCGCGTGCCGCTGGTCTATATACGTTTCTTGATCGGCGGCGGCACCGCCGCCTTCGTTGATCTCGCCTCGCTCTTTCTTCTCCAGGAAGTTTTTCTGGTGCCATACTGGTACTCGGTGAATATCGCCTTCGCCTTTGCGACAATTTCTAACTTTTTCTTGCAGAAGCTGTGGACCTTCGAGGACAAAACAGTCGCCGGCGCCCACTGGCAGGTTATCAAGTTCTTCATCGGAGGGATTTTTAACCTCATCGCCAACAGTGCCATAATGTACCTACTGACGGTGGTGTTTGACGTGTGGTACCTCCTTGCGCAGGTATTCTCCCTCGGCATACTCGCGGTATTTAATTTCTTCCTCTACAAATACGTCATTTTCACCAAGCCTAAAAAGTAGTTAATCTGTATATGTTGTTTCCCATTTCTTGCATTCCCTTAACCACCTTCCACTTTCCACCTACCACTTACTAAAATATGAAATTATTAATCATCACCCAAGTTGTCGATAGAAACCACCCGATACTCGGTTTTTTTCATAGGTGGCTGGTTGAGTTCGCAAAGAACGCTGAACATATTCACGTCATTGCGCTCCAAACAGGGGATTACGATCTGCCGAAAAATGTCACCGTGCACTCACTCGGTAAAGAGCGCGGAACTAACAAATTCCAACAACTTACCACCTTCTACCTTCTACTTTCCAAACTACATCGAGAATACGATGGAGTTTTTGTACATATGAATCCTGAGTACATCGTCCTTGCTGGTTGGATTTGGCGTCTCACTGGTAAAACACTCGGACTGTGGTATATGCATAAAAGTGTTGATTTAAAGCTACGCTTTGCTGAGGTTTTTGCGCAACATATATTTACCGCAACACCAGGGAGCTTCCGCCTTCAATCCAAAAAGGTACAGATCATGGGGCACGGCATTGATGTTGATGTATTTACTCCGGGCGCGACAGTGGAGCGCGCCGAGCATCTCCTCTCAGTTGGCCGCTTAATGAAAACCAAGCGGCATGACCTAGTGATAGAAGCGGCTGCTGCATCAAGGAAGCCGGTGCGCATCATAGGGGAAGGGGAAGAGCGCGAGCGCCTCGCGGCACTCGCGCAAAAGCTCGGCGCAAAAGTCGAAATGCCAGCAGGCCTTTCTCATAAAGACCTTCCGGATGAATACCGCCGCGCTGCCATGTTTGTACACACATCAGAGACTGGCTCACTTGATAAGGTGGTGTTGGAGGCACTTGCTTGTGGTTGCCCAGTTGTAACTACTAACCCAACCTACACAGACATGCCCGTTACTATTGCAGATCCGACTACCGAAAGTCTGTCACGTGCAGTATGTGCACCTACATACACAAACACTGAAGACCTATACACGTACGTAAAGAAAAATCATTCACTCCAACATCTAATCCCAAATATTCTAGAGGTGTATGCCGCTCATAACTTTTAAACATATGATCCGCGAAGCCGCGGTATATCTCGAAAAAAATCGTACGTGCCCGAAGCACCGTGTGGAGCATACAGGAAGCAATGCGTACTTGTTAGATTTTTATGATTATCTTGGAGAAATTGAAAAAGGAAAAAAGTTTGTGTGGTATTTACTTGATCTTGTTGTTGAATCTCCTGAAGGCGCAAAAGTATTCTATCCAGGTCATCTAAACCCTATGAATATGTCTCAAAATGTCATTGACACAGGGACCGCTGTAGACGCCGTTGCGCGTTTTGCCACAAATAACAGAGACAGTTTTTCTAAAAAAGAGCATGAAAAAATACAAACAACACTTCGAGAAGTGGCTGAAGGGTACCTTGTGAAAACCGCGCGCAGTAAAAAAATAACCAACCAACGTTTATGGGGTCTTACGGGACTTGCATCATATGCGCGCTATTTGGGAGAGGAGAGTGCGTATCGGACAATTGCTCATGAAAGTATTGAACGTGCCTTTAAAGATGCAACCCCAGATGGTTTTTTTCGATACTATCCTGACCCAGCAAAAAACTCTTTACCATATGACGACATCACTACGTTTTATCAATCAAGGCACACAGCGTTTGCTCAGTACACCCTCAATGCCCTTAATATAAAGGAGGGTGTGTATGAAGAAGCACTTGAGGCGTCTATAGGCGCACTTCTTTCAATGTACGACTCCAACGGTATAAAAGACCTCCGTATGGAGTGTAAACGTTGGTACTGGCTCTCTTCTTATGAGGTTGCTTCACACGCATTTGATGCATACGCTCTTTCACATTCAAAAAATCCAATTGCGCAAAAAGCGCTGAATAACGTACTGTATCAAGTACGGCAACATTTTTTTGATGGGTTCCTACATTCTCATAAAGGTTTAAATTTCAATTTTCAATGTCCAATTTTTTGGACAGCGCATCTTGCGTGGCTCACACGCATCGATGGTATCGAAGATATGTTCAATCATGCAAACGAACTACAGCCATTTTTGTATACATTCCACGGAAAAGAAGTCTTTTCCGATACGAACCAAGCGCGGCGTATATTAATAAACACGCGCTGGCAAAAAAGAAATCCAACAACAGGTATTTACCAAAACGGTCTAGACGCGGCGCATCGTTTACGTTTTCAAATACCAAGGCTTCCATATGCGTATTTCTTCAGTGTAAAGGAGGTGTTAAACCATAGTTGGTATGCACTGCGCGGTGGGCATGCTGGAGAAGCAATAGTACGTCTTTGGCGTTTTTTCACCGATTCCGTTACTATGGTTCTACCGTGGTACCAAACAGGATTCGGGAAAATTGTCTCTATGGAAATAGAAAAAGAATCTGTAAAGCTAACAGTCCTTCCAGCTAGTAAGTTCGGTACTTTATTAAAGAAAGCAACAACAAAAAATATCTCATTATGAAACCCTGGGACAAGTTTTTTAAAGATAAGATTAAAAAGATTTTCTTAGAAAAAGAAGTTGTTATTGATATTGGCGGCGGGTTGCGCGTAGACCCTCACAAACAAAATCGACTTGCTGAGAACAGTTGGCTGAAAGAGTTTACTGACAAGGTTGATTATAAAATCTTAGATAAGGTTCCTGACTACAATCCTGATATTGTTGGAGATATCCACGACTTACCATTTGAAGATAACAGTGTTGATGCAGTTATTTGCATTGCTGTTCTTGAACATGTTGAAGAGCCCCAGAAAGCTATGCGGGAAATATATCGTGTTCTCAAGCCTGGCGGGTATTGCTATCTCTATGCACCGTTTCTTTTCTACTACCATCCAATGCATGGGTACTATGGTGATTTCTACCGCTTTACTCGAGATGGGTTTGAATACATGACAAAAGATTTTAATTCAGTAGAAATACAAAATGTGCGCGGACCTTTGGCGACAGCTGCGAATCTACTCCCAATATTTTCAAAACGCACCCACTTCTTTGAATGGCTAGATAAAATCTTTGGTAAAGAAAATAGTAACCAAACGAGTGGCTATAATGTTTTTTGTATAAAGTAGTATGAAAATATTTTACGCAGCACTTATACGACTCCCAACTGAAAAGGCGCACGGCGTACAGATTATGAAAACTTGTGAAGCCTTTGTAAACGAAGGTGTTTCTGTAGAGTTAGTGGTTCCAAACAGAAAAACACCTATCACTGAAGACCCGTTTGAGTACTATGATGTAGAGAAGATTTTTCCCATCACACAACTTAGAGTTCCTGACCTAGTGAAATGGGGAAGTGTAGGTTTTCTATTTTCAGCGCTCTGGTTCTCGGAAGCAGCGAAGTGGAAGAAGTCTTTTTGGCAGGCTGACATAATCTATTCGCGAGACGCGTTCGTCTTATTGCAGTATCTTTTACTCGGCAGAAAGTTGGTCTACGAAGCGCACACCAAGCCGACACACATTTCAACGTTTGTCGCAAATCACGCATACCGTTTAGTGGTTATCTCAGAAGGGCTTCGCGATGCATATATAGAAAAAGGAGTGGCGCTGGAGAAAATAACCGTAGCGCATGACGCCATAGACCTTGAACCGTTTCAAAAAGAGTATGGCCAAAAAGAATCGCGCGAGTGGCTTGGTATTCCCCAAGGTAAAAAAGTAGCACTCTACGTAGGAAAGATAGATGAAGCAAAAGGTGCTGATACTTTTGCAGCTGCAAGCGAATATCTACATGACGACATACTCTGTGTACTCATTGGCCCAGACAGTCCACAGAAAAAAGCATGGAAAACAAAGTATCCCAAAGCATTGTTTCTGCCCGAAACTCCGTACCGAGAACTACCGCGCGTGCTTGCCGCCGCCGATGTATTAGTGCTCCCAAACTCAGCAAAAGATGAGGATGCTTCAAAATACACCTCGCCGCTCAAAGCATTCGCCTATATGGCAACCGGCAAGCCCATCGTCGCTTCAGACGTCCCAGCGTTAAGAGAAGTGTTTAAAGGCCAAGACGTCATATTTTCGCCTGCAGGAGACACTACTTCATATGTTACTGTAATTAATAAGGCTCTTAATAAGGAGGGTGTAATACGTGAAGTATATACATGGGATAAGCGTGTTAGAAAAATTTTGAATTCAAAATAACGTGTTCACTCCACCTATCAAATTATACTTATCTAAATAAGAAGGAGATGTCCCATTATCACTTGCTTTTCTGAAGCAGAAATAAATGATTTTTTGCGTGTTACAACCCCTCTTTATTTACAAAACCATTCTTAATAATAATAATATCTCCGTTTTTAAACTCAGATAATCCGTCTATTATTTTGGAAATTTCTGCAGCAATAACATTAGGATGTTGTTGTAATAATGAATCTCCCGCAACGCGTTCTCGCATTGTAGTATTTGTGCCCCCAGGGCAAATGACAAAAGCTGATTTATTCATATTTAAGAATTGTTTTGATAGAGACTTTGTAAATGTGTTTAACGCTGATTTACTTGCTGAATATATAGGAAACCCAGGATTTGCAGATAATGATGCAGTAGAAGAAATCATTATCACACCTCCTACATCTGTAATATTCTTCTTTATTCTTTCGGTCAAATAAATTGGCGCAATAGTATTAATATAAAAAGTTCGTTCGATACTGCTGATCGATTGTTCTCCCTTCTTCTCATCTTCATTAATGTAACCAGCAGTATTTATTATCCAATCAATTTCTGGATATTTATTACATAATTCATTAGTAAATTCAGTGACAGATTTTGGATTAGATAAATCTACCTGGTATGAATTTATATTTACATCCATCTGGTCGAGCTCGCGCTCCATTGATGCGAGTTTGTTTTTATTATTACCATGTAATAGTAATTGGTTATTATTTCTACTCAATGATTTAGAAATTGCCTTACCTATCCCGCCTGTTGCGCCAAGTATGAGAATTGTCTTCCTTTTTATCATAACGGTGTTTATCAAATTAAACCAAAGATAATCGATACCTATATACAATGACTATAATCTAAAATTAAGTTATACTTTCTTATAATATACTGATTATTGTCAATATAATAGCGTTATGATAAAACAAAAAATCGCACTTGTTACAGGCATAACTGGCCAAGATGGATCTTATCTAGCAGAATTTTTGCTGAAAAAGGGTTATGAGGTGCACGGACTTGTGCGGCGGTCAAGTAATTTTTATATTGGTTCAGATGATGGCTTGTTGAGTGATAGAAATATTAAAGATCATGATAATTTAGAATTGCATTACGGGGATTTGGGTGATTCAAGTAGCCTGGAAAGAATCATTAAAATGGTTAAACCAGATGAGATATATAACTTGGGTGCAATGAGTGATGTAAGGGTAAGTTTTGATATACCAGAGTATACGGGAGATGTCACTGGTATTGGTATCACTAGGATACTTGAATCGGTACGTAATAATAATTTAGAACATACAAAAATATATCAAGGTTCAACCTCGGAGTTGTATGGTAAGGTAATCGAAACCCCGCAAACAGAAACAACCCCTTTCTATCCGTGTAGTCCATATGCTGTGAGTAAGCAATACGCTCATTGGATGTGTAAGAACTATAGAGAGTCATACGGAAT
This sequence comes from Candidatus Phycocordibacter aenigmaticus, assembly GCA_045401115.1. Classification (GTDB taxonomy): domain Bacteria; phylum Patescibacteriota; class Minisyncoccia; order Phycocordibacterales; family Phycocordibacteraceae; genus Phycocordibacter; species Phycocordibacter aenigmaticus. The sequence goes on along the minus strand of CP174359.1, from coordinate 30,639 downwards.
GTTTATATGCTCTGGTATTTTGTTTAACCATGAATCTCCGCGTCGTGGTCCAAATTTTGTAACTCGTAAGATTTCTAGAGGGGTCGCTAATATTTTGGTTGGTAAACAAGAAAAGATTTATTTGGGAAACTTAGATGCAAAGCGAGATTGGGGTTATGCACCTGAGTATGTAGAAGCGATGTGGCTTATGTTACAACAAGACAGTCCTGACGATTATGTACTTGCTACAAATGAGACGCATACGGTCCGTGAGTTCCTTGAAGAAGCTTTTTCTTATGTTAACCTTGATTGGAAAAAATATGTGGAGATAAAAGAGCATCTTTTTCGACCAGCTGAGGTAGATGTGCTTCAAGGAGACGCTTCAAAAGCAAAAGAAAAATTAGGGTGGGAACCTAAAACAGGTTTTAGAGAACTTGTCAGAATTTTGGTTGATGCAGATATACAAATGTTAAAAAAATATGAAAATTGATCCTGGTCAGTTTGGTAAAATGTCGCACTCTTGCCATATGTGTAAGAAAAAAGAACTCAAGTTGGTTCTTGATTTGGGCATGCAACCACATTCTGACGATTTTTTAACTGAGGAAAGGTTAGATGAGATGGAGGTTTATTTTCCGCTTAAATTAATGTCATGTGGCTACTGCGGTCTTTTGCAGATTAATTATTTCGTAAACCCAGATATTTTGTATCGTACAAATTATATATATGAATCGTCTATAACAAAAAGTGGAGTTGAGCATTATAAAAAAATGGCAGCTGCTATAGCTAAGCGTTTTAGTTTTTCAAAAGCAAGTCTGGCAGTTGATATTGGCAGTAATGTCGGAGTCTTACTCACAGGTTTTAAGGAGTGTGGTTTTGATGTATTAGGAGTAGATCCAGCTGAAAAGGTCGCCCAAAAAGCAATTGATAGTGGAATTGATACAGTTATTGATTTTTTTACAGAGACCCTCGCGGACTCTATTGTTAAACGCGGTCGAAAAGCTCAAGTAATCACAGGTACTAATGTTTTTGCACACCTGCATGAAATTGACTCCGCAGTTTATGGAATGAAAAAATTATTATCAGATGATGGGGTTATTGTCATAGAAGCACCATATGCGGTAGATATGCTTAAGAATGTAGAATACGACACCATTTATCATCAACACATAGGTTATCTATCAGTCAAACCACTAGCTGTTTATTTCGAATCTTTCGGGCTGGAGTTATTTGATGTAGAAAAACAAAAGATTCACGGTGGTACGCTCCGTTATTACATTGGACATAAGGGCGCGTATAGTGTAGAAGAAGGAGTACAAAAACTTATAAAACAAGAAGAGGATTTAGGGCTTTACGGCGGGGAAATCTTAAAAGATTTTCGAAAAAAGACATATCAACAACGTAGTGATCTTTTAATCTTGCTCAATAAATTGAAAATGGACGGGAAGAGTATTGTCGGCGTTTCGGCGCCAGCAAAAGGTAATACATTACTTAACTTTTGTAACATCGATAATTATTACCTTGATTTTCTTACTGAGAAAAGCATACTTAAACAGAACTTATTTACTCCTGGTACAAGGATACCGATATATTCTGATGAAAGTTTATTAAAAGAGAAACCAGATTATGCTATTATTCTGGCGTGGAATTTTGCAGAAGAGATTATAAAAAATTTGGAAGAGTATAGAGAGGCTGGTGGTAAATTTATAGTTCCGATACCGGAACCAACCATTATTGAATAATGTAATATTTATGAAAAAAAAATTAGCAACTATTACTACAATTAAACCTGTACACATAGATGGGCGAGGCACTATTACTGACATTATTAATAAATCGATTAGTCATGTCGGCTGTGTAAGTTTTAAAAAAGGGGCGTTACGTGCTAAACATTATCATCACAAGTCCACTCAATACGATTATGTTATGAGCGGAAAATTACGTTTGGTAGTTTGTCTGCCGGATGGTAGTGAGCGAGAAGACTATATCCTCGGAGCAGGAATGTTTTCAGAGGTCCCTCCAGGAGTTGTACATACTTATATTGCCGAAGAAGATAGTGTAATGATTGACATGACAACATTAAGTCGTGATGATGACGGATATGAAGAAGACACTGTTAGGGTTGATCTTGATATAAAATAGGGGGCATGAGAATTTGCCTTATTGCGGAGAATATAAATCCTCATTCTGGCCTTGGTAGAATGGCGGTCAGTATTGCTGATGGCTTAACAGAACGGGGACATAAAATTAGCTTCGTTTCGGAAAATTATACTAGTAAGTATCAGACACTCGTCGTGCCATTTCGACAGTATTTTAGAAGGCCATTTCGAAGTATATTTCAGCTTTTAAAACTCCGATTTTTTTTAAAAAGACACGATGTGATCGTTTGTTTCGACACTCGTCCTGCCGGAATTATTGCTTATCTTGCAATGCTTGGTCGCATCAAAAACGTGGCAATACATTCATTGGGGACATACTCACTCTTCACCGAAAATGGTCAAATAAAGAACTGGTTGATGAAACAAGTTTATAATAAAGTAGGCCGTGTCTGGCCTATTAACGATTTTGTCAAAAAACAAATTGAAGCATCTAATTCTAGTTTTTTATTTAAGGATAATATTCGCTATATTCCAGTAGGCGTTGATACAAAGTTATTCATAGGACAAACAAAGAGAATAAATAAATATCCAGATTCTTATATATTAAGTGTTGGTGCATTAAAACCCCGGAAAGGACAATTGAAATCTTTAAAAGCTTTTGAAAATATTTCAAAGAAGTATCCCGAACTTCACTATATTTTCGTTGGATCTACTACAGATTCTCCTGAATATTACATTAAAATAAAGAAATTTATAAAAGATAATGGTTTGCAAAATAAGGTCGTCTTTATTGAAAATGCCTCCGATAAAGAGTTAATAGATTTATATAATAATGCAATATTTTTTATCCTCACTCCGGTCTCTAGTCCGAACTCTATTGAGGGTTTCGGGATGGTTTATATTGAAGCAGCGCTATGTGGAAAGACTTCTTTAGGTACTTATGGTTCGGGTGCTGAAGTTGCGATTGAAAATAACCAAACTGGACTACTAGTTCAACCTAACTATAAATCTATAATGACCGGTATGAATCTTCTTTTGACAAATGAAAAGAAAAGGAAGCAATTTGAAAAAAGAGCCTATCAACGCGCCTTAACGTTTGATTGGTTTAATGTAGTAGACTTATATGAAGAAGAATTACAAATTCTTAAAAAATAGTTTTTTATGTGTTGCGCTGAAATTTAAAATAGAATGATTATGAAAAAATATGTCCATATATTTAGGCCGCTTTATATACCCATTGTAAATTTTTTATATCAAAAATTTAAAGCACCAAAACGTTACCATCATTTATTTGATGAGATTGCTCGCCTGCAGGCAACGCGGATACTCGAGGTTGGGACATGGAATGGAGGTAGGGCTGTGAAAATGATTAAAACCGCTCAAAAAGTCTCTCCCGTAAAAGATATTCTTTATGTGGGTTTCGACCTTTTTGAGGAATTGGATAATGATATGTTTGAGTATGAAATTTCAAAACGACCACCTCAAAAAAAAGAGGTAGAAGAAAAACTTTCAAAAACAGGTGCGCATATTGAATTAGTACAAGGTAATACTCTAGAAACATTACCGGCCTATGTGAAAAATGCGGAACCATTCGATTTCATTTTTATTGATGGTGGGCATAATGTAAATACAGTGCGAAGTGATTGGAATGCGGTGCGACAGCTCATGGATAAAGATACAGTAATAATTTTCGATGATTATTGGCGTAACCGTGACGATCAATCAGCAAAACCCGTTGTTGATGCAATAGACCGAACTAAATATAATATTCAAATCCTCAATGAAATTGATGTGTTTGATAATGTTGACCACGGCAGGCTTGAAATTAGTTTCGCAAAAGTTACTAGACGTTTCTAATTACTGCTGAAATATATAGGATTATCGCCACAAGACGACTTATAGCAAAGGCAAGTATTGCTCCCCAGACTTCATATATTGGAATAAAAATCAAAAAGAGTGCTACGGCTATTATTGGTTGTACTGTTGAGATTATGTATTGGACCTGTATTTTTTTTTGAGCCGCAAGTAGTTGTGCAAGTACGGCACCAAAAGCAGTTACAAGGGTTAGAGAGAAAATTTGTGAATAAATTACACTCTCCATATACTGAGGGAAGAGGAATTTAAAAATAAATGGTGCAGCAAGAATATAAAGAAGGGAGATTCCAAAAAGACCCGTTGCGTATAAAGCAAGCTTTCTCCAAAGAGAAGGCATATTTTTATGAATTTGTTCAGGAGTTTGAGCGGCAAATTTTGGAAACGCTAATTCCCCGATTCCTTTGAGAGGGCCTTTCATTTGTTCCGGTATTGCGAGTGCAAACACATAAATTGCTAGTTGTGCCGGACCGAGGAATTTCCAGAGGAGGATCTTATCAATGCTGCCGGCTACCACACCTAGCACATTAATAAAACTCAAATGCTTTCCGTAGGTGAGCGTTTCTTTGTCAGGCGCCCCTAATTTCAGACTCGCAGCTACTTTTTTATACAGCACGAAGCGCACTACGGCGAGAGGGACGAAGTACGCAAGGAGCAGGAAGAGAACATTGTTCGTAAGAAGAAGGGCGCCAATAAGGGAAGCGGTGCTAATGCTTTGTGAAACAAGATGAAAGAGGGATTGTTTCTTGAATTCTCTTTTCCCCGTCAGGTAGCCGTTGTATGTGGTAAAGGTATCGAATAGGGGAAGCACTGCGCCAATGATGGCCAGCGCAATGGCAAGCTCCATATTGCCGTTTATGAAGTAGTACAGCGCACCGCCGAAAGCGGCGAGTGTGCCGAGAAAACTCCAGAGAAGGCGTGCTTTGGTTGCGGCGCGCACGGTCACTTCGTTGCCGCGCGCCACCGCGCGCGCCACGGCAGTGTTCATGCCGGGGAGAGTAAAAATCGCGAAGATAGCCGCGATGGAAAGGAGATACTTGTACGTACCGTACGTTTCCGGTGGCACCAGGTTTGCAAACGCAATAGCTAGTGCAAAAGCCGAGAGCGAAGACACCCCTTGCCCCACAGTCAGCCAAAAACCACCGGAGGCAAGATACACCATATCGGTTTTCGTGTAGCGCTCACTCCAGCGGAGGAGCTGGTAAAGCTTGTTTTGTACTGTTTTAACCACTACGCTATATACTACCGCGCCATGGGGAAGGTTTCTATCAAGTTGTTCCTCTATTGCTACAATAAAAGGAATGAAACCGAAGGTACTGGCAGCACTATTCTCACTCCTTCTTGCGGGAGGGTCAGTGGGCGGCTACATACTGGTCCGCGACAATGACGCAGACTTATTTGAACACTCAGTGCACCACGTGGTGCACGTTGTCGATGGCGACACCATTGATATAGAAAACGACACACGCATCCGTCTGCTTGGCGTTGATGCGCCTGAGCGTAGCGACTGTTTCTATAATGAGAGCAAAGCATATCTCGAAGAGTTGATAGAAGGGGAGACTATCCGCATTGAAAAAGATATTTCAGGAAGTGACCGCTACGACCGCCTGCTCCGCTACGTATACCTCGCCTCCGATGACCCGAAAGACGATGACATCTTCGTGCAGGATGCACTCGTGCGCGCCGGCTATGCGGATGTCTTCGCACAAGCGCCGGACAATCGCTACCGCGACCTCCTCAGCAGCGCACGTGAAGAAGCGCGTAAAGAGGAGCGCGGCATGTGGCGCGCGTGTGATCTTCTAGTTGAAGAGGATTCATTGCGTGAACAAGCCACCGGCCCAAGCGACCCGTCCTGCACCATCAAAGGAAATATTTCCGAGAAAGGCTACGGCAAGAGCTATTTCCTTGAAGGATGCCCCAACTACAACCGTGTCAAAGTGGACACCCGCAAAGGCGAGTCATATTTCTGCTCTGAAGATGAGGCCCAAGCCGCTGGTTTCACTCGTAGCGAATCCTGCGCCAACGCCTTCGGCGCCGAGGAATAATAATTATTCAATACCTCCCAAAAACCACCTCTCCATGTGCGGACGTCCGACGTCCGCACATAGCACTCTTCCACATGACGGACGTCGGACGTCCGTCATTTAACTCCCAAAAAGAACGGCTCACCCCCTGAGCCGTTTATTTCCCATCAAAATTACCTCCCACCTCCCACTTACCTCACTTATGGTATTATTTCCCCAATGAATCAGATACTCAAATACGGCATTTATACAGGTCTTTTTGCTACGCTTTTTATACCTTTAATTATTGCTGATGGTTTTTTCTTTCCTTTTATTACAGGAAAAGCCTTCACGTTCCGCATTATTGTCGAAATCATTTTTGCGCTGTGGCTTATCCTGGCGTTTAAAGACAGCAGCGTACGACCGCGTGGCTCCACCATGCTCTACGCACTGCTTGCGTTTATTGCCTCGCTTGGTATTTCAACCATCCTAGCTGAAGATCCATCAAAAGCATTCTGGTCAAACTTCGAACGCATGGAGGGATATATTTCACTCCTTCACTTTGGCGCCTACTTCCTTGTTGCCTCCACCATGCTTAGCACGCAGAAACTCTGGAAACGCTTCTGGAATACTTCAATCATCGCCTCGGTGCTCGTCGCGCTCTACGGCGTGTTCCAACTCGCGGGCCTTCTCACCATTAACCAAGGTGGCGTGCGTGTGGATGCAACCTTCGGCAACGCCACCTACTTGGCGGTGTACATGCTCTTTAATTTCTTTATCACCCTCATGGCGCTCGCCGCATGGAAGCCACACCGCTACATGCAACTTTTCTATGTATTCGCGCTAGTGCTGCAGGGCAGTATGATTTTCTACACCGCCACGCGCGGTACCATTCTCGGTTTAGTGGGCGGCTTGCTACTCTCTGGCCTCATATTCGTTGTTTTTGCCAAAGGTCAAAAGACCCTACGCACAGCAGGCGCTGCGCTTGCCGCATCTATCATCATCCTGGCCGGTATATTCTTTATGATCAAAGACACTGCACTCGTACAGAACAACGACGTGCTTACCCGCATCGCCTCTATCTCTCTTGAAGAAGGGGAGACACGCTTCACCATTTGGAGTATGGCGTACGAAGGTTTCAAAGACCGCCCACTCTTTGGATGGGGGCAAGAAGGCTTCAGCTATGTGTTTAGCGCTTACTACAACCCATCACTGTATGCTCAAGAGCCGTGGTTTGACCGCGCGCATAACATTTTCTTTGACTGGCTTATTGCCGGCGGCATCTTTGGGTTCCTCTTATACCTTGCACTCTTTGCCACCGCACTGTGGTACTTGTGGAAACCAGGCAACGCATTCACCATCGGTGAACGCGCCATCATTACTGGCCTCCTTGCCGGCTACGGCTTCCACAACCTTTTTGTGTTCGACAATCTCATGAGCTATGTGCTCTTCCTTTCACTCCTCAGCTATCTCACCACCCGCAGTCTGCAAAATAACGAAACCGCGCCCATAGTCGGCGGCACCAAAACCGTAGATAAAACAGCACTTCCTATTGCAGCGCTCGCCGTGGGGGTAGTCTTTGTTGCGGTGTTCTGGATGGCAAACGTGCCAGGCATGGCACGCGCATCCGGCATTATTGATGCTATCCGCCCGTATGAAGAAGGGCTTACTAAGAACTTTGACGAATTCAAGGGCATAGTAAAAGACGGCGGTATGGGTCGTCAGGAAGCGCACGAGCAACTCGTGCAGTTTGCTGCGCAAATCCGCAGTACACAGCTTGCCGACCGCAGTACTCCAGAATTTCGTAATGAAGTGGCAATGTTTGCAATCGATGAATTTAATGAAGTCCTAGAACATACACCAAACAACGCACGTCTCCATATGTTCTTTGGCTCTTTCTTGCGCCAGCTGGGAGTATACGACCAAGCAACTGAACACATTGAAACTGCTCATGAACTTTCCCCGGGGAAACAATCCATTCTTTTTGAACGTGCACTGATTGAACTTGACCAAGGAAATACTGAAGAAGCGCTTCAATTCTTTAAAGAAGCCTATGAGCTTGAGCCGGCGTATGACCGTGCGCGTATTTTCTACGCGGCAACCGCTATTCGCGCCGACAAACAGGAACGTGCCGACCAACTCCTTATTGAACGCTACGGCACCGTCGACATTGATAATTCAATACTGCTCCAAGCATACATTGATACTAACCAGCATGAGAAAGTTATTGCTTTTGCCTTGCGTCAAGTAGAGAACAACCCTGAAGACGCGCAACGCTGGCTTGAACTTGCCGCGGCATACCTGAACGCCAACCAACGTACCAACGCTATTGAGGCCATTCAGAAAGCAATAGAACTTAACCCACAGTTTAAAACGCAAGGAGAGCAGTACATCTCAGACATCCGCGCCGGTCGCCCGTTGCAATAACGCTCGGTAATAGTGCACTACCAAACACTTTCCCACAGGCCCAAAAGGAGCGGGGAGTTGAAAAAAATTCAAAAACTGCTATTATATTTTCTGTGAGTGCTGATACTTTGTGTGTCGGCTTCCAAAGATCTACGAAAGCACCCCGCTCCGGCGGGGTTTTTCGTATCTCAAAAATGAAAATCTAATGAATATAAAGGACAGTCCTTTATATAATAGGACTGAGTGGGGGATTTGCAGAAAATCTGTATTTCTGATATTCTGTATTTATGAAAACAGTCAAAGTCGGTCAACGGGGAGTGATTACACTCCCTAAAAAGATACGCGAAGCACTCGGCGTTGGTGAGGGCGGTATACTTGCTGTACGTGAACAAAATGGCACGCTTGTATTAGAGCCACATGGAGCATCAAGTGACCCAGTGCTTGCTGACATTCGCGCAGGCCTCGAAGACATTAAACGCGGTAATTTCATTGAGTTCTCCAATCTAGAAGAGTTTGATGAAAAAGTAGACTCCTATGAAGATTCAACTGGCCGGTAGCGCTGTTAAGCAATTTAAGGCTTTTCCAAAGCAGGTACAGAAAAAAACCCGTAAACAATTCGGCTATCTTCTAGAAGACTTTCACCATCCGTCGCTTAACGCAAAGAAGTATAAAGGATACGAGGGAGTATGGCAGGCACGCATTGATAAACAATGGCGTTTTTATTTTCACATTGTTGAGCCACACTACGTCGTGGTCTCTATCATCACGCATCCGTAATATCTATAAAACCAATCATTCTCGAGGTCGGTCCTCAAGATGGTATTTCGTGTTTTGAACGGGTTGTTTGAGAGAAAGAAAAAATGCTATCGTACTAAGGTAGTTGCCTCTATTATGCGGCTGATGGCAGCACTCACATAAGATCTTTTTGGAGCTCGCACCCGTCAGTCGCATAATGGAGGGAATTGTTTATGCATACGCACCAAGACTTACTGTTTAAGGATCTCACCACACTAAAGGTGGGCGGCGAAGCGCGCCGTGTCATAGTGCCAGAAACACGAGCAGAATGTATTCGTGCACTCGAAGCAGAGCGGAATGATTTTTTTATACTTGGCGGTGGGTCAAACGTGTTGGCAAAAGATGAACCGTACACTGGCGTGGTGTATCGCATGGAGTTTCAAAAAATAACGCACGCCGATATTGATACTGAAGAAGTGTTAGTGCATGTTGATGCAGGCACGAACTGGGATGTGTTTGTCGCACACACTGTAGAAAATGAATGGTGGGGTATTGAAAATCTTTCCGCCATTCCAGGAACGGTTGGCGGTGCAGTGTTTCAAAACATTGGTGCGTATGGTGCGGCGCTTTCAGAAACATGCGTGTCTGTAGATGTCTATGATCATAAAGACAGACGTGAACGCACGATTAAAAACGAAGACTGCGCATTTGATTACCGAACCAGTATATTTAAAATGCACGTACCGCGTTATACAATTCTTTCCGCTACATTTCGACTTTCACGCACCCCCGCGCCATGTCTCGACTACCGTGACCTAGAGGAACACTTTAAAGACAAGAACACGCCAAGCGCAGGAGAGGTGCGCGATGCCGTATGCGCAATACGAAAAAATAAATTTCCTGAAAGCGGTGCGTATGGGAGCGCCGGCTCATTCTTTTTAAATCCCGTTCTTCCTGAAGCAGAGGCGAGTATATTCCAAAACACGTATCCACGTATGCCAATCTTCTCACTACCTGAAGGGGGAGTGAAGATACCACTTGCGTGGTTGCTTGACCATGTGGTGGGCGCTAAAGGTATGCGTGTGGGCGGTGCATTGGTGTGGGACAAACAACCATTGGTGCTTGCTACTGAAGATGGCGCTACTGCAAATGATGTACGCGCATTAATGCGTGACGTGCAAAGAAAAGTGTTCATCACAACCAAACTTCACATCACTCCGGAAGTGCGCGTGATGTGAAAAAAAGTAAAAAACAAAATTACGTTTTTTAAAAAACAAAAACAAAAAATAAAAAGACACATTTACATTAAAAATTTTTACAAAAAGTTTTTCAAAAATATTTTTTGTTATCCACAAAAACTTTTTTATTTTGTTGTCGTTGCATATTTGCAACGCATAATTAAAGAAGCTTGTATGTGGGCACGCAAAACAACAAAAAATATTTTTTGTTTTTAGTAAAAAAGTTTTTTGTTGCATTAAGGTCGAGTGGTTCGCACGATACAAGTTGGAAGTTAGTTAGTAATTCAAAAACTTTGAACTAGTATGAAACGACGTCGAACAGCAAAAAAAGCAGCTCCTAAGAAAGCTGCTAAAAAGGCAGCAGCTCGTAAGCCAGCAAAGAAAGTTGCACGTCGCAAACCTGCTAAGAAAACTGCAAAGCGTAAGCCAGCAGCAAAAAAAGCAGCAAAGCGAAAACCAGCAGCTAAGAAGGCGGCAAAACGAAAGCCAGCTAAGAAGGCGGCAAAGCGTAAACCTGCTAAAAAAGCAGCGAAGCGTAAGCCAGCAGCAAAGAAAGCTGCTAAGCGTAAACCTGCTAAGAAGACAGCTCGTCGCCGCAAGCGATAAGCTTTTCTTGCCCGCTTAGAAATAAAAACGCTCCTTATATAAGGAGCGTTTTTATAATAAGCATTCAGTTGTTATAATGCGCGAACAATGAAATTTTTCTCTAAGTTTATAAATTCCCAAAGTCCGCTCTTAAAAGAGGGGGAAAAGATGGTGCCTCAGGTAGCGGCATATGAGGAGGCGATGCAAAAACGGTCTGATGAAGAACTCACTGCACTCACTCATGAGTTTAAGGAAAGAATCAAAAACGGTCAGACGCTTGAAAGTTTTCTCCCTGAAGCATTTGCTGCAGTACGCGAAGTCGCACATCGGCAACTCGGCGAGCGTCACTATGACGTACAAATCATTGGTGGGTATGTGCTGCATAACCGCGGTATCGCTGAGATGCGTACCGGTGAAGGTAAGACACTCGTTGGAACATTACCAGTCTATGTGAATGCGCTCAGTGGTAAAGGAGTACATGTCATTACTGTAAACGATTACCTTGCGCAACGTGACGCAATATGGATGGGACAAATCTATCACGCACTTGGTCTTTCGGTGGGTATACTCAACCATGACGCGTCATTCATGTATGACCCAACACATACGAATGAAGAAACTGATGAAGAACGCGACGAACAGGGAAGTTTTAAAGTAGTCAATGACTACCTACGACCATGTACGCGCGCCGAAGCGTATCGTGCTGATATTACGTATGGTACTAATAATGAATTCGGCTTTGACTATCTCCGCGACAACCTTGTGTACTCAAAAGAGGAACTACGCCAACGTGCACCAGACGAAGGTGGGCACCACTTCGCTATTATCGACGAAGTAGACTCTATTTTAATTGACGAAGCACGAACGCCGCTCATTATTTCAGGTCCAGCGCGTGACCCAGAAGATCTGTATCAAACGTTTGCCCAAATTGCTACACGCCTCAAACCGGAAGAGGACTTCACTGTTGACGAAAAACAACGCGCAGTACAACTGACTGACTCAGGTATTGAAAAGGCAGAGAAAGCGCTTGGCATTGAAAACATGTATGCCGAAGGTGGGATTAAGTATGTCCATCACCTCGATGCTGCGGTAAAAGCGCATGCGTTGTTTGCACGTGACAAAGACTACGTCGTCAAAGATGACAGTATCGTTATTGTCGACGAGTTCACCGGGCGTCTGCAGCCGGGCCGTCGATGGTCAGAAGGGCTCCACCAAGCTATTGAAGCCAAAGAAGGTATTACTGTACAGCGCGAAAGCCAAACGTACGCCAGTGTGACGTTCCAAAACTATTTCCGTATGTATGAAAAGACCGCAGGTATGACCGGTACCGGCCTTACTTCACAAGAAGAGTTCCGCTCGGTCTATAACCTTGATGTGGTACCCATTCCTACCCACCGCCCAGTAGCACGTGTTGACCACGATGACCTCATTTACCAAACCGAAAACGGCAAATTTACCGCACTCGCGCGTGAAATAAAAGAGCGTAATAAAAAAGGACAACCCGTACTTATCGGTACCACTTCTATTGAGGTTAATGAACGTCTTGCTGATCTTTTCAAAAAAGAGGGGATTCCGCATGAAATGTTGAACGCAAAAAACCACGAACGTGAAGGTGAAATTATTGCACAGGCGGGGCGTGTTGGTGCGGTCGTTATCGCAACAAACCTCGCCGGGCGTGGTGTGGACATCAAACTCGGTGGTAACCCCGCACCGGAAGGCGACTATGAAAAAGTAAAAGAACTCGGCGGGCTTTATGTAGCCGGTACCGAGCGCCACGATGCGCGCCGTATTGATAACCAACTCCGTGGTCGTGCGGGTCGTCAAGGAGACCCTGGCGAGACACAGTTCTTTGTATCGCTTGAAGATAAACTCATGCGCGTGTTTGCCTCAGGTGCGGTAAAGAGTCTCATGGGCCGCCTCGGTATCGCAGAAGACGAACCAATTCAAAACCGCATGATCTCGCGCTCACTTGAGTCAGCACAAGAAAAAATCGAAGGCGTAAACTTTGACGCACGTAAACATGTCCTCGGTTTTGACGATGTGCTTAACCACCAACGACAAACACTTTACGCACGCCGCCGCGATATTCTCGCCGGTGATGACGAGGCGGTCCTTGAAGCAGCAAGAAATCATTTAACACAAGCTGGTGTTGACCCAGAGAAAATGCTCGGCGAGAAAGAGCAGGAACTCGGCAAAGAGGTCCTCGTGCGTGGTGTCCGTCGCTCTATGTTGCAAGCGTATGACTTGCTCTGGATTGAACACCTCGAAACTATGGATTACCTCCGCTCTTCAGTGAACCTACGTTCATATGGCGGCAGAGACCCATTTATTGAATATCGCAAAGAAGGACTCCGCCTCTTCCGCGACCTCGAAGCAAACCTTTCACAGTTTATTGCTGAAGGAATCCCACGCATCGGCGCTGAGCCGATAAAGATTGACCCTATTGTGGTTGAACAAAACAATGGCTCGACCAAGTTCGGACGCAACGACGTTGTAACAATCACCGATGGCGCTCAAACGAAAGAAATGAAATTTAAAAAAGCAGAGTCGCTGCTTAAACAAGGGTGGAGAATCACCGATAAAAAATAACCAGCAAGAGAAAACAAAAACGCGCCACCCGGCGCGTTTTTGTTTTTTTCCTTAAAGAAATGTTGGTACCGACGTCCAACATTTCTTAAACTGTCCATTAAGGCTGTGTATTAGAAAAAGATATCAAGCACCCACAGTGTCGCTGCGATAACCAGTGCGCCAAAGAGGGCAGGGACAAAACCCGCAATAGCAAAACCTTGTACGAAGCTCGCCACAAAGAGCAGGAACAGCGCGTTTACAATAAATGTAAACAGTCCGAGTGTGAGCACCTGCAGTGGCAGCGCAATCAACAGTACTATTGGCTTCAGTGTAATATTTATAATAGCGAGCATTACCGCCACAATAGCCGCCGCATAAAGGCTCTCAACAATGAACCCTTCAATGACGTAGGCACTTAAAAGAAGCGCAAGTATTGTCCCTAAAAACCGCGAAAAGATATTCATAATCCTATTGTAGCAGAATGGTAGGTAGAAAGTAGTAGGTAGAATGTAGAGACCAGAAGTAGAAGGTGGAAACTACAAAAGTAGTTAAATGAGGCGGTACAATATATAGTATGGAAGATGGTAATGTACAGAGCGCCTTCCGTAGTTTGCGAGTATGGCAGTCTGCGATAGAGCTCGCAGCCGCGGTATATGATTTTACGCAGGATTTGCCCCAAGAGGAGCAATATGGTTTAGTGAGTCAGATGCGACGGTGCGCCGTGTCGATACCGTCTAATATTGCTGAGGGTGCAAGACGAGAAAGTAAAAAGGATTTTAGGCGATTTCTGGGTATTGCAGCCGGATCGGCCGCAGAATTGGAAACACAGCTCATTCTTGCGGAACAGATCTATCATAGGAAGGATATTAAACCTATTTACGACACTCTTTCCTCTGTACAAAAAATGTTAAGTACACTCATCAAAAAACTAAAATAACACCCCACTTACCACCTCCCACCTTCTACCTCCCACCTACCACATTCTACCTTCTAACTCTTAACCACCTTCCACTTACCACCTACCACCTTCTAACTATTAACCACATTCTATTTCCCATGAACCACTTACCACATTCCACCTCCCACTTACTAAATTTATGGCATTTGTAGACGAAATAACACTCAAAGCGACCGCAGGTAAAGGCGGCGACGGTGTCGTACGCTGGTTGCGCATGCGCAGTAAAGCCTTTGGCGGGCCTGCAGGAGGTGATGGTGGTCGCGGTGGTGATGTAATTCTCCGTGGGGTACGCGATTTGAATATACTGTCACGCTACCGCGGTAACCCTGAATTTAAAGCTGAAGACGGCGGTGACGGATCCAAGAACGAACTTGAAGGAAAGAACGGTGTCCCGGTATACATTGATGTGCCGGTCGGGTCTCGTATAGTAGAAACTGAATCCGGAAGAGAATGGGATATTGCTGTCGAAGGAGAGGAGCATACCATTTTAAAAGGTGGTCGCGGCGGCTATGGCAACGCCCGCTTTAAATCATCAACGAATCAGTATCCCGAAAAAGCAATCCCAGGTGAGTATGGTGAATCAGGGACACTCGAAGTGGAAGTGCGGCTTATCGCTGACGTTGGCTTCGTGGGTATGCCGAACGCCGGCAAATCAACACTTTTGAATGCCTTTACGAACAGAAATGCCAAGGTCGGTGCCTATCCGTTTACGACACTTGAACCGGCTCTTGGTGTGTTGTTTGGGTTCGTGCTTGCAGACATTCCCGGCCTTATTGAAGGCGCTGCGACAGGGAAGGGACTTGGTCATGCATTTTTACGACACATTACCCGTACTCGTGTACTCTTACACTGTGTTTCCGTTGAAAATGAAGATGTGTGCGCTACCTACACCACTATCCGTAATGAACTTTCAGATTACGATAAAGCGCTGTTGGAGAAGCCGGAAATGGTGTTCCTTACCAAAATAGATGAGGTGGAAGAAGAAGTGATGAAGGAAAAACTCAAAGAGCTGGAAGCATGCTCAGGATCCTCGGTTATTCCCGTCTCCGCTATCGATGATGATCGCCTTAAAATCGCCCAAGATACCCTCGTTAAATTCTTAGAGAAACTTGAAGAGGAGCAGAAAGAAAAACATCACGATACGGCTGATTCAGAGGATGTATAGAATGTATCTATAATTCCCATATTAATAAAGGAATATATAGGTGTAGGTACTCCATAGACTCGCCACCTCCTGAGTGCTATCATTTAACTATCCAGAGGTCGTTTTAAAGCCTCATTTCAAAAAGAGTCGAATTTTTCATGGCAAAATACACCCCGACAATAGGACTAGAGATCCACGCGGAACTGAAGACCAAGACTAAAATGTTCTGTCGTTCAGCGAACGACCCTCATGCTGGTGAACCTAATACACATATCTGTCCGGTATGTATGGCATTCCCTGGCACATTGCCGGTTATCAATAAGTCGGCTGTGGCACACGTGCTACGTGTTGGTGCAGCTATTGAAGGTACCGTTGCCGACTATACAGAATTTGATCGTAAAAACTATTTCTACCCAGACTTACCAAAAGGGTATCAAATCAGTCAATATAAATATCCATTAATCTCTGGTGGGTCTCTTGCGGGGGTTGAGATAACCCGTATTCATCTTGAAGAAGATACCGCGCGTAGTCAGCATACACACGGGGCGTATAGTCTCGTCGACTTTAACCGAGCTGGTGTACCACTGATGGAACTGGTGACTGAGCCGGTCATACACGATGCTGAGACTGCCAGTCGTTTCGCTCAAGAACTTCAGCTCCTGCTCCGCACGCTTGGTGTGTCTGATGCAAATATGGAGAAAGGGGAGATGCGCGTTGAAGCGAACATTTCAATATCAAAAGACGCAACACTTGGCACTAAAGTCGAAGTGAAAAATCTCAACTCATTCAAAGCTATGGAACGTGCGGTTGCCTACGAAATCGAGCGACATACTCAAGTGCTTGAAGAGGGAGGTACACTCGTACAAGAAACACGTGGCTGGGACGAAAATTCACAGTCAACATTTTCACAACGTATGAAAGAAGAGTCACATGACTACCGTTACTTTCCAGACCCTGATCTACCAAAACTAAAACTGTCCGATATTCCCGAGTTTAATATCGACACACTCAAAGCAGACCTACCTGAACTTCCATGGGAAAAACGAGAACGGTACACGGCACTGGGTGTAAAAGAAGACGATGCAGTGACGCTTACACTCGACCGCACATTCGGCGCATTCTTTGATGCCGAAGTGTTAGCACGCACTGATGATGTACAAAAAATAAAAACAGCAACCAACTACTTACTCAGTGACGTGCGGGGAAGTGGCATGGCAGACGCACTCCACAATCTCGAAGGAGGTGCATTTATGGAACTCATTGACTTGGTTGCTGAAAACTCAGTATCATCACGCGGCGCAAAAGATATTCTTACTGAGATGCTTGAAAAGGGCGGGCGAGCGAAATCTATCGCTGAGGCACGCAACCTTATGCAGGTGCACGACACCGAAGCACTTCGCGGCTATGCGCAAACTGTCATCAAAGAGAACCCAGAGGTTGCCGAAGAGCTCAAGCAGGGGAAAGAGTCAGTTATTCAATTTCTCATTGGGCAAGGTATGAAGGTATCAAAAGGAGCCGCTAATCCAAAAGAACTCGCCACACTCATCAAAGAAGAGCTTGGCGTACAATAGACTTCTACACAGAAACAAGCCGCGACAGCACATGTCGCGGCTTTTTGTATTACAATAGAGCTATGGAAGAAGTACAAATTAACGGCCAAGCATACATCTCGTCTAAACGAGCTGCAGAAATAAGTGGCTATACACAAGACTATGTCGGACAACTCGCTCGCGATAGAAAAATCTCGGCAACCCGAATTGGGCGTTCTTGGTATATAGATGAATCAGACTTGCGCGAACATGCAGGAATCGATACTCCTGCATGCGAGGATGAATCAGAACAACATGATCAAGAACATGCAGGCGAGGAAAGTCCTCCCCTTAAAGAGGACAAAGCTACTACCACTATACCGTTAAATACACTTCATACTCAGAATAAACAACCAGAAAAACCCGATGTCCTCTATACATGGAGCTCAGTGACCTATATTAAAGATGATGCTCCGGCTCACTTACCACTGAAAGAGAAATATACGCCTTATAACGAAAGAATAGTACCGGTACAGAAGAAAGTAGAGGGGACGCGTAAGGTAGGAACAGCGCATATACAACCTCGCATTCATAAAAACTTGGTGCATACATCGTCATTACATGCTTCACAGAGTATGGGTGGGGTAATACCTCATCAAAAAGAAACACACACACCTTTGAAGGAATCTCGAGTATACGAGAATAAAAAACCTTCAGAAAACAACTATGTTTTTATTAGTTATTTTCTACCAGTAGCACTAATCATCACACTTATTGTTATGGCAGGTGGTGCACATGTTCCTGCTGAATGGTCATTCACTCAGGATGCTAATACAGCATTCTCATCAGGGGCGGTGAGTGATGAGGCTCAGGGGGCAATAATAAGCTACTTTGGAACGATATTTATGCAAGGTATCGATCTTATCGCTGGTTTCCTCACTACACTCCTCGGCTCATTTGGTGTTCTTTTTGAACTCGGTATTGATTTTTTGCAAGACATCTTTGCATCATAGTATTCCTACTCACACATTAGGGTCACAAAGAGGGTATATGATGACTGGGTTACAGTAGTAACGTAGTACTCTGCTTGTTTGTAGATATTCCACATTGGTATTTTTTCTGTGCCAAAAAAGCCGAAATAACTAGTAAACTAAAAGGTAGTTCGTCTATTTATGACTACCGCCTCCACACCTAAAAATAATAACCATGCTTCAGCAAAATTACTTGCTAAAGAATTTGGATATACGTCTGATTACATTGGTCGTCTTGCGCGCACTCAGCAGATAGTAGGTGAAAAAATAAATGGCGTATGGTTCATTGACCGTGATTCGTTTCTCACATTCGTTGATTCAGTTAAAAAAGAAAAAGAAAGACGCACTAAAGAACTTAGTGCAGCACGTTCACGTGAATATTTTAATTCTCTTCACCAACAAGCCGCCACTTCTCTTGGTTCTGACAATGCTACTACAGTTACGTTTGCGCGCCTTGTTGGTGCGGTAGCTGGTGCATTTGTGTTCTTCTCTGCTCTTACGGTGGGTTATACTGCTTTTCAAGATGGTGGGCCACAGAATATCGCTCGTGCAGTATCACAAAAAATAATGACAGTCGAAATAGGGGTACGTAATAGTGGCGCGACAGAGACACTGCAGAATGTATACCGGCAAAGTGGGGAATTAGTACTCAGTGCTTCAAAAAGAATCGTCGTTGGTTATACCAATGGTGTACTGACGCTCCACCACGCACCGGTAAAATTTTTAAACTGGCATGACCGGTTCTCTGATCACCTCGCCGATCTCTGGATTGACCGCGACATGATTACAAAGGAACTTGCATCTGACATGCGGTCAGTCTCGCAACGTGTGGTGACTGACGCAGGTAAAACTGCCTCTATAATAATAATTGAATCTCAAAAAACAGCGCACTTAATTGCCACTACTCTCTTTGAGAGTGTAACGGTAGATGATGTGCAAAACATTGCCGCTACGTTCTCTGTTCCTGGTGTTATCAGCGCCCTTAGTGACTTCTTGTGGCAAGATAGCTATACACCTCCAACACTTGTGCTCCCAAAGAAAGAGAAGAACTAAATCCCAGATCCATTAGAGGTGTAGTTACTGAACGCATTATCGAACGTGTATCTACTGTCGTAGTAGATAGTAATCACTAGAGCCTCTGTGTCTTAGGTTAGTATTCATGTATCCGAGATATCCATAAAAACTATATTTTTAGCCGTATAAATATTTTCTCGGCAATCCGAGATAGTTAAAAACACCTCTTACCCGCCAAAGACCGTACTTAACAACGACAGCAGGCACCAAATATCGAGGTCGGTCCTCGATATTTGGTGCCTCTATGGATTTTTAACCCTACGTTCATATATTGGTACCTCATATAGAGGATCGTCCTTATATGGACTGATGTTCTATATATATAAGGAATGCATATAATCACAAACCGCCTGCACACATATCATGTCCGACCTCGGACAAGCGCCACTCCTATAATAGAATCGATACCCGTCACAGAGGCGGTGGGGTGGTATGAGTATCTTCAAAAGTACTATTTCTTCTTCATTACATTAAGGTCCTTAAAAGGGAATTGTAAGAAAGAAATCTACTCATTCGTATGTACTTCAAAAATCTTTACAAGTGGTTTCTATTCTTTCAAATCCACAGGAGTTTTTTCTGAAGCCCTATTTTTAGAAAATATCCAGTTATCATATAGATATATTCCAAAAACGAATGACTGATAACGAACACGAAGAAAGTAATCAGCCACCCTATGAAAAGGGTCGCGCTGGTGCACATATAAAGGAACGCGAACAAGGTACTTTGTCGCATCTTTCGCATGAAGAGCGTCAAGCAGAAGTCATTTCAAAAGGGGATGTGTATGTCACTGTTTCTGAAGCTCAAACGCTCACCGGCTACAGTGAGAAATACATTATTTCTTTGGCAAGAACTGGGACTCTTCTTTCAAAAAAAGAAGGAAAGGATGTGCAGGTGAGTCGGCACTCACTCATTCTGTTTTTTGAGTCACAACAAAAAAAGAATGCACTGCGACGAGAAGAACTTGCTGAACAAAGAAGACAGGAATACTGGCGTGCACAACCTCTAGCAAAGAAAGTACAAAAAAGTATCGTTGAACATGCACCAAAACAAATCGGTGTTTTGTCACTAGCATTGTTATTGATATTTGGTGTGTCTACATTTTCATATGCAGACTATAGTCCTACTCATGTTCGTGAAGTGGTAAACAAAGGATTTAAACAAGCGCAAAAAATATCAACCACTTTTCTTGGAAAGGCACAGCAACTTTCAGCATCAGTGACGAGTGTCGATTCTTTGCAGAATCAAAATCTTGCTTTCTCTTTTTCACCACAAGGAATTATTAGTACTATCGGTGATCGACTTTGGGTCGATGACTACACACCACCTGCATTGGTCTATCCAAAACGAGGACTAGGTAGTAACAGTGACTCTAACGAATCTTCTGCCGATACAAGAATTGTTGAACGCATCATAGAGCGTACGCCAACCACGGTGGTCAATAACATCACTCGAGAAGTATCGTATAGCGGTGTTTCAGATAATGATCTCACCATACGCCTCCAACAACTTGAAAATGAACTCAGACAAGAAATCACCCGCTTCACCGCCGCAAGCGATAAAGCCAGCGCTGGAAACTTCCGTGCCATCTCACTTACGAACCGCATTGATAATTTGAATGGTGTCACTATTACTAACCCCACTATTATAGGAGGGTCAATTTCAGGCACGAGTGGTGTCGGTGGTGGCAGTGGTAGTGGTACGGTAAATTCCGGTACATTAGGATATGTTCCGTATTATGCTGCAACTGGTGATACGTTGAGTGCAACCTCAACACTCTTTTTCGATTCTTCTGGATATATCGGTGTTGCGACGTCTTCACCGTTGGCGCAACTTGATGTCTATGGCGACGTTATTCTTTCAGGTACGAGCCGATACATTAATTTCGGAGACACAGCAAGTGCCAGTGGGTATGGATTCCGTGATAATGGCGGCACGCTTCAAGTAAAGAACAATGGAGGTGCGTGGACGAATATCCCTACATCAGGTACGACACAGTGGACTACCGCAGGGAGTGATATCTATTACACTACTGGTGGTGTAGGTGTCGGGACAACGTCGCCATATGCAACACTTGCAGCGCAAGCATCAGCTGGACAAACAACGCCAGTATTCTCGGTGGCATCATCATCACCAAGTACAAACTTCCTTTCTGTTGCAGGCGACGGCTTCGGTACTACGACACTCTCAGGTTTAAATATTAACGGATCCGCCACCACAACCTCGAACGTCGGTTTTAATATTACTGGCGGTTGTTTCGCAGTTAATGGTACCTGTCTTTCAACCAATAGTGGCTCATCGTTTGGTCAAGCTTTTGAACTTGCTACAAATATATTTTCACAATCAGCTCTCGCACCAACCACCACACAAAACATTGCCATTAGCGGCACTGGCACCTCAACCTTTGCTGGTGGACTTGAAGCATGGCGACAAATTGCAGCGCCGTACTTTCAGGCAACAAGTACCACCGCAACCTCAACATTGCCAAATCTTTCAACAACTAATTTCGCACTCGGTAGTGATTACATTACCGACCTCACCGGCACCGGCCTCACTATCTCAGGTAATGCCCTTCAAACTACACTCGGTACTTCAGTAGACTTGACCAGTGAAGTGACTGGCACACTTCCTGTTACAAATGGAGGTACAGGAGCCACCACTCTTACCGCTAATGCATTACTCACCGGCAACGGCACATCGGCACTTACTGCAGAAAGCAACCTCACTTTTGACGGCTCACTCCTTACAGTGACTGGTAATGCTTCAACGACACAACTCTCTTCAACAGGCTCTGCATACTTTGCTACGAGTGGCGGTAACGTTGGTATTGGAACAAACAGTCCGTCAGCTCCACTTCATGTGTTTTCGTCTGTTTCAACACCACCGAGTACCACACACGGTATTTTACGGTTTGAAACAAACACTGGTTCTAATGATAGAGCAGCTAAAATTGGTGCAGTCGCTGGGGTTAATGGGTATGTATATTTTCAAGGTACTGAACCAAGTGTAGGTAATGATGTAAATGTTATTTTGAACCCTATTGATGGCAATGTCGGCATCGGCGACACCACTCCTTCATATAAACTCGACGTTGCTGGAACACTTCGCACCACCGGTCTTGCTACATTCGATTCCGGAATTTCTGTAAATAGTGAGACCGTTACCGATCTCACCGGCACCGGTCTCACGGTCTCAGGCAATGCGCTCACTGCGACCCTCGGTACATCCATCGACATCTCAGACGAAACTAATCTTGCTGTCGGCAACGGTATCACTTTGACCGGCGACACCCTCACCGTCACCGCAGCAGGAGGCTTGGCCCAAGCAACCGGTGGTCTCACTACCACCGGAGTACTCGAAGATCTCAACACTCTTGGTGCTGCAGCCAGTGACGGTCAGTTCATCGTGGCAACAGGAGCAGGCACCTTTGCATATGAAAGTGGTTCAACCGCACGTACCAGCCTCGGCCTCGGCTCTCTCGCCACCCTCAGCTCTATCGACATCTCGAGCAATACAAACCTCGCAGCCGGCACCAACATTACGCTCTCAGGAGATACGTTGAATGTGGATGACGCGTTCTTATTAAATACAGGAGACACTGCAACTGGTGACTATACCTTTGACACATCAACGTTGGTTATTGATAGTGTGAACGATCGCATCGGCATCGGCACCACCTCACCATACGCAAAACTTTCAGTAGTGGGGGAAACAGTGGCGAGCCACTTTACTGCAACAACCACCGCAACTTCAACACTTCCACGTGTAAGTATTAGCGGTGCACTCGATTTCCTTGGTACCTATGGCACATCACCATCTGACTTCTGTGTGGCGATAACCGGCAGCGCTGATCTGTGTGATGGTTCTGATGATGGCGCAGGCGGCGGCGCATCCTTCGGCCAAGCCTTTGAATTGACCGGAGGCGCCCTCTCACCAACCACTACTGTGGGTGTACTCATCAACGCCTCATCCACCATCACCAACCTCACCACCACAAACGCAACAAGTACGAATGCTACCAGCACCAACTTCTACACCGCCACACTTGCTGCTGATAGCGCAACAATAACCAACAGCACCACCACCAACGCCACCACTACGAACCTTGCCGTATCAAACACCGCTTCCACTTCAAACCTCGTAGTCGGCAACACCTTCACCCTCGGAAACCTCACTGGCTTCCTCAAAGCAACCGCCGGCTCAGTCACCACCGCACTCGTGAACCTCGCCACTGACGTCACCGGTATCCTCGGCGTCTCCAACGGTGGCACCGGATGGAGCGCAATACAGTCAGGCACTCTCCTCGTGGGCAATGGCACTAACCAACTTGCCACCACCACCGCAGGCACCAACGGACAAATCCTCGCCCTCGCCGGTGACACTCCCACCTGGGTCTCCACCACCACCTTCTCAGGAGGCCTGACCTACTCAGCAGGCAATGTGACGGCAGACCTCGGCACCACCATCGGCTCTTCTGAAATAGAAGACAGCGCAGTCACTAACGCCAAACTCGTCAACTCCTCAGTCTCATTTGGTGGCGTCTCCGTATCACTCGGCGCCTCAGACGCTACCCCTGCCTTCGATCTCACCGACGCTACCGGCCTTCCAATACTCACCGGCACCACCGGCACCCTCACCATCGCCCGCGGCGGCACCGGTGCCACCACTGCCTCAGGTGCCCGCACTAATCTTGGTCTTGGTTCACTCGCCACCCTCAGCTCCATCGACATCTCAGACAACACCAACCTCGCCACCACATACCCACTCACGCTCACCGGTGACACGCTTGGCATTGCCTTTGGTACCACCACCTCAAACACCTGGGGCGGCACACAAACCTTCACCAACGGTGCTGAGTTTGACTCAACCATCCATGCACCAAGCATTGGCCCAGGTACTGACGATAGTGTGGTCGTCCTCACCGCAGGCGGATACCTCAAGACTGACCAAATCGACACCCGTGTCTGGGGCTCAACCCTTGCCGATGACACCGACCTTGCAAATTACTTTGCGCTTTCAGACTGGTACGCTACCACCACTGACGGTCTTGCAGAAGGTTCAAACAACCTCTACTTCACCACCACCCGCGCTACCAACAACTTCATCTCAAACCTCGCCGCTACCACCTCAGTGGCATCCATCACCACCTTAGCCAACCTCTCCATCACCGAATCACAAATCTCAGACCTTGATCACTACACTGACACTGACGCCAACGCTCTCATCAACGCTTCCACCACCATCCTCAACACCAACACTGAAGGGGGACTCGAGTCGTTCCTCACTGGGGTGACTAATGTGTTTACGAACAATGACACTATCGACATCTCAAGCAATACCAACCTTGCCGTCGGCAACGGCATCACTCTCACCGGCGACACCCTCACCGTCACCGCAACCGGCGGTCTTGCCCAAGCAACCGGTGGCCTCACCACCACCGGCGTTCTCCAAGACCTCAACACCCTTGGCGCTGCAGCAAGCGATGGTCAGTTCATCGTCGCCACCGGCTCCGGTGCCTTTGCCTATGAATCAGGCGCCACCGCGCGTACCTCACTCGGCCTTGGTTCACTTGCCACTCTCAGCTCCATCGACATCTCAAGCAACACCAACCTCGCCGCCGGCACCAACATCACGCTTTCAGGAGACACGCTCAACGTGGACGATGCATTCCTTATTAACAACGGTGACGACACCACCACTGGCTCACTCACCGCCACCGAGTTTATTGCCAACGACGCTGCTGCCACCTCAACCTTTGCAGGTGGTCTTGCCGTTGATACGTCAGGGCTTGTGTATGATTCCCAGACAGGGAATGTGGGTATCGGGACAGTAATTTCAGATGCATTATTGCAATTACGACAAGCTGATGATGTTTCAGTTGATAAATCAAGTTTTGTTATTACCAACTCAGATCAGTCGCAAACAGAGCCAATATTTAAAATTGAAAGTTACGATAATGAGGTGAATTTCAATGTACTTGAGTTTATTGATGAAAACAGCGGAGTTGATTTTGTTGTCCAGTCACAAGGCAACGTTGGTATCGGCACCAGTAGTCCATATGCAAAACTTTCAGTAGCGGGAGAGACCGTATCTGAATATTTCACCGCCTCCGACTCATCAGCCACCTCAACCCTCCCACACCTCACCGGCTCATTCATCTCAGGCTTCGGTCTCTCAGAATGTGCCGACTCAGGAGACAAACTCATCTACAACAACGGCACCTTCTCCTGTGGCGCTGACGCTGGCGCTGGCGGGGGAATCACCGCAGTCGGTGTAGCCGGTTCATACCAAACTGGCTCAACCCAAACCTTCGCCACCTCAAGTGACACTAACCTCGGTCTCACTATTACCTCATCAGGTGACACCCATACCTTCACCCCAACCTGGTCTGGTTCTCTTGCCATCGCCCGCGGCGGCACCGGTGCCACCACCGCCTCAGGTGCCCGTACTAACTTAGGCCTTGCCATCGGCTCTGACGTCCAAGCATACGACGCAGAACTTGCTGCACTCGCTGGTCTCACTTCTGCTGCTAACCAACTCCCATACTTCACCGGAAGTGGATCTGCCACCCTCACTACACTCTCTTCATACGGTCGTACCTTAATAGATGATGCTGACGCAGGTACGGCACGAAGTACCCTCGGCCTCGGCACCCTTGCCACCCTCAGCTCCATCGACATCTCGAGCAATACAAACCTTGCCACCACATACCCACTCACGCTCACCGGTGATACGCTTGGCATTGCCTTTGGTACCACCACCTCAAACACCTGGGGCGGCACCCAAACCTTCACCAACGGTGCTGAGTTTGACTCAACCATCCATGCACCAAGCATTGGTCCAGGTACCGATGACAGTGTGGTCGTCCTCACCGCAGGCGGATACCTCAAGACTGACCAAATCGACACCCGTGTCTGGGGCTCAACCCTTGCCGATGATACTGACCTTGCAAATTACTTTGCGCTTTCAGACTGGTACGCTACCACCACTGACGGCCTTGCAGAAGGTTCAAACAACCTCTACTTCACCTCAACCCGCGCTACCAACAACTTCATCTCAAACCTCGCCGCGACCACCTCAGTGGCATCCATCACCACCCTTGCCAACCTCTCCATCACCGAATCACAAATTGCAGACCTCGACCACTACACTGACACTGACACCAACGCCCTCATCAACGCTTCCACCACCATTCTTAACACCAACACTGAAGGGGGACTCGAGTCGTTCCTCACTGGGGTGACTAATGTGTTTACGAACAATGACACTATCGACATCTCAGACAATACCAACCTCGCAGCCGGCACCAACATCACGCTCTCAGGAGACACCTTGAATGTGGATGATGCGTTCCTCTCAAACACAGGAGACACTGGTACCGGCCTCTACACCTTCACTAACGCTTCAACCACACTCCTTTCCGTATTCGACACCCTCTACGCAGGCGGCACCGCCACCACCACCATTGATTCAGCCGGCACTATCACCGTGGGCGGCAACATTGTCATCGGCGGCGACACGATCAACGAGTTCGCCGGCACCGGCCTCACGGTCTCAGGCAATGCGCTCACTGCAACCCTCGGTACATCCATCGACATCTCAGACGAAACTAATCTTGCTGTCGGCAACGGCATCACCCTCACCGGCGACACGCTCACCGTCACCGCAGCAGGAGGCTTGGCCCAAGCAACCGGTGGTCTCACCACCACAGGTATACTTGAAGACCTCAACACCCTCGGTGCTGCAGCCTCTGACGGTCAGTTCATCGTGGCAACAGGAGCAGGCACCTTTGCATACGAAAGTGGTTCAACCGCCCGCACCAGCCTCGGCCTCGGCACCCTTGCCACCCTCAGCTCCATCGACATCTCGAGCAATACAAACCTTGCCACCACATACCCACTCACGCTCACCGGTGATACGCTTGGCATTGCCTTTGGTACCACCACCTCAAACACCTGGGGCGGCACCCAAACCTTCACCAACGGTGCTGAGTTTGACTCAACCATCCATGCACCAAGCATTGGTCCAGGTACCGATGACAGTGTGGTCGTCCTCACCGCAGGCGGATACCTCAAGACTGACCAAATCGACACCCGTGTCTGGGGCTCAACCCTTGCCGATGATACTGACCTTGCAAATTACTTTGCGCTTTCAGACTGGTACGCTACCACCACTGACGGCCTTGCAGAAGGTTCAAACAACCTCTACTTCACCTCAACCCGCGCTACCAACAACTTCATCTCAAACCTCGCCGCGACCACCTCAGTGGCATCCATCACCACCCTTGCCAACCTCTCCATCACCGAATCACAAATTGCAGACCTCGACCACTACACTGACACTGACACCAACGCCCTCATCAACGCTTCCACCACCATTCTTAACACCAACACTGAAGGGGGACTCGAGTCGTTCCTCACTGGGGTGACTAATGTGTTTACGAACAATGACACCATTGGTGATGCAAACGTTGCCAATGATCTCACCATCTCAGCATCAGGTTCTGTCGCAGACGGTGCACTCTCAGGCAATGTCTCACTCCTTGGTAGCAGTATTGATATCTCAAGCGAAACCAACCTCGCCGTCGGCAACGGCATCACCCTCACCGGCGACACGCTCACCGTCACCGCAGCAGGAGGCTTGGCCCAAGCAACCGGCGGTCTCACCACCACCGGCGTCCTCCAAGACCTCAACACTCTTGGTGCTGCAGCCTCTGACGGCCAGTTCATCGTCGCCACTGGCTCCGGTGCCTTTGCTTATGAATCAGGTGCCACCGCGCGTACCTCACTTGGCCTCGGCACCATCGCCACCCTCAGCTCCATCGACATCTCAGACAATACCAACCTCGCAGCCGGCACTAACATCACGCTCTCAGGAGATACGTTGAATGTGGATGATGCGTTCCTCTCAAACACAGGAGACACTGGTACCGGCCTCTACACCTTCACTAACGCTTCAACCACACTCCTTTCCGTATTCGACACCCTTTACGCAGGCGGCACCGCCACCACCACCATTGATTCAGCCGGCACTATCACCGTGGGCGGCAACATTGTCATCGGCGGCGACACGATCAACGAGTTCGCCGGCACCGGCCTCACGGTCTCAGGCAATGCGCTCACTGCTACTTTAGGTACCTCTATTAGTTCTTCAGAAATCGTCAACGACACCATCGTGAACGCTGACATCAATAGCGCGGCAGCTATTGCGTACAGCAAGCTCAACCTTTCCTCATCTATTCTTGCTTCAGACATCGCTAATGGTGATCATGGCGACTTCACCTATGCAACTGGCTCGGCAACACTTGACGCAAACACCGTCTCTGACAACGAAATTGACTACACCACCGTTACCCTCGCTGACTTCACCAATGATGCTGGGTTCCTGACTTCGGTTGATATCTCAAGCAACACCAACCTCGCCGTCGGCAACGGCATCACCCTCACCGGCGACACGCTCACCGTCACCGCAGCAGGAGGCTTGGCCCAAGCAACCGGCGGTCTCACCACCACCGGCGTCCTCCAAGACCTCAACACTCTTGGTGCTGCAGCCTCTGACGGCCAGTTCATCGTCGCCACTGGCTCCGGTGCCTTTGCTTATGAATCAGGTGCCACCGCGCGTACCTCACTTGGCCTCGGCACCATCGCCACCCTCAGCTCCATCGACATCTCAGACAATACCAACCTCGCAGCCGGCACTAACATCACGCTCTCAGGAGATACGTTGAATGTGGATGATGCGTTCCTCTCAAACACAGGAGACACTGGTACCGGCCTCTACACCTTCACTAACGCTTCAACCACACTCCTTTCCGTATTCGACACCCTTTACGCAGGCGGCACCGCCACCACCACCATTGATTCAGCCGGCACTATCACCGTGGGCGGCAACATTGTCATCGGCGGCGACACGATCAACGAGTTCGCCGGCACCGGCCTCACGGTCTCAGGCAATGCGCTCACTGCTACTTTAGGTACCTCTATTAGTTCTTCAGAAATCGTCAACGACACCATCGTGAACGCTGACATCAATAGCGCGGCAGCTATTGCGTACAGCAAGCTCAACCTTTCCTCATCTATTCTTGCTTCAGACATCGCTAATGGTGATCATGGCGACTTCACCTATGCAACTGGCTCGGCAACACTTGACGCAAACACCGTCTCTGACAACGAAATTGACTACACCACCGTTACCCTCGCTGACTTCACCAATGATGCTGGGTTCCTGACTTCGGTTGATATCTCAAGCAACACCAACCTCGCCGTCGGCAACGGCATCACCCTCACTGGCGACACGCTCACCGTCACCGCAACCGGCGGTCTTGCCCAAGCAACCGGCGGTCTCACCACCACCGGCGTCCTCCAAGACCTCAACACTCTTGGTGCTGCAGCAAGTGACGGCCAGTTCATCGTCGCCACTGGCTCCGGTGCCTTTGCTTATGAATCAGGTGCCACCGCGCGTACCTCACTTGGCCTCGGCACCATCGCCACCCTCAGCTCCATCGACATCTCAGACAATACCAACCTCGCAGCCGGCACTAACATCACGCTCTCAGGAGATACGTTGAATGTGGATGATGCGTTCCTCTCAAACACAGGAGACACTGGTACCGGCCTCTACACCTTCACTAACGCTTCAACCACACTCCTTTCCGTATTCGACACCCTCTACGCAGGCGGCACCGCCACCACCACCATTGATTCAGCCGGCACTATCACCGTGGGCGGCAACATTGTCATCGGCGGCGACACGATCAACGAGTTCGCCGGCACCGGCCTCACGGTCTCAGGCAATGCGCTCACTGCTACTTTAGGTACCTCTATTAGTTCTTCAGAAATCGTCAACGACACCATCGTGAACGCTGACATCAATAGCGCGGCAGCTATTGCGTACAGCAAGCTCAACCTTTCCTCATCTATTCTTGCTTCAGACATCGCTAATGGTGATCATGGCGACTTTACCTACAGTACCGGCTCAGCAACCCTCGATACCAATACCGTCTCTGACAACGAAATTGACTACACAACCGTTACCCTCGCTGACTTCACCAATGATGCTGGGTTCCTGACTTCGGTTGATATCTCAAGCAACACCAACCTCGCCGTCGGCAACGGCATCACCCTCACTGGCGACACCCTCACGGTCACCGCAGCAGGTGGCTTGGTCCAAGCCGCAGGCGGTCTCACCACCACCGGCGTCCTCCAAGACCTCAACACTCTTGGTGCTGCAGCAAGTGACGGCCAGTTCATCGTCGCCACTGGCTCCGGTGCCTTTGCTTATGAATCAGGTGCCACCGCGCGTACCTCACTTGGCCTCGGCACTATCGCCACCCTCAGCTCCATCGACATCTCAGACAATACCAACCTCGCAGCCGGCACTAACATCACGCTCTCAGGAGATACGTTGAATGTGGATGATGCGTTT